>MFKU01000001.1 GCA_001781095.1 Candidatus Kaiserbacteria bacterium RIFCSPHIGHO2_01_FULL_53_31
GTAAGCATTTGCTATAGTGCGACATACGGGCCTATAGTTCAGCGGTAGAACGCGTCCATGGCATGGACGAGGTCGGGGTTCGACTCCCCGTAGGTCCACTACTACGCCCCTCGCTGATTCGGGGCTTCGAAGTGCGAGCACAATAAAAAAGCGGATCGCCGGGACACGCTCCGCTCGGAGATTTCCTCCACCTCATCTTGTCACCCTAGTGAATGGCCTCGTCCCGGACAATTTTCTACGTGTCCGTGTCCAAAAGCATCACCACCTTTCTGCTACTCATCACAAGATAACAATTTTCAGAGATTTTGCACGTGAGCTTGCATGTTGGTACGGGGCACGTACAATGCGGGCACGTAGTTTTCAATAAACATAAAATATGACTGATGCACAGATTGCCGTCGTCTCGCAAGAAAAATTTGACGAGATGGTTAAGGAGCTCGAGCACCTGAAGACGGTGCGGCGAACCGAGATCGCGAAGAATCTCGAATACGCGCGAGCGCTCGGCGACCTCTCTGAGAATGCCGAATACCAGGAAGCTCGTGACCTGCAGGCGGCGACCGAAGAGCGCATCAAGAAGCTCGAGGATCTCGTGAAGCATACCACCATCATCACCGATGGAAAGAAGAAAAATGAAGTCGGGTTCGGATCGAAGGTAGCGATTAAGAAGGAGGGCATCGCCGATGTACACGAATACACGATTGTTGGCAGTGAGGAGGCCGACATGCGCATCAAGAAGCTCTCCCATGTCTCGCCGCTCGGCGCCGCACTCATGGGGAAAAAGAGAGGCGACGTGTTCACCTTCGAGACGCCGAACGGTAAACAGACGTATACGATAGAGAAGGTGAACTAATAAACTGATGTATAGTAGTGAGTATGGCCTTGATCGATACGGTTCGGGCAGAGCGGCTCGCAAAGATTGAACGGCTCAAGGAGTCAGGGTTTGAGGCATATCCTTCTACAAATGGTCGCACGCATACGGTCCAGCAATTCCTCGAAAATCACACCGTACTGGAGCAGGATTTTGAACAAGTAGTTCTCGCGGGTCGCGTGATGTCTCTGCGCGAGCACGGTGGGGCACTCTTCGTTGATATTTTTGACGGGACAAAAGGTCAGTGCTTCTTGCAAAAGGATAAACTTGGCGACGATATATATGGCTTGTTTGTCGCGACTGTCGACACAGGCGATATTATAGAGTTCTCCGGCACAGCCTTTACTACAAAGCGCGGCATGCCATCCCTTAGTGTGAGCTCGTGGCGTATGCTCGCTAAGTCGCTCCGGCCCCTGCCAGACGAGTGGTTCGGCATCAAAGACGAAGATGAACGCTATCGCAAGCGTTATCTCGACATCTTGCTCACGGGAGAACTCGCGGAGCGCATCAAGCGTCGTTCACTGTTCTGGAACACTATTCGACAATTTCTCCTTGACCGAGACTTTATTGAGGTAGAGACACCGGCGCTCGAGAATATTACGGGCGGGGCAGATGCGCGTCCATTTGTAACGCATCACAATGCACTCGATATGGACGTGTATCTGCGTATTTCAGCCGGCGAACTATGGCAGAAACGCCTCCTGATCGCCGGATTACCAAAAATCTTTGAGATCGGCCGCATTTTCCGCAATGAGGGCATGTCCGCTGAACATCTGCAGGATTACACTCAAGTCGAATTTTATGAGGCGTTCAAAGATTATGAGGCGGGGATGGAAATGATTACCGACCTGTACCGCGACATTTCAGACAAGGTCTATGGCAAGCGCACGTTTACCATAAAAGGGTCGACTATCGATCTTGATAAAGAATGGGAGACCTATGATTATAGTGATCTCATGGAAAAAGAGTTCGGCGTTAATCCGCTCGACGTTAAGGCAGACTGGGCACTTGTTTTGAAAGAGAAGAATATTCAATTTGAAAAAGAAGCAGGGATTGAACGACTTGTCGACATCGCATGGAAGCAGATTAGGAAATCGCTCGCGGGCCCTGGATTCCTGATCAATGTGCCCGCATACATGGAACCGCTTGCAAAGAAGAGCGCAAAAGATCCGCGAGTGGTTGAACGTTTCCAGGTCATTATTGCGGGTTCAGAAATAGGTAAGGGATTCAGTGAACTCAACGACCCAGTTGATCAAGCTGCACGTTTCAAGCGACAACAGCAGCTGCGCGAGGCTGGTGATGAGGAGGCTCAAATGGCTGACACTGAGTTCGTAGAGGCACTTGAATACGGCATGCCACCCGCCTTTGGCTTTGGCGTTTCTGAGCGGCTTTTCAGCTTCCTCGAGGGCGTTTCCGTCCGCGAAGCGCAGATCTTCCCACTAATGCGTCCACGATAGCGTATATCTCCTTAAGAACAAGGTTCGACCTTAGCCCAGATTCTCAAGGTCTAACCTTGTTTTTACCTGGTGCCGTGCACTTCGAAGCCTCGGCGTAGAAGTGGGGATAACTTCATGCAAAATGTGGGGAGGAGTGGGATATAATCCATTAATGGTTAATGGAGTGGGAAGCGGGGTCATGGCCGCCTCTCATCCAGCAACCGCCCACTATGTTCCTCGGCGAATATTTGCACACGTTCGATTCTAAGAACAGAATCTCACTTCCGTCAAAGTTCCGGAAGGATCTCGGCCGCGTCGTCGTTGTCACGCGCGGTCTTGATCATTGTCTGTATGTCTATTCGCGCAAGGCGTGGGAGAAGGAGGCGCGCGTCTACGCTGCTGGCGCGAGCGGGAATGCGGCTCGTCGAGGCCTCGCACGCCTCTTCCTCGCGGGGTCCTTCGAGGCCGATGTTGATGGCACCGGCCGTGTTCTTATCCCTGAGAATTTGAAGTCATTTGCCGCGATTAAGGAGAAGGCGGTAATCGCCGGGGTCGCAGATCGAGTCGAGATCTGGGAGGAGCAGGCCTGGAAGAACTACACTGCCGCGATCGAACGCGATGCAGACGTCTTTGCCGAGAAAGTTGATGAAATGAACTGACATGGAAGCAAAACACGAAAGCGTTATGCCGAAGGAAGTGCGGGGTGCCCTCAATGTACAACCCAGCAACGTTGTCGTTGACGCGACGATCGGCGGGGCAGGGCACTTTGCCGAGATGCTCGCCGCCCTCGGAGAGGGCGGCATATTGATTGGCATTGACGCAGACCCTGACGCAGTCGAGCGCGGGCGCGAGGTCTTCGCCCGCGATCGCCGTCCCGAGCGACCGGTCGCTCACATCGTGAACGACAACTTCCGCAATCTTGAGCGAATTCTCGAGAGACTTAAGATTGGTCACGTAGATGCCGTTCTCTTCGACCTCGGGTGGAGCGGGTACCAAATTGCTTCACCGCGCGGTTTCTCATTCCAAAATGATGAACCACTTCTGATGACCTATGGCGAGACGGGAGAAACGGCCGCAGATATCGTTAACACATACTCTGAAGAAGATCTCGCAAATCTCATCTACACGTATGGCGAAGAGCGCTATGCGCGCGGTATCGCCAAGGCAATCGTCGCAGAGCGCGCGAAAGGGCGCATCCTCACGACGGGATCCCTCGTTGCTACGGTACTCGCCGGAACGCCGCGCTCATATCACACGCGGAAGATCCATCCGGCGACGAAAACGTTCCAAGCGCTTCGTATTGCAGTCAATGACGAGATCGGCAGTCTGAAGGAAGGACTCGTGGCGGCACTTAACGTACTCACACCCTGCGGACGATTAGCGGTTATCACCTTCCACAGTATTGAAGATCGCGTAGTAAAAAATATTCTCCGCGACGCGTCGCGTAACGGTCTCGGCTCGCTCACGCCCAAAAAGCCACTCACACCGACACGGGCTGAAATCCTTGCGAATCGTCGCGCCAGGAGTGCAAAACTCCGTGTGTTTGAGAGAGCAGCTTCTGCGTCAGTCGCGGAATTTACCCACTCTGTAACCTCACTCCTTTCTTATGTTGTATAACCTTCCCCGTTTCCACCTGCGATATTCTCTCGTGTCGATTTGTACGACGGTGGTTGCGGCGCTCGTCGTCACCTATATCGGCCTCATCGCAGTTGTGATGAGCTACGCAGCGCATACCGTCGAATTCTCACAATCTCTTCGCAATGATGAGGCGGCCGTTGCCGCTCTCGAGGCACACTATTTGAATACGATCGCACGCATCACTGCGACAGATTACACTGTCGCGGGCTATGTCACGCCTGTTGCCAAGACATTTGTGCCAGCAAAGAGCGGGACGGCCCTCAGATAACGCGGATCCATGCGCGCACAGTTTCGTACCCGCATCCGTGTCGTTCTCGTATGTATACTCGCGAGTGCGATCATTATCATCGTGCGTCTCTATTTCGTACAAATCGTTGATGGAAAGGACTACGCGCAGAAGGCGGATCGCCAGTTCGCTTCTGGTGGAAGTGGCCTTTTTGATCGCGGCTCGATCTATTTTACGCGGAAGGATGGCACGCTCATCTCGGCAGCAACGCTTGTCACTGGTTTTCTTATTGCGATAAATCCGCAAACCATTCGAGATCCCGAGGCTGCGTACGCTGCGATCTCGGCTGTTGCTTCCACGACAATCAGTCACGACGCTTTTCTTGCCGCGTCGTCGAAAAAGAATCAGGTATATGTCGAGGTAGCGCACCGTTTATCTGAGGAAAACGGCAAAGCATTCTCACAAAAGGCGCTCCCCGGTGTTCAGGTACTCCGTGAACGCTGGCGTTACTACCCCGGCGGATCGCTCGCGGCCCAGTCGATAGGCATCGTCTCCTACGGATCTGGCGACACGCTCACAGGTCAGACGGGTCTCGAGGCTGTGTATGACGCGACGCTCTCTCGTTCGGGCGATTCTCTCTACAAAAACTTTTTTGCAGAACTTTTCTCGAATATAGGAGATCTGCTCGTGAATGCGAGAGACACTCGCGAGGGCGACATCATCACGACCATCGAGCCGGAGGTACAAACGCGGCTGGCTGATGATATCGCCAAGATAACGCGGAAATATTCGAGCCAGGAATCGGGTGGGATTATCATGGACCCCGGGACAGGAGCGATTATCGCACTGGCCAGCTACCCGACCTACGATGCGAACAATTTAACCGATGTCGACCCTGTGCTCCTTGGTAATCCGCTCGTGGAACACATTCACGAATTTGGCTCTATCATGAAGCCGCTCACGATGACCTCAGGGCTTGATGCCGGAGTCATTACGCCGAGTACGACCTACAATGATACCGGCTGCATCACCGTGAATGCGGAGACGCTCTGCAACTGGGATCTGAAAGCGCGCGGCGTCATCCCCATGCAGCAGATAATTGTGCAATCGCTCAACGTCGGCGCGTCATGGGTGGCCACACAGCTTGGTCAGGATAATTTCCGCACCTATTTCACGAAACTCTTCGGCCAGAAGACGGGCGTCGACCTGCCGAACGAGACACGCGCGCTGCTCGGCAATTTGAGTACATCACAGCAGGTCAATTACGATACCGCGGCATTCGGCCAGGGTATCGCGATGACACCGCTCCAGATGATTCGTGCGCTCGGCGCACTAGCCAACGGCGGCACAATGGTTGAGCCGCATCTTGTAAGTGCAGTACGGCTTAATTCTGGCATTGTACGACCACTGGACTGGAGTCAAGAGATTCCCGTATTCGGCAGCGGTGCGGTACGCGAGACGACCTCGATGATGGATGCGCTTACTGACGACGTGTTGTATGGTGGAAAGGCAAAGATTCCCACCATGTCGGTAGCAGCAAAGACAGGCACCGCTCAACTCACGACGGCAAGCGGGGGTTATTATCAGGACCGTTTCTTCCACTCTTTCGTCGGATTCTTCCCCTCTTATGCGCCACGCTTCATTATCTTGCTGTACACAAACGATCCAAAAGGCGTGAAATACGCATCAGAAACGTTAGACACGACATTCCTCGATTTGGTACACTTCCTTATCGACTACTACGCGGTACCGCCTGATCGTGGATTCACCACTTCGACATAAGTATGAAAAGTCTCTGTAAATCGATAGTTGCATTCGTTCTCGGGCTCGTTGCTCGAGTGGTGATACATAAGTACCAGCCGCAGATCGTCATGGTCACCGGTTCGGTGGGAAAGACATCCACTAAAGATGCCGTCGCGGTAGCGCTCTCCGCCCGATTCTTCGTACGTAAGAGCGCAAAGAGCTTTAACAGCGAATTTGGCGTTCCTTTCACCATACTGGGGGTTAAAAATCCTTGGCACAATCCTCTCGCATGGATCGGGATTGCGAAGAGCGCCCTCGCGCTCCTTATTCTGCCGAATCATTACCCAAACATGCTTGTACTCGAGATAGGCGCCGACCGCCCTGGCGACCTCGCGCGCATACTGCGCGTCGCTACACCGGACGTCGTCGTCGTCACGCGTCTCCCCGATATTCCGGTGCACGTCGAGGCATATCTATCGCCCGAAGCGGTGCGAGAAGAGGAATTCTCACCCGCGTACGCGCTTCGTCCGGCCGCGCCTCTTATTATTTCCTCTGATAAGCCGCATGCGATCGAAATGGCGAAACACACGTCAGCGCGAGTCATCTCCTATGGCATAAATGAGGATGCCACCGTCCACGTAAGAAACATTGATTTCCACGAAACAGACGGCAAGATCGATGGCATGGCAGCAGAGGTGTTGGTTGAGGGGGATAAGGGAATACTCATCGTGAAGGGTTCAGTTGGGAAGATACAGATACTCCCACTCGCGGCCGCTCTAGCGGCCGCGATCGCTTTTAAGATCGCCCTGCCTGAAGCACTTGGCGCGCTTGAGAAATATGAACCACCGCCAGGACGCGGACGGCTCTTCGCGGGCAAGAACGATTCAGTCATCATTGACGACTCCTATAATTCATCACCTGCCGCGCTCGAGGAGGCGCTCGCTACCTTGAAAACATTTCCTCATGCCAAACGCCGTATCGCCGTCCTCGGCGACATGCTCGAGCTCGGACGCTACTCGGTCGAGGAGCATGGGCGCATCGGTGCACTCGCCGCATCCTCGGCGGATGTCGTCGTTGCAGTCGGTATTCGCGCTCGAGCATTCGCCGCCGCAGGAAAAAACGTAGATGTCATACTATTCGACAACTCTCGCGCGGCCGCCAAATCGGTAGTCGAATTAGTCCGTCCGGGTGATGTCATCCTCGTGAAAGGTTCCCAATCTATCCGCACCGAGCGAATTGTCGAAGCTCTTCTCGCAGACGCCGCAGACGCCGCAAAACTAGTTCGCCAAGAGAGGGAGTGGAAAAAGAAGGCCTAGCGTCAACATTATGAAGTGATGAAGACGCCCTCGTAAGGGTGTCTTCATCGTCTCTACAGAGCGCCATTGTAATACTTCCTTCATCGTGATTACCGGCAATCAGTATGGTGCGAAATATATTTTGATACATGCACACCTATGTCAGTACTGGCCATCAGAATCAGACAAGAAATCTATCACGCGCAGGAGTTGGTGCGCGTTCATGGTAGACCCGTATTGCGCCAAGCGTGGCCGGCGCTTGGTCTGTTACTGATCATTCCGGGCGTATTCAATGCCGGTGTGATATCGAACACGTCCGAGAAGTCGCAGGCAAATGCAATCAATATGCACGTGGAATATGCTCCAACCGCCTATCTATACAAGCCAACTATCCTTTCCATTTCCATAATGAATGCACTAAGAAATAAGGGCGAGTTCTCAATCCGTGTCGAGAAGAAATTGCTGGATGATTTCGCAGTGACGCGAATTGAACCAGAGCCAGTTTCGACCAACATCGGCACGAGTGAAATCACCTATCGCTTTTCTGATTTGGGCTATAGGATATTAACGTTCACCCTCATGCCGAAAAAATTGGGCACGACAGCGGTAACGCTTCAATTCGGCATCGATCCTCCGGTCGCGTTCTCCATTAAAACGCTCTTGTAGGTGACCCTACCGGGAATCGAACCCGGATTTAAAGCTTGAGAAGCTTCCGTCCTAACCGTTAGACGATAGGGCCTTGTTTGTTTTATAACAAAAAAAGAGAGGGTAGGGAAGCAGAAAATCGAAGGGCGGGAACGTGTGGTCGTCCCCGCCCATCGCCGCCATTTAGGCAGCTGCCCGCGTACGCGCCCGCCGGCGTATCTTGGCGATCGCAGCCTTTTCTAATTTGCGCCAGAGATACGACCGGCGCGCACGGTCATGAGTTCCACGAAGCGTCACGACGATCCCATCATGAATCCGGTTCTCGTTTGCACCCGCCACTTCCATAACCTTGTCCAACAGCTTCTTATCGTCAGCTGTCATCCTGCACCTCCCCTTTTCTGACCTATATTAGACACCAAATCACTTATGAAAGCAAGTAGTGAGGTTATCCACAACGACCTTCACATCATTCCCGTCTGCCCGACCCTTGAGCTCCTTCATCACGATGCCCACTAATTTGTTCGCGTCAATTTTTATTGCTTCGCCTAACTCGTTCATCTTTGCTGCCACATGGGTCTGAATCTCTTCGCGGGTCATCATCGCCGGGAGATACGTGTTGATGATGACGAGCTCGGCTTTTTCCGGTCCGGCTAAGTCCTCCCGAGACGCATTCTCGAATTGCGTAATGGAGTCCTTGCGTTGATTCGCCGCGCGCTTCAGCACCGAAATCGCTTCCTCGTCGGTCAGGAACTCGGTCGGCTTCCGCCTCTTCGCGACAAGCTCATTCACCATCGCCGCGACGAGCGAGCGAAGAGTGCGCAGACGGACATCGTCCTTCTCGCGGAGTGCATCCGGGATTGATTGCTTCAACGTTTCGTGGATTGTCATGCGGTAAAGTATACTATATGTCTATGAGCACAACGGCTATCATCCTCACGGTGGTTGTAGTAATTCTCGCTCAGGCAGCCTTGCTCTATTTCATATTGCGGCGACGCGAGACGCCCCAGGAAGGGCAGGGAATGATCCTTCTCCAACAACAAATTCAGGAGCTATCGCGCACACTCGACGCGCGTGTATCTGAATCGTCGAAAGCGATGCAGGAGAACGCCCATCGCCAATTCTCTGAATCGTCCCGGCTGATTAAAGAGATCACGCAAGAAGTGACGTCGGTGAAGGAGATCGGCCGCCAGACGCAAAGCTTCGCCGAGCAACTTAAGAGTTTGCAAGACATTTTGAAGAATCCGAAACAGCGCGGCATTCTCGGCGAGTACTACCTGGAAACGGTCTTAAAGAACGTTCTGCCGCCGGGTATGTACCAGATGCAGTATCCATTTAAAAATGGCGAGATAGTCGACGCCGCCGTATTCGTGAGTGACAAAGTCGTCCCGATCGATTCGAAATTCTCACTCGAGAACTACAATCGCCTGGTGCATGCGAGCGATGCGGAACGTCCCGGTTTCGAGAAGATGTTCGTCGAGGATCTAAAGAAACGTATTCAGGAAACGGCGAAGTATATCCGCCCCGAGGAGGGCACGATGGACTTCGCATTCATGTTTATTCCGTCGGAGGGCATTTATTATGACCTGCTTACAAATCAGGTTGGTGCAGGTGATCCGTCAACCGAAGGAGAGAATCTTATCCAGAGAGCAGCAGGGAAGTACAAGGTCATCATCGTGTCGCCAACTTCCTTTCTCGCGTATCTGCAGACGGTCATGCAGGGTTTGAAGGCGCTCAAGATTGAAGAGAAAGCCGTCGAGATCCAGCAAAGGGTGGGGGAGCTAGGGAAACACATCGGCGCGTGGCAGGAATACTACCGGAAGCTTGGCGTTGCGCTCGGGACCTCAATTAGTCATTACAATCACGGCTACAAAGAGCTCGCGAAGATTGATAAAGACGTGTTCCGCATAGCAGAAAACAAAATCGGTATCGAACCCGAACTACTCGAGAAGCCTGCGCACGCCGAGCCGTAATCTAATCAATAGCTTGGCACCACCTACTTAAGTATTTGTGCAGGTGTCTTGAGATTAAGTCCGAAGTGGTGGCGCTCGGTGTTATACCAGCGCAGGTACGTTTCGAGTGCTTTGTTGAATGCATCGGGTGTGCGTTCCACTTTGTCCAAACATTCTTCTTGAAGTGTGCGGTTGAATCGCTCGATATGGGCATTGTCGTTCGGTTTGCCGATACGAGAATAGCGATGATTCTTTTTGATACGTTCGACGAACCATTTTCCGAACTCGGGGCCATGATCAGATTGAAGCATTGCGAAATGGAAGGGCGCCTCTCGCTGAGCTTCTTCGGCGAAGCGAACGGCAGTCGCTGCGTTCATGCGGGCGTATGACTTTGCATACGTCCAGCGTGAACAAATATCGATCAGTGTGAAAGTGTATATGCGGCTCTTGGGTCCGGTCATGGTATGGATCGTATCAAGCTGCACCAGGCTCCCTGGGCGCTCCGGCAACGGTCTATCGACATGGGGATGGTATCGCTTGTATGGGCTCCGCTTCTTCAAAAGGCCGAGGCGATCGAGAATACGTTTGACTGACGAGAGTGAGACCACCACTCCTTCTTCTTTGAGAATCTGGTGGATGACCTCAGAACTTCGTTTTGACTTGAGTCTTGTATGAAATATTTTCCAGACCAATTCGTCCGAGAGTTGTTTGGGATGACGTTTCGGTTTTGATGATTGTGTCAGCAATGGCCGA
Source organism: Candidatus Kaiserbacteria bacterium RIFCSPHIGHO2_01_FULL_53_31 (assembly GCA_001781095.1). Taxonomy (GTDB): domain Bacteria; phylum Patescibacteriota; class Minisyncoccia; order Phycocordibacterales; family Phycocordibacteraceae; genus C7867-001. Next base: position 10,554 of record MFKU01000001.1, read on the forward strand.
TCGCCCCAGATCTTTGCCTTCCGTACCCACTTCATCACGGCGGTGTGGTGGAAACCGAGATGCCGGCTGATTTTCCGAGCACTCCACCCTTTCTTAAACAGTCGTGCGGCATCGCGGCGGATACGGGGCATGGATGGGTTGGTTGTATACATGGCAAGAGGGTTAGTGGTGCCAAGCTATTGAACCATTACCGAGCTTGACTGATATAGTAGGCTATGGTATAGAGGTACTCGGAGAGAGGAGGGTTGAATGGAACAAATCGTTGGAAGTGCAATACTATGCGCAGTCATGGCTTGTGTGGCGGTTGGGGGCGCGCTGTATACAATCGCGACCCTGGCAGACAGATCGACAAAACTGAATTTGTTCATTGGCGCGGTTGTAGTTATATTTGTCGCGCTGGCTGTGAATCAATTGAACAGTCTCGACAGACTGGTGGCAGACAAGCTGCACGAGCAGGCGATGGCAACGAAATGAAGTGGACGTTTGGGCCGTTCCGGATTAATTTCCCGGGACGGCCTTGTGTTTTATAGAGAAGAGTGCTAGATTAATCCTACATGGAAGTGGCCGTTATCAAGACCGGCGGGAAGCAGTATGTCGTCTCAAAGGGCGACACAATTTCTATTGAGAAGCTCCCGGGGGATTTGAGAAAAGGTGACACGATTGTCTTCGGCGAGGTGCTCCTCGTCGACAACGGCTCGGACACGACCATCGGTGCGCCCGTCATTAAGGGCGCAGAGGTCAAGGGCACCGTTGTTCTCGCCGGGAAGGCACAGAAAATTGAAGTGGTGAAGTACAAGCCGAAGAGCCGCTACTACAAGCGCCGCGGCCACCGCCAGCCGGTTCTCAAAGTGAAGATCGACTCCATTTCTTGAGCTTCCCATACTTGAGCAGACTTCAGAGGCTTATGCCGTATCTTTATTTATTTATCTATATTCATTATGCAAGTAGGGCGTTGGAATCATCAATCGACAGCAAATAGTTCAGGACAAACGCGCGACACACGCGATGGGCATTTTCAGCGTGAGCGGAGCGGTAGCCGCCCGCCGCAACGCGGCGGTGGTTTTGGTCATGTGCGATCTTATTCAGGTACTAGAAGCTACGGGAGTAGTGGGCGCGCGCCAGCGCGTCGCGGCGGTTCGTACGGCGGGAAGCGGGGCTTCGGATCCTTCGGCGAGACTGAAGCCGAGATCTCTAAGTTCATGAATAAATCCGTCGTCACGACGGAGGAGCCAGTCTTCGTCCCCGAGCACAAATTCGCGGATTTCGATATTAATGCGCATCTCAAGAACAACATTATCGCAAAAGGATACGAGTCTCCCACTCCCATTCAGGACAAAGCGATTCCGCACGCACTCTTGGGTCAGGACGTCGTTGGTCTCGCAGAAACGGGAACAGGGAAGACAGCAGCATTCCTCATCCCACTTATTGATAAAGTGATGAAACAGAAGGGCGAACGTGTTCTTATCATGGCGCCGACGCGTGAACTCGCTGTCCAGATAGAGAAGGAACTCGCAGGCTTCGCCAAAGGTCTCGGCTTCCGCGGTATGGTCGCAGTCGGAGGGGCGAATATCGGTCCGCAGATCGCTGTGCTCCGGCACAACCCCGCGTTCGTCATCGGCACCCCCGGACGCTTGAAGGACCTGATGGAGCGCCGCTCGCTCGATCTCTCTGACTTCGGCACCGTCGTGCTCGACGAGGCAGATCGCATGCTCGACATGGGATTCATTGATGATATGCGCGCCATCCTCGGGAAGATGAGCAAGGAACGTCACACGCTCTTCTTCTCGGCGACGATGTCGAAGGATATCGAGCGCCTCATAGGAGACTTTCTCTCGAGTCCAGTCATCATATCGGTGAAGCGTCACGACACGCCGTCGAGCGTCGACCAAGATGTCGTGCGCATCCCGCGCGGAAAGGATAAGTTCGACGTGCTCGCCGAAATGCTTAAAGATTCTGAATTTAGCAGGGTACTTGTCTTCGGCCGCACGAAGTTTGGAGTCGAGAAGATTGCAAAAGCCCTTTCTCGCCTCCATATCCACGCGGAGAGCATTCACGGTAATAAGACCCACAATGCACGCATTCGCGCGCTGGAGGCCTTCAAAGCAGGGAAGGTAAGTGTCCTCGTGGCGACCGACGTCGCCGCACGCGGCCTCGATATCCCCGCCGTTTCGCACGTCATCAACTATGACCTCCCGTCGACCTATGAGGATTACATCCACCGCATCGGCCGCACCGGCCTTGGAGTCGAGAAGATTGCAAAAGCCCTTTCTCGCCTCCATATCCACGCGGAGAGCATTCACGGTAATAAGACCCACAATGCACGCATTCGCGCGCTGGAGGCCTTCAAAGCAGGGAAGGTAAGTGTCCTCGTGGCGACCGACGTCGCCGCACGCGGCCTCGATATCCCCGCCGTTTCGCACGTCATCAACTATGACCTCCCGTCGACCTATGAGGATTACATCCACCGCATCGGCCGCACCGGCCGTGCATCCCTTAAGGGCCGCGCCCTCACCTTCGTGCATGGCCTGTAACTATAGCTTTGTCACACGCAAACTCGATACAATTGCGGAGAATAAAGCTTCTGTAGCCGCTTTATTGCACGTGTTCGATTTGCAGAGCAATTTAAAAGAATAGCTACTGTAGTTACTTGGGGTATCATTTACAAAAGTAGCATCCAGACGAAGTGTTGGATCATAAGACTCTAGCAAGTTTACAACCGTATCTTTCCCTTGGAAACAAATCGTTGTCTCGGTATACTTCTGCGCGAATTCTAGACCTTTACCGGCTGGGTTCACCATGAAGATCAGCGTTGATGTTGCATTTTCCGCAGAGATGGCAAGTGAGTGATTGTTACCTGCAGCTTCGTAAACAGAGTCACTGATTTGTTGTTGGGTTTGTTTAAAACCATTTGGGAAAGTAACCTCAAAGCCCAACCCATCGTTTTTAATTCGTAGTCCAACGAAATTGTTGTTTTGTTTTGTACATTGTCCTAGAGCAGTTGTTGCTACCCCTTCAAGATTTTGCTTCTGTGTAATATTTGTTCTCTGATTAAATATATAGTACGCGCCGCCAGCAAGCACCAGCACAATAATTAAACCAGCAAATGTTTGTTTCATATATCTAACTATACTATGTTTCTTTCGAGCTTATTGCTATGTGCAAACCGTAAGGCGTCGCCTTACGGTTTTATGCTAGGATTTAGCAATGGCCACGCGTAAATCAGCTTTTGCCGTCGGTGAGTGGTATCACTGCTATAGTCGCGGGGTTGATAAAAGAATTGTTTATGAGGATGAAGAAGACTACATGCGCTTCCTGGAGCAGCTTTATCTTGCGAACAGCAATACCCCTTTACGACGCGACGACATTATCGGTTCAAGGGACTTTGAGGAAATCCTCACAATTCCAAGAAACGGAACCCTTGTTGCGATTGAGGCATTCTGTCTGATGCCGAATCACTTCCATTTGGTAATAAAGGAAATTGTAGAAGGTGGCATATCCGCATTTATGCAGAAGCTCGGAACGTCATATGCGATGTATTTCAATTGGCGATATGAAAGGTCGGGAAATTTGTTCGTGAAGCCGTTTCGATCACGACACATAAGTGACGATCGCTATTTTCAACATCTGATCAAATATTTGCACTGTAATCCTGCAGAACTATTTGAACCAAAATGGAAGACTGGCAAGGTAGGTAATTTGGATATGCTGACTAACAAGCTCATTGAGTATCCTTACTCGAGTTTCAGCGCCTATCACGATAAGAAATCACCAATTCGTGCAATTCTTGATCATGCTGGTTTTGATGTAGTACGTCTTGTCCCTCCTAAACAAATGCTTCGTGAAGCGAATGAATACTTTCGCGAGAATCCCGAACTGCCTTAGCAACCTAAAAACCGTAAGGCGACAAACCGTAAGGCGACGCCTTACGGTTCACATTGACGCACCTTTCACGTCAATGCTTTCCGTCTGGGTATCCAGACCCAGTTGGTACAGCTCCCGTATCATGGAAGCTATGTACACACTCAAACAAATACCCTCTGAAGCTCAGATTAGAAGGTTTTTA
>MFKU01000002.1:0-7282 GCA_001781095.1 Candidatus Kaiserbacteria bacterium RIFCSPHIGHO2_01_FULL_53_31
AAACACGCGCAGTGCTTCAGGTCGTAGTCGCTTCCCTTCGCAGACGGGACAGAGTTCCTCTGAGAAGAGCGATTCGGTACCGAGGCCGTGGCAGTTCGGACATGCACCATAAGGAGAATTGAAGGAGAAGAGCCGCGGCTCTACCTCGGGGAACGACGCGCCGTCCTCAGGGCAGATAAATTTGGACGAGAGCGTCTCGAGCGTTCCGTCGGCGTGCTTAATCTTCACCAGGCCGTCTGACTGTTTCAGTGCGAGTTCGAGTGCTTCAGAAAGCCGCTCGCGCGCGCCCTCTGTCGTCCGCAGGAATTCGGAGACGAAAATAGAATCGACGACGGCGTCGATACTGTGCAGTTTGTTCCTATCCAGCACGATCTTCTCGCGTAACGAGTGCACTTTTCCGTCGATGACGACCTTTTCATAGCCCTTACCAAGCAGGTCGTAGAGCAATTGATAGTATTCGCCCTTCCGGCCGACGACTACCGGTGCGTAAATGGTCACCGCAGACTTATCGACCACGACGCCCAATACTGCATTTGCTTCTGCACGGCTTCTGCTCGTTGCTTCCACTCTTCCAAACACCATTTTAATCATTTCTTCTTTCGACAAGCGCACAATAGGCACGTCATGGTGAATGCAGTACGGCTGGCCCGCACGCGCGTAGAGCACGCGCAAATAATCGTAGATTTCTGTTACGGTTGCGACGGTCGAGCGCGGATTATTGGAGCGGCTCTTCTGGTCTATTGAAATCGCTGGGGAAAGACCGTCGATCTGGTCGACGTCTGGCTTGGCCATCTGATTTAGGAATTGTCGCGCATATGCAGAGAGCGACTCGACGTATCGCCGCTGCCCTTCTGCAAAGATTGTGTCGAACGCGAGCGACGACTTCCCGCTCCCGGAAACTCCAGTGATAACGGTCAAGGCACCTCGCGGCATCTCGACTGAAATATTCTTCAGATTATGCGTGCGTGCGCCCTTGACGCGGAGCCAACCGGCCCCGACCGCTTGTCGCTTTTCGGTGTCGCTCCGATGTCGATGCTCGTGGTCGTCTTTTGCCGATTTTTTCATTAGAAATCCCTGCCCGTGGCGGGGCAGGTACGGTATGTACTATATCATAGAATGATGCTATTTTATCGGACGGAAGGAGGCGTGAGCATGGGTGTAGGTACGACGGACGGACGGCGCCTGGTTGTCGTTGGGCAACGCAAGGGCGGTAAAGGCTATTTGAGGGTCATCGCAGACCTCGCCTGGTTCAGTCGCCAGGCGTGGCTTCGGTCCCCTCCACCGAGTGCTGGCGAGCGGATTAGACAAATCCGCCAACTGAGAATGTGAGCAGGCAAACACTCGGGACAATAGGACCGTTTCGTCGCCATTGGGCGAGACGGTCCTTTTTTATGAAAATATCTTGCGTGTATGCGTTTTCTTTACTTTTGGCCCCGTCCCCTCCAGTTTATAGATCTCATCTCGAATGAGCGCCGCGGTCTCGAAGTCGAGCTGCTCGACCGCCTCTGCCATTTCATCGCGTTTACGTTTAATAAACTCTGCAGGATCATCCTTATACGCGAGCGTATCGAGCACGAGGAGTTCATCGAGGGTGCGCTGATGCTCCGTGCGCATCGACGCGGCAATGTCGTGAATTTCCTTTTTGATAGTCTTTGGCGTTATACCGTGTTTCTCATTATAGGCAATCTGAAGCGCGCGACGGCGATTCGTCTCCCCTATTGCCTTGGTGAGCGAATCGGTCATCTGGTCAGCATAGAGGATGACGCGTCCGAGCACGTTGCGCGCCGCGCGTCCAATAGTCTGAATCAAGCTGGTTTCGCTGCGTAGGAATCCTTCCTTGTCCGCATCGAGAATGCCTACGAGTTCTACTTCGGGCAAGTCGAGACCCTCGCGCAAGAGGTTCACACCGACGAGAATATCGAACACGCCCTTGCGAAAGTTCGTGAGGATATCAATGCGGTCAATCGTTTTCACGTCTGAATGCAGATATTCGGCTTTCATACCTCGCTTGCGCAGGAACTGTGCGAGGTCCTCGGCCATTTGCTTGGTCAGCGTCGTAGCGAGTGCACGTCCGCCACGTTTGATGACGATTTCTGCCTCGTTAATAAAATCAGCGATCTGCCCTCCATGCTTTACTGTTTCGTTGACGGGACGCACAGTGAGCTCTGGATCAATGAGACCGGTTGGGCGAATAATTTGCTGCACAACCTGTTCAGAATGCGCTCGCTCATATTGACCCGGCGTTGCGGTCGTATAAATAACCTGGCCTACGCGCTCCTCGAATTCTTCGAACATGAGTGGGCGATTGTCGCGCGCGGAGGGCAAACGGAATCCGTATTCAACAAGGTTGTCCTTGCGTGAGCGGTCACCCGCGAACATGCCGCCGATCTGCGGCACGGTGACATGCGACTCATCAATTACTGTTAAAAAATCCGCGCCGCCCTCTTTCGTATGAGGAAAGTATGAGAGCAACGTATAGGGCGGCTCGCCAGCCTTCCGGCCATCGAAGTGGCGAGAATAATTCTCAATGCCGCTCGTGTAGCCGAGCTCGCGAATACGTGCGATGTCGTGCATGGTGCGCCGTTTCAGCCGCTCGGCCTCGAGCGGCTTCTCCTCGCGCTTAAATTTCGCGAGCTGCTCCTCTAGCTCGAGCTTGATGTCTTCGATAGCGCGATTACGCTCGTCTTCGGTTGTGATGAAGTGCTTCGCGGGAAACACGAACACAGACGCCAAATCGCCATCATCGGGTTTGCGCATCGCGCGGGAAACAGGGTCGAGTTTCTCAATTCGCGAAATATGCTCGCCAGCGAACGTCACGTGATAGATGATGCTTTCGTTGACCGGCATGAACTCAAGCGAGTTACCCACGGCTCGCACTTGACCCGGGTTCAAGTCGGCTGTTGTTCGTTCGAAGTAGATACCCACAAGTTTGCGGATAAGTGCGGCGCGATTTTCTTTGGCGTCCTTCTCAATTTTCACATGCACTTTTTCATATTCCTCTGGTGAGCCGAGGCCATAAATGGCAGACACTGAAGCGACGATAATCACGTCGCGGCGCGTCAGGAGTGCCTGCGTCGCGGCGTGGCGGAGGCGATCAATCTCTGCGTTAATCATCGCCTCCTTCTCAATATACGTATCGGAGTGGGCAATGTAGGCCTCGGGCTGATAGTAGTCGTAGTAGGAGACAAAGTAGTGTACAGCATTCGTTGGGAAGAACTCTCGATATTCTTGTGCAAGCTGTGCAGCGAGTGTTTTGTTATGTGCGAGTACCAAGGTCGGCTTATCAAACTTTGCAATGACGTTTGCCATGGTAAAAGTCTTCCCGCTGCCAGTCACCCCAAACAGAGTTTGATGGCGCATGCCTTCATCAAGCCCTCGCTCGAGCGCTTCGATCGCCTTCGGCTGATCCCCTGCCGGCGGATATGGGGTATGCAATTTGAAATTAGCCATAATAATCTCGAACGAAGTTTGCACGATATTCGTCGAAACGTCCATCGATTATCGCCAGTCGTGCACCGGCGACGAGGGTGAGGATGAAGCCCAGATTATGCATCGAGCAGACAATGGAGCCCAGCATTTCTTTCGAACGTATGAGATGCGCGACATACGCCAATGTAAATCTTTCTGTGGAGGTTAAACCTCCACTTTTGCGGATATCAGATGACCTCAAACCGAAGTCTGATTTCGGCAGAGAAAGTGAGTCGAGGGGATTGAAATCGTTTTTATACTTCTCTCCTGTGAGGTGAATAATTCCATGGCGTGTGTAGATCGAACCATGCCGGCCGATACGCGTCGCCGCGACACAATCAAAGAGGTCAATGCCATTCGCTATGCCCTCAAGAATGTCACCGGGCTCTCCTATCCCGAGGAAATGCTTCGGCATTTCCTCGGGCAATTCGCTCATCGCGGCTTGGAGCGCCCCGCGCATGTCCTCTTTGCTAAATGACCCACCAATCCCGATGCCGTCAAAGCCCATTGAGGCGATTTCTCTGGCTGATTCCCTGCGCAAATCCTCGTGCCTGCCACCTTGCACGATACCAAAAATTGCCTGCTTTTGATTTGCATCGATATTGTGTCTGTGAGCGTTCAAACTTCGGAGTGCCCAACGATGAGTGCGCTCTATTGCTTCTCTTTGGTATTCATATGAAGCGGTTGGTGAGGTGCACTCATCAAAAGCGAAGAACAGGTCGGCGCCAAGCGCGTGCTGAATCTCGACAGATCGTTCTGGGGTGAAGCGGTGCAGCGAACCGTCTAAGTGTGAGGTGAAAGTAACTCCTTCTTCATCAATGACTGCGAGTTGACCGTGCTGACTTGCGATGTCCTCGTCATAGATTGCGGGCTTCATCTCAACTTCCTCCTCAATAGTTTTTTTAACGAATTTAGAAATTGTCTTTCCAAACGCCACTCCGAGCGAAAATACTTGGAACCCGCCCGAATCAGTTATCGTTGGTCCAGTCCAGCCCATAAACTTCCCTAACCCGCCGGCTTTTTGCACAATCTTTTCACTCGGCTGTAAATAGAGATGATACGTGTTCGCGAGTACGACTTCAGCCCCGAGCGAGAGCAGCTGCTCGGGCGAGATGCCTTTCACGCTCGCCTTCGTGCCCACGGGAGCGAATGCAGGCGTGTGGATGACGCCATGCGACGTTGTAAGAACGCCCGCACGTGCAGTCCCCTCGTGGGCCTCGATTTTGAATGAAATCGCGCTCATTTCACCTCACTATCGCATCAAGCGCGACATTTGACAAACCATATTTGAAGTGTATCATTATACCTAGATAGAACGTGGCTGACCCAGACCGGGTTGGCACATGAAAAGGAGGCTTCTGATGAAAAGAATGCGGTTGTACGGGGTCGCCACGTTGGCGACAGTAATAGCCGGGTGTTTCGGGCCCGGTTCAGTAAACAGAATTCCACTCACTATGCCGGGCGGCGAGAAAGCGACAATTGTCGCTCACAACCAGCAGGTACCAGACTACATGCTGAGTCCGTCCAAGGTGGCCCTCAACTTCATAGTAAAGGGCAATGTTAGTGAGAAGCAACTCGCAGCGGTCGCAGCGGTGGAGGACGCTTGCAGGGTCTACACAAACGACGTGACCCCAAGCGATCTTGTGGCTGTGGTCTCGGGCGGTGTCGTGTACGGAATTGCCGGATTCATTGGTGTAGGCGCGGGCTCTCAGGCATTTGCTGGTGCGAGCTTCGTTGAATATGGAATGTACGGTGCCGCCGCTGGCGGGTTGGGGGGCATGGCAAATGCCTTCATCAGCAACCGAGCGGGGCGGACGTACACGTTTCAGAACTGCGGAAGAGAGGCACTTGATCTCTTTTCGCAGTATAAAGTGCGTGTCCTCCAGAAGAGCCCTTGGTAACGGGCCTCGAGGGAACGAAAAATGGGCGTCGGTACAGAGATACCGGCGCCCATCTTATTTCTCCATTTCGTATTATTGAGCGGCTTTTTGTACCTTCAAGAGCTCCACATCGAATACGAGCGTTGAATTCGCGGGAATGATGCCCCCGCCGACCTCCTGATTGCCATACGCGAGAGCCGCAGGAATCACGAGATGGCGCTTGCCACCCTCTTTCATGCCGGCGACGCCCTCATCCCAACCTTTTATCACTTCCCCTATCCCGAGCGTGAATGTGAATCCGTTGTTTGATGATTTATCAAATATTACGCCACTCGTCAGGGAACCGACATAGTTCACCGTCACGCGGTCGCCTGGCTCAGCGGTAACACCGGTACCAACCGATACCTCGGTAACTTGCAATTGGTTTGTAGTATCTGTGGGCATGGTGGTTGATGCGGCTTGGTTAGGATCAGTGGTAAGAGCGGCGGCTTGCTGTGACTGTTCTATATCGCCAAATGGCGACATGCCCGGGACGATAAAAAACAAAGCAATGACAGCGAGCGCGAGCGCGACAGCAATTCCTGTTTGGGTTGGTTTCATAAAGCGAGAGTTTAGGCACTAGGCATTAGAGTTTGATAATTACGTGGCTTTAAAGGCCTTAAAACGTTTGACCTCCTCGGCAACCGCATGCTTCGCGATCTCCTCGTGGCTCGGTACCTCGCGGTCGAGGTAGGTCTTCAGCGCTTCTGCGTCCCCCCTCTCGGCGAGCTTCATGAATTCTGTGCGTCCGCCATCAGAAAGCTTGTCGAGCAGGGCAAGGGTTGCTGCCTTGAGTGCGACTTCGCCGAACTGACCAATAAGTTCTTTCTGTTTATCTGCTGGTATATCAGCAATGCCGAGATCATTCGCGATGAGAGATGTTAATTCGTCTTGCATAGGGGACAGCATAGCATGGATTATTGGACAATCTTGCGAAATTCATCAGGCACGGGCGGTTTCATAAATGACTTGAAAAAACCCATGAAGCCTTTTGTACGAATGGGATGACCAACAGTCACTTCTCCATCGGGTCCCTTGAAATATGGTATGCGATACTCAATATTGGTGTTATCAGCATTGAAAACAAGATGTCGCGCGTGTGCTGGGTCATCGAAATATTTTCCTATGAGTCGAGCTCGTTCTTCAGGCGAACCGCCGTATACAAAAAATTGCTTTCCGCCTGCATCTGCATAAATATGCGGTACGGTCGGCGAGACTTCGATCCCAAATTTGTTTTGAATATTTTCGTGGATGATTGCCTCGGTTGACGACTGCTGTATCGCATCCGTCCCGTCTGCAGATACTGTCCCTCGAGGAACGGTATCGGTTATCGGAGTTTCAATTTCTTCGCTGGTGGGAACCGGGACTTCAGCTTGCGCGCTAGTAACATCCTCAACTGGAAGGGTCACGGGGGTTTCTTCCAGGGGTGTTTCGATTGATTCGACGGGGTGTGGAACCTCAACGTGAGTTTGGGGAGGATATGGCGGAGTAGTGTGCGCGCCAATCGGTGCATGGACAGTTTCGCTCACGTGGTGCGCAGCGTCAGTCATATGCACCTGGCCGTCCATGCCAATTTCAAAATGAGTACCCGGATTAACCTGCACACTCGTGCCGTCGGCATTGAAGAAGTCGTGTTGCTGATCACTGGCTATCTGGTGAATAACTCTGTCAATCGTCTGCGCATCAGCGTGTAGAAGTCTGGAGGCGTCGCTTCCCTCCGGATAATCAGAGAAATTGTTCGAATGCATTTGTTCATAGAGGCGCTTCAACGCGTATTCGTAGCCACGTCCGCGCGAGGCATCGACTGATACGTATGGTACTTCTATATTGCGACTCATCGGGCCGGGCTCGGGCGTCGCGACTCGCGCGCCCATTCCCGTTGAGTGTGGCATGTA
>MFKU01000002.1:7291-20496 GCA_001781095.1 Candidatus Kaiserbacteria bacterium RIFCSPHIGHO2_01_FULL_53_31
GCGCCAAGCCAATCGCGGAGTGCATCGCTGCCGTACTCGATGATTTTTCGCGCGGCATAGCCAGTACCAAAGGCGAACGTAATGGCTAGTACACCTGCCATCGCCTGTCGGGTATTCTCAGACCTGCCCTCTATAAATTTCTTCATCCACAATTGCCGGCCGAGCCTGTCCGTTGCTGTGCCTTCAGCAATATTTTTTATATAATCCTGTAACTTCACGAACATACCGAGACTGCCGAAACCGCGTTGCGAGAGGACTCCTGTCGCGCAGGCATAATACAACGCCGCAGGCGCGCCGAAGCCGGCCGCTGCCATGGCTCCTCCGCCGAGCGCGAGACCTGTGATAACTTTGTACGTCATCGGCAATTTGTTGTACTTCTCGCCTATCTTTCGAACAAAAGATGCGCCTTCAGGGCTGAGTTTCTCTTCCGCTGATTGGTTAAGAGCCTCAGAGCGTTTGGCGAGACGGTCTGCCGCCGCTTCGGCTGTAATTGGCGCGATCTCGGGCTTGACAACTGGTGTTTCTGGTTGAGTCGCAATCACCTCTTTGGCCGGTGCCTCAGGGCTTGGTAGCGGTGCCGCGACCACCTCTCGTGCAGTTTTTGCAGTCTCTAAGACTTTACCTGTGGCCTTCCGTTCATCTGCGCGTAGCTCTTCCTCAAGAGTAAGAATTTCTTTTTCTAAATCAGCACCCTTGTCTCCACCTGCGTGTTTCACCGCCCGCTCAAGATTCTTGATTTTGTCGCGGAGCGAGCCGATTTGGTTCGGGGACGTTTCTGGTCTCTGATTTTTTAGCAGGGCCTTGTCTTTTTTGGCGATTGGTTCAAGGGCACGCAGTCTTTCTTCTCGAGAAAGAACCTCCCTTTCTAAATCCTCTTTTCGCATACCTGGGACCGGATGCGCCACTCTATGCTCTAACTCGGACAGCTCTTTACGGAGACGCCACACCTCGCGGACCATAGTTTCATCAGGTTCGATAGTCTCTGGACCTACGACAGTCGGTGTTTCTTCAGCTGCTGTCGTATAGGCAGGTTCGGCAACTTCATTTTCCTTGCCGGGTACAATGATATTTGGATCCTCTAGTTCTTCCTGATTTGGAAACTGACTAATCAGTGACGCGATGCGGCTGCGCTCTTTTTGTGCTGCTTCTTGCGCCGTAAATGGAGCCGACTCGACCGTATCAGGTGTCTCATCTGCTTTGGAGACCTCGTTTGCAGGACCGTTTTTAATTACCGCGCGCTTCCTATCATTTTCCTCTTTTGCTTGGGCACGAACTATTTGTGTGCGTTCTTTAAGTGAAAATCTTTTTTTTTCAATTTTTTCCGACATACACTAGTGCGACAGATATCGCTCGCGGATCATAGTCTCAACGGTAGCACGGTCACGACCGTAGGTGAGCGATGACAGGTGGATTAGATCATCCACTTGCGCAGGGTTCCCCGGCAGCAGGTCAGGTGTCTTTAAGTCGAATGCCTTTTGCGGCACTCCCGTGGCGAGAATCTTCACGTAGGCATTGCGAAATTCGAGATTGACGAAATCGAGTGCCTCGAAGACTGGCGCGAACTGCTTCGCGAAGAACTCCGCGTCCTCCTCACCGACGCGGAAGACGACCATATTCCCTACGTTGCCGAAGACGGCGTTACGCGTTTTCTCTTCTATTTGATGGAGAAACTGATGTGCTACTGAAAGCGCAAGCTTATATTTGCGCGCTTCCGAAAGGATGCCAGGAATCGAGTCGGTCGTTACGTTCTGGAATTCATCGATGTAGAGATAGAACGGTGGATATGACTCGCGGTCCGCCGGCTGGCGGATATCAGCTCGTGACAGAGCCGCCATAAATATTTTTCCAACGAGGATAAGTCCGAGGAGGTTGGCATTGCGCTCTCCGAGACGCCCTTTCGAGAGATTGATGAGCAGAATCTTCTTCGAATCAATAACGTCGCGGAAGTTAAACGAGGATTCCTGCTGTCCCACGATGGGACGAATAAAGTCGTTCGCGGTGAAGTCGTCGAATTTGTTCGTGATGTACGGCACGATGTTCTCGAGCGAGGCCTCTCCGCCCGCCTTCGTCGCGATATCGTTCCAGAATTGATTTACGATCGGGTTCAGACTCTTAGTGAGCTTCTGCGCACGGAACTCGCTGTTGGAGAGCACTCGCGCGATGTCGAGCATTGTCGAACCGCTTGAAGGATCCTCCATGACGAGCAACGTCGCATTGCGGAAATACTGTTCGAATGCGGGCCCCATGCTTTCGGGTACGTCGCCGTAGAGGCGTCGGAATATCATAAAGAGCTCATTCACGATGAACGTCTTTTGTTCAGGCCTCGAAGGATCATACTCGAGGAAGTTGAGACCGAACGGCCGCGAGAGATCAGCCGGATCGAAATAGATAACATCTTCGTAACGCTCTGGTGGAACCGCTGCGAGGATGTCGATGATGTCGGATCCATGTGGGTCGATGAAGCAACAGCCATTGCCTGACTTGATATCTTCAATAATCATCGATTTCATGAGGCCGGTCTTACCAGTACCCGTTTGACCGATGATATAGAGATGGCGCAGGCGATCTTCCGCGTCGAGATACGCACGTGTTTCGCGCCCGCGGTAATTGTTGATGCCGAGGAGGGCGCCTCCGCCAGCTGGCGGCTGCAGTAGTGTGAGCGGTGCGGGCGCGTGAGTGAAGCGCGCCTGTTTCAGGTGCGGTGAGGACTCGATGCCTGATGGCGGGAAGTGATAAATTGTTGTGAGCTCGCGCAGCGACATCGGCAGTGCCGCGATGTCCGGCAAGCGGAAGGAGAAATCTTCAAATATGTTGCGCGACCACCTTCCTGCCTCGTGTCGCTTGAACTCGAGATGATTCCCCCCAGTGTTCGCGAATTGATTAAAGGCGGACTCAAGTTCACCGAGAACCTGACCCGCCTTCCGAGCATCCTGCGACGATGCCGTAAGACGTATCGTCGCACCGACAATCGGTGACGTGATCTTCCTCTCAACCTGCTCGATGAAGTTCTTGTTAGCCTCTATCTGCCGCGTCTCCGCTTGCTTCCCCTTCTCCTCATCCTTCGGCTTGTTCGAGAAGAGTATGTGACCGAAGTCATGCAGGAGTTTGCCGAGCGCGGTCTCAGGCGTGTTAAATGCATCGCGTTTCTTCTCACCTTTGCGAAGCGCTTGCAGAATCTTGCGATAATGCTTCACATGCCGCTCACCGCGCGGTTCGACGATGATCTGGAGCGCCGCGCCTTCGCCCGTGTTTTCTATCTTCGCAAATGCGTTCGTGATCGCATTTAAGGGATCATAGTCGAAATCGGTATAGTCCTTCAGCGGCAGTGACGCGTTTTCTGCGAAGTGCGCCGTAGAGGCAAGCGACGTTCCTCCCGACACGAAGATATTGTAATCAAATGGCTGCGGCACGAGGTGCGCATCGGGAAATATTGCCAGTAGCTGCTTCTCGAAAAGATTCGCCTTCGTATTTGGCACGGAAACATAGAATTGCAGCTCGGGGCTATTGGCCGGCACCGCGAGCTCGAGCGCGAAATAGGGCGGCTCGCCCTTTGAAGCGTCTTCGACGGAGAGCAGACCCGCATAGAATTGCTCCATTGCTGAGATGAGCTCTTTCAGTGTCTTTGCCCGAGCATTCAGCTCCTCGGCCTTAGGCCCTGGAAGCGCGATCTCATAAAGCGTCATCTTGAGTGCCACAAATCGCGGAGCTTTTTCGTCGGCACCCATAACTGGAAGACCGGAAGAGACATAGCGCACGAGATAGCGGTGAAAGTCGTCCTCGACATGCGGGTTATGGAGCTTCTCGGCAACGGAAAGAGCGTTCTTAATCCCCTTCTCTTCCATCGTTTTCTGCAATTTAGCGACCGTTTGTTCGCTATCACCGAGGTTAAGCTCGGCCATAATATTCGTAGCAGTTGTCTTCATCTGCGACTCGCTCATGCGCATTTCTGGCGCGAGAACTTTTACGGGTGCGGCGTGATGCGCACGGAGCTGTTCAGATACAAGATGTTCGCGTTCGACACGTGTGCCGCCTGACGCGAGCTCGGCCTCCTTACGCACAACTTGCTCGCGCAAATAGGCGAGCTCTTCCTCCGGCGTCGACAGCTTCGGTGCGGATTCCATTTCATACAGTATACTGCACGGACATGGAACAAATCCTGCAGACGTGGATACAACTTTTTTCTGATCCGATAACGGTCATCAAGGCCGGCGGCTATATGCTCATCGCGCTGCTCGTCTTTGGCGAAAGCGGCGTCCTTATCGGGATATTTTTCCCCGGCGACTCGCTCCTTTTCGCAGCGGGACTACTTGCCGCGGGCGACTTTCTCTCGTTTGGACCGCTGGTCTTACTTGTGGTGGTCGCGGCGATTCTCGGCGATTCTGTAGGATATTGGTTCGGCACGCACGTTGGCCCGGCGCTTTTCAGACGCGAGGACTCGCGTTTTTTCAAGCAGGAATATTTGAAGCGTACGGAACAGTTTTATCAAAAGTATGGCGGTCGCGCGCTGATCCTCGCGCGATTTGTCCCGATTGTGCGCACTCTCGCGCCTATTCTCGCGGGTGTTGGTTCAATGGAATACCGCCAATTTATTTCATACAACGCCATAGGAGGTCTCCTGTGGGGCTCAGGCGTTGTCTCTCTCGGATTCTTCCTAGGCAACGTAATTCCGAATAGCGATCGCTACATTCTCCCGCTCACGCTCGCCGTCGTCGTGGTATCGTTCATCCCCATCTTGATTAACTTCTTTCGAAGTGAGCGGACAGAACAGACATGACTACCTGCTAATTCCTCCAACTCCCATCGCAATCCCCTACGAGCGTGCCGGAGAAGTTGAGCGGATAGGGAGTCGCCGTCAGACTGATCGAGTTGCTCCCCTGCGTCTCAATGCGCCACTGTCCCACGCTGCCAGTCTGGGAATTCCCGGTGGTGGCTCGAAGAAGGTTGAGAGCATCGTCAATATCTATGGCACGGTCTCCCGAGGTATCACACGCCTGCTGCTGGAAGATTGAGGGGACGAGCTTACCTACGGTGATATACAGGACGGCGAGTGCATCATTAATATCGAAGGTATCTCCAATCGACTCGGAGTTCTTCCCTGCCTGCGCGGCATAGGTGCCGAGCGGAATGTTTGAGAATGTATACGAGCCCGTGCCATCTGTGGTCGCCGAGGCAACGGACGCACCTGACGTATTCAAGAGCCGTATCGTTACTCCCGGAATGGTTCCGCTCATTGTATTGCCTGAGGGACCGGCATATCGGAGTGTGCCGGAGATGGAGGAGGTGGTGGGAGGGGGAGGTTGCGAATCTATAGTGAAGATGTTGATCGTACTCGCGCTATCGCCTGCATACACGAGATTGCTTGCGATGGCAATGGCTCTCGTTGATCCCGACACGCCGAGTTTATCAACCAGTATTGGCGCTGTCGGATCGGAGACATCGACAAGCGATACTCCACCATTCGGATCGGTATGATTCACTGCTGGAGTCGCTAGAATGACCAGTGTTCCAGTAACATCGATCCCTTGTGCGGTAACGCCACTCAATGAGCCGACTTGCACAGGGTTAGTCGGAGTTGCTACATCGATAATCTTAAGCTGTCTCCCGTCGAGCGCATAAACCATTTGATTTGCTGTTGCAAGTTGAGACGCTGATGTCGCGATCGATCCGACAATAAATGGGTGCGTTGGTGTATGGATGTCGATTACCTGTATTGACGTGCCGGTACCAACGTAGGCATAGCCAGTGCCGACGCCGACTGCGACCGCCGCGGCGGGAGTTGCTGTGGAACCAATAATTCTTGGAAGTGTTGGGTTGCCAATGTCTACAACTTGCAGCCCGCCATTTCCTGCCGCCACGTAGACTACCGACCCTACAGCCTTGACATCTGAAGCGTAGCCGTTGAGTGTTGTGACTCGTCCAATAACCGCTGCTTGACTCGGGACAGTGAGATCAAGAACAGCGACGTCGGTGTGCGCGGGGTTCCCCGGCATTGTTTGTATGACGTACGCAAAAGAACCGGACATGCTAACGGATCCAAACGTCCCGGCCGTCTGACGAACAATGGCTGGAGCATTTGCGCTGCTCACATCAGCCACTCGCATGCCCCAGGAGCCACCTGTTGTGATGGATATACGCCCGTTCGAAGCGATACCAGTACTGCCGAAGCCATTATAGACATTGGTAAGTACTCGAGGGATTGTCGCATCAGAAACATCGATGAGATAGAGCCCTCCCTTCGAGGTAGGACTGGGCGTGGTGTTTACCTCAGGGCTTGCGGTGTAGAGCGTAGCACCTACAACGTCGAGACCCTGCGCACCGAAACTGCTTGTAGAACTTAGTAGTCGGGGCGCGGAAGGTGTACTAACATCAATGATGCTGAGTTGGTAGCCGCCGAGCAAATACGCTTTGCCATTTGTCACGATAATATTTGTTGCGGGAACCGGAAACGATTTGACAACGAATGGTTGGCTGGCATTGTGTACGTCGATAATGGTCATGTTCGTATTTGCTGCTACATATGCATAGCCATTGACAACGTCGATGTCTTGGGCTTGTGTCGATATTGGGGCGGTTCCTACGATGCGCGGCGAGGCGGGGTCGCTCACGTCTATTATTCTGAGACCCGTATTGCCGGCCACCACATATGCCGTACTGCCGATCACGCGCAGTCCTGTGAAGTCGCTTGCTCCAACCGTTTTTCGTCCAATTATATTCAGGTTGGCCGGCTGAGAGAGATCGACGATCGCGAGATCAGTGTGTGGCGGATTCCCTGGTATCGTTTGAAGCGCGTAGGCAGTATTTCCAACCACCGCGACATTGCGAAATGTTCCGTCGAGGTGGCCGAGTATTCTGGGTGATTGGGCTCGAGGATTACTGACGTCAATAATTGTTAAACCGAGACCTCCGGATGTCACGGCCGCGAGGGATCCATCGGCAGAAACATGATCGCCATAGAATCCTGGGTTGGCTGATGTTATTACTGCCGGTCGATCACGATTGGATATATCAACAATCGATAGTCCAAACTGCATAGACGCGACATACGCTAAATGTGAATCTGCATCTATGTCGACATCTTTGGCCTGCCCCACGTCGGGCACATTTCCAACCAGTTGAAGACTCGGCTGCGTCGATGCCAAAGAACTCGGGAGTGAAATGAAGAGCGCAGCCACTGAAATAACGATAGCGGTGAGTCGTTTACCTATTGATGACATATACCACCAATTGTAGCGCATTTTTAAACGTCCCTGAACGATGTCTTAGTGTTGACTCCAGATGTGGAAGACCCAGTTTATGACGGCGAGTACGACTAGATTTATTTTAGCTCGGATTCGATCACATCTCTGAAGTTCCCGTCTACGCCCTGGGTTGGCAGGAATGGGAGAGCGCCCACAAGAATCTGTGTGCCAATGACGACAGACGGAGTCGAGCCGATTCCCAGCTTCTGCGCTTCTGCGGTGTTCGCGTTTGCCGCTTGTGTATAGAGCTCCGCATTCGCCGTGACATCTACGGCGACTTTAGCTGCGTCAATTCCGGCAATACTGGCATTTAGCTTGTCGATTGAGTCCGCGTTGCCGAACCCGCCACCCTCTTCATCTTGTGCGGTAAACATTGCCGTGCGCCACTCGAAATACTTGTCTGGATACAGTTTCCAGACTGATCGACTGTAGAGAGCTGCGGTAAGCGAATCGGGACCGGCACGGGGAGTGAGGAAGACGACGTCCTTAAAGACCACTTTCGCTTTGCCTGTGTCGACATAGTTCTTGATAATGTCGGGCAATGCGGGGACGATATTTAATCCGGGGACACCTCCTACCTCAAAAGCCTTGCAGAAGGGACACTGGAAATCACTCCAGAAGGCAAGGGTGAGAGGAGCATTTGGCTGTCCAATGAAAGGTTCGCCCTCGATGTTTACATCCGAAATGTCTATTGACGCGGCACCGTCTGGCCCCGGCGTTACCGGACGGGAACCATTCCACATGACAGCGCCGGCTATGAAAAGACCAGCAAGCACGACAGAAACTGGTAGAAAGTATTTGTTAGTGGTGTCCATATACAAGCGATTGTATCACACGCTTGGAATGCGCAACTTATGTTGAAATCCGCTTCCACTCAGATCTTTCTCCGCGTCGGCGCGCATCGGCCATTTTGAGTTCGTCGTAGATGCCGTCGATAAGGTCGTATTTTCTGGCTTCTGCAAGTGAGACCCACGCATGCTGGTCAGTTTCGCTCTGCTGCAGTGTGACTTCCCCGCTTTCCCATTCGGCCATGCAGGAGATCACGAGCGACGGTGCTCCGTCCTTATGTATGGTCGCGAGCGAGGTGACGTACTCAATTTTATTAATGCCGAGCCCCACCTCTTCCTTAACTTCCCTCCTCAATACCTGTTCGAGCACGTTGTACCAGTACTCTACCGTGTCCTTGGCCAAATTGACATAGTCATTCGTTTCGAGTTTGCCACCCGGGACCGTCCACCGGCCTGGAAAACGCTTCTTTGCGAGTGCCCGTCGCGTAATCAAATATTTCCCGTCCTTCACTATAATCGCAGTGACAACTACCTCGTGCAGAAATTGGTTTTGCATATTTATTGGTATTGAATATAAATTGGCGCGGGGGTGAGTTTCAGGACCTCGCTCGTGGTAAGCATACCGGTCGACGGTGGCTTAATGTCGTTTTTATAAAAGAGTTTAATCCCCGTGAACTGAACCGGTTCGGGATAGATGACTCGACTGTACGTGCCCTTCTTCTTCTCCTTTGATCCGAAGCCATCCATATCCATTACGATCTGTACTTCAGGTAGAGGGTGTATCTGCTTATAGTTCGTGACCATCTTTTGTGTGAAGCGATGCACGACGAGAACCTTTGGCGGCAGACTATTCTCACGTACGAGCTTCGCCAGGTATTGCGTGGCGAAGTTCACATCGACCGCATCTAAGGTGCCGATAACCGTCCCGGGGCGGTCTCCATACTTCATTGAGAATTCAGGGTCTATAGCCAGATGCACCTGCGGCATTTTAAGATATTTCTCAAGCATCGGAAGCTCGCGTTCTACCGTGCTCTTACCCACTTGTACATCGAGAAACACGATACCGTTCACTTGCCGCGCGACATCGAGCGCATGATCGATCTGATCATCCGGCATGCGGAGAATGTACCTACCCTCTTTTCCCGCTGCGTATTGTGCTACCACCGCGATGTAGTGAATCGCCGGAATGACGGGAGTTGTTGGATCTGCTTCTTCCCACCTCTGTGCCTCTGCGCGCAACATGCCGAGCATTTGATCAGTAGGGTATTCGCCGAGTACACCCATTCCTTTCGCATAAAAATTTCCGTAATACGCGACGATGCGCTTGAAAGGTAGCAGTGCTCCGACATTCGGGTAGACGGCTTTGACTGGCCAGAGCCGACCCGTCGAGGAGGCAACCTGCGCGTTCGGTGATGTTGTGGTAGAGAGTGCGACATGCGCAAGTTCGAGAAGCCGCCGATCGTAATCGACCGTATCGAGTATGGGCGGTGGTAGTAGCTTCTGGACGGCATTCGTCGCCTCGGAACGATATTCCGAGACGACCAGACTGGAGAAGAATAGCGCATACACAACTACTGCCACCACGACGACAGTAGCGGCAGTCGCCATTTGCTTGTACGACATGTGTGGCTATTCTAACTGACCAAGGCTGAAAATCCTACGAATGGAAGACATAAGAAACCCAGCCCGGTCGAGGACCGGGTTTCCCTTCTCTGAAATTAATTCCATTTTAGAGATTGAATAACCGGAAAAACCAGCCGAGAAGACTGAATACGTTCTCGTGCTCTTTAACATAGAGCTGCGTAGAGCTTGCAACATCTGTGAGGGCTATGATTTGCACGTCAATTGCCGCTCTTGTCGTCGTGCTTACGGCGCGATCACGGGCTTTGGTAAGGCGATCAATTCTGTTATCTGTTGTGACGATCGTGCTGCGCAATTCACCCAGACTCTTATAGTCTGGACCGATTAGGAATTTTTTAAAGCCGTTCTCGTGATCAAGAGTTTCCATTGCGCTCACGGTAGTATCGGTGGTCGATGCCTGCTCACGCGCGACAACGCGCACGTCTGCGCCGATACCGCCATCGCGATCGGCTACAGTAAGGAGTCCCTGTACGATCGTTGCAACACGACTGCGATGCTCTTTGCCCTGACCATCGTCAGCATCGTCATCACCGCGCGTACTCGACGTCGCTACACTTGATGTAGCATTATCGCGATCGATATCATCATCGATGTCGTTCGTGCTGCTTGCACTGTCGTCATCTCGGTCAATATCAACAGACGATGTAGAGGAGCGGCGTTCACCCGCGTTCACTTTCAATTCACTACTCACGCGAACTTCAGCACCGTTTCCGCTGTCATTTTTCGCACCTGCTATAAGAGGCGCGACGATGAGTGTACCTAGCAGCGCACCCGCAATAATCTTCGTGTATAAGCTGTTCATACGGCTGTGTATCTAGAATTAGTCCGTTAATCAATCTCTCAACAGTATACATGACGTATGAACCCGCCACTTCTGTCAGCCAGATTAGTATTCGATCGTGATTGGAAAAGATACAGACGCTGAAGTACCAGGTGCCTCGCGCTTTCCCCACTGCTCTGAAGTTCCTGCCTGTGGCGTCGTCACTCTGATGAGATCGGCTGACGCGTTTCTATAGACCACTTTCTGACTCACGACTTTGAAAATGAAACGGTAGTCAGAACTCTTGATCGGCGTCGCTGAAACTTTCGTAGGCTTTACATCGACGAGCGTGACTGCCTCTGTATCCGTCGTGACGGATTCGCCGAGAAAGAATATCTGATCGGTGGTGCCGAGGCCGCTCATGATGCTCGCGCGGACACGCACTCTGCCAGCCCAGATGCACTGAACGTCAGACGGACAGCGGCTGTCCTCGACCACCTCACGCGGTGTGATCGTGACCGCGCCCACTTTGCCGGATTCGCCAAGGCCAAGCGCGATCAACCCATTTTCGCTTTTCGGATTCGAAGGGGCGCTGGAAGTGGCTACTGGTGTGGGTACATTATTTGCGGTTCTGTATCCATCTAGATAGAACACGATGCCAAGCGCAATAACGAGCAGCAAAACTATAACTACTCCGGACGCAAGATTTCGTGTGGTAGAAGTCATACGCATGTAATTATAGCAAAAACCCATTTTTGTTTGGGGACTTTGGTAGGCTAGAGCTAGAATTGCTAAGCAATATATTATTTTTTGGCCCAGCGATCCTTGTCACGTCCGTAGCACTTATCCATCGTTTTTTGGAAACCGCGTTCTATGTCTATGTCGAGTGAGTTTGAAAGACACGCAAGTGTAAATATGATATCTCCTATTTCATCTTCTACCTCTTGCACATCTTCAGTAGATTTCTTTTGCTTGGGGCCAAAGCGATGGTTAATCTCACGCGCGAGCTCGCCTGTCTCCTCGGCGAGACAAGCGATAATTTCGAGCGGCTTAAAATATCCAATCTTGTATTGCCGCACCCACTCGTCTACCTGCTTTTGAGCATTCTTCATGGTGTGCATATTATCACCTCGGGCTGGCGTTCGTAGAGGATGTACGAACCTTTATTCTAACCGATCCCTCACGCAGCGGTATTCTTTCCGCCATACGATCTGTCGAGAGTCAGTGCCGCGCAGAGGAACTGGCTCGCGCGGCGTGATTCGTAGCCAGCTGCAGAGTCATTTTTATGAAAGAGTTCTTGCCGCCGGTGTAGCTTTCTTTGTCGGTCGGATATTTCTTCGCCAACTTTTCCTTAAGATGACCGTATTGGATCGTGTGCCTCACGTGGGTTAGGAGATAGTCGCGAAATAGCATGTCCGTCATCCACTTCGCGCCTTTGTATCGCATGACATGTACATAGTGCGTTCGCCTGGCATCAGGTCCCTTTGCAAAAAATATTTCTTGGGCGGATTTTTTGTGGAACCTATAACCTAACAAGTTCATTATTCTTGTTAATTTGTTAGCATCTTTTAATCTCCGAATTCCTATCGATATGTCGATGATGGGCTTAGCGCATAGCTTCGGCACAGCGGTGCTACCAATATGCTGAATATCGATGACACGATCACCAAGATTCTCTTGAAGTCTTGTTCTCTCTTTCTCAAATTCTAAGGCCCATTCTTTATCGTGTGATGCAAGTTTTACAACACCGCGTTTAAGCCCGATCATCTGATAATTATAACAAAACCTCGGTTAGACCGTCTGGGTCGATGTTGGAACCAATTACTGATACCCGCCGTCAACCACGAGAGTAGCTCCTGTTATAAAGCTTGCGTCCTCAGACGCGAGAAAGACGACTGCCTTTGCGATCTCCTCGGGACTCCCCCATCGCTTTAGGGCGATATGCTGAATCTCGCCTTCGATATATTCCTTCTCGAGTCCCGCATTTATATCGGTATCGACCCATCCCGGTGCAACACAATTTACCCGTATCTCAGGCGCGAGCTCTTGGGCAAAGTTCTTAGTCAGGCTGATCACCCCGGCTTTCGAGATGTCATAGTCGGCCGACTCGGGGCTGAGCGTATCAATGCCGTTAGTCGACGAAATGTTGATTATTGAAGCGCACATTCTTCCTCTCATGTGCGGCACCGCATGTTTGATACACAGGAACGTACCAATAAGATTTACACCCAGCGTATGTTCCCATTGCTCCGCCGTCTTTTCGAGCAATGGTGAGTCGATAACGATCCCTGCGTTGTTCACCAATACATCAATTCCTCCGAAGTGGGTTGCTGCCTCGGTCATCAGTCTTTTCACATCTGCCTCGTTTGCAACGTCGGCCTGTATTGCGACGACCTCGCCTCCTGCTTTATTTATCTCGATAACAGTTTCGTCGGCAGCGACTTTGTTGTTCGCGTAATTCACTACGACCTTTGCGCCCTCGCGTGCGAAAGCTATCGCAGTCGCCTTACCAATTCCGCGACTCGAGCCCGTGATCACAGCCACCTTATCTTTGAATCTCATGAAGAAAGAGTACCACGGCGTGTGAGGAAATGACCGGTTCGAACCCTTGCTGAGCATCCGAAAACTTAGGATTTATGCTACGAAAGTTTCCGACGTTGGCTAAAATGAGTTGATTTTACGAAGTGCTGGGAGACTAGGAATCGAACCTAGATTGAGGGCTTCAAAGGCCCCTGTCCTACCGTTAGACGATCTCCCAATAAAGACACAGTATCATTT
>MFKU01000002.1:20509-27881 GCA_001781095.1 Candidatus Kaiserbacteria bacterium RIFCSPHIGHO2_01_FULL_53_31
TTTATTGCACGTTCGTTAAGACCCGCAAAGCGTTCCTAGAGCGGAGAGATCGGCAGAAGTCGGTACCAGATTACCGCTTTCGTTCTTCGCGAACATGATTGCTTTGGGGTCGTCGTTGTGGCCGAGGCCGATAGCGTGCCCGAATTCATGCGCGAGGACGCGCTTTAATTGGTCAGTGCCGATGAATTCGAAGATGTTAATGCGTGTCCCTGACGCGTCTCGCACGTACTGCCCTTGCTCGAATGTACGTCCAGCGCTCTGATTGAATGCAGCAACCTCAGCATTCAGCGCCGCGATGCTCGCATTATATGCTTCTATTTTGCTCTTTACCGAATTTGAGAGAGTTTGCAATGACTGTCTCTCGGCGGCAAGTGCTTTAGCTTCGCGAGGTATCGCACCGCCCTGCGCATTTATGTCGCGCACTTTCTCATTATAAATCTTCTGGGCGGCGGTGAGCTTATCTTGCAGTGTTTCAAGTGCGGCTCGCGCGGTATCGGCCTCTGCTTGCTTCAACGCGATCTGGTGACCGAGTTTCGCCGTGGCCTCTCGTTCGTCATAGACTAGATTAATCTTCATCGCCGCCTCTGGGTCGTACGCGAGGATAGTCTTCTTCGCCGCAGTGTTCCAGATAGCTGCTGCCGCCTTCGCGTCGGCGATGAGGGCTGCACTTCCGATGCCGAATCGCGCATCAACCGCTCCGATTGCGTACACGACGGGCTGTGTACAGGGTCGCGTGTCCTGGTAGCGAGTATAGAGGCCGACACCTGCTGCTGCAACAACGACAATGAGCACGAGCCAACGAATCCCATCGGAGCTCATTCTTCGTTTCCAAACAGCTCAAGCACAGCGAGCTCGAGCGGAAGCGCGGGGATCGGCGCATAGCGGATGCGCTCTGCCGCTGTGAGGAATGCAAGCATCGTCGTGTGCGTAATTCCGCCTTCTGCAGAGAACTTTTCGAGTGCAGAGAATTCGTCCTTGCCGAGTTCCTCGGCGAGCGATGGTCGCAACTCGGGGGCATAACGGATAAGAAGTGTCGCTCGCAGTGCTTCGAGAACCAGCTCGAGGAAGAGCTTCATATCAACATCAGCCTTTGCAGCCTGCTCGATAGCTGTGAGAGCCTTCCCGCACTCGCCTTCCGCGAGCGCGCTTATGAGCGCATGCACCTGTTCGCGGCGCGGAGCTCCTGTGGCTTGTTCTACTTCGACTCGCGTGAGTTCCTTACTCTCAGTGCCAGCAAACACTTTCTGCAATACTGAAAGCGCGTCGCGATACGAGCCGTCGGCAAGCGTGGCGATAAGTTCCGCAGCGTCAGGCATTAGAGTGCATCCTTCCTTCTTCGCAACGGTGGAAACCATTTTCGCGAGGATTGCACGCGTCGGCTTCTTGAATTCGAATACCTGACAGCGTGACTGTACCGTCTCGGGGACCTTTTCGAGCTCGGTCGTCGCTAGGATGAATACCGCATGCGCGGGTGGCTCCTCGAGCGTTTTTAGGAATGCATTCCACGCCGACTTAGAGAGCATGTGCACTTCGTCGAGCAAATAAACTTTGTACGCTGATTCAAATGGCAACGTATACACGCCCTCCGTAAGTGTACGGATATCCTCGACACTGTTGTTGCTCGCCGCATCGATCTCGTAGAGATCGCGCTCGGTACAGCCGATCGCGTTTGCGAAAATGCGCGCGACCGAGGTCTTCCCGAGCCCGCGCGAGCCGGCGAAGAGATACGCGTGTCCGATCTTCTTCGTCTTCGCCGCTTCTTCGAGAGGCTTCGTCACCTGCTCCTGCCCCACGACATCTGCGAAGGTACTGGGGCGATGTATCCGATAGAGAGACTGGTGCGCCATGCTAGCTAGTATATAGGGATTAGGCGTTAGGCACTAGGAAGTTGCATAATAAAGAAACAGCGCTCGCGGGTGACAAAACCCACGAGCGCCGTAAAAAAGTGTGAGATCCTATCCTAGAAGTACGCATTCACTGTCGAGTACACTCTGAAGCCCATCCTCTCAGCGAGCTCTCTTGTCGTCCAGAAGGCATGCTTGGCCTCGGCAATTCTACATTTCAGAGCATCCAGATTGCCATCTGCCATGTCTGTGCCTTGCAGCCGAACTTCTGATTCGCAGAGTACTTTGAATTCTGCCGCGAGCCTCGAAACTCTCGCATCGACGACGTCCTGCGTTAGGAATACTGTTTTTACGTCTGTGACTAGACGGTCATCCTGTCTCCATTGCAGTGTCGCAGCATGCCAAATCAAGGGAACGACGATTAAGTATGTGCATCCGGCGAAGAGGGTGGCGATAATCGCCAATTGTTTGTCCTGCCCAGGAGCCAGTACCACCTTATCCTGCACGAAAAGAGCGACAATAAATGAAATCATGACACTAAAGAACACACCCACGGTAAACACGTTATCTACCCGTATTCGCTTCAACATAGCTCTTCTCCCCTCTGTTTCAACCAGAGATCTTCTCTGGAAGAGAGACGTTCTTCGCCTCCGTGTGAAAATTACCGATTATTCACAATGTTGTCAAGGTCGGCGGCAGAGTTTGCAGCCATAAGCTTCGCCCGCAATTCTGCGGCACTGTCGAAGCCGGTGACAAATGCCTTGATATGCTTTTTAAGAATCGAGAAATTCTTAGATGGAGTGATGTTCTCAAATCCGTACGCAAGCTCAATCAACGCATCCAATTTCTCTTCCAACGTATGTGGGGGTTTCGTAAATCCCCATTTCGTATCGTGTAGACCTTCAAATACCCATGGGTTACCGAACATGCCACGGCCTATCATGACCCCGTCGCAGCCGGTATCTGCGGCGAGTAGCTTCCCTTGATCGAGATCTTCGACATCGCCGTTACCGATGAGTAACACGTCGGGATTTATACAGTTTCGTATTTCGACTGCTCTTTTCATCAAATCCCAATTAGCCGGCACAAGCGACATTTCTTTGCGCGTGCGCAAGTGAATCGTGATTGCCGCTGGGGATTCCTTAAGCAGTATGGCGAGCCAGTCCTCAAGAATTTCTTGGTTATAACCGATGCGCGTTTTGACCGAGACGGGCATTGCGCTAGCGGATTTCGCAGCGCGAATGATTTCAATTGCTTGTTCGGGTTTCTTGATGAGCGCCGAGCCCGCACCTTGCTTCTCGACACTACGATCTGGGCAGCCCATGTTTAAGTCGACACCGTCGAAGCCCAGTTCTGCGACGAGCTTCGTTGCATAGGTAATCATCTCCGGCTTGGACGAAAATATTTGCGCGACGA
Organism: Candidatus Kaiserbacteria bacterium RIFCSPHIGHO2_01_FULL_53_31; assembly: GCA_001781095.1. Classification (GTDB taxonomy): domain Bacteria; phylum Patescibacteriota; class Minisyncoccia; order Phycocordibacterales; family Phycocordibacteraceae; genus C7867-001. Next base: position 23,770 of record MFKU01000002.1, read on the forward strand.
TTGGATGCTGATCTGGGGTAAATGCGAGATCACGAATGAGCGGATTTAAAGTATCAGGAATGTGTTGTATTTCTCGCGTGTGGAAGAGACCGTCTGCCGAGACGAATTCTGTCCAGAAGACATCGGGCCTGCCACGCCGCCCTACAACAGCTCGAAACGCCGCGTCGGTGACGTCGGCCATCGGCGCCATCGCGAAGAATGGTTTAGGTACATGCTTCCAAAATGATTCCATTTGACTACCGTATCAGAAATCTTCTCATCCCTCATCTCTCACACGTTCTTACCTTTTCTTGAGATATACTTTACCGTCAAAACGCAGGTCAACATAATCGAGGGATCCATCGGCAAGGTTGAGGAATGATTTCGCGGAAGCGAGTGCGTCAAATACGCTCTTCTCATGTCCAAGCACATAGGTTAGACGGGTACCACTTTCTAGATAGCTATCGACTTCGTCGCTACGAATGACGACTCGCGTGACCGGTGAACCGAATGTACTCAACTCGCGGGCGAAATCGAAAATGCCGGGGATCTTCTCCGCATGAGCAATTGTCGCGCGCAGAGGTTCGAGCGTCTCGCCTACCAGCGGTGCGTAGAGAGTGAAAGAGTTTATGAATTCTGTTGTCGTTGCAGCAGGAAAAATGATCCCGCCCGCGTCGAAGGTATAGCAGCCATGCGCTGCCCCATCAGCGGGTGGAGCGATTCCACACCAGCGCGCGATAGGCGCGCGGTTCGTGACGCGTATCGAGAGACCCGTAAGGCCATTTCTAAAAATCGAAATCGCCGCGATGTCCGGATGCGCGGTGAGAATATCGGAGCGAATAGTGTCATCTGGAATGAAGAAAATCGAGTTGCGCGGGATAATGCCGAAGTATCGCCCCTGCATTGCTGCTTGCGCTGTCGAAGCAAGCGACGTATCGCCGCCAAATATTTCAACACGAGTAATTCGCACCCGATTCTGATTAAGCACGTACACAGCCGCAGTCACGAGAATGAACACGATGACGGTGAACGCCTTCAGTATCCTCCGCCGCCGTCGACGACGGCGTTCTGCGAGGCGCTCGCCCTGATCGTGCAGGCGACTATGCCGGGCCAATGACACTCTTTCCGACATAAGGTACGAGAGCCTCGGGCACATTAATTGTGCCATCTTCTTGCTGATAGTTCTCCACAATCGAAACCAAAATTCGCGGTGTGGCAATGGCCGTTGAGTTCAAAGAGTGGGCAAAGCGCAGGATGCCTTCAGTATCGCGATAGCGGATATTGAGACGGCGCGTCTGGAAATCGTGGAAGTATGAAGCGGAGCTAATCTCACGATACGTCTTTTCTCCCGGGACCCAGAGTTCGACGTCATATTTTTTTACTTGTCCGAGTCCGATATCACCGCCGCAATTAATGACGGTGTGGTACGGGATGTTTAAGAGCTCAATGAATTCCTCGACGTTTCTATTAATAAATTCGTGGAGACGCACTGATTCGTCATGTTCAGCTCTGCAGAGCACAAGTTGTTCCCATTTGAAAAATTCATGGACGCGAATCAAGCCGCGAACATCTTTCCCGTGCGCACCTGCCTCGCGGCGGAAGCATGGTGAAAATGCAAGAAACTGAGTCGGCTGCTTTTCTAGATCAATCGTCTCGTTCATGTAGTACGCCATCATCGCCACTTCGGCAGTACCCGCGAGATATTCGCCGTTCTGTGTTTTATATAGGTCTTCTTCCCCCTGCGGTAAATAGCCTGTTCCAAGAAACGCTTCACGGCGCACAAGTGAAGGAACGCTCATCGGCAGTAGTCCCTTTGACGCGAAGTGTTTGAGGGCAAGTTGCCAGACCGCGTTAGCGAGCAAGACGCCGTCGCCTTTTAGGAAGTAACCGCGAAAACCGGCGACTTTCGCACCGCGTTCGAAATCGGCCATGCCGAGCGCGGTCATCAAATCGACATGATCCTTAAGTTTGAAGGAGAATTCAGTCGGAGTGCCCCACATCTTAATCTCAATATTCTCGGCGTCACTGTCGCCTTCCGGCACTGACATATCGGGAACATTTGGCACGGTGAGCATGATCCGTTGCCACTCTTCCATCACTTTCTTTAGTTGCTCTTCAGTCTCACTCATTCCGGCCTTAAGCTGGTGCATCGCTTCGATGAGTTTTTCACGTTCGTTGCCCTCTGCGCGCTGTATCTCATAACTGCGACGATTCTGCTCCGAGCGCTTTGCGTCGATTTCCTGACGCAAACGCTTCCTATCATCATCGACGACGAGCAACCGATCAATATCGACCTCGATATGCTTCTTCAACGCACCGGCCTTCACAAGGTCAGCGTTCTCCCGAATGAATCGCATGTCGAGCATGTGTGCAGTATAACGTACTCTGCGGTTATACTACACGGATGGAAATATGGGAATTGGATAATTCAGAATGGCCGAGCCAACTGCTCGAGATACCGCAGCCACCAAAGAAGCTGTGGATTCGCGGCGCGATGCCGCCCGAGGGGACAAAACTGCTCACGGTTGTCGGTTCGCGCGCAATAACGCGCTATGGGCAGGAGGCATGCGAGAAACTCATTACAGGCCTTACAGGGTATCCTATTTCTATTATCAGTGGCCTCGCACTCGGGATAGATACGTGCGCCCACAAAGCGGCGCTCGCCGCGGGCCTCCACACACTCGTCGTGCCGGGCTCAGGGCTCGGCGACAACGTGCTTTACCCACGATCTAACCGCATTTTCGCGAAAGAGATTCTAGAAAAAGGTGGCGGCATGCTCTCTGAATACTCGCCCGAGACAGCTTCGCGTGTACATTTTTTCCCAGAGAGAAATCGGCTGATGGTCGGCCTCGCCGATGCGGTACTTGTTATCGAAGCCGGCCAAAAGTCTGGCACACTCATCACGGCGCGACTCGCAAGCGAATACAATCGCGAGTTACTTTGTATTCCCCACCGCATAGGCGATCCGCACGCGTTTGGCCCGCATCTCTTTATCCGCCTCGGTGCGACACTTGTCACCGAGCCGCTTCATATTCTCGAAGCATTGAAGATTCCGCCGCGTGATACCGGATCGACATCAGCGCCTACAGACCTCGAAGACGTTGAACTGGTTATATGGAATATGCTCGAGGAATCTCGTTCACGTGATGAGATCCTTCGTGTCTCAAACACCGGTGCAGGAGAAGCCCTCACGGCTCTAGTTGCGCTGGAACTTCGCGGACTTATTAAAGAAGAGTTTGGAGCATGGCGCCGCGTATGAACTATGAACGCATGAAAATTTATTCCTGGAACATGCTCTTTCACAACGCGGAGCCCGACCGCGCTTTTGAATTCATCGCGAAAAGCGACTTCGATATCTTCTGTCTGCAGGAAGTACCGCAAGCATTTCTCGATCGCTTGCTCGCGCTTCCCTGCTACCACGCATACACGATCGATGTCGAGCGTCTCCATGGTTCAGAATTCGTCCCCATCTATCTCGTGATTCTTTCCAAATACCCGATCTCAAATGAAACGCTCATTTCCTTTCCGGATTATTGGCCGAATCTACCAGTACGTACCAGTATCTTTGTTCATCTGATGAGGCCTTTTCACTTCACGCGTATTCGTAACCGGAGTGGGCTTTCGGTCGACATAGCACTTCCTTCGGGTATCACGCACCTTTTCAATCTGCACCTTATCCTCGCGCATCCGGAGTTACGCCTTCGGGAATTCGAGAAGATGATGTCTAACCGCAATGCCTCTCGTGCCGCTATTATTTGCGGCGATTTCAACATTCTTGAAGCGCGTTCCATAACCATTCTTAACTGGCTCCTTGGCGGAACTCTGCACGATGTCCTCTTTCATAAGCGTGAGCGCACACTCATCGAGAAGCGCTTTGTTGCCTATGAACTTCGGAACCCCTTGCGCGGTTCCGTTACCCATCCGCTCTCGCGCTCGCAGCTCGACCACATCCTAGTCTCGCACTCGTTTTCAATCAAATTTGCCTCTGTCCTCCCCGACCGTGTCGGCTCGGACCACCATCCGATCTTTGTCGAGACTGCTTGACCTTATATAGGTATCCGCGCTATGAGTAATACACGGTGAAAAAACTTTTAATCGTCGAATCGCCCACTAAGGCGAGGACTATCGGGAAA
>MFKU01000003.1 GCA_001781095.1 Candidatus Kaiserbacteria bacterium RIFCSPHIGHO2_01_FULL_53_31
CCTCATCTCTGCCGTTTCCGCCGGCACCGCGGTCATCACCGTCACCACGGTCGACGGCGCCAAGACCGCCACCGACACCATTACGGTCGTGAATCCGGTTATCCATGTGACGAGTGTCTCGACCAGTGATGAAAACCAAAACCACACTCTAACGGTCGGGAACACCTACGATCTTGGAAGTAAGATTATTGTTTTGCCATTGAATGCCACTGACAAAACGGTCACATACAGCTCCGCAAATCCATCTATAGCGACTGTTAATTCAACCACGGGCCTCGTCACAGCTATTGCTCCGGGTTTTTCTTACATCACCATCACCACCCGTGATGGCGGTAAGACGGCTCAGTATCTAATCGCTATTAGGCCTGTTCAACACAACCTGACTTATCTTACGGATTCAAATGGCTCGATCCCTAACATCAATCGAACGCAAATCGTTAATGATGATGACAATGGCGAGCCCGTATTGGCGATCGCAAATACCGGGTACCACTTCGTTTCCTGGTCTGACGGTTCAACCGCAAACCCTCGCACCGACACCAATATCAAAGGGGACATCACGGTGACAGCGTCCTTCGCAGCCAACCCCACGTATACCATTACCGTGACACAAAGCGCAAACGGTACGATTATCCCAAGTACGCAGACCAACATCACTAGTGGCACCAACCAGACCTTCACCATCACACCAGCGTCGGGTTATCGCATCGTCAGCGTGTCTGTTGATGGCGTTTCGGTCGGTGCCGTGGCCTCGTACACCTTCTCGAACATCACCACCAATCACACCATCGCTGCTTTCTTCGCGGTTACTATTACCAGTACAAACGGTGCCTGCTCTGTCCCCGCCGTTCACTACACCTGTTCCTCTCCTGCCGCAAGCACCAATCCGGCGTCTGGCAGCAGCGCATACACGTGGACCTGTCCGGGGACGAACGGGGGAACCAACGCCTTGTGTTCTGAACCCAAACCGGCACCAACCGCCTCGCTGTCCGTCTCGCCAACTTCCGTCGCATACGGCAGCCCAGCCACACTCTCATGGAGTTCAACGAACGCTACCAGTTGTACCACGAGTACTAATTGGACCACTGGGGGAGCGCTCACCGGCAGCAAACAGACAGCGGCTCTCACAGCGAACACCACGTACACACTCCGATGTTCTGGAAATGGACAAACCACTGCAGTGCAGTCTGTGACGGTCGCAGTGGGTCCTGCACCTATCATGCCGACAATAACCTCCATCACCCCTGCCTCGGCACCCGCTGGCAGCGCAGGCCTCACGCTCAGGGTCAACGGCAAAAACTTCGTCTCAGGCGCGTCGACGATCTACGTGAACGGCGTTCAGATTCCGCTCACTCATACAAACTTCATCAGTGCCACACAACTCACCACCGTCATCCCGTCGAGCTCCCTCACAACTGCGGGCACCCTGATCATTACAGTGGTCACCACTGGCCCCAACGGCGGCACCTCTAACTCTCAGATCTTTACGGTCAGTCCTGTCACAAGCAGTTCAATTCCAACCATAACCTCAATTAGCCCCTCTTCGGTGGCTGTTGGTCGCGGCAGCCGCTGGCTCACTATCTACGGCAGTAAGTTCATCTACTACAGTCTCGCGAGGGTGTACTTTGACGGCTCACAACGCTATCTAGCCAACGGCTCGACCGCTGTCAACAACAATACGCAGTTAACCGTTGTCTTAAATGCTGCCGATACTGCCACAGCTGGTACTCACACCATTACCGTTGTCACAAGCGCCGGTACTTCAAATGCCCAAACGTTCACGGTTGCAAACAACAATGTCTATGATTACAACAACGACCGCGTTATCGACTCCAGTGACATCAATACTCTTACTAGGGTCGCGCTTGGTGACGCTGCGTGTCCTTTAGGGAAGACGTGCGATATCAATGGTGACGGAAGTGTGAACATCGCAGACATTATCACATTAGTGAATCTGACCACCATACGCGTCAGTCCGTACGATTACTACAACGATGGAACTGTCGGTCCAACAGACGTTAACTTCCTCGCTCAAGTCGCTATCGGCAACAACATCTGTCCATCAGGGAAAATCTGCGATCTCGATGGCAATGGAGGTGTTAACATTGCTGATGTCCTTTCTCTGACCAATCTCATTCTCAACAATTCTGGCCTTTATTATGACTACACCAATGACGGCAAATTCGACACTGCAGACTTGAACTACTTGGCCGCACAAATGAATCAAAATGTCCCGACCTGTCCGGTGAATAAATCTTGCGACATCAATAGCGACGGTCAACTGGATATCACTGATGTTGTCTATCTTGCCAAATTGCTCAATACCGCTTCTTCTACGTCTGCGCCCACACCAGTTGCACCTACAACAGCAGTTTATTCTGCTCCACTCGTGACTGCTCCCGTCGCGGGTGCTAGGATTCCGCTCGGCGGCACACTCGTCGTGAACGCACAACAGCCTTCAGCGGGTGTCGGCAGTGTATATCTCTACGCCTTCGTTCAAGACTCAAACGGGGATGGCGTCATCAATTCGAACGATACGACGATAACGCATGAGAACTACCGCGATCTGCGTACGCTCAGTGGCCCGTCTTACTCGCTCGATCTCTCGAGATCATGGACGTATGGCGGCAAAACCTATTCATTCAAACCAGGTCTGCTCAATATCGGCGTCCGTGCGTATACAAACAATCAGTGGACCAGTGGGGCAACCGTCACGGTTACCTTAGTGAATAGCACTGTCCTTGGAAATAATTCAAATCAAACGGCGAGCGCTCTGAACGCTCTGAGCGCAGCAGCCACGAAGCCTCCCACATCTCAACCGCAAGTGGGTGCGCAAACCGGATTCAACTACACTTGGAACCGCGATTTGCAGATTGGCTCGGAGTATCCAAATGACATCACCGCACTGCAAACAGCTCTTACTCGCGAAGGCCTCTACGCAGGTGAAGTAACCGGCGGCTTCTACAATCAGACCTATCGAGCGGTGAGAAAATTCCAGAAGAAATATGGCATCAAGACGAGCGGATATGTTGGTGCATTAACACGGGCAAAATTGAATTCTCTCTATAGTTACTAACAGTGGGGAAGAGGAGCAAGTCACGCCATGACGAGATATGCCGGAGGTCCCCTACCAGATGTGGTATAATATAACTTCATGTTTAAGCTACTCTTCTGGGTATTCGTTCTCGTGCTTGCGTTATCCTTCTTCGGCATCTCATTACAGGCGATAATTAACTCGCCAGCAGGACAGGAGAATTTCTCCTATCTTCTCCACGTATTCAATCAGGTATGGGAATGGGTCATTAACTAAGCTTCAGTACTGTGCGCAAAAGGTATATTGTGCGCACATCAAGTAAAGCTGAAAGAGGCCCTTCTCTGCCCTCCTTCGGTTGCTAGTAGCTAGCTAGCAGGCAGCGTTGGCGATGATGTAGTCGTATGCTTCGTCAACCGAATCGACGAGGGTATAGAGATTCAGATCTTCCTGATTTATTGTCCTACGTTCTTCGTAGAGCGTCTTGTTGATGAATGTAAGCAGCGGCTGCCAGTAATCTTTACCAAAAAGGACGATTGGCACTTTGCGGATCTTCCGCGTTTGTACCAGTGTCACAATTTCAAAAAACTCATCAAGCGTACCAAAACCTCCCGGGAAATAGACGTACACTTCAGAGGCATAGGTCAACATGACCTTCCGCACGAAGAAATGGTCGAAACCGAACCGTTCAGTAAGGTAAGGATTGTAGACCTGCGTCTCCGGCAGATTGATGTTGAGGCCCACGGATGCACCGCCGACCTCGAATGCGCCCTTATTAGCGGCCTGCATGACGCCGGAGCTCCCGCCAGTGATGACGGCAAATCCCTTTTTGGCGAGTCGGCTCGAGAGATCGTGCGCGTGTTTGTAGACTTCATCATCGAGCGTTGCCCGCGCACTGCCAAAAAAGGTCACGGCTAGGCCATATCGTTTAATAATGTCAAATCCCTCAATAAATTCAGACATTATTTTGAAGATGCGCCACGATTCAATCTTTTTTGGTTTGCAGACGAGGAGCGGCCGATCAGTAGGGACAGTACGTCGTCCCTCATGAATTATATCTGCAAGGTGCTGCCCTGCCGCGTCCAATGAATTCATAAATGAATTGTAACACTACTAGACCCCCAGGAATGAGGGCTTTGAGATGCACAGCAGATAATTTTCTATATCTTTTTATAGGCCTGCACAATTCGTTGCTGGTTCATATCCTTCCGCGCGCGCGAGTTCTGCCGTCGCGAACCACACTTTGTTGGCCTCAGAAATACGTTCAGCGCCCGTACACGAGGGTAGATAGTATTTTGTGCCTGTTTTTGAGGCGACGACCTGCCTCACGGCCGTTTCGGCAGAAGACGGGGAAGTCGTGAAGGGGACACTTCCCTGCCCTGCGTCCAGTCCAGTCAGATATCCGAGTCCAAAGCTCGCAGATGAGGTGGAAACGAGAATAGCCATAAAAAGAAAGTCTCTCGGCACAGACGCAATGCTTTTTTTGCATTTCTCGCGCAGATCTGCTATAGTCATACGACATAATTATAGCACCATGGCATCAACGAAAGCTGGCGGATCAGCGAAAAACCTTAATGATTCAAACCCGAAATATCTCGGGGTCAAGCTCGCTGATGGTGCCGCAGCGCGCCCGGGGATGGTGATCGTCCGTCAGCGCGGGACGAAGATTGAGGCGGGCAAAAATGTCAAAGTCGGCCGCGATCACACACTTTTCTCAGTTGCCACTGGCAAAGTCACCTTTCGCACGCGTCGCAAGACGACCTTCACCGGCCACATCACGGCCAAGAAAGTCGTCGACGTTATTTAGAATTTAGAAACCAGTAAGTTTTTTTATTCCACTTCGATAGTAATTGTGAACTTACCGAAGATTTCGCCGACTGAGACGGGAATGTCGAACGTGCCGAGCTCCTTGATCGGCTTCTCGAGCTTGATGGCGGCTTCAGGGAGGTCGATGTGCGCTTGATCCTTCGCAGCTTGTGAGAGTTCCGGCTTCCCTACCGCATCATAGAGATGACCTTTTTCATTCGCTTTTGCCTTGATGACAATCTTTGCATCAGCCAGAGAAGCCATATTTTGCTCTAAGAGCTTGGCATCAACCACTTTGCGTTCCACCACCTGCTTCATTCGAAACGCGGCCTCTTTCATCGCGGTCGGCGTTGCAGCTATTGCGAGCTTTCCGGGAATAAGGTAATTCAGCGCATATCCATCGGCCGCGATCACTGATTCATGCATACGGCCCACACCCTTCACGTCCTTCGTCAAAATCACCTTCATATAGAGTGAGCTTATCCTATTAATTCCCCGTCGTCAAAAATTCAACTGCGCGCGCCATTTGGGGATCCAGCTTGGCATCAGTATCCTTCTGCGTGAACAGCACTGTGATGTCCGGTGTAATGCCATTGCCCATGATCCAGTGGCCTGCCGGCGTGATCCAGCGTGCGACCGTAACCTTGAGGGAACCGCCGTCAAGCGGTATCAGTTGCTGTACCGACCCTTTGCCGAACGACTTTGTGCCTATGAGCGTAGCTGTCTTGCTGTCCTGCAATGCGCCGGCGAGAATCTCCGAAGCAGATGCGGAGCCACCGTCGATGAGTACGACGACCTTCGTATTTTTGGGCACGTCATTGTAGCCGACGCTGGTATGTACCTCATTCTGCTGTTTACCGTCAAAGTCCTCGGTCACAACCGTCGCGCCTTTCGGGAGGAAATGGCTCGCGATGTTGACCGCTGCACTTAAGTATCCGCCCGGGTTCCCGCGAAGGTCAATGACAAGCTTCCGGGAGTTTGAATTCTTAAATCGTGCGAACGCTTTATTAAATTGCTGCGAAGAATTAGAAGTAAATTCATACAGCGCGATGTGATACACACCGCTCTTTGCATCGATGCCCTCCTCAATCTCTGGTATCTGGATAACTGCACGCGTTACCTTCACTTCCATTAGTTTTCCATTGCGAACGATCGAGAGTGTGACCACTGAGCCAGCTGGCCCGCGAATCTCGCTCACCGCTTCTTCAATCGAGACTCCATCGGTTGGCTTTTTATCGATCGCGACGATCTGATCACCTGCCTTAATGCCTGCGGTTTCCGCAGGCGTCCCTTTCAGAGGCGCGATGACCGTAAGAACCGAATCCTTGATGTCGATTTCCATGCCGACTCCCGCGAAGCTGCCGGAAATATTCTCCGCAAAGGTTTTCGCTTCTTCAGGCGGGAAGAAGACAGTATACGGATCGCCATACGAACTGGCGAGGCCTTTGATCGCACCGTAGACCATGTCTTTATTCGACGGCAGTGTCGAGGACGCATGCGTCGTGACGTAGTTTTCTTTGAGGGCATTCCACGCTTTCCAAAAATCCGTAAGGTTGACACTCGTATCGGGCGTTGCATCGAGTCCATCGCCGATGAGCGGAATGTGCGTGATCACGGCCGCCGTCGACCCGTTGCTTCCCATAAAGAGCCCTGCTCCGAATGCCAGAGCGGCAACGAGGGCAAACGTCACGCTTCGCCTTACGATATTGCGCGTGGTCGGGTTCGTATCCATGCTTCTGTTCCGCAATAGTGTAGCATATTCGCCTTTCCACAGAATTACGCATGGTATTCTAGATGCATGATATTTCGTTACGAGTATCAGGGCGGCGTGTGGGTCGATCTCGAACGACCCTCCGAGGACGAAGTACGCGAAGTGATGCATGAGTTTTCTGTTAGCGAACGTATCGGGACTGAAGTGCTCTCTCCCACCCCTTTGCCGCTCGTAGCCGGAGACGCAAGCACAGCGCTTTTAGTGCTTCATTTCCCAATTCCGCGCAGCGACGATGGCGAAACCAAGAGCCAAGAGATCGACTTCATAGTCGGCGAACATTTCATAGTGACGGTACGGTATGAACTCGTTATTTCTCTGCACCTTTTGAAGAAACTGCTTGAAACAGAAATGGCGGTAGTGGGTAGCACGTCGGTCACGACGGATGTTTTCCTCGAGATTCTTTTTACGCATCTCTACACGTCGGTGCGCGACCACATCAGCCACAGCGCGACGCAACTAACGCGCGTTGAGCAGGAAATGTTCGATGGGCGCGAACGTCAAACCGTGCGATCTATTTCAGACGTCAGCCGCGATTTTCTCCATCTGGAAGCGATGCTAGTGAACCACGAGGAGCCGCTCGCGCGCTTTCTGAAGACTCTTGGCGAACATGATTTTTTCGGCTCTTCTTTCGGCGACCGCGCGGCACGTATTGCGGCCGAGCGTATGCACGTCACGCATCTGATCCGCACCTATCGCGCCGTCGCGACTGAGCTCCGGGAGACCAATATGGCGCTACTCGAAACGCGCCAGAATGAGATCATGAAGGCGCTTACGATCATCACGATTATCGTGCTGCCGCTCGAGCTCATCGCATTCATCTTTGGCATGCATGCGCTCGGGACGCCGCTTGCGGGCAATCCGAATGCCTTTTGGATTATCCTTGCCATCATGCTCGGAACCTGCGCGGTTGTGGCGCTCTTCCTTTCACGAAAACGTTGGATATAGTGTAGCGACGTATGAATTGGCTGACACGCATATTCGCCGCTCGAAATCAAGGAGCACCGAGACGACCAGTGCGCATATTCTTCACGAATACCCTCTCGGGCGAAAAGGAACTTTTTGTATCGCTTAAACCAGGGATTGCATCGATGTACACTTGCGGTCCGACCGTATATGGACCGGCGCACATCGGCAATCTGCGCGCCTATATCTTCTCAGACACGATCTCGCGCATACTCATGGCGGCAGGCTATAGTGTACGCCGTGTCATCAACATTACCGATGTCGGCCACATGGTAAGCGACGGGGATGATGGTGAGGACAAAATGGCTGTCGGAGCAAAACGCGAGAAGACAACACCGAAAGAAATCGCTGTGCGCTACACGAAGCAATTCATGGAAGATCTTTCAGATTTGAATATTGTCATTGACGATATTCGTTTCCCGCATGCGACCGAATATATCAAAGAGCAGATCGCACTCGCTAAAACACTCGAAGAGAAAGGATTCGCCTATGGCCTCCCTGACGGTCTCTATTTTGATACCGAGAAATTTCCAGGGTACGGGAAGCTTGGCGGACTTTCCCGTGCGAGTCTTGAGGCGGGTGCACGCGTCGAGGTCGTGAAAGGTAAGCGCCATCCGGGGGACTTCGTCCTCTGGCGCATCGCGAAGCCGAATGATCTCCAGCAGTGGGACAGTCCGTGGGGACGTGGCAACCCGGGCTGGCATATTGAATGTTCTGCGATGGTTCGCGCGCTCCTAGGGCAAGAAATCGATATCCATACCGGTGGCGAGGACCACATCGCGGTGCACCATAACAATGAAATCGCGCAGTCAGAAGCGGCGACCGGTCGTCAGCTCGCGCACTATTGGATGCATAACGCATTTCTCAATATGGGTGGCGAGAAAGCGTCGAAGTCACTCGGCAACGCCGTCTATCTTTCGGATGTCATTGAGAAAGGATTCAATCCACTTGCGCTTCGTTATTTCTATCTTCAAGCGCACTATCGCACCCCGCTCTCTTTCTCGTGGGATGCACTCGCGGGTGCGGCGAACGGCCTCGACCGACTATGGAAGATTGTGCGCGAGATTAGCGAAGACTCAAAACGGGCGAGCGCGCCTTCAGAAGCTCGCGAGAACTTCCTCGCAGCGATGCGCGATGATCTCGCAACCCCGCAAGCGCTCGGCATCCTCTGGGAGGCGCTCCGAAGCGAAGACTATGCGCCCGAAGAGAAGTGGGGTCTCATCGAAGATGCTGACGTGCACCTCGGCCTCTCACTCCTTAATCCGCCGTCATCCGCAGTTCACGAAGAGCAGAATATACCGGAAGAAATACAGGTTCTGCTTATGGATCGGGGGAAAGCGCGCTCGGTGAAAGATTTCGCCGAGGCGGATCGTATTCGAGGCAAGATCGAGCGCAGTGGATATCATGTGGACGACGGCCCAGATGGCCCCGTATTGACGAGGACAACTCTTTGATACAATTGCCGGTAATGGCTACCGATCGCGTTCCGCCCCAATCCCTCGAGTCCGAACGCGCGCTCCTCGGTGCCCTGCTCCTGAAACCCGACGTCATTCACGATGTCTCGGATCTTATTCATCCTGATTCGTTCTACGCGGAGAAACATCGCCTCATTTTTGGCATCATGCGAGAGCTCGCCGAGCGTGGTGAACCAATCGATCAATTAACGCTCTCGCAGCGGATGCAGGACCAAGGACTACTCGAACGCGGCGGGGGTAGAAGCTATCTCGCCGAGCTCGCGGGTGCTGCGCCAGCGCCGGGGAACTTCTCGCACTATGCAGAACTCGTCTCGCGAAAATTCCTGATGCGTTCACTTATCGAAGCCGCCTACGGCATCACTGAGTCAGCGTACGACGACGCGCGCGAGACGATGGAAGTGCTCGATGAGGCCGAGAAAAGCATCTATGCCATCGGCAATGCCTCTGCGGCACATAAGTTCACTGCCATCGGCGACAAAATTCACGAAGCATGGGATCGCATCGAAGCGCTCTCCAAGAGAGAAGGCGGCATTCGCGGTGTGCCCTCGGGCTTCCCCGCTCTCGATAATCTTCTCTCGGGCTTCCATCCGTCCGATCTTGTTATCATTGCCGCGCGTCCTTCAATGGGTAAGACGTCGCTTGCGCTCGACATCGCGCGCAACGCCGCGGTGCGCCACAACGTCCCCGTCGGTATCTTCTCGCTCGAGATGAGTTCGGAACAGCTCATTGATCGCATGCTCGCAGCTGAATCATTTGTTAACTCTTGGAGTCTCCGCACCGGCCAGGTGAAGAGCGAAGAAGATTTCGGTCGTATTCGCGATGCACTCGAATCGCTCTCCAAGGCGCCAATATACATTGACGACAAGCCGGGCAATAACATCCTCGCGATGCGCGCGGTCGCGAGGCGGCTGAAGCGTGAGCGCGGCATTGGTCTCATTGTCGTGGACTATCTGCAGCTTATGGCGCCGACTCATACCAGAGCGTCCGATTCTCTCGTTCAGCAAGTGACGGAGATCTCGCGTTCATTGAAGTCGCTCGCACGCGAACTCGAGGTGCCCGTCATTGCACTCTCGCAACTCTCTCGTGACGTCGAGAAGCGCGGCGGTAAGCCGCGACTCTCCGACCTGCGCGATTCTGGCTCCATCGAGCAAGATGCAGACGTCGTGATATTTATCCATCGCGAGGATAAGCGTAACTCCGATAGCGATCGGCCGAACATCGCCGAGATCTTGATTGAGAAGCATCGTAACGGCCCGACGGGCAAGACCGAGCTCTATTTCGACGAGAAACGCGCTACCTTTCAGCCAGTTGATACTGCAGACTATGGCGAACTGGCAAAGGAATTTTAGGATGCGCAGATAACATGGATCACATCGAAGAACTTGCGCGTGCATTTGCCCATCTGCCGGGCATAGGCCCACGGCAGGGAAAGCGTTTCGTCTTCCATCTCCTCGCTTCCCCGCCTGAGGAGCGTAAGAAATTTGCTGAACTCATTGCTTCTCTCGGGAAGGGTGTCCGTCAGTGCCCTGAATGCCTCCGATTTTATAATGGGAGCACTGCTCTGATTTGTAATTACTGTTCTGATAATAAACGCGACGATACGCAGCTGATGCTGGTAGAAAAAGACCAAGACCTCGCCGCGGTCGAGCGCGCCGGCACCTATCGCGGGCGCTACTTCGTCCTTGGCGGCGTGCTGATGCTCACCGGCAAGGGTGCTATCCGCGAGGCACAATTGCTCGAAACCGTAAGGCGTCGCCTTACGGTTGGCCTGAAAGAAATAGTGCTTGCGCTGTCGGCGACGAGCGAGGGCGAGCACACAGTCGATCATATTCGTTTACTCCTTGCGCCCTATCGCGACAAGGTAAAGACCTCGCTACTTGGCCGCGGACTCGCGACCGGCAGCGAGCTCGAATACTCCGACGCGGAGACTCTTCGCGCGGCGCTCTCGAATCGAAAGGAGACGTAAAAAAGACAATTGTATGATAGATGTGCTATTACTGAAGCCACAGTAATGTTGTATGCCGGTATTTAGCTACAATTACGAGACTCATTCCGCCAAAGACATCAAGGATTATCTCGAGTCCCAGGGATATCGGGTAACCTATATTCCTGCCCGGCATCTCGGTGAGTTCCGTATTGAATGAACTCGCATCTTCGTAAGAATGCCGCCTCTGGGCGACACCGTCGAAAGAAACTTCGTAAACCCAGCAGCTGCAACGGTGCGTTGGGATACAAACCCAGTGTACTATGAACATCTGTATCACGGGCCGCCAGCTCAATTCGAGCCGCTGCGGACTTTGTACCGTCAAAAATATGGGCTTCGAGACGGCGACATCTACTCTGCCGAGGATTACCGTAACCACAAGCAGTTATGGGCGAAGCTGAAGCGCAGATTTCAGATGAAGAAGGATGAGAAGCCGCGTACCTACAAAGATCTTGGATGGGTTTGCGAACTGCCCAAGACAGACGGAAAGGTATCCCTAACGAGTTGGTACAAGCGTGAGTGATTTTAATAAGTAATTGCGCGGATTTCCGAACA
>MFKU01000004.1 GCA_001781095.1 Candidatus Kaiserbacteria bacterium RIFCSPHIGHO2_01_FULL_53_31
GAAGTCATTACCTCACTTTGTTTTGGAAATAGGTGCGAGTTTGGTACAATACAGACACCAAAATAGGATTTCAGGGCGGCATTCTCTGTTCCTATCAACCTAGAGCAGCGTTCTTGTGCGTTTCCCACCACATAGATTGACGTATACCAAGGAAAGGACGAATTTGAGCCATCGAATCTAGAGATTGCAGCATCTAAAGGATTTCTAGTGATTTTTGGATTGGTTCCAACCGAATCGCATACAAATACGAAAATATGATATGATGTCGATCATATGGTAAATACACCCACACAAGGTCGTTTCCGCCACATTGTATTTCGTGATGGCGACACGTGGTACGCCGTTGCTTTAGAATTCAATATTATAGAGGCAAACGATGATCCAAAACTTGCATTCTTTAATCTTTTGCAGGCAGTGGGAGGTTACGTTCAATCAATGAAGAAGATAAGAGGTGCACAAGGATATCCAGCATTAAATCAGGAACCAGATTCTGAATATGAAAATTTGTGGGTCAATCTTAATTCTCCAAAACCAATAAAGTCTCCGTACGAAATAAACATGTTTGGTTATTCAGCTGTTTAATGCCTGGAAGATTATTCAACTGGACATTTTCTGACGTCGAGTCCTTTTTAAAGGAGCATGGTTTTACCCTAAATTATACAAATGCTAGCCATTACTATTACATCGGCAGTTATGGTGGCCAATTAAGGAATGTTTGTGTTCCGTTTCATGGAAGGGCAATAATCAAACCAAGAACCCTAAAAGGTATTATTCTTCAGTCAGGAATTCCACGAGGTGAATGGCTCAAGTGATAAAACTCTGGCGGTTCTAACCGAATCGCACAGAATACGTCCTTTTGCGTTTAAGAATGAAGATGCTGAACAGGATGAATTACCCTTGTGCTAGTATGAAATCCATGAAAAACAACCGAGGATTTATTGCGCCTCTACTCATTGCAATCATCGCCATATTGCTGGCCGGTGGCTATGTGTATACACAGAATCAGCAACCAGCACAACCTGTAAACTCTGGCGCGCAAGCAATATCCACAACGACTCCCGTACCTGCGTCATCATCGTCCAAAACGTCCCATGGCGATCTGGTTATCGCCTCTGACTCTGAAGTCCAGTTCTTAGTAACTGATCCACAAGGACGACGATCGGGGTTTGATCCCAAAACGGGCAAAATTCTTAGCGAGATTTTAGGTGCTTCGTATGGTGGCCAGAGAGTCATAGAAAACTGGGATTACCAAAACTCGAAACCAATAGATCCAAACAAGAGTACCGACGGATATTCTGTTGACTACAGATTTGAATATGAACAGCAGCCGTTAAATGGAACTTACGTAGTAACCTTTTTTGGATCCGCAACGAACTCCTATCACCAGTACTTTTATTCTTACGATCAGAATCAACACTTATCGAAAGTGGTTCGAGACGCTTCTAGCACTCAGAAATTAAAGGTCCAGTATTCGGACGATCTTGGAAGCGAAATACAAGTAACGATTATATAATCAACCAGCAGGTTCTCACTTCGGACATTAATCGGCACAATTAAATAGTACGACGGTTCTGGTATTCTTAACGCATGCTCTACACCGGTAAGGGGGATAGTGGAACGACCAAACTGTTTGGCTGCGATCAACAGAAGATTTCGAAATCTTCAGAAATTCCGGAAGCGCTCGGCGCGCTCGATGAATTGAATGCGTTTTTAGGATACGTAAAAGTGCGCGCTGCGGGAGAATCAAGAATTAAAGAAGCATTACATAACGTCCAAGAAAAGCTCTTTGTGATACAGGCTGAGATGGCGGGAGCAGATAAGCATTTTGCGGCAAGTGATATTGAAGCGGTTGAAAAAATCGTTAATGAGATCGAAAAAGAAATCCCGCCCATTACCAGCTTCTCGATCTCGGGCGGTACGGAACTCTCGGCCCTTCTTGATGTGGCTCGGACACTCGCGCGCCGCGCAGAGCGGCGCGTGATTGCTGTGGGGGAGACGAACCTATGCATAATTCCAGATACTACTCGCTCGTATTTGAATCGACTGTCATCTCTCTTGTTTGCGCTCGCACGTCTCGCGAACTATCTCGCGGGCGTCGCAGAAGAAAATCCGAAATACTAAGGTTTTCTCTCCGTTTGTGGTATAAAAATCTAGTGCTCACATGGCGGCTATGGTGTAACGGTTAACACTGGAGCTTGTGGAGCTCTCAATTCGAGTTCGATTCTCGATAGCCGCCCCAAAAATTCGAGCTTCACCGTGTGGTATCATTTTTTGATGAAAAGTCTGTTTTTCGGCATCTTCCTCATCATTCTCCTTGGCGTCAGCGGATTCGTCTATCGCAACGCCGTCGAATACCCGATACGGCCAATCGCGTGTCCGCTTGACGCGCAGGTTTGTCCGGACGGCACGACAGTAGCACGCATCGGGCCATCATGCACGTTCTCTCCCTGCCAGCCACCAAACGTATCACTCGCCGATGCCGGCATCGCCTTCGCGCTTCCTGTCGGTTTTTCCGTAACGACGCTCCCCGATGCAGCAAGCGTTGCTGCGTATGAGACGATCGTAGCGTCTTCGACAGAAAAAGGGAGTATTATCATGCGTCGATACGATATCAATGCGTCATCGACCGCGCTTGCGACTATCCAACAGACGGCCATTGGTGGCGCTTCTGGTCTACCCGTGCCGACGACCTCATTTTCTTCCACGGTGCTTGGCACGCACCGCTTCACGGTCGTCACCATTGAACGCTTTGAAGGAGTCGTGGACGTTGCCTATTATCTCGCGCGCGGTACAGACGTGCTGCGATTTGACGCGATTGATCGAGGTGCTGATTGGACCAACCCGAGCCTTGATATCTCGACACTCCAGACTCAGACAGCACTTCGCGAACTCCTCAGAACCCTGCGCGCAGACTAGCAAAATGGTATGATTAGGGTGAATTATTCGTCATAATCTCTATATGAACAACGACTTCATGCAGGAATTCTTTGGTAGCAGGGCTGCGCGTGCGGCCATCATGGGGGTCCTCATCGTTCTCGCGCTGTTCCTCGTCGCTTCGACGATACGCATCGCTGGCACTATCGGGCGCTCGACTATTCCAGCTACCGACGTTATCACCGTGACCGGTGACGGACAGGCGACGCTCCCGCCGGACGTCGCGCGCGTTTCTTTCACGGTTCAGAATACTGCTGCTGCGGTCGCTGATGCTCAAGCCGCGACGACCAAGCAGGCAAATGCCGCGATCGAATTCGTGAAAGGGCAGGGAGTTGTGGACAAGGACATCAAGACACTTGCCTACACCATCACGCCGCAGTACTCGTATCCGAACCCGTGCCCGCCCGGCGCGCTCTGTCCAGCGTATAGGAGCTCCCCCAAGATTACTGGCTATGAGGTCTCGCAATCTATCCAAGTAACCATGCGCGATCTCACGGCCGTTGGCAAGCTCTTGAGCGGGCTCGGGAAGCTCTCGGTGCAGAATGTGTCTGGCCCGGCATTCACGCTTGATGATGCGACCGCCGGTTATGATGCCGCGCGCGCTGACGCGATCAAGAAAGCCAAGGCACAGGCCGCGATGCTCGCAAAAGAGCTCGGTGTCTCGCTCGGTAAGATCGTGAACTTCAGCGAATCGTCAGGTGGGTATCCGTATCCTGTCGCGTACGGCATGGGCATGGGTGGTGCAGTGGAGTCAAAGGCCATTGCGACACCGGACGTTCCTGCGGGCGAGAACACCTATAACGCAACCGTTTCTATCACCTACGAGATTCGTTAATGAACGTAGCGGTTGGCGCACTTGACGCGCGCACGGCCTTATACTATCCTACGAGCATTGAAGGCCCGCAGGGGCTTTTTTTATCCAGCACTCAAAGCTTTGAGTGCTGGGTGAATTTACAAAATAGTTTTTCGCCATGAACGCACTCATCACCTACTTGAAGAACGTTCGCCAGGAGTTCACCCATATTGTCTGGCCATCGCGCCATACGGCGATCGCGCATACGCTCGTTGTTGTCATTATTGCGATGATTATCACGGTCCTTGTCGGCGTACTCGACTACGTCTTTGGCGGTGTCGTGAGTCGCATCGTCGGCGGCTAATTCATTACTTATGAACGAGGTCAATCCACTTCATAGCGGAGAGGCAGATCTACCGGAGGAGCTCGGTATGGCGGACATAGCGCCCTCGGTACGCAAAGAAATCGTAGACACGACCGCCTATTCCAAAGAAGATGCGCGCTGGTATACCATCCATACCTATGCCGGCTACGAAAACGCTGTCGAGCGCAATCTGAAGCAGCGCATCGAATCGCTCGGCATGGAGAATAAGATTTTCGACGTGGTTGTCCCGACCGAGAAGAAAATCCGTGTGAAGGGCGGCAAGCGCATTATTGAAGAAGAGAAAATCTATCCGGGCTACATCCTCGTCCGCATGATCGTTGACGACGATTCATGGTTCGTCGTGCGCAATACGCCGCGCGTGACCGGTTTCGTCGGTTCGGGTAATACGCCGGTCCCGATGGAGGAGGCCGAGGTGGCAACGCTCATGAAGCGCATGACGGCAGAGGCGCCAAAGCATCGAATCGATCTTGTGAAGGATGATCCTATCGCTATCGTCGACGGCCCGTTCAAGGATCTTGAAGGCAAGGTGGGCGACATTGACGAGGATCGAGGGAAGGTGAAGGTCATGGTCTCGATGTTCGGGCGGGAAACGCCCGTCGAGCTCGATTTTTTGCAAATCAGAAAACTGTAGCTCGTACTCGAGTGTAGAGTTTTCTGACCCGCCAAGATTTTTCTATGCATGGCGTCTATGTATTACAGAGCCGAACAGACGGTCGCTTGTATATAGGCTACTCTCGTGATATAAAGCATCGACTTGAGCAACATAACGCAGGCAAGGTCTCGGCGACGAGAAAACGAGTGCCGTTCGCACTTATCTACTGCGAGCTGTTTTGCAATCAAGCCGACGCCATGCGACGCGAGTTATATCTCAAAACGGGGTGGGGTCGCAAGTATCTTAACCGAACACTTACCGAGACTTTTAAAATGAAAAATCTAGGCGGGTAAGAATTTTCTAATTCGCTTCGCTTATAACAAAATTCTTATGGCAACTATAGTTAAGAAAATTAAACTTCAGATCCCGGGAGGGCAGGCGACACCTGCGCCGCCCGTCGGTACGGCACTCGGCCCTGCGGGTGTGAACATTGGCCAGTTCGTGACCCAATTCAACGAAGCGACCAAGGATAAGCGCGGCACGATTATTCCGGTCGAGCTCTCGGTCTTCGACGACCGCTCGTTCACCTTCATCATGAAGAATCCGCCGGCTTCGCGGCTGATCCTGAAGGCGCTTGGCATCGAGAAAGGCTCGGCGAAGGCACGCGAGCAGAAAGTGGGTACGATTACGAAGGCGCAGGTCGCAGAAATCGTTAAAGAGAAAATGCCGGACCTGAACGCAGTTTCTCCCGAGGCCGCTGCGCGTACTATCGAGGGCACAGCACGCTCAATGGGCATTGATGTGAAGTAAGCGCAAGAATCGTACAAAAGAAAAACGGCGGCCCTCAAGGGTCGCCGTTTTGCATTTCGAGAGGACACTTGCCGCATACGGCAGTGCTACCATCAGAGAACCGCATGCGCTTAAAGAGCTGGTAGGTCGTCTCCCAAGCGTCAGCAGGGTGGCATTTTTTCTGCGGAGGACGGCCTTCTCGCCAACGGACATCACGCCAACCTTGATCAAAGACGAGAGCTTCCGTATCCGCAGGATTCACTCCATGAACCGTGACGACATGGACATGCCTGGCCTCCGACAACAAGTCGCTATATGCCGCGAGACCAGCTATGACGAGAAGTTGTTCCTCGCGAGTAGCTACAAACTGTAGTAAATCATTTGACGGTACGCTGACGATACCCGGAAGAGTGTGCGCCAACTGTTTGTGTAGCGGTTCCTCCATGACCAGTACTGCCTTCGCACTTAAGTCACGAAGCCGCTGTACAACGCTCGGCAATTGAACCAACAGGTCATGAACCAGGATGTTATCTTGCGTCATCATTACGAATAGCCCTACGCAGTCAGACATAGATCTCCCTCCCGTTGCATTCTCGCCCACACACCCCAGCGGAGTCAAATGTGAGGATTATTTTCGAGTAAATGTTACGAAACGATGAGGAGGAATTCCCGTGCCTTCGTGCTCTTCGCTGGCGATGAATCGGTCTTCATAAGGAGGGAAGTAGACGTCAGCCTCGGTTTCGGCATCTACGAGGGTCAAGTAAAGACGGTCGGCCGACGGCAACGCTTGCTCGTAGAGTTCAGCGCCTCCGATGATGAAGGTCTCGTCAGAACCTTCCGCGCGCGCCGTTGCGGCGCGCGCGTCCGGAAATGAATTAACTGCGATCGCGTCTGTTGCATTGTAGTCTTTCTGCCGCGTAACTATGATGTTCGTGCGTCCGGGGAGCGGTCGAAACTTCCCAGGTATTGATTCCCACGTTTTGCGGCCCATGATGACCGGGTGCCCCATCGTGAGCTCTTTAAATCGCTTCATATCATCAGGCAAATGCCAGAGCAGTTGGCCATCTTTCCCCAGTTCTCCATTCTTCCCGACGACTGCGATAACACTAATGTCCGGTTTCGTCATGCGTATGATTATGTCAGAAAATATTCGTTTGCAAAGGGGAAAAGACCATGCTTACATTGTCTTATGCAAAGGCCAAATCAAGTGAAGATAAAAAATATTCTTTCTGCCGGCGTTAATCTCAAAGATCGTTTCATTCCAAATCTTGCGGAATTAAGACGAATTACGGATGATCTGAAACGGATGGGCTACCGTATCGTGCTGACCCAAGGTGTCTACGACATGATTCACGAGGGTCATGCCAAGTATCTTGAAAAGGCACTTTCGTACGGGGATATCCTTGTGGTCGGTGTAGACTCGGACGAACTCACGCGTTTACGGAAGGGGCCAAATCGCCCAATCGTCCCACAGAAAGAACGCCTTCAAATGCTCGCGCACCTACGTCATGTCAGTATTTTGACCGTACGCGAAGCGAAACATGGTCTTGGAAAACTTATTGAAACAGTACGGCCAGACGTGCTCGTTACTTCTTTCTCGACCACTGATTTTGGGACAAAAGAAATCGCCGTGTATAAAAAAGTGTGCGGCAAGATCGTAACTCTTCCCCCGCAAGCGGCTACTTCCACGACTGCACGCGTACGTTCCTTAACTATTAGTGGTGCCGACGAACTTGCTAGAGAAATCATAC
The DNA here is from genome assembly GCA_001781095.1 of Candidatus Kaiserbacteria bacterium RIFCSPHIGHO2_01_FULL_53_31. Classification (GTDB taxonomy): domain Bacteria; phylum Patescibacteriota; class Minisyncoccia; order Phycocordibacterales; family Phycocordibacteraceae; genus C7867-001. The sequence goes on from MFKU01000004.1 coordinate 7,245, forward strand.
AGGGTGTGCCAATTGCAGTTAAGCATGCACTCAAAAGATTCCGTAGCAAATAAAGCTGTCGTTGCGTATGTACCCGCGCTCCATGCGGGCTATCTGTCATTTTTCAAGAAGTACGCAGACTGCGACTTCTTTGTGCTGGGCACTTCACTCATCAACATAACGCCGCGCATGGAAAGAGACATACGCTCACTCACTCCCGAACAAGCATGCGACGCAATACGCGGACTGAATATTTTTCCCTCAGTCACGGTTCTTGAACAACGAGATGTTAAACAACTGCGTGCTCGATATTCGCAGATCATCCTGCCAGACGAAGACGTGTCGCGGAATTTTGCAAAAAAACTCCTTCAGCGCCGCAAGGTTACCTTTGAGACCGTGTTTCTAAGGTGGGATAAAATAATTTCAACAACAGAATTCCAGATCCCTCCAGATCGGACAGTATCAATAAAAAGCGCAGATCTGAAATTATTGCGAGAAGCGTCACACGAGGCAGTGCAGAGTCCTGATTGGTGGCGTCAAATCGGTGCTGTCCTCGTGAAAGGAAAGAAAGTGCAGATTCGCGCATATAATCGCCACTTTCCTAATGCGGGAACACCTGCAACTATGGGAGATCCGCGCTCGAATTTCGATTATGGCGAGCAGCCAGAGATTTATCTCTCCATTCACGCCGAAGCAGATGTTGTTGCGCAGGCAGCAAAAGCAGGTATCTCAACAAAAAATGCAGAAGTATATGTAACGACATTCCCGTGTCCGAACTGCGCACATCTCCTCGTGCGTGCAGGCATCAAGCGACTCTATTATGCTCAAGGCTATTCTAAACTTGACGCCGAAGAGATATTGAAAAAGGCTGGCGTTCAAATTGTGCTCGTCAAAACGAAATAATCATTTCTTGCTGCGAACTGAATAGCCCAAGTATGTTATAAGGGGCTCTTTATTTTTGCCCCGTTTGCCGCCGCTTATGAGCTGGGCGTGCAGGTGTTCGACAGACCCGCCGGTATACTCTGTGTTGCCGAAGCGCATAAACAGCGCACCGCCAGGAATGCTGCGTTTTCGCACCTCACCTCCAAATAAGGCGAACAATTCTACCTGAGCCGCGGGGGAGAGGTCGACGAAGTTGCGTACGTGCTTCTTTGACACGGCGAGCAAATGACTCTTGGAGCCTTTGTAGGGTTCAAAATTCTCAGTGAGCACCCAGTATTTTCCTTTTTTTATGATCGGCTTCGTATGATATTTCAGGAAGTGTTCCATGCAGAAGGGGCAGACCTTGTCGCGCGCAATTTTGCGCATGACACTGCGCTGGAAGGCGGTGCGTGCATGCGAAAAGTTCAATGTCCGAGTCATGTTAGATCGCTGTAGGAATGACCATTTTTGGATGAGGTTCGTAATCAGAGAGCGAGAAGTGGGTTGGCCGGAAATCAAAAATATTTTTGATAGAAGGATCCAGTGTCACGGTGGGGAAAGGGCGCGGGTCACGGGCCAGAAGCTCTTTTACCGAATCGAACTGGTTGTGGTAAATGTGAGCGTCTGAGAATGTGTGTACTAACTCTTTCATGGTATAGCCGATCACCTGTGCAAGCATCATACCGAACGCAGCGTACTGTACGATGTTAGACACCACACCAATGGGCACGTCCGCGCTGCGCTGGAAGTGGTGAATTGTGATTTCTTTTGTATCTGGATACGTAAATATGTGAATCCACCCATGACACGGCGCGACGACTACTTTGCGGGTGAGGCCTTCATGTTGCAGTGTGTACTGCGGTATCCAGGGAGACACAAAGTGGGTGCGCAGATAAGGACGTTCTTGGATCTGTTGGATGACATGGGCGATTTGATTGAACGGTGTGCCATCTTTAGTAGGAAAGCTTGCCCATGCGGCTCCGTAGGAGCCGTCGCCCAGATCTCCCTCAGGCAACCCAAACACTTCGCACTTTTCTTTGGTAACCCACCGATCCCAGAAAATTGCCGGCATTCCATATTTCTTCAAATCTTCCAAAGTGCGTGCACCGTTGAGAAAGCCGATGTGCTCACCTAATGCCCCGGGGAACGTCTTCGCTAAGTCGCGCTCGGTCATGAGCGGGAATCCATTCTCAAGATTGTAGCGGATCTGATGTCCAACAATTGAGCGAGCTCCGATCCCGTGAATGGGCATCATGTCTCGACCCTCGTTCATAATGCGCTCGAGCATTTGACGATATTGGTAATCTGGCGTGCGCTCAGAGTATGGTTTCATAGGTCCATAATACTCCACTCGGGGAGTGGTGGTACAATCGCCCCATGGAGATGCTCATTCGCCGCATGGAAAAAGATTTGCCATTACCAGAATACAAAACGGCTAGGGCGGCGGCCGTGGATCTGTACGTAAGAGAAAGCGCTGTCGTACCACCCCATAGTACATTTGCTTTTCACCTAAACCTTGCAATACAGCTACCACCGAATCACTTTGGGCTCATGGCGGCGCGCAGCTCTCTCTTTAAACGAGGTCTTGTTCTTCGTAACGGTATTGGCATCATTGATGAAGATTTTGCCGGCGATGAGGATGAGTGCCGTGCAAATATTTATAACTTCACTGAGGAGCCCGTAACTGTTGAACGGGGCGATCGTCTTGTTCAATTAATCGTATTGCCCTTTGATAGAGTGGTGTGGAAAGAAGTTGATTCTCTAGGCAATACAAATCGCGGCGGCATCGGAACGACGGGCAAATGATATGTACGAATTCCTACACAAAGAAGACGCAGAGGTGTATGCCGCGGTAGCGGGGGAGGAGAAGCGGCAGGCGGAAGGGCTTGAGCTCATCCCGAGCGAGAATTATGTGTCTCGGGCGGTGAAGGAAGCGATGGCGTCGTCGCTCACGAACAAATATTCAGAAGGGTATCCCGGCAAGCGCTACTACGGTGGGCAGGAATTCACCGATCAGGTCGAGACACTCGCGATTGAACGTGCCAAGAAGCTTTTTAATGCCGCATTTGCCAATGTGCAGCCTTTGGGTGGAGCGAACGCGAACATGGCGATGTATTTCGCACTCCTCGAGCCGGGTGACACGGTGCTCGGTATGGACCTCTCGCATGGTGGGCACCTCACCCACGGGCACCCGGTGACGTATCTCACGAAGATTTTTAATTTTGTTCGGTACAAGATGAAAAACGTTGAGACGGGCGAGATCGACTATGACGAGATGCTCGAAGTCGCGAAGCGCGAGAAGCCGAAGATTATTCTCGCGGGCTTCTCCGCGTATCCGCGCGAACTAGACTATGCGAAGTTTGTCTCGATAGCACGTGAAGTGGGCGCTATATCAGTCATGGACATCGCCCATATTGCGGGACTCATCGCAGGCGGAGCGGCAAAGAATCCCTTTGACGCTGGTTTTGACCTCATGACGACCACGACGCACAAAACGCTACGCGGGCCACGAGGGGGGATGATCCTCACACGAGAAAGTGAAGAGCTCGCGAAGAAAATAGATAAGTCAGTATTCCCTGGGCTCCAGGGTGGGCCACACATGCACCAGATCGCGGCGAAGGCGGTCGCCTTTGGTGAGGCACTTCGGCCATCTTTTCAAACATATGCTAAACAAATTATTGCGAATGCGAAGGCCATGGCGGACGTTTTCGCCAGTCACAACGTGCGTATGATTACAGGGGGTACGGACAATCACTTAATTCTCGCGGATGTGTTTGGGTCGCTTGGCATCTCGGGTAAGGAGGCAGAGAAACTGCTCGATGAGGCCGGTATCACGTTAAATAAAAATGTGATCGCCGACGACCCGCGCAAACCCCTTGACCCATCCGGCATTCGCTTCGGTACACCCGCAATGACGACGCGGGGTTTTAAAGAAGCAGAAAGCAAGCGAGTCGCTGAAATTATGGTGGATGTGCTGAAAAAGAGCATCGATGTGAGCGTCGCGAAAGACGAGATAAAGAAACTCGCCCTCGCGCACCCGATTTCCGAATCGTTTGCGTAGTTTCAAAGAGTACGGAAAAGGGGAGGATTTCTCCTCCCCCGTTTCAATGTTGCGGACTACTTCTTTCTTCGCGGTCGTCTGCGCTCCTTCTCATGCTCGGTGTGTTGCCGCCGAGCTAGACCTCCATCGGCACACCGCCATATCCCACCACCGATATGAGTACACGATGAGGGACATTTTTCCGCCCGTTCCTGATTGCATACCGCTACCGCCATCGCCTCCTCCTCTCGTTGTGCGAAGCAGGATTCGCTCACGTCTGCTCCGGTTTCTAAGGTTTGACAACCCTTGGAAGGTCACCCGGCGGCGAGTATAGCACGCAATGAGTTTTGTGGAATCTGGTACACTCGCTCGTATGGAAGAACAGATACGACAGGCCAGCGTGCTTGCACTAAAAGATATTGGCGCAGAAGGCGTTCCTTTTACTGTCGAGCGACCTGCCGAGAGTACGCATGGAGATTATGCAATAAATGCTGCATTTGTCGCCGCCAAGCAACTCGGGAAAAGTCCGCATGAAGTCGCCAAAGATATTGCTCCAATTCTAAAAATATCAGTCCACGAAGATATTAAAGTCTCTGAGACAGGGTTTATAAACATAACACTTTCCCGCGAAACAATCGCTCTCGCGGTCGCTGAGGCGAGTGCACAAGGAGATGAGTGGGGAAAAGGCACTGTGAACGCGAATCAGCGCGTCATGGTCGAATACACCGACCCAAATCCCTTTAAAGAGATGCACATTGGGCATCTCATGAGCAACACGATAGGTGAGTCAGTCTCGCGCCTCATTGCAAATGAAGGAGCGACTGTTACCCGCGCGTGCTATTCGGGGGATGTAGGGCCTCACGTGGCAAAAGCAATTTGGGCACTCCGGAAATCTTGTACTACTGATCCTCAAACGGCGGGTGATCTTAGTGGCGCCTATGTCGAGGGTAATCGCGCGTACGAGACATCTCCCGAAGCTAAGGCAGAAATCGATGCTCTGAATCAGGCGTTATATGTCGGCGATGATCTGACGCTCATGGAATTTTGGAGTAAAGGTCGTGCGCTCGCTATCGAAGCGTTTGAACGCGTGTTCAAAATCTTGGGGACTCATTTTGATTATTATTTCTTTGAAAGCGAGACGGCTGAGTCGGGGATGCGCATTGTTCGTGATGGTATAGAAAAAGGAATTTTTGAAGAGAGCGAGGGTGCTGTGATCTACAAGGGAGAGAAAGAGGGACTCCACACGCTCGTATTTATCACGAGCCGCGGCACGCCCACGTATGAGGCAAAAGAAATTGGCCTCGCATTTCTCAAAGAAGAACGAGTGCAAACGGATCGTTCGATTGTTCTGACTGGTATGGAACAAATCGGACACTTCAAGATCGTGCTCGCCGCGTTGAAAAAGATTGCGCCGCTCATTGCCGCAAAAACGACCCATGTGCCGCACGGTCTGCTCAGTTTATCGACAGGGAAGATGTCCTCGCGCGAGGGGAATGTCATCACAGCCACAGAGCTCATTCACGAAGTAATTCTGAGATCGAGCGAGAAGAATCCCGATCCGCTCATCGCCGAGCAGGTGGCCATTGGCGCTATTAAATACATGATCCTGCGGCAAGCGCCGGGCTCGGGCATCATCTTCGACGAAGAGAAGTCGCTCTCGCTCGAGGGCGATTCAGGGCCCTATCTCCAGTATGCGCTGGTGCGTGCACGCAAGATTCTCACGTACGCTGCGACCGGAGGGGAGGGTAGCGACGAGCCCGGCGCTCCCTACGCTATCGAGCGGCTCATACTCCACTTCCCAGAAGTCGTCGCGCGCGCAGCGCGCGAGCTCGCGCCTAACATTCTCACAACCTATCTCACGGAGCTCGCAGCCGCGTGGAATAATTTCTACGCCACCGAGCAGGTGCTCGGTAGCCCCGAAGAGGCATACAAGCAGCGTGTCACTCGCGCCTTCGCGAACACAATGACGAACGGCCTCAAACTGCTCGGCATCCCCACGCCCGAGAGGATGTAGAATTAAACTATGCCCCCCAAACGTTTCGAAGGTAAATTCGGCATCCCCTCATCACACAACACTGAGTCGCAACTTACTTCGGCTCTGTACCGTCTCCCCGGGGAAGTAAGGCCTGAACATATTGAAGAGGTCACTACGGAGCTAATAACGAAGGTAAATAAGGGACTGCAAGAAAAGGGCGACGAAGCCCTGTCTACAGATCGGGCTCGCATGTTCCATCTCAAGCTGGCGCGCCACTTTCAAGAATCAGAAAAGGCTGAGCATCTCGATACACACACCCTCATCGACGCCCTGGTCGAGACACCGCGGTTTCTCGACAGCGACAGAGGCAGTATCGATAAGTTGCTCGAGATCCATGAAGTGAAGACCTTGCAACATGTTGCCGAGCTCAGGCGCCAGCGTGCTGAGATGACCGGGAACGAGACCTTCAATCCCTATGAAGCGCTATTCCCAACCAACAGCGGCACGTACTACATGGCCCGACTCCTCAACATGCCGCATCTCCAAGAAGAGTCACAGTATATGAGCCACTGCGTCGGCACGAGCGACAGCTATGTGAACAAGATGAAACGAGGAGAAGTGGAGATACTCTCCTTTCGCAATGCAAGAACTCACCAACCTGTTGTTACAATCGAATACGATCTCAAGAGTAAGCAACTCCTCCAAATAAAGGGGCCACACGACCGCGTCCCACAACTTGGTGACAGCTACGCACCCGACCTGCTCGAAGCCCTTGAAAAGCTTCCCACCTCGACCACCGAAGCAGGCGAACCCCGAATAGTAAGCGATCATGTCGTGGGGGACATGAGAACCTTGAGTCGATTAAAGACTAAGTTTGAAAAACAAGAACCTCTCACCAGAGATGAACTTGTCTTCCTCTACGAAATCAATACCACGATCTCATGCTTCGATAACGGGCGCGATCCAGTCATAGACGAGTTGTTACAGAACAGAAACGTCGAAGCAGATCTGCCGATCATCTTCGACTGTACTCCCGACAACATCGCCCACGTCGCGTCAGAAGTAACTTCAGACACCAAAGCCTATATTGGCCCTCTTGAGCCCGGCATCTTCGACAAGCTCCCTGGACATCTCGAGCACGTCTATACGAAGTTTCCAAAAGAGCATATCAAATTCCGTCACGCTGAACTTGGTACAAACGTTAACGATGGGTACTCTTTCAAAAACACCACCGAAGAACAAGGCATGCGTGTCGGAAACTGGGCGCAACAGCTCCTCGAAAGTGCTGACTTTAAGGTTATTGGGGAGCGTCAACAGGTCGATCTCGTTGAAGTCTTTGTCCGTTCACTCGGCTTCACCACCGCTACCCGCTACGATCAGATATGCTCCCGCGCAAAAGAACTCGGTCTCGAGCTCTGCCCGGCTGAAGTCGGACCACAGCTCCGTCTTCAATATAAAGACCAACCGCTTGGGGAATATTTAATTGTCGCCATGAAGGCCATTAGCGTCCGAGACGGCCACCCGCGCGTCTTCACGGTGGACCGGGGTGGCGGCGGGCTCTGGCTGAGCGCGGACCGCGGGAGGCCCGACGGCGAGTGGGGTCCTGGGCATCGTTTCGTGTTTCTCCGTCCCCGCAAGTAGCCTTATGCAGCAGGATAACCAGTACTAGGTGCTGGGAGATAACGAATAGTTGACAAGAAGATAATCTAAAGATAGACTTTAAATATGATCAATATTATTGGATTGAAGGACTTGCGGGAGAATACCGAGCAGTACATATCTCGTGTAAAACGGGGGAAGTCATTTGTTGTGGTAAGACGGTCAAAACCGATCTTTCGTGTCTCACCAGTGGACGAGTGGGGAGATGAAGGAATGTGGGAGACGGTTGTGGACTTCACCAAGATCAACAAGGGTGGAGTATCAACTGCAGATGCCATAGCGTCTTTGAAGCGCCTCAATGCACAAGATAGATAAATTTCTAGCACGGCTGGATGCCAATCAGCGGAAGAAGGTACTCGCCATTGTTGAGCGTCTCGATAGAAGTGATCTCACAGGTCTCGATGTTCGGAAACTCCAAGGTTTCCCCGGCCTGTATCGAGTCCGCGTCGGGAGAATAAGAGTTAAGTTCGTTATGGACATCTCAGGCATTCGCATCTTGAGTATCGGGCATCGGAGCGAAAGTACCTATCGCGATGTCTAGTTCCATTTTTGGCCGGTAAACCATAAACCTGAAAACAGGCTTCCTCCCCGCGCTCGATTCGGACGAGTGTTTTAAATACACACTCGTCACTCACCTCACTTGGTAGTAGGATAAGCGGATATGGCAGAAGCTGGAGAGAAATCAGAAGCCGCAAAGAGGGAAGAGGAGATACTCGCGTTCTGGGAGCGAGAGAAGATTTTCGAGAAGTCGCTCAAGAAGGACTCTCCTAAAGGCGAATACGTTTTTTATGATGGACCGCCATTCGCGACGGGGTTACCCCATTATGGGCATATTGTCGCGAGTCTCATTAAGGATGTTATCCCGCGTTATGCAACGATGCGCGGATATCACGTACCCCGTGTGTGGGGATGGGATTGCCACGGCTTGCCGATCGAGAATATTGTTGAGAGAGAACTTGGTTTCAAACACAAAAAAGATATTAAAGAGTACGGTATTGCGAAGTTTAATGAGCGCTGCCGCGAACGAGTGCTGACCTATGTGGACGAATGGAAGAAAATCATTCCGCGCATTGGCCGCTTCGTTGATATGGAGCATGCCTACCTCACCATGGACAAGCCCTTTATGGAGTCGGTCTGGTGGGTGTTCAAGCAGCTCTACGACAAGGGGCTCGTCTACGAGGATTATCGCATTATGCATATCTGCCCGCGCTGCGAGACGACACTCTCTCAGCAAGAAGTGGCCGAAGGGTACAAAGACGTCAAAGATATTGCGGTCACGGTAAAATTCAAGGTGAAGAATCCAGAAAAGCACGGATTGCCCGATAATACCTATCTTCTAGCCTGGACCACCACGCCGTGGACGCTTTCAGGGAATGTTGCGCTCGCCGTGGGAGCGGACATTACCTATACCACACGAACAGTTGATAACAATACAATCGTCCTCGCGCAGGCTGCTGCAGAAAAGTCCTCGGATCTCCTCTCTTCGCTCGACCAGACTGTTTCTTCGCAGCCTGCGCGACTCCTCAAGGGGCGTGATCTTGTTGGTCTTACGTACGAGCCGCTTTTTGATTACTACGCCAAAGATGAGACGCTCAAGAACCGCGAGAACGGATGGAAGGTCTATGAGGCGGATTTCGTAATGACGGATGAAGGCACGGGGATCGTACACATTGCACCTGCGTTTGGCGAAGATGATATGACGCTTGGTAAAGCGAAGAATCTACCCTTCGTGCAGCACGTGCGCATGGATGGGACGGTTGCTCCCGAGGCGGGTGATTTCGCGGGAAGGGAAGTGAAGCCGCGTTCGGAGGATGATTCGGTGCGGCTTGGAACCGATATTGCAATCGTAAAATATCTCGACGAACACGGACTCCTCTTTGCGAAAGAAAACGTAACTCACTCATACCCTCACTGCTGGCGCTGCGATACGCCGCTCTTAAATTACGCGACGTCGTCGTGGTTTGTAGCAGTTACAAAAGAAAAAGACGCATTACTCGAGAATGCAAAAGCGATTGACTGGTCACCCGAACATATTAAAGAGGGCAGGTTCGGCAATTGGCTCTCAGGAGCGCGCGATTGGTCTATCTCGCGCCAGCGATTTTGGGCGAGCGTGATACCACTCTGGCGCTGTGAAGAATGCAAGAGAATTCGCGTCTTTGGTTCAGTTGCAGAATTGGAGGACGCCAGTGGAAAAACTGTTGCGGATCTGCACAAGCACATCATTGATGAAGTTACCGTTCCTTGTTCCGCCGAGAATGGCGGGTGCGGTAAGACGATGCATCGGATCCCAGATGTGCTCGACACATGGTTCGACTCTGGGTCGATGCCGTATGGTCAGCGGCATTATCCTTTTGAAAATAAAGAGCAGTTTGAAGCGGCCTTTCCCGCACAGTTCATAGCTGAAGGAATCGATCAAACACGCGCCTGGTTCTATTATCTGCATCTCATAGCAGGGGCGATTTTCCATAAGAACGCATTTCTGAATGTCATCGTAAACGGAATTGTTACCGCGGAGGATGGTAAGAAGATGTCGAAGCGCCTGCAGAACTATCCTGATCCGATGGAAATCGTCGAGAAGTATGGAGCGGACGCATTAAGGATGTATTTGCTCGCCTCGCCTGTGGTCCAAGCCGAGAATCTCGCGTTCTCTGAAAAGGGAGTTGATGAAATTGCGAAAAAAAATATCGGCCGACTCACGAACGTACTCTCGTTCTACAAATTGTATGAAGACGGCACTCCATCTGCGCACGAAAGTAACAACGCACTCGATCGCTGGATGTTTGCTCGTCTCGGGGAATTGGTCAAGGAGACAACAGCGGGATATGAAAAATACGAACTTGATTCTGCTATTCGACCGCTCGCGCTCTTTGTTGATGATCTCTCGGCATGGTACGTGCGACGGTCTCGGGATCGGTTCAAAGAAGAAGGGGAGGACAAGCGTGCAGCGCTCGCAACACTGCGCTACGTACTTCGCATGACCGCGATTCTCATCGCACCCTCGGTGCCCTTCATTGCTGAAGAAATTTTCCGCGGGGTGCGCGAAGACAATGATCCGGAGAGCGTGCATTTAGCATCGTGGCCTGAAGAGAGTCTGGGTGAGAAATTTGTGCATTTGTTCACAACGGGGACGCAAGAGAAATTAGTTGAAGAAATGACGCGCGTACGAGCGCTCGCATCAGAAGCCCTGCAACTCCGGCAGAAGGCGGGAATCAAGGTACGCCAGCCACTTGCGTCGCTAACGATTCCAGAAGAATTGAGTGATGAACTTGCGCAAATTCTGGCAGACGAAGTGAATGTTAAGAAGATTCTTGTTGGAGAAGATCTGGCGCTCGATACGGCGCTCACGCCAGAGCTTGTTAAAGAGGGTGATGAACGCGGGATGGCGCGCGCAGTCGCTGAAGCGCGTAAGAGCGAGAATCTTTCACCTAAAGACAAAGCACACTCCGAAGTAGCAGAAGGTGGAAAATATTCAGTGGAGATCTCCACTGGCACGGTTCATTTCAACTTAGTTCGCGATGCGGCATAAGTACGAGACTCGGGGCATTGTGCTCGCACGGTCAACGATGGGCGAGGCGAATGCGAGTGTGGTGGTGCTCACACCCGCACTCGGGCTTGTCCGAGCGCGGGCGCAAGGGCTGCGCAAGTCGGGTGCAAAACTCTCGGCTGCACTCGTTACCTTCGCTGAGAGCGATCTCGTGCTCGTAGAAGGGAAGGAAGGGTGGCGCGTCGCGGGCGCGGTGCTCATGGAGAATTGGTTTAGAAAGATGCAGCAGCCCGAGGCTCGCGCGACGGCAGCACGCGTCTCGGGCCTCGTTCTCCGGCTCGTTGCGGGTGAAGCGCACGATGCAGAACTCCACCCAATTATCCGTAGTTTTTTCGATGCACTCATCACCATTTCAGAAGACCAACATGAGGCCGCCGAACTCCTCGTCGTTATTCGCGTCCTTGCAGCGCTCGGCCTCGACGCAGGCGAAATTCCCGGGCATAACGATGAATTCACTCCAGAAATCCTCAACTACGTCCTTGCCAATCGAGCCAATTATATTGCCCGCATCAATCACGGTATCTCCGCCTCAGGTCTTTAATTGTTTGTGTTTACCGTCCCGAGCGACGGCGAGAGGTCGTCTCCTGCTCAGGGGACGGCCTTTTTGTTATATACTAATTACCCATGCCACCATCGGAAGACGACACAAGCTCACTAGAGCGTGCCCGCGAGCGGCTATATAAGACCGATATCGAACCGCTGGAATCACGGACACCGCTCAGTATTCCGGACGAACATGCACTTCCGCATGCATGGGGAGAAGATCCGCTCGTTCCTACGTCGCGACAAAAAAGGCGACATATCCGCGTGGCCGGAGCATTCTTCGCAGTCGCGCTCGCTTTCTTCGTCATCTCGCTCGGCGTCGCCGGGTATTTCCTCTATTTCGAAGGGAATACCGTTTCAACCAATAACATCACCCTTAACCTCGAAGGCCCGACGAGCATAGCCGGAGGCGACACTGTTCCGCTTGAACTCACCATAACAAACAAGAATCCGGTCGCGATCGAGAACGCGACTCTGGAGGTAAATTTCCCCGAAGGAACGAGAGATGCGAATAACGTATTGCAACCATATCCTCGCTACAACGAAAAGATCGGCACACTTGAAAGTGGTGCTACGATCACGCGGTCGCTCAAGGCAGCTATTTTCGGCGGAGCAGGGCAGACGCTCGCGGTGCAGTCTGTTTTATCGTACGACATGGTTGGCTCTAATTCTGTCTATGTTAAAAAAAGTTCCTTTCCGCTCACAATTTCTTCGACGCCACTCGATATTAGTGTGGACACTCTTTCCGAAACTGTCTCAGGCAAGCCACTCACGTTCAACATTACCGTCCGATCGAATGCAAAAGTGACAATCAGCAACGTCGTGCTCACGAGCATATTTCCCTTTGGCTTTGTGGTGAACTCGTCGTCTGTCCCTCTGAATAATTCTAGTTTTCTCTTGGGTACTCTCGCGCCGGGCGCGACCAAGACGATAACTCTTACGGGAACACTTGCGGGGCAGGACAGCGAAGAACGCGTTTTTCATTTCAGCATCGGTACAGCGAATACCGCGAATGATCAAGCACTCGCCGTAACGTACATGACCAAGGATGTGCCGGTGACCGTTACGGCGCCATTCATTAACACAACAATCGCACTGAATGGGGACACGGGCGCGAACGTGACGGTTCCCGCAGGGAGTCGGCAGAGTGTCACCGTGTCCTACACAAACACGCTCGCAACGAATGTCGCAAACGTGGTTGTCGCAGTGGCGATTTCTGGGAGCGGGGTAGATTACGGAAGCATTGAAACCACACGCGGTTTCTATCGGTCTCTTGATCATACGGTGCTCTTTGGCCCCGATACCGATCCCGCACTCGCGAATCTCGCGCCCGGCGCTTCCGGCATCGGCACCTTCACGTTCTCGACTCTTGCGCCCGGCGCGCTTGCATCTTCGCCGTCAATAACATTTACCACCTCAGTGTCTGGCAGTCGCGTCGGACAGACCAATGTGCCCGAGGAGGTGAACGCGTCTGCAACGAAGACGGCAAAAGTGGTGACAGCAATTTCGCTCACAGCGCACGCTCTCCACTCGTCTGGACCTATTGCAAACAGTGGTCCCGTCCCTCCCATCTCGAATCAAGCCACGACGTATTCAGTCGTTTGGAACGTGAAAAACCAAGGGAGCGCCGTTGCCGACGGGACAGTGTCGGCAACTCTGCCGAGCTACGTGTCTTACACCGGCAAAACAGCCGGTTCAGGATCTTTCTCATATGACGCTGCGTCTCGTACGGTTTCTTGGAATACGGGGAATCTAGCGCAAGGAGCCAACACGGGGGGCACGTTCCAGGTTTCGCTCACGCCATCGACGTCGCAGATGGGAAGCGCGCCTGCACTCACCAGCTCGGTGTCTTTTTCCGGATATGATCGATTCGCCGGGGTACAGGTACGCGCGACGGCCGGCGCGGCCACGACCGAGACAACGGGCGACTCCGGATATTCCTCATCAAACGCAAATGTGCAGTAAAGTGTCAAAAAGCTTGCATCTATGATCTTTTTGCCGCACTCTTAACGCCAAGGACCGATATGGCTGACCAAAACCTGATGGAAAAGATCATCTCACTCACGAAACGCCGAGGGTTTGTGTTCCCGGGTTCAGAGATCTATGGAGGCCTCGCCGGCACCTACGACTATGGACCCATGGGCGTAATCCTTAAGGAAAATGTCGAACGCCTGTGGCTCTCAATGTTCCGCGATAATCGCGATGATATGTTCGGCGTCGACGCCGCGATACTGATGAATCCAAAAATATGGGAAGCGAGCGGCCATGTCGCCGGGTTTTCTGACCCGCTCATTGAATGTGAGAAGTGTAAGCGGCGTTTCCGTGCGGATCATCTTGAGAGCTTGGGGAAGTGTCCTGAATGTGAAGGAAAGTTAGGAGACGCGCGGCAATTCAACATGATGTTCAAGACGCATGCAGGAGCTGCAGAAGATGACTCCGCAACGGTATATCTGCGTCCTGAAACTGCAGGTGGGATTTTCACTAATTATAAGAATGTAGTGGATTCGGTGCATCCGAAATTACCGTTTGGTATTGCGCAAATAGGAAAGGCATTTAGAAACGAAATTGCTCCGCGCGATTTCATTTTCCGTCTGCGCGAGCTCTCGCAGATGGAGGTCGAGTATTTCGTGAAGCCAGATGACTGGGAGAAAGCATTCGAGGAGTGGCGGAAAATGATGCATCTTTTTGCCGGTGCGGTTGGCATACCGGAGAATATGGTGCATGAGCTTGAAGTTCCCGACACTGATCGCGCACACTATTCTAAACGTACGATCGACTTCGAGTTCGACTATCCTTTTGGACGAAAAGAGCTCTGGGGTCTTGCATATCGCACTAATTTTGATCTCTCTGCTCATGCGAACGCATCAAATACTGAGCTCGCCTATCTTGATGAAGAGACAAAAGAAAAATTCACGCCGCATGTTATCGAGCCGTCCTTGGGAGTTGATCGAACGATTCTCGCAATTCTCTCGAGCGCCTACCGCGAAGACGAACTTGCCGGTGAGACGCGAACATATCTGGCGCTCTCGCCCAAGATCGCGCCCATGAAAGCAATGGTTTCGCCACTCCTGCGCAACAAACCCGAGCTTGTCGAGAAGGCGCGGGAGGTACGCGCAGAATTGAAGAAGGTGCACCCAGCAATCGCGTGGGATGACAACGGCAATATCGGCAAGCGTTACCGCCGCCAGGACGAAATCGGCACGCCCTTCTGCATCACGATCGACTTCGACACACTCGGCGAGAAACCAGAACTCAAGGATACCGTCACCCTGCGCCATCGCGACACCGGTGAGCAGGAGCGACTCACGGTCTCGCAGGTTGTTGAGCGCCTGCAAACCGCACTCGAGTAGGGAGAACGGATATGCTACGATGCCCCATATGGACAGAGAGTTCAACATCTCCATAACATCGGGCACAGTCATCAGAGCGCTGATCATCGTTGTTGGTGCTTATGTGTTCTGGGTATTGCGCGATCTCGCGTTGCTCATGTTGACGGCGATCGTTATCGCTTCGGCCATCGAACCGGGTGTTGCATTTTTCGTCCGATGGCGAATTCCGCGCCTTATCGCAGTGTTTCTTTTGTATGTGCTCGTTTTCGGTTCAATCTTCGCACTTGTGTATTTCTTCTTCCCGCCAATCATCGCAGATGCCGCTGATTTCCTGTCGGTCATCCCGACGTATCTGAGCATGCTTACCATCCCATCATCTTTCCCAGGTTTCTCAAGTGCGACAGATATTCTCGGCAGTCAAGCGCAGTTACAGCTATTCGTGCAGAATCTCTTCTCACTTCAAAACGCATTCACTGCGAGTCCGAGCACCGTGGTGCAGGTCTTCGTCACCTTTTTCGGAGGTATTCTCTCCTTGATGCTTGTCGTCGTTCTCTCGTTCTACTTCGCGCTTCAAGATACCGGGGTTGATGACTTTATACGACTTATCATGCCCGTAACCAATGAGGAATACGCGGTCAGTCTCTGGAAGCGCGCTCAGAAGAAGATCGGGCTCTGGATGCAGGGGCAGATCCTCCTCTCGGTTATCGTGGGAATACTCGTGTATCTCGGACTCGTTATCATCGGCATCCCGTATGCGCTCCTTCTCGCTGTGTTCACTGCGTTTGCCGAAATTATCCCGATCTTCGGCTCTCTCATCTCGGGGCTTGTTGCCGTTATCATCGCGTTTTCTGAGGGCGGCGTCGCGCTCGCGGCTATCGTTCTCGGTCTCTATGTGGTGGTCAATCAATTTGAGTCTAATCTCATTTACCCGCTCATCGTGAAGAAAGTTGTCGGTATCCCACCGCTTCTCGTCATTGTGGCGCTTATCGCGGGATATACGCTGGCCGGCTTCCTCGGCGTTCTGCTCTCTGTGCCCGTTGCGGCGGCGGCGCTCGAATTCCTCTCAGATTTTGATAAACGGAAACGCCACGTCGCACACGCGCCACAATAAGATTTTCGTATGAGTGCGCGTTATATCACCACCACGCTACCCTACATCAACGCAGACCCTCACTTGGGGCATACGCTTGAGTTTGTGGAGGCCGATTGTTTCGCACGCGCAGCACGCCTGTCAGGAGACGAAACATTTCTCAATATCGGAACTGATGAGCACGGCGAGAAAATAGTGCAAAAAGCGGAACAACAAGGGAAGCACCCGCAAGAGTATGCTGACGAATACAGTGCGCGTTTTAAGGCCTTTGCCGATCGACTCAATATCTCCTATGACACATTTACTCGTACTACGAGTGGGGGACACACCGCTGCCGCGCAAGAGTTCTGGAAGCGTTGTGAGGCCGCGGGGGACATATACAAAGCAGAATATGAAATAAAATATTGTGTCGGGTGCGAGCTCGAGAAGACCGATTCAGAACTCGAGCATGGGCACTGCCCGCTGCATCCGAAGCTGGATGTAGAGATACGCAAGGAAGAAAATTATTATTTCAGGTTTTCAAAATATCAAAAAAACCTTATCGAGCTCTATACGACGCAACCCGACTTTGTGCTGCCAAAAGAACGATTGAAAGAGATCAGGACATTTGTCGCAGGGGGCTTAAAGGATTTCAGTATTTCACGACGACGCGAAAAACTCTCGTGGGGTATACCGGTCCCCGGCGACCCCGACCACGTAATGTATGTTTGGTTTGATGCGCTCGTGAACTATGTTTCAGCCATCGGTTGGCCAACCGATGAAGAGCGCTTCAAGAAGTGGTGGCCGGTGACACAACTGGCAGGGAAGGATAATCTGCGTCAGCAGGCAGCGATGTGGCAGGCGATGCTCCTGTCGGCAGGTCTCGCAACGTCGAAGCAAATCTTCATCCATGGGTTTATCACGAGCGGCGGGCAGAAAATGAGCAAGTCGCTTGGAAACGTAATCAATCCGCTTGAGCTTGTCGAAAAGTACGGAAGCGACGCGGTGCGCTATATCCTTTTGCGCCACGTGAGCCCGCTCGAAGATTCTGATCTCACGCATGAAGCGATTCACGAACACTATACAGCCCATCTGACGAATGGCCTCGGGAATCTGGTCGCCCGCGTGATGAAACTCGCAGAAACCTACTTGCCGGAGCCGATAGAAAAGCCAAAAGTCACGCCGTTCCCGCAAGAATATTGGGACATGGTGAATACGTTTCAATTCAATCGCGCGATGGATTGGATATGGGTTCGCGTCCAGGCCCTCGACGAACGCATCACACGCGAGGAGCCCTTCAAACTCGTGAAGGAAGACGCGGAGAAAGGTCGCGTGCTCATCAAAGAGCTCGTCACAGAACTGTATCTCATAGGTCGCTTCCTAAATCCGTTCATGCCGGAGACGAACGAGATCATAAAAAAGACGGTGCTCGCAAATAAAAAACCGGAGAATCTTTTTCCGCGTCTCACGCTATAGATCTATGCAAATCAAGTACGTCGACACACATTGCCATCTGCAGTTCCCTGAGTACGACGCTGATCGCGAAGAAATAATCGAAAAGATGAGTGAGAAAGGCATCGTCGGTATTGTGGTCGGTTGCGATTATGAATCTTCGCGCAAGGCGGTCTTGCTCGCTGAAAAATATGATCACCTGTTTGCATCTATCGGGCATATGCCGCAGCTTATTGGAGATTTTGATGCACATGGCATGCGCGCGCTCATTGGACACCCAAAAGTTGTGGCGGTTGGGGAATGCGGTCTGGATTACTACCGTGTGACGAATCTAAGTGCAGACGGAAAGAACAGACAAAAAGTTTTATTTAAGAAGCAAATTGATTTGGCTGTCGAATACGATAAACCGCTCATTGTGCATACACGCCCGAGCCAAGGCACGATGGACGCCTACCGTGATCTGATTGCGATTCTGAAAGTAACTAAGTTCTTGCATCCGGACTATCACGGAAACATACACTTCTTCGTCGGAGGGAAGGCGGAGGTGGAAGCGCTCGTCGCGCTCAATTTCACCGTTTCCTTTACCGCGGTCATTACGTTCGCGCGGGACTATGACGCGGTTATCAAGGCAGCGCCATTCGATAGAATCCTTTCTGAAACCGATTCACCCTATGTCGCGCCAGTCACGCGACGAGGCGAGCGAAACGATCCATTGGCGGTCATCGATGTGGTGAATCAGATCGCCTTGATTAGAGGTGTTGGCACAGAAATTGTTCGTCAGAAGCTCCTCGCGAATACGCTCCAGCTATTCGATCTACCCGGCAGGGAAACAGTATAGGTTAGCCGTGCGGGTACGGGAATCACGCGTCCCAGCACTACATCTCGGCTTTGCATTTGGTGCTGAATGTGCTAGGATGGCGAAATTATGGCGAGAAAGCAGGCGGTAGGCGAAATGGAGGACGAAATGGTGGCCGTCGGGGACGCAGTGCGCGTCTACGAGCTCGGCTTCCACCTCGACCCCGAGCTTGGTGCCGAAGAAGTGAAAAAGGCCTACCAGGCAGTGCGCGAGGTCATCGGCACGAAGAGCACTATCGTCGCTGAGGGTGAACCGCAGACGGTACAACTAGCGTATACCATCTCGCGCCAAGAGACTTCAGGGCGCCGCGACTTCAACTCCGCATACTTCTGTTGGATCGCGTATGAGACATCGACTGATCATCACACTGAGATCCTGGCCGCGGCAAATGCCGACAAGCGCGTCGTCCGCTTTATTGATCTTCTTACAACTAAAGACGCGGCACGACATGCAGTCGAGATCCGTGAATTCGTAGCGAAGGCCCAAGAGCATGTTGACGAACCTGAAGCGACCGTCGACGTCGAGCTCGATGCCGCACTTCAGAATGTTGCGGTATAATCTCTCGTATCATGTACCTCAATAAAGTATTCCTCTACGGTAATCTCACCCGCGACCCAGAGTTGAAAGCATTGCCGAGTGGCGGCCAGGTCGCGAACTTCGGTCTCGCGACGAACCGCACCTATAAGGACAAGAACGGACAGAAGCAGGAAACGACAGAATTCCACAACGTCGTGGCGTTCGGCCGCACCGCCGAAGTCATCGCACAGTATGTGAAGAAGGGTCGACCGCTCTTCGTCGAGGGTCGTCTCCAGACACGTTCCTGGGATGACAAAGATACCGGCAAGAAGAATTACCGTACGGAGATTACGGTGGAAAATTTCCAGTTCGGCGCCGATGGTGGCCGTGGAGGCTCTGCATCAAGTGCCGCAGCGGGAGGAAGTGCTTCATCTCAAAATGAGACGGCAGTAGCTGATACGGCAGGTGGACAGGGCGCAGACGAGATCAAGTATCCCGATGAAGAGATCAATCCGGAAGACATTCCTTTTTAACTACTGAATCATGGCATACCAAGCAGAACGAGAAGAAATAGAGATCAAGAAGTTTATTGACTACAAGGACGTCGTGTACCTAAAGCAGTTCACCAATTCGCACGCGAAGATCCTCTCTAAGAAGCGCACCGGCATTCCCGCGACCAAGCAGCGCGACATCGCACAGGCCATCAAACGCGCCCGCTTCATGGCGCTCCTCCCCTACGTTGCGGCATAGCCGCAAGTATTCACTGCGCATTCATCGATGTGCATAAATAGTGATATCCTGAGGGTATCAGGATTATCTTGACTATGGCAACAAAAATAAATCAAGCAAAATATCGTAATGCCATTCTATTTTTCGCGAACCGAATTCAGAATGGAACACTCGGCAAACTGAAGCTCATGAAACTGCTATATTATTTTGATTTTGATTTCTTTGAGAAGTATGGCCGCTCTATAACTGGAGATGAGTATCTTCGTTTCGAGAATGGCCCCGTGCCGCGTATGGCAGAAAAGATTTTGAAGCAGATGGACGGAAAAGATATTAAAGTCTCAAAACGAAAAGTTGCTGATGGATATAAGGATCAGATGCATATCGAAGCGCTTACCGATTTTGATGTGAGTGTTTTTGAAAAAGAAGAAATCCTTCTTCTGGAAGAGATCGCTTCGAAATGGGAGCGTTTTAGCGGCGCTGAGATGAAAAGTGCGACTCACGGTGAAGCTCCGTGGATCGCGACAGCTCCTGATACCGTTATCGACTACAATCTTGCACTCTATCGAAATAATTACGGCGAGATGGCGAATGTGTAGTGAAGTGTCATGGATCTTTTCCGTCACGAAGGCATCGAGAAAGATTTCGATGTGCTAAAACGTTTTGCCGCACCACGAGAGTCCCTTGATGCTTGGGAGCGATTCTTTGCGTTTAAGGGTTTGAGAGAAACGCCCGGCATTGATCAATTTCCTGGCTTCGGAAGTGCTAAGGTTTACAAGGGTCGCGTGGTTCCTCTTAAGGAGAATGTAGGAAAATCAAAAGGTTATCGAGTAATTTTCGAGCTACGAGAAGAATCATCGTTGTCTTGTCGGATTCTCGTCTTCTCCCGGCATGGCATTTACCACGACGAACAAGATTTAATTCGACTCGTAAAGCTCCGGCTCAAGAGCTGATATACTGGTGAGTATGAATTACTCACACCGAGCCGTGTCTACCATCAGGCGGGGTTTTATAGTTCCTATTTTGCTTTTAATTATTGCTGTTCTTCTTATAGGCGGAGGAATCTATATCTACATGCAAAATCAGCAGACTTCTACAGCAACTGGAACGCAAGCAACCTCAACAATTCAGACTACAGTTGCTTTGGACGATACACCAGCGGACTGGAAGACATACAAAAACGAGAAATATGGGTTTGTATTTAGCTATCCTTCCGAAGTAAAGGAGAATTTATTATCTGCGTTTGTCAGAGTCACGCCAAACACTATGGCATGTCCTGATTTTTATGGGTATGATCAAGGGAAGTATGCGCCTGAGCTATTTCAAGTGCAAATAAATGGTATAAATTTTCAGAAGGCGACATTAGGATGGACTACCGCATACGCAGGATTTATTGATCACAACTATTGTGCAGTTAGAGATGGCGTTATGTATCAAATGCAAATGACCACTATAGCTGGTGTCAGTCCCGATGCAGGAAGTGCTATTAACGAGTTTACAAATAACAATCTCGTAAGTGATCTTAGGACTTTTGATCAAATTGTCAGTACATTCAAGTTTACCAACTAAGCTTTATCGACTCGTTCGACGTACTCACCCGTGTCGGTGTTGATACGAACAATGTCGCCCGCGTTGATGAAGAGGGGAGCGGAGCTCCTGGTGAGAGTCTAAGGCTCTCACCAGCTCTCAGGGGCTTATAAAGCTCCGGCTCAAAGCTGATATACTGGTGAGTATGAAAAACTCTCAACGCGCCGTACCTACCGTCAGGCAGGGTTTTATTGTCCCTGTGTTGCTGTTAATTATCGCCGCCCTCCTTATTGGTGGGGGAGCGTATGTGTATGTTAAAAATCAGAAATCAGTTCAACCTGCACAGTCGAATACACAAGCGACTTCCACTCCCAGTCAAAGTTCAACTGTAACTCAGAATGGAGTGGCGAATTTGAAAACATATACAGACCGCCGATATCGCTTCTCGTTCTCTTATCCCACCGATTTCGCACTTTCAAATGATCTTACTTCTGCAGCAATACCCCAATCGTATAGTCTAAACTGCACTGACATCGGTGGGTCAAATGCCCCATTATGTCTTTGGTACATTGGTAAACAAACGTCAGATGGCTTTGATGCTGCCGACCTTGAAGTGTCTATCAGTACATTAGCAACTGCTACAGAATGTACAGAAACAAGAGAGCGTTACGGACAAAAAACCCAACAGAAATCTATCAATGGCATTACTTATTATTATGATTTAGCCGGAGGTGCTGCAGTAGGTCATTATTTAAGCACACATCAATATCGTACGTATAAGAATGGGGCTTGTCTCACGATCTCACTCAATGTTGATTCTAACCCCGGTAAACTGGAGAAGGGGCTTGATGCCAAGTTCTTAAATATGATGTTCGAAAAGCTTGAAGCTGTTTTCGACACTTTCAAATTTAATTAAGCCTTATCGACTCGCTCGACGTACTCACCCGTGTCGGTGTTGATGCGGACGACGTCGCCTGAGTTAATGAAGAGTGGAGCGTTTACTTGTGCGCCCGTTGAGAGAGTGACGAGCTTGTTGCCGCCGGTCGCGGTATTGCCCTTCGTGCTTGGCGGCGCGTCGGTCACTTCGAGGTCAACTTTGACAGGAATATTCACCGTTATCGGCTTTTCTTCATTGGTCAGCATGTCGACGAGTGCATTTTGCGCGAGCCACTGTACTTTGTCGTGCACTGAACTTTCGGGGAATGAGAAACGATTCTTCGGGTTGCCTTCTTCAGCAAACCAGCTCTCGCCACGATTGGTGTAGAGATAGCGTGCCTGCATCTTGCCGACATCGGCCTCGGTTGCACTCTCATTCTGGTGGAAGGAGATCTCAACGACCTTGCCCGAGACAAGGTGTCGCAGCTTCGTCTGGTTCACCGGCTTCCTCTGCTGCATGCGGAAGATGTGCGACGACAGCACCTCATAGGGCTCGCCGTTATAGGTGATAATCGTTTTGGGAAGTATTTCGTTATAAGACAAGATTGCCATAGTTCTGAAACTAAAAACGCCCGAAGGCGGTTATATAAAGTACCGCATGAAGCAGATAAGCGTATGATACAGGGGATCATGAGTTTTTCAAGTTTTGCCGAAGATCTGGGCGCGCTCTCCGACGCAGAGGTGCTTGCGCGCTCACAGAAGGAACCAGAGCTCTTTGCGGTTCTCGTGCGCCGCTATGAGAGGCCTCTTTTGCGGCGGGCGAAGTCGATTCTCCGGTCGCCTGAAGACGCCGAGGAGGCGGTCCAAGATGCCTTCACGCGGATGTATCTCTATGCCGATCGATATACCCCGCAGGAGGGTGCAGGCTTCTCTTCTTGGGCGTATACGATCCTGAATCGCGTCGCATATACGAAATATAAAGTGGCAGTGGTTGCACATAGCCGGTACGCAGAGCTAGTACCGGAACAGTATGAATCGCTCCCCGACGCGAGGGCAGAATTTCTCGAAGATCTTTCGATACGAAACGAAGTTATCGCTGCGCTCGCGAAGCTGCCTGAAACGGCGGCGCGCATTCTCAAGTTACAATTTATACAAGGGAAAACGCAGGAGGAAATAGCGCAGTCGGAGAACCTCTCGATCCCCGCGGTGAAAACTCGCGTGCACCGAGCGAAGCGTCTTTTCAAAAAGGCATATGATGAACAACATTATGAATAACCAGTCAGACATTGAGCGCGTGGTGATGCACCGCGTTCACGCGATTCGCATACTTCGCATGGTCATCTCGGGCGAGGCGTTTATGGTACTCGTATGTCTGCTGGCGCTCTGGGGTATTGGCAGGGAAGTATGGGTCGCTCATGTACTACAGAATGCTCCAACCAATCCTGCTGAGTTGCCACGATTTTACGTTGCAGCCTTTAGCCACACCCGCTTGACGGTGCAGGCGCTCACACTACTCACACTCGCGTCGCTTATCTATCTCGCGCGCGAATCCGTTCGCCTGCTCTCCCATCTTGCGACGCCAGCGCACGCTTAACTCTCGGTGAGTTTCGCTTTTATTTGCTTGAGCAGCTCGCTGGTGATCGACTTGTTGTCTCTCAGATATGTGCGGGCCGCATCGTAACCGCGCCCGAGCTGAGTGTCGCCGAATTTATACGATGCGCCAGATTTCTCGATGAGGATGTACTTCTCGCCGAGCGCGATAATCTCCCCCTCGCGGCTGATGCCCTCATTATACAAGAGGTCAAATTCCGTGGTCTTAAATGGTGCGGCGACTTTATTCTTCACTACCTTAACACGCACGCGGCCGCCGACAACCTCCTCGCCCTTCTTGATACTCGCAATACGGCGGATATCGAGCCGCACTGACGTGTAGAACTTGAGTGCTTTGCCGCCCGGTGTTGTTTCAGGGTTACCAAACATAACGCCGATTTGCATGCGGATTTGATTGATGAAAATAATGATCGTCTTGCTGCGCGAAACGATCGCGGTCAATTTGCGGAGTGCCTGACTCATGAGCCGTGCTTGTTTGCCCACGTGTTGCTGGCCCATCTCGCCTTCGATTTCATCTCTCGGTGTAAGTGCGGCGACGGAGTCGATGACGATCACATCGACGTTGCCGCTGCGCACCAGGGACTCGACGATGTCGAGCGCTTGTTCGCCGGTGTCCGGCTGGGAAATAAGGAGTTCCTGGAGTTTCACGCCGATCCGTCGCGCATATTCAGGATCAAGCGCGTGTTCGGCATCAACGAATGCTGCGATGCCGCCGGCCTTTTGCGCCTCGGCGATGACATGCAATGCAAGTGTCGTCTTGCCGCTCGATTCCGGGCCGAATATCTCGATGATTCGTCCGCGGGGGAGCCCGCCGATGCCGAGCGCCGCGTCGAGTCCGATTGATCCGGTCGATATTGAAGGGATCTTTTCGGTTCGCCCGGCGCCGTACGTCATTATCGCCTCGTCACCAAACTTCGTTCGGATTTCTTTCAATGCCTGTTCAATCGATTTCTGCCGTTCGCTTTTGTCGCCGCTCGCCGCGCTCACGGTTTTGAGAACTTTTTCTTTCGCTGGTTTCCTAAAAGCCATGGTATTAGTTGTTAGTTTGAGGTTGGTCGTTCGCAGTTGGGACGAAGATAGAACGCGTGGCTGTTACGGTCCTGCCGAAACGATCGACCGCTATGAAGGTAAGTATAGATCCTCCGCGTGGAAAGGTCAGTGTTGACGAAAAATTGCCGTTCTGGTCACGTAGGACCGCCGCGCCGTCGAGTGTAAAGAGGGCGGCGCGTGCGACAGTGCCTCGGACAGTGACAATACCGTTCTCAAACGTCGCATCATTTGTGGGCTCGTTGATCACCAGTGCAGGACCTTTGATCAGGGGCCACGCCTCGATGAGACCATACGCTGCGAGCGATATGAGAAGTATGACGAGTAGGCGTCGCGTCATCGTAGCGGATTAAAACATTTCCTCCTCACTATCCATTCCGCCCGCCCGATCACCACCCATACGCGAACGCACATCGCGCGGTTTAGACCCGTCCGCTGGACCAATAATGCCCTGTGCTTCGAGTACGTCCATGAGTCGAGCCGCTCGCGAGTATCCGATCTTCAGTTTGCGCTGCAGGTATGAGGTGGAGGCGCGTCCGGCTTCTTCCACCGCTCTCCGTGCATCATCATAGAGATCATCGTCTATCTCATCGTCATCGAGATTACCGCTTGCGAGTCCTAGTACATCGTTCGACTCGGCCGACGCACCTGTACCGCCGAAATCAATGCTTGCGAGATCGCCCACATTGTTTCTCTTGATATATGAGACCACTTTTTTCACCTCTTCTTCTCCAATGAATGCCGTTTGAATGCGTACCGGTTTCTGCATATCGCTCGAGAGGTAGAGCATATCGCCGGCGCCGAGGAGTGTCTCCGCACCCGAAGCGTCAAGAATGGTGCGCGAATCTATTTGAGAAGCAACTTGGAGTGCCATGCGCGTCGGCACGTTCGCCTTAATGAGTCCTGTGATGACGTTGACTGACGGGCGTTGCGTGGAGAGCACCAGATGAATACCGACGGCACGCGACATTTGGGCGAGGCGCACAATAGATGCTTCGAGCTCGCGCGGGTAGCTATGCATGATATCGGCGAGTTCATCAATAACAATGACGATGTAGGGAAGTGCTTCAGGCATGTCACCCGAGCCGTCCCGTTTAGATTTCGCCGGCTCATACACCGATTTGTGATATGAATCGATATCGCGTACGTGTTCGGCTTCAAGAATGTTATAGCGGCGTTCCATTTCTTTTGCAGCCCATTTGAGTGACAGGATAGTTTTCTTCGGATCAGTAATAACGGGCGTGAGCAGGTGCGGTATGCCGTTGTAGGCGGTGAGCTCGACGCGCTTCGGATCGATCATGATGAAGCGCAATTGATTCGGACCGTTTCGATAGAGCAGGGAAGTAATAATCGCGTGGATAGCGACCGACTTGCCCGAGCCGGTCGCGCCGGCGACGAGGCCGTGCGGCATCTTCGTAATGTTGATGTAATGCGGCGTGCCCGTAATATCGCGGCCCAAGGCGGCGAGAAGGGGTTTCGTGCTCTCGGTCCACTCGGGAGCTCCAAGAAGGCCGCCGAGTCCGACCATCGCCTTTGTCGTATTTGGCACCTCGATGCCGACGAGTGATTTCCCAGGAATTGGCGCTTCGATGCGCACCGGGTGTGCGGCGAGTGCTAGTTCGAGATTGTTTGCAAGAGACACAATTTTTGAAAGACGCACGCCTTCAGCGGGCTTTACCGCATAACGGGTGACGGTCGGTCCAATCGATACTTCATCCATCTCCAGATGGATGCCGAAGTTCTGGAATGTACGTTTAATGATATTCGCGTTCGCCTTGATGTCGCCGACGCCCGGTCGTCCGCGATCCGCACCGAGAATAGAGAGCGGCGGCGGATTATATTCGGCGTCGAAATTCGCGATGCCCGTTAGCGGGGTTGCGCCAACCGCACGATTAAACACAGTGACCACCGGTTCGCGTTCAGGCTGGAGCACCCCGTTCTCGTCGACGTTGTATTCGTCAGTTTCTGGCACGCCGATGACATCATCGAATTCACTCTCGAGCTCTTCGTCGCCTTCCACCGGTCTGCCATGCAGCCGCTGCCAGATGTTGTAAATACGTTCGCCGAGAAACACACCGATTGATTCCAGATCGATGACAATCGCGACACCGATCGCGATTGCAGCGATGAGAAGAACGAGCGTACCCCAGAAACCGAAGAAAGCGGCGAGCGCCTGACCCACCCACGTGCCTGTCGCGCCGCCGAATTCCATATCAGGGAATATTCCGGCAAAGGCGATGACAGAAAGCAGAATAATTAAGAGACCAGAAGCGGTGAGCGGCGCGAGAATCGTCCGGCCGAATCCCGCGTAGATCCCCACGGCGATCATCGCCAGCGGCAGAAAGAATGCGCCGATGCCGACGACGGCGTAGCTCGCGCGGAATGCGGCATCTCCGACAGGACCCGCCGCCCCGAAAATGGCGAGGGCAAGCATGCACCCGGAGGCCACTAACACAACTGCCGAGGTATAGCGGATGATTGTGTCGTACTCCTTTACGGCTTCTTCGTGCGGTCGTCCTCGCCGTGCGCCGGTAGCATTTTTTCGACTCATGACTCACACATTGTAACATCGCCCCGCACGTGCTCTCTGTATTCGCGCGGAGGCGGTTATGAAACGTCTCGGACATAGTTGCTGCACGGAGAGTAAAGGGTATACTGTCCTATATTATATGAGACACGAACTGCTGAGTATTGGACATAAGGCAGACTCTGGCGACCGTGACGTGAAAAACAAAAGTGCCAAATATGGTGATTTCGTCCTAGAGAAAACCATATTCAACAACATATTCGAAAAGGACATACGGCGCGTCTTTATGTATAAAAAGGCCGAGCGACTCGCGAAAGCTCTCTGCCTGATTGCGCCGGCATTTACTGAGTCGTCTTCGCTGCGATGTCGGATTGATGAAATCGCGATCGGTCTCATCGATGCAGCTATACTGCCGGTGAGCGCTGCACGGGACGCTCTGTCGCGACATCTGCTCACACTTTCGAGCATCCTCTCCATGGCCAGAACCACCGGTCTTCTGTCGCCCATGAACGCGGAACTAATCTCAAGAGAGACACATTTTCTGCTTCAAGAGGTGGCGGCATATGAAGAACCGCAGATTTCTTTTGACGAAGCACCGACACTATCAAACATTGCAAAAGTCGCGCTCAAACAAGAAACCATCCTGCATTCGGCAGAATCAAAACGTATCGATTCCACGCATGCCGTGAGAGGAGAGCAGTCTTCTCGTGACAAAGGACATATAAAGGACACTGCACGACTTTCTGGAAATCGCATAAAGGACAGACAGGAAGCAGTCATGTCCGTTATACGGAATAAAGGTATTGCGAGCATAAAAGACATTTCCGGTATGATTCGCGGTGTATCAGAGAAGACCATTCAGCGCGAGCTACTGGCACTTATTGAGCAGGGAATCGTGCTGAAGCGAGGCGAACGACGTTGGAGTACGTATTCACTGGCTTAAATCATTGGACCTAAAATGGTGCAAAGCCGATTTTAAAGGATCTGTATGTTTTGACGGGGCGGCACGTCTTTGCTACTATGACATCTGTGGTAGCGATTCGGAGATAGGGCGAATGAAGGTCAAACCGCCACGCGCGAGGAGGCCTCGTTTGTGCGCCTAATTCCTGGCCGTTATCCACATGCTGTCACTCGGGAACGGTGGTCCCTGCTATATACTTGTTCCCAGTCCTTGCGGGGGCGATTTTATTCCCGAGGGGCGTACTTTGAAAACTGAATACAATGACTTGTCCGCGACTGGTGGACAAGTCATGTCAACCCTTGCTAACTAGCCCATGGCGCGCTGGTCGATACCGCTCGCTGTGGGGTAGTGTAAAAGTGAATTATGTGCGGTGCATTTACCACTTGATTATTACGTGCTCTCTAAAATTCTTAACAATTGTTATGCAAACGTTAACTACAAAAGCAATGACGAAAGTCGCTGCAGTAGCGACCGGACTTGCGTTCGCAGCGTCGATCCTCTCTCTTGCGCCAGTGGCGCAGGCAGCGAGCCTCACGAGCGCGCAGGTCAGCTCGATTCTCAGCATGCTTAGTGCTTTCGGTGCGGATAGCGCAACGATCGCGAATGTGAATAATGCTCTTACTGGTGCCCCAGTGACACCGGGAACGGGAACGCCTGCTACGGGTGGCGCCTGCAACGTCGGAACAGCTGATCTCACGATCGGTTCGTCCGGTGCTGCGGTAACCAGCCTGCAGACAGCTCTCATCGCGGGCGGTTATGCGATCCCAGCAGGTGCGACTGGATACTTCGGTACCCAGACGCAGAATGCTGTAGCAGCTTGGCAGAAGGCGGCAAATATTGCCCCAGCTGTCGGCTACTTCGGTCCGATCTCGCGTGCGGCCTTTAACCTCTGCACGCCAGTCGTCGTTACGCCTCCGGGGGGCACAACGCCTCCAGGCACAACGCCTCCTTCAACAGGTCTCACCGGTTCAGCGGGTTCGGTAGAAAGCTACACAGCAATCTCCGGCCTCTCGAATGAGGAAGTTGGCGAGAGTGAAGAGGTAGAAATCGCAGGCATGGAGGTCAAGGCGGATGACAATTCTGACCTTGAACTTACTGCGGTCCGGCTCGACTTCTCGACTCAACCAGGCAACAGTGACCTCGAAGACTTCGTTACTGAAGTCAATGTCTTGCTCGACGGTAAGGTATATGCCACCGTTGATGCGGCGGACTTCAACAACGACAATTCTTGGACACGAACGGTCTCTCTCGATCCGGGAGCGATCATTCGCAAGGGCGATACGAAGGACCTAACCGTCTCAGTCAAGGGCGTCAACAATGTTGACACCGATGATGCAGGCGATAACTGGGCACTCGACTTCATCAGCGTCCGCTACGAAGATGCACAAGGTGCGTCCATCACGGACACGGTGACCTACACTCCGGTTACCTGGAACGTAAACACCTTCGCTACGGCGGAAGGCGTTGAGCTCAAGGTTTCTTCGGGTGATGAAGACATCAACCAGGCACACGTTATCAACGTCGATGCGACGAGCGACACCAATGGTGTTGACATCCTCTCCTTCAACTTGGAGGCAAAGGGCTCGGACATCGTTATTGATGACTTCCCGGTCAACTTCGACACGACTGGCACGGCGGACGATCCAGCTGATGTGATCAATACCGTCTACCTCTTCGCAGACGGTGAGGAGGTCGCTTCTGAAACCGTCACCGGCGCTGGTGACAGCGATGACAACGAAACCATCACCTTCGATAACATTGACTTCACGGTCAAGAAGGGCGATAAGGTCGCTATGTTGGTCAAGGCAGACTTCAACGATGTTGATACCACCTTGGTTGAAGGCGACACGATCTCGGCTCAAGTCAGCGCAACAGAGCGCAATGCTATCGTTGCGGATGACTCGTCGGGCGAGCAAATTGCTGACGCTGA
The DNA here is from genome assembly GCA_001781095.1 of Candidatus Kaiserbacteria bacterium RIFCSPHIGHO2_01_FULL_53_31. Classification (GTDB taxonomy): domain Bacteria; phylum Patescibacteriota; class Minisyncoccia; order Phycocordibacterales; family Phycocordibacteraceae; genus C7867-001. Next base: position 37,333 of record MFKU01000004.1, read on the forward strand.
TGCCACCGGCACTGCGGTCGGCGAGGCTCATGTAGTCTACGACATCGGTATCCAGGCGACCTTCGTTTCGGCTACCGAGACGATGACCCCGGGTGCAGATGGCACGGCAGATGACGACACTGTTACCCTCAAACTCGTCTTCGATGTTGAGGCGTTCGACGGTACGGTCTATGTCTCTGACTTCTCAACAGCAACCACGGCTGCTGACGGCGCGGTATCGGCAATTGACGTCGACGACGGCGGTATTCTCTACCGCTACGAAATCGACGGCACGGCCACTGTTTCACTTATGGCGGACACAGTTGCTAAGTCCGACGTTACCGGTTCAGTCGTTGATACACCAACAAACGGTGCTAACGCAGGCGAGTTCACGTTCGAGGATGGCGAGAAGGCAAGAATCACTGTCACCGTCACTCGTTCGAACGCTGCTGCGGAGACGCTGAGCGATGGTTATCACGACATGCAGTTGGTCGCGATCGGCTGGTCTGTAACGGCTGAGGACGACACTATGAACGTCTACGAGTTTAACCTCGATGACTTCAAGACGGATCCGATCTTCGCTAACTAATATCGGTTAGTTAAGAAAAGGTTTGTCAGTTCACGGAGCTCTGCTCCTCGGACGCAAAAACACCCCTTCGGGGGTGTTTTTGTTTTGTTATAATCAGAGGAAATGTACGCCAAAATTACAGGAATAGTCGCGGTGATAGCCGTAGCCGTTCTTCCTTTCGTGACCAATCAGTACCTCTATTCTGGCGCGGTCAACGCTAAGTATTTCTACATCATATCCTTCTCCTGTCTGCTTGCATTCATTGCTGCGTATCTTCTCTATGTCGGGAAACGTTCGATTGAGTTTCGGCGCCGATGGCTCCTGCTTCTCACTGTTTGTGTTCTTTTCGTCTACTATGCGGCTGCATTTTCAGGTGTTTTCCCTGAACGGTCACTCTGGTCGGATGTCTTGCGCTCAACCGGCGTTTTCTTCCTCACGAGCATCGCGTCTATCGCTTTTCTTCTTGGCGAGTTCCTGGATGTCCGTGGCTGGTCACTTGTGCGGAGGGCAATTGCTGTTTCGGCTGGTATATTCTCACTAATCTCTCTTTTGGGCGGGGAAGGATTCGGTATGGCGGGGAAGTTCTTATGGCTCGATCTATCTATCCCGGGTCTCACGTTCGCCAACAGTACGTTCGCCGGAGCGTATCTCGTTCTCGCTTTGATACTCACGCTTATCGAGCTATCACGTTCCGAAAAGGGTTCTCGCTGGCGGAGCATACTCATCGTCTGTACGATTCTTGAGGTCTTTTCACCGGAGCTTTTCAGTCTTGGGTCTCTTTCAAATCCATTAAGTTTCCTGGGTAGTGCCCGCGCATCGAGTGCCGCGACGTGGGTACTGCTTGCCTACATGGGCGGGCGACTGCTGTTGCGGCGATTTGCTTCAGGAAACAGCGGAAAATATGTAATTGGTGTATGGAGCGGGGCGTGGATTATGGCTATCGCGGCCGGTAGTATTCTCCTCTTCGTTCCCGGGAGTCCGGTTCAGGAGAAGTATATCGAGAGTTCTACAGCCGCGCGGATTCTTGTGTGGCAGTCAGCGTTGCCCGCCATACAGGAAAGGCCGTTACTTGGTTGGGGAGTGGAGAATTTCGATCAATCATATCAAGGACATTTTGATAACCGGCTCTATCTCGACAAAAACATCGGCGAGACATGGTTCGATCGGGCGCATAATGTCATTATCGATACCTTTATTAGCATTGGAGCCATTGGGGTCTTGATTACTCTATTTGTTGTCGCTTATTTCCTCGTTATTGTTCGCAGAGCTCGTCAAAATGGCCTACTCGAAGACACTGAGGCGGCGCTTCTCGTCGCCATTCCGTTTATTCATCTTCTCCAGCTGCAGACCTCATTCGACACCGTGGGGACGTACTTCCTCCTCGCAATTATCGGCGGATACAGCCTCTGGCTAGAGAGAATGATGATTGTCAACGACATAGGGAAGCCAGAATATAGTCCGCAGCTGCTCATCAATAAAGTTTTTGCAGCTCTACTTGCGATTATCGCCCTGATAGGCTTCAAATTTCTGGTTTTCGACGAGTATGGTCGTCAAATCGCGCTTCTTGCTACTTTGCGAACAACAAATACTGGAAAACAAGAAATATATATCAAGGAATCGCTTGATCGAATCTCCAGTTTCTCATCAGTCCGCCTCTCTTCTTCCTCATTCATTAAGGGCGCACTCGAGCATATCGCTCAAAATGGAGGCAAGGATAATGCGCTCATCCTCAAACGCCTTTCCCTCTATGAGACATACTATAAGACATTTCTCGATAAGGCGCCTAACCATTATCGGGCGAGGATGAATTATGCCTATCTCTTGCTCATTAAGACCGCCCTTGGCGAAGACAGAACGAAAGATGTTAAGGCCCTTCTCGAGGATTCCTACGCTCTTTCTCCCCAGAACCCGCTTACCTTTGCGCTTGATGCCGTAGCGAGTCTCTACATGGGAAACGTTCCAGAGGCCAAGAAGATAATGCAGGAGGGTATTGCGCTTAATCCTGACGTTGATTTCTCACATGAGATATTCGACTATATCGAGAAGCAGGAACAGAAATTCCCGAGAATTACGATACTCAAGTTAGGAAACCTTTAGTCGCGAGCCGAAGTTATCCACACCCACCCTTTCTACTGTGATATTTGCCTTGTGTTAGGCAGTATAGTTGTGCCAGAGGCGCTCGCGCCCCATTTATTTATTCCGTAGCAATTATACTTATCTATGAATAGCATTAGAACGTATCTGAATAGTCTTGGGGGAGCGACTCGCATGGTCGTTCTCGGCCTCGCTGTTATATTCGTAAGTGCAGGCATTGCCCAAGCCTCGACAACAATCAGCACAAATATCTCGACCGCCGGCACGCTCGGCGTTACGGGTCTTTCGTCGCTCGGAAAGGCAAGCTCAACAATGCTGTCGGCGCGCACCGCGTATTTCGGCGGAACGTCAACTTCGACTTTCAGTGTTACAGGCGCGCTCGGTCTAAAGGCAGACTTGACGCTTCAGAACGACGAAGTTATCTCGAATAGTACGAACGGCACTGTCTCCATTGCAACTGCAGGCAATACGGTGAAAATTCTTGGTACCGCTAGTACATCATCGCTAAAGGTTGGTGATGAGCCATCTGCGCCGACTATCAACGGCATGGTCTTCGGGTACTGCTCATTCGCACAAAAGAGCATCTCCGCCAGCAGTACAGGATATGTTAGCTGCACCACGACCCCGACCGGCGCACTTCTCGCTACCGATCGAGTCTTCGTACAGGCGACCAGCTCCTTTGACATCGCGTACGTCATTCAGGCCGCGTCAACAACTGGCGTGAGTACCCTTAGTCTCCGTGTTGTCAACACGGGTCTTGGTGCCGCAGATAGCGCCTTGGGCGCGACGTCCGTCAGCTTCTGGGCGCTTCGCTAGGCTTTAGTGAGTAAAGGCATTATCAATAACTAACTCACTATGCCACGAATGATCGCTCGTGCAGGAATTCTAGTGGCGTTATTCGCCCCATCACTCGCGCTCGCCGGTGCCAGTGACGTAACGCTCACGACGGACACAATCTTGAGCGTAGGAGGCGTCACGCTCAACGTGTCCGGGTCCAGCGCTACCGTAGCGTCTATAACGGTTAATGCGACAAATTTCAGCTTCGATCTCGAGTCCGGGTCTTCGATTCAGATAACGGCGCCAAGTAGAAACGTAATGGACGTTAGTTCACTAACCGGTAATACGACTTTTACTTGCGACAATTCGTCATCAGTTATCAAATATGTGGGGACGGCGGTAGGGACTGTGACGGTCACTCCGAGTAGTGATCTCTGTGCATCTTCCTCTAGCGGTGGCGGTGGCGGTGGCGGCTCACATACAACAACGCCCGCAACGCCTGCTACCCCAGCAGCAACAACAACCACGCCGGCTACGCCAGCAACACCGGCGACTCCCGCTACACCAGCTAGCTCCTCTTCGCGACTTTCGGCTGAGCAGATCAACGCGATATTGGGAGTGCTCTCATCCTTCGGTGCAGACAGCGCCGTCATCGCGAAGGTTCAGGCGGCTCTTACGGGAGCAGGTGGACCAACAACGGGTTCGGTGACGAGCGCGGCGGTGGCTGTGTTCAAGTCAGATCTCGAGGTTGGTTCCCTCGGAGAAGAAGTAAAAGCTCTGCAGCAATTCCTGAATGGGCATGGGTATCAGATCTCAGCTTCGGGACCAGGATCCCCAGGTAACGAGACGACTATGTTCGGCTCGCTCACCAAAGCGGCCCTCATGAAGTACCAGAAGGCAAAGGGCATCACGCCTGTCGCCGGCTACTTCGGGCCAAAGACTCGTGCGGCAGTCAGCGCAGAATAATAAGGTTTAATTGCTACGAAGAAACGCTCCGCTGCGAGGCGGGGTGTTTCTTGCGTATGCTATGCTCTCTGGTATATGCGGTTTCCAAAAGAAGAGACTGAGCGACGAATGCTGCCGTTTGTTGTTGAGTTCGTTAAGTTCTCAGCCGGTTTTGCCGTTATTATCGCAATTGCTCTCGTTACTCTCCACGTCGCGAGTGCCGCCATGCAATGATGTACATTTTCACCCGATTCTGCTAAAGTAATTCACGTACGAACCGAAGACCACAGGAGGCGTATGCCTTAATTGCCTGTGTAGGGGATTTTGGTCGATCCTCTCCTTATTTTGTTTGTTTCGTACGTTAAACACAGGTTATGGGGAATTAGGTGATAGGGGATTGTAAATACATCCGTCTTACTACAACCTACAACCTATTGCCTACTACTATGGCAATATCAAAAGATAAAAAGAGCGAGATAATCGCGAAGCTCCAGGGCGCCTTGAAGGAAGCGTCATCGGTAGTGTTTGTCGGCTTCTCGAAGCTAACAGTGGCGGATGCGTCTCGAATGCGTAAAGAGCTGTCGCAAGCGGGCGTGCGTTACTTCGTCGCGAAGAAGACGCTACTTCGCCTTGCCCTCAAACAGCAAGGTTACGAAGGGCAAGCCCCAGAATTACCGGGTGAAGTTGCCGTTGCATGGACGCTTGATGACGTTACGGCTCCAGCGCGCGGTATCTACGAATACGGCAAGAAGCTGAAGGGCGCGGTTGCACTTCTCGGGGGTGTTTTCGAGGGGGCATTCGCAGGGAAAGATCAGATGACAGCCATTGCGACGATTCCGCCTATGCCGGTGTTGCGAGGCATGTTCGTCAATGTCATCAATAGTCCCATCCAGGGGCTCGTGATAGCACTCGACAAGATTCGTGAGGAAAAAGCGGCGTAAGTAAGAAATTAATAAACATACTATGGATGAAAATAAAGAAAAAGAGCCGGTAACTTCAACTTCAATGTCATCGGGTGAAGGATCAACTCATACAACTGAAGCTGAAGTTGTCGAAGTCCCGTCAAAGTTCAAAAAGCTCATTGAGGAAATCGAGACCATGTCGGTCATCGACCTCTCCGAGCTCGTAAAGGTGTTCGAGAAGAAGTTCGGCGTGAGCGCTGCGGCGGTGGCTGTTGCAGGCCCTGCGGCGGCGGGAGTCCCAGAAGAAGAAGGGAAATCGACAGCCGATGTCGAGCTCACTGACGCTGGCGCGAGCAAAATCGCGGTGATTAAGGCAGTGAAAGAAGCACTCGCGCTCGGACTTAAAGAGGCGAAGGATCTCGTTGACGGCGCTCCTTCTATGCTGAAGCAAGGCATGAAGAAGGAAGATGCCGCTGAGCTCGCTAAGAAACTCACTGACGCAGGAGCGAAAGTAACTCTCAAGTGAGCGGCTAAATAAGAAAGCTCGCAAAACCCGCCCTTTCCGAAGAAAGGGCGGGTTTTGCGTTTTTTGCCCTAAGCCTCTACACTAACGGCATCGTATGGAACGACTCTCCAGACTCTTTGGTACTACGGGCAGGCTGAAAATACTACGTCTTTTCGTCTTTAATCGAGACGACGTTTTTACCATTGCCGATGTATCCGAGCGGACTAAACTCTCAAAAGAGGTCGCGCGACGAGAGGTTACCGAACTTCTTGCGGCGGGATTGCTACGGAAAAAAGGCGAGCAGGCCCCGACGCGCTATCAGGTGGATCCGCGCTTCGAACATCTTACAGCTTTGAACACATTCATTCGCGAGACGACAAGCGTGCGTCCGCAGACGATAATCACTTCATTAAAGCGCGCCGGCTCGCTCCGGCTCGTCGCGCTCTCGGGACACTTCACGGGCATACTCGAGCCGCAGATCGATCTGCTCGTCGTCGGTGATCATCTTGAGGAGCGTCCGCTCGCACACGCGGTGCATGCGCTCGAAGCCGAGCTTGGACGCGAAATCCGCTATGCATCATTCGCGACAGCTGACTTCCGCTATCGTCTCGGGGTATATGACCGCCTCCTGCGGGACGTTTTTGACTATCCACACCGCTTGATTCTCGATAAAATAGGGCTCTAAAAATGATATATTCTATAGGTACTCGTCTATGAAACACGAGAATTAGCCGCATAACCAAAGCGTCATTTATTATGGTTTTCAACACATGGGCGGATGTACTTAGTCAGTCCTTTCAGAATCTCTTCTACGGGCTGGTCGCGTTCATCCCGAACTTAGTCATTGCAATCGTCATCTTCGTCGTTGGATGGCTCATCGGCGTCGGCATTGGCCGCGTGGTCAAGCAAATCGTTGATGCGCTGCGTGTCGACCAAGCGCTTAAGTCGACCGGTCTCGAGCGCCTGCTTTCCCGTGCCGGTTTCCAACTCTCTTCAGGGAAATTTCTCGGCTTCCTCGTTGAATGGTTCTTCATTATCGTCTTTTTAGTTGCGGCACTCGACGTGCTTCACCTCACGACGGTAAATCTCTTCATTAGCGAGGTCGTTCTCGGGTATCTCCCGCAAGTGATTGTGGCGGTCTTGATCTTGCTTGTCGCCGCGGTTATCGCGGAGGCGGCAGAGCGGGTCGTGGCGGGTTCTGCGAGAGCCGCAGCCCTGCACGCCGCTGGTCTTCTCGGCAAAATGACGCGATATGCGATCTGGATATTCGCGATTCTTGCCGCGCTCGCACAACTTGACGTCGCGACGGCGTTTGTGCAGATGCTGTTCACCGGCGTCGTTATAGCAGTATCGCTCGCGGTCGGCCTCGCCTTCGGACTTGGCGGGCAGGCATCGGCAGCACGCTACCTCGATCATCTCCAATCAGAAATCAAGGAATAGTTTGGGTTTTTACAAGAAAGCCGCTCCGCCGCTGCGGAGCGGCTTTCTGTATGCGTCGACCGTGTTGACAGCGATGGGGCACTCCCTATATACTCCCTCTACGTGTCTACGAACCGAAAACTTACTCATTTAGGGACGGAAAGGCCGTAAGGCCCATGCGCGCAAGCGCTTGAAAACCGCCCCTCGGGGCGGTTTTCGTTTCAAGGGGACGCGCGTTTATTTGACATACGAATATGTCCCGCCCTTTCTCAAAGAAAGAGCGGGACGAGCAAAGGTAAACCCAGCACTAAGAGTTAGTGCTGGGTGAAAATCCCCGCACGCGGGAGTGGTCCTTATGTGTGGGGAGTGCCCTACGTCGTCCAATCTCACGAAAGGACTATGAAGGGCAAGTAAAAGTGATTGTGCTATGTAGGTCTCCGTACGAGAGACATAAGAGTGCACGGTGGATGCCTTGGCCTAGGACGGCGAAGAAGGACGTGACTAACCTGCGAAATGCTTCGGGGAGGCGGTTTGTGGCCTTTGATCCGAAGATGTCCGAATGGGGAAACCCGCTCTGTCTTGAACAGAGAATCCGTGGGGTAACGCCCGCGCGAAGCGAACCCGGGGAAGTGAAACATCTCAGTACCCGGAGGAAAAGAGAACAATACGAGTTGCGTTCCGTTTGCGCGTATGTTCGTGCAAATGGAATGCAACTCTCGTGATACCCCGAGTAGCGGCGAGCGAAAAGGGAAAAGCCCAAACTTCTTTCTTTGGAAAGGAGGGTTGTAAGATGTGAACATCGTACTTGTACGAGAAGAGTTATCAATCGTCTTTATAGCGGAAGCTGCTGGGAAGCAGCGCCCCAGAGGGTAATGGCCCCGTACGCGAAATAAATGACGACTCTTGTTCATATTCTTGAGTAGCTCGAGACACGAGTAGCTCGAGTGAATCTGCCGGAACTAACCGGTAAGGCTAAATACGTCCTATGACCGATAGCGAACTAGTACCGTGAGGGAAAGGTGAAAAGCACCCCGAGAGGGGAGTGAAATAGAACTGAAACCGTGCACTTACAAGGGGTCGAAGCGGGTGCTTGCATCCGTGACGGCATGCCTATTGAAGAATGAGCCGGCGAGTGTGTATATCTTGCGTAGCTAAGCCCTTCCGGGGCGGAGCTTTAGGGAAACCGAGTGTGAATAGCGCGTCCGCCAACCGGCGGAGTAGGATATATACGACCCGAAGCCAGGTGAGCTTGCCATGAGCAGGGTGAAGTTTGTCGAAAGACAGATGGAGGCCCGAACCCGTAGGTCGTA
>MFKU01000005.1 GCA_001781095.1 Candidatus Kaiserbacteria bacterium RIFCSPHIGHO2_01_FULL_53_31
TAGAAATAACGAGATAGTTGCTTGCTATTTCGGTAATTCAAATTATGACACCATTTACGGCCCTTATGGGGTTTTTCCTTTTGTCTAGTGCTGGCCTCGCGGCTCCCGCACTTGCGGACGCTCCGACTGTGCCCGAGATGCCAACAATACCGAGCTACGAGGTGGCGATGACCGCCTATAACGCCGTAGCGGCGCAGACTGACGGAGATCCGCATATTACCGCTTCTGGAGCGTATTCGAACCCGGAGGTTGTCGCCGCACGCTCGCGGGACCTTAAGGATGAGTTGCCGTTCGGTACCATCATTGAGATTGATGGCCCGGCTAGCAAGCAAAATACGTGCGGGTATGATGTCGTCAGTCCGATTCTCGGCTACCGCGTTATCGCGGATACTATGAACGCGCGATTTACCAATCGTGTGGACGTCCTCTTCGACACGGATGCCAACTTCACGATGGCCAACGGTACAGTGAAGAACGCGAGTACGATATTCGGCGTTTGCCGCGGTATGACCATTCGCGTCGTCGGTCATATCGACCCGGCACGTATGCAGAAACTCCCGAAGACTCAGGAGCAACTCGCATCGATCGTTACCGGCGAACTCGCCAAAGACGGCGCACTCGCACTCAAATAACTTCGCTCTACAAGGGGAAACACGCGACGCCCCACGAGGGGCGTCGCGTGTTTCCTGTAGTGTATCCTGATCGTATGCAGCGACTCACACGGGCAGAGTCAGATTTTACGGCCACGGAGTATGAGATGCTGAGGAAGCTCTCGACCCCAACCAAGATCCAGGATTTTCTCGATTCGCTCCCTATGAACTGGGAGAAAAATGGCGATACACACCTATCGCCGCGACGCGTCATCGAGAAAAAGAAAGCGCACTGCATCGAAGGTGCACTGCTTGCCGCCACCGCGCTCTGGATACAGGGCGAGCCGCCCCGTATCATGAATCTATCTGCACGGCTTCAGCGAGGCGATGTTGATCACGTAGTCGCGCTGTATATGCGTAGCGGTTATTACGGTGCCATCAGCAAGACAAACCACGCAACAATCAGGTTCCGCGATCCGATCTATCGAACGCTGAGAGAGCTTGCCCTCTCCTATTTCCACGAGTGGTTCCTCAATGCGACCGGTGAGAAGACCCTCGAATGCTACAGCAAGCCGCTTGATATGCGTTCATTCGGCACCAACTGGATTACATCAGAAAAAGATTTATGGGAGGTCGCCAACGCTCTGAGTGTTCTCCCGCACTACAATCTCGTTCCAAAAGGGAATTGGCGCTACGTCCGTACGGCCGATCAAATGGAGATCAAGGCAGGATCGCTTATCGAATGGCCCGAATCCGATCCTCGAACATAGGCGCAAGACTATGGCGCTGCCACGGTAAGCGTCCTCTCATAATCGCTCTTGAAGATATTCCTCGCAATGACAAAGATGGTATAGGTGATGAAGTAGGCTGCGAAGACATCGATAGAGTAGTGTAAGTGTCCGAGGAGTACGACGACGGCGAAGACAATCGACATGCTCAAATAGATATAGCGCAGAACTGGCGTATCCCAGAAGAGTAGTGCCACAAGGAACGTGAGGCCAACGTGGCCTGAGAAGAAGAGGTCATTGCCACTGAAAATCGCTTGAGCCAGACGATATGAGGAGATGAAATTCTCGCTGATCAGCACGCGGGTTGGATATGGGCTAATATGCGTCAGCGAGACAGAGATGGATCGGACAAGGAGAAAGAGAGCAGCGCTCTTCAGCACGAACGGGAGCGCTTTCAACTTGATGGTGAAGAGTACGCCGGCCGAGAAGATAACCATGCTCAGTGCCCCATAAACAAAGATCCAGTCGACATCGTATACCCGCGTATTACTTAAAATAATATCAGTAACTGAGTTGCTCACGCTAACATCAGCGTATGCTGAAGAGAGTACGACGCTCACGAGGGAAGCGGCAAACATAAGAAAGCTTGCCAGAGCGGAGAGGAGAAAGGAGCGATTTCGAAGCGTTTCTGCCATACGGTTATTCTAGCGGATAGGCGTCCAATCGTCAGCCACCGTCTTGTTGAAGAGCGACACGGCAATCGCGTTTATAGTCCAGATATACCAGAGACGCGCCCAGCCAAGCGCATGTGCACGGCGTGCACCATGATAAATCATCAGCGACGGATCGAAAACCGTACGGCCTATGCGCGAGAGGCGATAGAAAAAGTCGCCATCTTCGCGTGTGACCAGATCTTCTCGGAAGCCGCCAACCGCATCAAATGCTTTGCGCGATACCAGTATGAATTTGCCTGAGGCCTCGCCTTTTCTCAGTATGGAATTTTGAAACCAGAGCATGAAGTTAAAAAAACCGAAGGAGAATCGATCTGCCCAGGTTTCAATCTCGGGCAGTGCTCGTTGCGGGCCAGTCACCCCGACAACGCTTGGGTCAGAGTTGAAATGAGCAAGTGCGCGTTTGAAAAACGTCTCGGGATCCGGTATGGCCGTATCGGCATCAACGAATGCGAGATATTCACCCCGAGCGACTTTCGCGCCATCGTTACGCCCGATGCCAGCCGTATGCTTCGCACCGTCGAATACCACGACGACATGTGCGACTTCTCGTGCCACAGCGACAGTGCGGTCATTGCTTCGTGCATCAGACACGATGGTTTCGTGGGGGATAGAGAGATGGTCTCGGAATTGTCTAATCGATTCGGCTATGACTTTCTCCTCTTCGCGCGCAGGAATAATGATGGAGAGTTTCATATTACCAATCGACCTTCTCGAGCTTTCTTGCACCGATGCGGAGAATATAGAAAAAGAGCATAGGCGATGCTATCGCGAGTGCGATCTGGAAATCGCGTGGGATGAAGTCGAGCAAATTACCGAAGTAGTAGCCAACGAGCATGACGAACAACACCCATATCGTGCTGCCGAAGAGGTTAATAGCGACATAACGCGAAAACGGCACGCGAAGCATGCCCGCGACAGTGAGGATCGGTATCGCGAACATGCCAAAACCCATAGAGAGTTTCGACATGAGAAGAACCTTGGTGTGATAGATACCAAATCGCCGCCCAACCTTGGCGATGATAGGCGGTGTTATGCCAAACCAATGTCCCCACCGGTCAAAAAACCAGCGGGCGCCGTGATAGCCGACAAAGTACCACATAATATCGGAGAGAATATCGCCCAGTATGAGCGCTCCATACGCTGGCCAAAAATCTACCGTGCCGAGGTGCCAGAGCATGCCGGTCGCCATCATCACCGTCGTCCCCTCGATGTACGTACCGGCGAAAATGAGAAAGTATTTTGAACTTTCAAGGAATGCGATGAGGGAAGGAATGAACGTCATAGATGCGCTTGTCCCTGTATTAAATCACGGGAGTGGGCCCGTTGACAGCAGGCTTGTATATAAGATATAATATTCCCAGATGGATCGGGCAATTATGCCCCAATGACATAGATAACCAAGGAGGTCGCCAATGAACTTTGATTTCTATCGCTTCGAGTCTACTCTTGCCGTATTGTTGATGCTCGACGTTTTACAAATCGCAGCGGCATGGTACGACAGACACCTAACGCAGGCCGAGCTGAAGGAGGATGGCATTTATAATTCGTGGTCCGCTATGGAGCACGGCGGACTGTGGGCGGATATTCTCGTGATCCCATTCATGGTCGCGTACGTTGTCGGCAAGTATGAGCTAGATCCACTTTCAGCACGCGGTTTCTGTTCGCTTGCGGGCATCATCGTCTTTGTCCGGGTGGCGTTGGAGCTCTACCGGCGCAAGGGAATAACATTCGAGGACTGGGGCGACCACTGTATCCACGACAAGAAGATTTTTCCAGCGGGCTGGCTTCACGGCCTGTTCGCGGTTATGGCAATCTGGGTCATGCTGCAAGTCTATCTTGGCTGGACAACGCCGCCCGTGTCCAAAACAGACCTGCTCATCTTTTCAGGTCTGTTGACACCGCTCTTTGTTCTCATGATCGTTAAGCTTAGTGACCGATGGGTATTCGATGTTTTCGCGAAGAAGCAGATCGCGATCTCGATCATCGGCCTGTGGATCATCACGGGCATCCGACTTGCACTCATGGGCTGAGTCGATCTTTCTGTGGGCGGTCTTGCGAAAGCGAGACCGCCCCGTGTCATTTTGTAGTATCATTTATTCTATACCTATGCGAATCAGTTTCGTCATACCGGCATATAACGAGGAGAAACATCTACCCCAATGTCTCGCTTCGGTTGAACGCGAGCTTGCGCGTGTGCCGTGCGACGCTGAAGTTATCGTCGTGAATAATGCGAGCACTGATCATACGGGCGAAATCGCGCGCGCACATGTCTGGGTGCGCGTCGTCGACGAGCCACGAAAGGGTCTCGTACGCGCGCGCCATGCTGGATTCACAAACGCCACTGGAGAACTCATTGCGAATATCGATTCAGATACTATGTTGCCGGAAGGGTGGCTTGAGACGGTGCTTGCAGAATTTGGGCGCGACGACGAGCTTGCCGCACTCTCTGGCCCGCACGTGTACTATGACCTGCCAGCATTCCAGCAGATGCTCGTGCGCCTTTTTTATACACTCGGGTATCTCTCACATCTCATAAGTCATCACGTGTTCCGCACGGGTGCGATGCTCCAGGGAGGCAATTTCATCGTTCGTCGGAAGCATCTCGAACAGGCAGGCGGCTTCGACACCTCGATCGAGTTCTATGGCGAGGACACTGATATTGCTCGGCGCATCAGCAAGGTAGGGAAGGTGCGGTGGACATTTCGTCTGCCGATCTACGCATCGGGTCGGCGGCTTGCGTATGAGGGCATTGTGACAACGGGCCTGCGCTACGCGATGCATTACGTCTACACGCTCGTCCGCGGCAAGCCGCTCGCGGTCGCATACACCGACATTCGAGATGTTAGCTAGTAAAGCCTATCTTCCCCGCCCGTAAAATTTCTTGAGAAGCGCAACGTGCTCAGCATAGGAGTCAGAGCAGTGAAAATAGCCGGAGTCGTCGTGGAAATAATACATGCATGAGGTGTTTTTCGGGTTGAGTGCAGCGACAACCGCAGCAACGGACGGGCTTGCAATCGGCGTCGGCGGCAATCCCGAGTGCAGGTAGGTGTTATACGCTGACTTCCGGTATCGGTCATTCGGCACGACCTTCGGCCACCAGGTTCCTGCCGCGGGACTGCTTGCTTTTGCGTATTGAAGTGTCGCATCGATCTGCAAATTCATATTAAGAAAAAGTCGATTCCAGATAATGCCTGAGATGATGCGCATGTCCTCTGACCCGCCGGCTTCGCGTTCGATGAGGGAGGCGACGGTTAACGCTTGTGCGAGCGGCACCACTTGCTCGGTCGATGTTCCGTAATGCGAAAGAATGTTTTGATAAAAACGATCATTCACAAGCGATTGCGCTGCAGCAGGTGTTGTGCCGGTTGTCACAAAATAGACGCCAGCCGCAAATGACCCTTCTGAGAGTGGAAGTGTCGAGTCCTCTTTTGCAGTGAGGAATGTCTGTCGCTCTGTCTTATTCCAGCCCAGCTGTTTTCCGAATGCACTTGCGACTTGTTCTTTCCGCATGCCGGGCTCGATGGTGACAAATCTACCTGGTACTGTCGCGATACTCTGATACCACGGTGCTTCCGAAATCGATGTTGCTATCAAAGTGAGTACGCGTCCGAAGATGCTTCCGGTATTTCCGGCCGCTGCTTGCAGTGGGGAGTTTTCTCCATCAAGAAATAAATTCACCTCCTCGTCTTCGATGATCGTCTTGTTCTTCGGATTAACAGTGACAGGGAATGGCTGGGTCACAGCAGAAGCGCTCTGGTCCTGCGTGTGCTCGACGATACGGCCGAGAACGGTCGGCAGTGCAATCACGATGGTGAGAGACAGCATGCCATAAAGCATGGCTCCTCCAATAATTGCGACTACACGTCGTTCATCTCGTTTCCGGTCAGACGGATCGGGATGACTAGCAGGCGAGCGCCTTAAGAAATTCATTATAGTTCATAATAGCTGAGTCAGAGCGGATCGGCAAAGCACGATATATTTACAGAGTTTAACGGCGTACATCAGTTCGGCCAACTCCCGTTGCAATCGCCGACCAGCGTGCTTGAGAAGTTTAGCGTCTGTGACGCCGAATCAAAAGTGAGAGAATCGGGCGACAACGATGTCAGCCGCCATTTCGTGGTATCGGCGATTTCACCCATATTGCCGACCGTATATTTGAGCACGTGGATCGCGTCATTTATATCGACCGTGTCATCATCACTCGTGTCACACGCATAGTTGATAAAGTCCTGGAATTGAGGCTGCGGCACCGTGGATACCTCTTTCCCTACCGCAAGAAACAGAACAGCTACCGCATCTAAAATATCAATTGAATCGGAAGCACCAGCATATGTTGCACTCGCGGCATACGTACCGGCAGGGATGTTCGTCATGGAGTAATAGCCAAGCACATCGGTAGTAGCTGAAGCGACAAGGGTGGAGTCCGACGGGTTAATGAGCCGAACCGTCGCTCCGGAGATCCCCTTGCTTGAGGGTCCAGAATACTTGATAGTGCCGGAGAGCGTTGCGAGTGTGCTATCAGGTCCCGCCACAAAAGGAGTCGATACACAAAGAGCGGGATCATTGGGTAGTATGTCGGCCCTCGCATCAGGACAGAATACGAGTGTATGTGCGCCCGGAGAGACCGAGATGAACCGGTTAGAAGGAACGGTAATGGTTCGTGATTCTCCAGCGGTCATAGGATCTACGAGTGCGGTATAGAATCCTGGAGGAAGTCCGCGATCGTCGCCGTAGATACAATAATCCGCTGTTTTGTCCATGCAGAAGCGAGCCGTGAAGCTCTTCGTAATTGCAGGCCCAAGATTCTCGATGACGCCTGAGTAACCTATTGGTTGGTGGTCGGAGTCATAGGTGACGACTGGCGCCTGCGCTCTGATACTTGTAGTCGAAATGATAAATGAATTGTCATTAGATACTATTTCGTTACCCTTATAATCCGTTGACTGGGCACGATAATGGTAGGTTATGTTCGGTTTCAGGTTATTGATGGCTATGGAATGGTTAAGGACTAATGTAGGGTTTGGCGTCATGAGAGCAGAACTTCCATATGTCGAATCTCTGCCGTACTCAACCTGAGTATTGGCAACCTGGTTCGTGTTCCAAGAGACGGTAACGCTTGATGGGCTTAGCACGGCATAAGAGACATTCGAAATACGGGGAATATCTAAGAATCTTACTACGTTAAAATGCGCGAGCCCTGGAGGGATAGGGAATCTAGCCACGTTTTTCTGCAGCGATCCATCATAGGCCAGAATGTTGTAAAAATGTGCACCTTCCGTCGGATAGACAATCGACGGAGAATTGCATGATTCAGTCTGCCGATAAGGCGGGTTAAAGACACAGTCGGTGTCAGTGCCGCTCACGGTGATTCTCATTTTGCTGATGCCGTTTGTATCGGTACTCGTTGCGGACACAAAAATCGGAACGCCGGTCACGTCCAGCCACTCGAGAGAGGGATTCACTCCTACGGCATTTATCGTCGGGGGTGCGCTATCTGAGTTCGCGGACCTTTCTGCAACAGAAGCCGTCGTTACCATGTTCGTCGAATCCCAGACGGTTAAGACGAGCGTAAATGTTCCCGGTCCCGGAACAGAAATAAAGGGCGGCGGAATCACGGCATACGAACCGCTCAACACCCCTGCTTCGTTCACGGTGATACTCGGGCATGTTGTGCTGCAATTTACAATGCCCCATCTGAAGCTGGCCAAATCGCCATTTACGTCTGATGCCGTCGCACCCTCGTGCATAAAGTAGCTGGTGTCTATCACATCGGGAGCTCCCGTAATTACATGCGGTGCAGTAGCGGCGGGCGGGGCTGAGTTTAAGGCGACCTGAAACGTGATTTTATCCGTTGCGACACTCGTAATGGGACCAACCGTGACTCTGTGTATCGGATCATAAAACACACGTACACCGTCATGAGTTTGTGTGAGTGCAACCTGATCTCTGTCAACGCCGTCCCGAGAACTGCTCACGTCGTATCCGGGGCTCATATCCAATTGCGGATACGCAATCGAGCCGTCAGGATTTGTATATTTCTGATAGATAAATATACCGTCAAGGTTTGCTCGCGGGTCGCGTATGTTCCCTCGCCAATCGGTCCACGGATACTCAGGGTACGATTCGCCCGGATACGCTAGTCTGGAATCTACCCCGATAGGTTGGCGATATTCAATATAATAGGTCGGTACTGACTGACCGGGCAGAGTTATCTTTGCAGCGACCTTGCCCGTGGATGCTTGTGCGGGCATGATCTCAAGAGGACTTATTTGATAGGTACCCGACTGTGTGATATTGAGCAATGAATCTCGATCAAGCCAGCCGAACGTCTCCTTGAAGAATGCATTCGAATGCATTCCCCATAAGTATCCCGGCGAAGAAAGAAAATCGAAATTATTTGCATTTTCTCGAATTGAGCAGCCGGAGTTAGATGCAACGATACCTGGGGGACAGTCGAGTATGCTCGCATGTGCCGGATTGAGTGCGACTGTTGCAGTGCCGAACGTATGCCCGAGCTCGTGCTCGAGCGAGTAACCAAGCGACTGCGTAAATGCCGTCTGGATGGAATAGTTTTGTCCGCCAGAAGAGAGAGGAAGAGCGGATTCGTGGGGACTTGTACCTTGAACGCCGGATTGGTGATAAAAAAAACAATCATTCGTCTGGTCGGTAGTTCCTTGCTGCGCGATGATTATGACACGATCATATTGAGCAATATCAATTTGCTTGGCGGTGATGGAGGATTGGATTTCAGCAGGTGAAGGGTATTCGCACACGCCGCTCACAACGGCGTTTCTGGGTAGCCGTTCCCAGGGATATACAAGGCCTGTTAGGGTTACTTTTCCATATGATATTTCTCGGTAAAAATTACTCACCTCGCCGCTGAATATCGCATTTGTGGCCTGCTCTACCGTGAATGTCCGCCGAGGATTCCCAGTCCCATCGACTGGAGAATCTGTGAAATCATAGAGAAGAACGGCGACTTTCGCCGTACCCACGGTCGTCGGGATAATACTAATGACAGGAGCAGAAGTAAGGGCAGAAGTGATAACAGGAGACAGTATTATCGCAGCACCCAGTATAATCACTAATTTCGTACCGTTACTCATGACCTTATTTTAGATAATCATTTCGTTCATCTCAACTCTTACAATACAGGAAATAACGCACGGATATAGGAATATGCACAATTCTACTAGACAGCGGAAATGTGTAGTATCATAGGTATAAATGAGAAAGATCCTCACAGTAGGGACTATTTTTGTAAGTGGCATCGCAGTGGCAACCCTCCTCGCTGTAGTTTTCTTCAGTCTTTTCAGGCCAGTGAGTTATGCCCAAACCTCTCCGGATGTGAAAGATGACCAGAAAATGCTTGTTATTTTGGCAAATTTTAAGGATACAACCGTACTCTCTCCAAATCCCGAACAGGTTCTAAAAACAATGGATCTCGTCAACCAGTTTTATCAAGAAAATTCCTACTATAATGCGGCTATTGACCGCGGCATCAAAGTAACCGGCGTGAAGAATCCCGACCGAGGGGCCGACGTTGTTGGCGTATACACACTCCCGATTTCCAACGACTGTTCGTTTAGCCCAGTAGCAGGTGCCGCCATAAGTGCCGCTAACAATGATGTTGATCTGACGCAATACACTGGTGTCGTGATTCTGGCGCCGTTCAATTGTCCGTGGTCAGGAACAGATTTCCCCGTTACTCTGCAATTTGCTGCGAAAAATGGTCCGGTGAGTTTATTCGTCAATGAAGCGGGGCTCCCTTCACCGTATACGGACGCCCAGATCGAGCCCAGCGCACAAACAATTGCTCACGAAATCGGACACGCACTTGGACTTGGACATGCAGACATGCTCGATTGCGGCGATGTCGCTCTTGCCGGCACTTGTACAGATGTACCCTATCTCGGATATTTCGGAATCATGGGTTATACCGTGACTGACATCGACGCTATCCAGAGAGAGGTGCTTGGTTGGTTGAGTTCCTCAAACATTCAGACGGTAACATCAAGCGGCCGGTACACAATCGAACCTCTTGAGACTGCGAGCAACGGAGTAAAAGTATTAAAAATCCCGCGTGTAACCTCAAAAATAAAAACGCAGTATACAGTCGATGGAAGTACTGAGACTTGCGATTCTGCAGTCTCAACGGCTTGCAAATATCCCTATTTCTACATCGAATATCGACAACCGATCGGCTTTGACACGCGGTTACCGTCCAAAATCTTTACCGGTGCGCTTGTTCATATAGGTCCTGGGGGCCCTACGGCCCTGCCAAATCCTTAATGCCTGAGTCTCTACTGGTCGTGACGAAACCGGCTCCCGGCAGTAGTAGAGACATTGTCGCGAAACCTAGTCTATATGCTACCCTTCAAGAAGGCCAAACGCTTTCCGATCCAGATACAGGGAATACCATATCAGTCGTTTCCGCTTCATTCAATACTCTCGTTGTCGATGTAAAAGTCGCGGGAAGATCTGCAGCAATTACTTCCCCTTATCATGGCGAGACGGTGTCAGGAACTTTTGCTCCCGTTGTTTCAATTGTCGACCCCGATCAGGAAGTCGATACAATAAACTACACAGTTACTAGTGGTACTCGTTCTATTACCGCTTCATCCTCTGTGTACCCATATTCAGCAACAATAAATACAATAGGATTCCCCGATGGGCCCGCGCGGTTGAGCGTAACCGCAACATATAAAACGCCAGATCTTTCCGGCAAGACAACAGCAAGTAGCTATATCCTTATCTCAGTTAAAAACGCCGCCACGTCTAGACTTACCCTGGGCTTCGGAGGTACTGGTAACGGATCTATATCGACTGGTCAAACGAGTTACAGCCAATATACCAATTTGAATTTCAGCACGGGTTCTCAGATAATAATCAAGGCAGTGCCTGCGTGGGGATCAACATTTATGGGCTGGGTGTCCCCGAGCTCTCCACAATGCGATCCTCATGATCAAACATGTTCACTCACCGTACGTGGTGACACCTACGTCACCGCGTCTTTTGCGCTTAGTCCCACCCTCACGGTTACCCCTCCTACGGGTGGTTCGATATCTTCAAATGATGCGCGAATCTTTTGCGGCTCACTCTGCAGCGCCAGTTATCCAAATGTAAACTTTTACTTCCCGCCAACTATAACTCTGACCGCCATTCCTGATGCAAACCACGATTTTGTCAAATGGAACGGTGATTGTGCCCTCATACAGTCGAATACGTGCACACTAAAGATGACAAGCAAACATAGCGTTTCTGCATCATTCGGACTGAGGACCGGTGCATCCTCTTTGAGCGGGACAATAACCTATGCGGGATTATCGCATGCCGCGATACCCAAAGCGACCGTTAACCTAGTCAGCAGTGCAAGCAGTCACGCTGTCCTTTCGGTTACTGCAGATTCAACTGGCACCTATACGTTCAACAATGTACCCGCGGGAACCTATACAGTAGGTGTCTCGTCGCCCTCGCTCTCCACGGCCAATATGGTGGACATGACTGATGCAGTCGCTGTCTTAAAAGACACGATCCGCGATACGCCCTTCTCCCTCATTCCAGAGGCATGCGATATAAACCAGGACGCCTTCACCGATCTTAATGATGCCATTTCTATACTTCGCTACGCAATCGGTAACGTGAATCCAAACATAGGTGCATGGGTTTTTGTGCCGCAAGGAGCGAATCCGATTACGCTCGCTGCCGGGGGTTCCAAGACGCTTAACTTTATGGGCTACATTCGCGGTGATTGCAGCGGCGATTGGAGGCCCTAAAACAACAGGCCGCCCAAAGAGGAACGGCTCTGTTGGGCGGCGGAATTCGAACCGGGCTGTAGCTTAGCTGTGATGGAAGAATACCAACCGCCACAGTCCAACTGCGCCGCAGACGATGACAATCAGCGTTATTGCGGCAGGAACGTAGCGGCGCAGAGCGCTTTCTCGTTCACCGCAAAGGTACTTCATTTCCATCCGCTGTCTCCTTCCGAGTGGGCATTCCTATTGAGAAATTAATACCAAGCGTGTTGAAAGTCAATCCCCTGTTACCTGTATGATTATTCCCCAATCCGCCGATCGCGCTCTGAATACGTTTTCAAAACGCCAAGAAATTCCTGTCGCGTAAATGCCGGCCAATACGTGTCAAGAAAGAAAAGTTCGCTATACACGCCCTGCCACGGCAGGAAATTGGAAAGACGCTTCTCGCCGCCCGTGCGAATGATGAGGTCTGGATCGGGAGTAGTGCCAGTCCAGAGATGTGTAGAGAATTCTTTTTCCGTGATTGGCACCTTCGTTCCCTCCGAAACTATGGTCTGTACTGCCCGCAGAATCTCTGACCGCCCACCATAAGAGAGGGCAATAATGACGGTCATTGTTGGTTCGGGCGGGTTGGTGGCCTCTAGATCACGAATCCCACAGACAATGTCTGCTCCAAATCGGTCAATATCGCCGGCAAATCGAATAGCCTCATTCTCATTTGCATTCCGCAGTTCGCGTGCCTCCGACAAGAGCAAGGTCTTGATAATCGTAGTGAGGTATGAGACTTCCTCGGCGGACCGCCTCCAATTCTCTGTTGAAAAGGCATACAAGATCACATACTTGATACCTGCGTCTCGACACCAAGCGACGAGCTCTTTTGCTTTTTCGTACCCAAGCTGATGTCCTCGCGATGTCGATAGCCCGCGCTCACGAGCAAAACGGCGATTGCCGTCCATAATAATCCCGACGCACTCAGGAACGCGTGTTGGTGAGGCTTTCATTTCTTAATATAACTACAAAAGTGCTCAAAGTGTAGCAGATAAAAAACGAACCTCGAGATACGTTTGCCGACACACAGTCCCTCCTCAAGGTAGTCTAAAACGGCCGGGGAGGTGGCACGTTTCGTGCTGCCTCCCCGGCCATTCACATATTAAGTTGTCGCATATGACGTGCGCGTTATAGTTAGTACTTGCCTCACCATCTAAGCAGACGTGGCATGAAATAAGCATGAATGAACGCGTTCATGATATATTCATGATGCATATCCTATAAATTTAATGGTGCTCGTGCATACAAATAAATATGCGATTATTACTCGTTGAAGATGAAGATCGTCTCGCCGACATCCTCGCTGAGGGTCTCCGGCACAAAGGCTACGCCGTCGATACCATAAATGATGGTACGAAAGCCTATACCCGCATTTCGCTGCATCGCAATGATTACGATCTGGTAATCCTTGATCTTATGCTGCCCGGCATGAGCGGGCTCGATATCTGCCGTCAGATGCGCGCAGAAGGGATCACCATTCCGATACTCGTGCTTACTGCGAGAAATGAAGAGGAGCAAAAAGTGAATCTCCTTCTTGCAGGTGCTGACGACTATCTGGTGAAGCCATTCTCGTTCGAGGAATTAGCGGCTCGCATTCAGGCCATCCTTCGCCGACCTATTGAATCCGTATCGACCGTACTCCGCGTGCTCGACATCGAACTTGATCCGGCAGAACACACAGTGAACCGAGATGGCGTTCCGCTGACACTCACCCTGAAGGAATTTGGGTTGCTTGAGTATTTCTTACGGCACCCGAATGAGGTAATAAACCGCGAAGATCTCATAGTGCATCTCTGGGATTTCAATTACGAGTCCTTCAGCAATGTCGTCGATGTGCACATAAAAAATCTTCGACGAAAGCTCGATATGGGATCCAAGCCAAGCATTCTTGAGACCGTTCGCGGCATCGGATACCGACTGCGCGCATAGCTCTCCGATACTACAGTTTCTGTGTAGCAGCGTGCGGTACCTTACGTAGCACCGCTTCGATATCTTTTAGTCCTGCCGGCTTCGTAATGTGGTAATGGAACCCCGCCTGTTTTGCTCTCTCCTTATCTTCTGCCTGTCCATAGCCTGTAAGCGCGATTAAATAGTAAGGTTTTTTCTGTTCCTGCAACAGCTTGGCGACTTCATATCCATCAATATCAGGCAGCCCGATGTCGAGCAGGATAACCTCTGGTTCAAATTGGAGCGCCTTATCAAGTGCCTCAGAACCGGTGAGTACATACTCGGTAACATGTCCTCGAAGTTCCAGAAGGCGTGCGAGCGCCTTCGTTGCTCCCTCATTATCGTCGACAATAAGAATCTTTAACGCCCCCTTGACTCGTCGAGACGGGCGACTGCGACTACGCAGCACAACCGCGCGGTCGCGCGCTGGCGAATCCTGGCTAACAGGCGTTGCGGACAGCGGCAACCGCACAATAAACTCAGACCCGCTATTCGTGCCAGCGCTCGCGACTTCAATTGTACCGCCATGCATCTCGACGAGCTGTCGAGTGAGCGCGAGGCCAACGCCGAGTCCCTCACTGCCTAATTGGCCCTGATTAATCTGGAAGAATGGTTCAAAGATTCGCCGTAACATATTCCGTGGGATGCCCATGCCAGTGTCGCGAATATGAATGATCGCCATGTCATCTTCGTGTCCGGCGATAATCTCAATAAACCCCGGCGGCTTGGTATATTTTGCCGCGTTGGTGAGAAGATTTACGAATATCTGTTCGAGTCGAGTCGGATCTGCATTAAGGAATAGCTCTTGGTCTGGGCGGGTGACAGAAAACGTGTGTCCATACCTTCGCATGAGCGGTTGAATCGTAAGCACGAGCGTATCGATAAACCGATCCACAAGCACGGTTTCCTTGCGCAATTTTAATTTCTTTTGCGAGATGCGGGAAATATCGAGAAGATCATCCAACAAATGAACCATCGTCTTAGCGCGTTCATTTATCGTCTCAAGCAGTTGAGCTAAATTTTTTGGAAGAGAGAGGACTTCCATATGAATCAGTTCAATTGAACTCAGAATAGTCGCCAATGGATTGCGTAATTCATGCGCAAGAACCGCGAGGAATTCCTTCTTGGCTTCGTCCTCAGAGCTGATTTTATGAAGCGCTATTTCTAGTTCACGGACATGCTCACCCAATGTCTCGAGGGCAAGTCTGCGTTCTTCGACGATAGCCGCAATCACAAGGAATACGCCGCTTACAGTCGCCATAAATGCCTGCAAATAGAGCAAGCCGACATTTGCAAACGGACCGTGGCCAAGAAGTGTGCCTGAAAGTGCAATGCTCGATGCAATCAATATGGAAAGCGCAATTCCGCGCGGGCCAGTACGCAATGCTGCCCACGTGAGTGGAATGAAGAGATAATCGTCGTAGAGCGGTTGCGTCCTCCAAAAGATATGGAGTGATGCCAGCGAAACTGAGGCGACGACGAGAATAAGTTCGCCTTGCTGCAATGGTGTCCGCTCGAAGAATGGTCTGTTGAACCACGTCAGAATGAACGGCGCGAAAACAAGAATGCCCATGGCATCTCCCACCCACCATATGCTCCATGTCTCCGTGCCGGTTCCTGGGAGGGTGGCGCCCGTTATCTGCAGACTCACTAGCGCAATCGTCGCGGTAACAATCGGCACGAGAAGTGCACTTGCCACGATGCCCATATTGTCGCGAATTCGAAAGATGGATGGATGGAAATCGCTATATCGTTTTACCAAAAGTGCGCCTGCAAGAGGTCCAACGACATTCCCAAACGCGATACCAAGCGCAGCGACAAAAGGCATGCCCACAGACAGAAATACTAGAAACGTTGCGGTCGCAATTGCCGGCCACACGCGATGTCCGAACAAAAGAAATGATGCAAGCGCGATCCCGGAAGGCAGCCACAGAAGTGTCGGCAAGGCCGCGCCCGTCTGCGTACTTAAACCAAACCGCGCAATAATCAAATAGACAAAGAAAATGCTCAATAAAATACCGATCCGGTCAGTGAATTGAGTACCTGGTTCGTTAGTCATAAATCCGCCCGGAAGCAGCCGCTCACGGCCGGTCATAACTATATAGCATCAAATCATAATTGTATTGTCTGCATGGAGAAATCATGAAGACGTATTCTCGAACCCCCCTAGCCGTCTACTGTAGATTCTCTTTGAGGCATGAGAGCACTGTGCTTGCGTCTGAGACCTCGAACGGGTCGTCGGGGCAATTATCGGAAAAGCCCAGTTCGACAAAGAGTTTCTTAATAACACTATCATCCACGTACATGGCGTAGCGCCAGGAGCGTTGGCCAAAACCGAGATTCTCTTTTTTCACTAGCATTCCCATGGCTTTAGTGAAGTGGCCATTACCATCGGGGAGCATTTTCACTTTTTTCACGCCCTGCTTATCAGCCCACTGCTTCATCACATAGGCGTCGTTCACCGCAATGCAATATATATCATCGATGCCGAGCGATTTGAAGTCGTCATATACCGCTTCATAGCCGGGGAGATGTGTTGACGAACAGGTAGGCGTAAATGCTCCGGGCAAGCTAAATGCTACGATCTTTCTGCCCGCGAAGATTTCCGATGTTGTAACATCCTGCCAGCGGTAGGGATTCTCACCTCCGACCGATTCGTCGCGAACGCGCGTTTTGAATACGATGTCTGGCACTCGGTCGCCCTCGTGCAATGGTTCATGTGTCATGGGTGTATAGATAAAACGCTGATGCTAATAAACTGTGTTCAGTATAACAAATTGGCCTTCCGCCGTTAATCAAATAGAGAAATGAGGTAGTTGTCTATAGCGCGCTGGTCCAGCGTGTAGAAATATTTCCCTGATCGGTGGAGATCGGTAGCAAGCTTGACACCCACGAAGCGCCAGTGCCACGGCTCGAATACGTAATAGCCATTATTTTTAGGATACGAGAGAACGAATCCGTAACGATAAGCGTTATCGCTAACCCATGTATAAGCCGCCGTACGATCGAATCCGTCGAGTGCGCCGCCCGTGCCGGTAGTCATGAGATCTACGGTAGTGCCGAGCTGATGTTCGGAGTACCCCTGGTCCGCAGAAAATTGATTTGCCGTGCCCGCGCCATAGGTGACGGCATATTGTCCCTTTAGAGCTTCCTGGGTCGCAAACGATCGATATGCGGAATCTACATAGAGTTCCACACCGTCATCCTTAGCTCGGTCCAACATCTTTTTTAAATAGGGAAGAACTTCAGGAATAATCTGCAGAAGTTTCTTCTCGGTGTAGCGGAATTCGACGGGAATCTCGACAAGTCGGGCCGGGGCATAATTATCGCTAAGGAAAAACACTTTGGAGTATTTTGCTAATAGTTCGGGATCGGTCTTGCTCAACTTTTGCAGGTCCGTCACCGTACCAGTAATTGAGCCAACCTGTTCTTGGACACCGCCAAGCTGTGTTTGTACATTTTGGTTCTGTCGCTCGATCGCTGATCCGAGAGAAGAGGTTGCTTCGGCGATATTGCCCTGAAGAAGCGCCGTCGTTGAGGCGAGCTCTGCGTCAAGCTCTACAAGCTGCGATGAAAGAGAATTGAGACGAGTGTAGCCATACCACGACGCAACAGCGATGAGCGCGATAACGACGATGAATCCCGCAGTCGTGAGCTCCATGCCAAGGATCATGTTTCGTGTGAATTTCCCGCCCGGCGATTGCATTCGACCAGTATACTCTGACCGATACGTTATGCACCAATGTGGTATTCTTGTATGCATATTCGTAACTCGTATGAATATGGATACTAAGACAAGCGTCGGCGTTGCTGCTGCAATAATTATCGTAGGCGCTGGCGCGTATTATATGCTCGGACGCACCGCTCAGGCTCCGGTGAGTCAAGGTACCGAGTCTTCTCTCGGTGCGCTCTTGGCGGCAGGAGTAGCGCAAAAATGCACATTTTCGGACGAGCAATCGTTGTCGTCCGGAACGGTGTATATCGCGAATGGAAAGGTACGCGGCGATTTCGCCGCTGATGCAAATGGAGAGAACATGCAGGTGCACATGATTGGCGATGGCATCACCATGCACACATGGGTCGAAGGCATGTCGAGCGGCTTTAGGACTATGATGAATGCTAGAGCGTCGTCCGGATCGCCCGCGCAGAGCTTCGACACGAATAAGCAGATGAACTACAACTGTTCTCCGTGGAGCACAGACAATGCACTATTCGTATTGCCCTCGGGGGTCATCTTCAGTGAGACAGGCATACCTGCGCTCTAGACCATTTTCCTCTCGTTCATTTCTCAATGCTGTTACATCTCCGGCATCGGCAGTATATGGCGTACCGTGCAAAATTACCCTATTGAAAATTCATCGTATCTTTTTGTGCCTTGGGTAATGATTATCATGGTCGATTGCGAGTTGGTTCAGAAAATTAACAGAAATAATATGCATAAACTATATGTGGCAGAATTATGTAAATGCGTTGCTCGGACTCGCCGTGATTGTCGTGGCGTTCCTTGGACTCGAGGGTGTGACGCTTAGCTGGACGCTCGGTATCCTTGGTGCGGCCGTTCTCATTCTCGGTCTCTGGAGTGCAACGCGAACGTCGTCAATAACCGAGTTGGAGCAACGGCACGCCTAAACGAATGGTGTAGCAGCACGGGAGGAAGGATCGTGAAATAGGAAAAGGGTAAAGTGGAGAGTGGTGGCCTAATCGTAAAGCGTCTTTTGATGAGCAGGAATAGTGACGCCGGCGTGTTTGTGTCT
Source organism: Candidatus Kaiserbacteria bacterium RIFCSPHIGHO2_01_FULL_53_31 (assembly GCA_001781095.1). Classification (GTDB taxonomy): domain Bacteria; phylum Patescibacteriota; class Minisyncoccia; order Phycocordibacterales; family Phycocordibacteraceae; genus C7867-001. The sequence goes on from MFKU01000005.1 coordinate 18,557, forward strand.
ACCCTACGCTATATGATGTTTCTCATATACTGGTGATATCGGCACACCCGACTGTACGCTCTGTTACACTACGTACCAGTTACCATTAATATTATAAGCTTTACATGACTTCTGATAAGAAAATCGAATGGCTGTTGCGTGTCGGTGTCGCGGGGGAATTTGCAGGACACGGGCTTCTCGCGATACAGGGAAAGAAAGATTGGATAGGATGGATAAGCCAAATGACTTCTGCCGATGCGTCCACGGCCACGACGTTGCTTCTTCTCGTCGGCATTGTCGATGTCGTACTCGCACTCATAGTCCTCGTGCGACCCATTCCCGTCTTGTTGCTCTGGATGGCTTTCTGGGGCTTCTGGACTGCCCTTGTCAGGCCGCTCGTTGGGGCTGGGTGGCTAGACTTCGTCGAACGTTCTGCCAATTGGGCGGCGCCACTCGCTCTCTACTACGTCTACAAGTCGAGAGCACGATAGGGCGCGCGTCGCGGCCATCATTGCACGACGACCGTGCCAACATCGGTCGGGTTGCCGTGATTGTGATAGCCCCATGTTCCGGCTTTTTGGAATGTGAATGAATAGGTCGCGCCGATTCCGCATTGATCGAATGCGGTCCGCGTGGTATCCGGGCAATGCTGTGCGCGGGTGGTCCCGCTGTAGCCTTCATGCGTAGGGTGTGGAGCAGAAGCTACCCACATCCCATCCCCGCCTTGATTTACGAATGTTACGGTGCCTCCTTTTACGATAGTGACTGTCGAGGGAGAGAATCCATTCGGTCCATAGGTTACCTGCGCGTTCGTTGGTTTTGTATTATTAGTCGCTGGAGAATTAATGATGCCCATATTCTGGACGTCGGCAGCCGGCGTTGAGAAGCTCCCGTCATACACGTACCAGCCAAATGCTACGACGATAACAATGATTATGGCCCAGATGATCGTTGCTGTTTTCATGTCTGTAACGCTAGACTGCGCAGGGTGAAGTTTCCGTGAGGGTTCCCTTGCCTAGATCAAGGTGCTATACCTACTAATGGACGAGAGGTAGTTGGCATGAGAGAGTCTAGCGACAAGGGAGGTGACCTATGGCAGTCAAGTGTCCTCATTGTGGATATGAAAGTAAGCATCATATTCTCATGGATCCGTCACACAACGTGATGCAGTGCGTAGTTTGCACACATCCTTTCAGAAAGGGGGAGAAGAAAAATGTCGCGACGATGCTTGAAACACTGGATAGTTATCCTGTTGCCGGTTGCGGTCACAGTGACCGCTAACCTTCCGGACTCATTTCGCAGACAATGTCCTAACCCGATCTTTCTTCGTGCGAAGATTGTCGGCGGGCAAGTCGTTGTCGAGTTTTTGTGCGATAAGAAGAGTGAGGGCGATGATCAACGCAACATGGAAACACGGCCGATCAGCACTTCTCAGGTTCGGTGACGCGGTACCTTCTGTTCCTTAAAAGTCGCACCCGCGTGCGGCTTTTAAGTTTTCCACCGCTTCACCTTGTCTTTAGAACGTTCGTTCTAGTATACTGTGGCTATGCAAAGACCTGAGGAAAAGATTGCATCCTTTTATCATAAGCGTCATCGGATGCCTTCGTACAGCGAGCTCGCTACCCTGCTCGGCTATAAGAGTAAAGGCGCCGTCGCATACGTTGTTGAACGCCTGATCAGTGAAGGAGTGTTGCAGAAGGATCGTACGGGCCGTCTTCTCCCGGGCTCTCTCGCGGAAGGTGTACGAATGTTGGGGTTAGTCGAAGCGGGGTTCCCCTCGGCCGCAGAGGAGGAGTTGCTCGATGTCATGGACTTCGACGAGTATCTCACTCCCAACAAAGAGTCGAGTTATGTGTTGAAGGTAAAAGGCGATTCGATGATCGATGCGGGGATTCAGGAAGGCGATATGGTGATAGTCGAACGTCGGCAGACCTACAAGCCCGGACAGATAGTGATTGCATCGGTCGACGGCGAATACACCATAAAATACCTGCGAAAGGAGCGCGAGCTGTACTATCTCGAGCCGGCCAATGTGAAATATAAGTCAATCTATCCGAAAGACCGCCTCACCATCGAAGCGGTTGTAACGGCAGTCGTGCGTAAGTATTGATATGGCATGGGGGTCTTCTTCGTCGTTCCCGCGCGCTATTCTCCACATCGACGGAGACGCGTTCTTCGCCGCCTGTGAAGTGGCCAAGGATCCGAGCCTGCGCGGCAAGCCCGTTATCACGGGCAAGGAACGCGGCATCGTCTCGGCCGCTACGTATGAGGCGAAGGCCTGCGGTATTAAACGCGGTATGATCCTTTCCGAGGTCAAAAGGATTTGCCCCGAAGCGGTTATTCTACCGTCCGACTACGAGACCTATAGTCTTTTCTCCGAGCGTATGTACGCCGTCGTGAGGCGCTATACACCGGCGGTCGAGGAGTACAGCATTGATGAATGCTTCGCCGATCTCACGGGCCTGCGCCGCTCGCTCCATATGTCATACCCGCAGATAGCGAAAAAGATTAAACAACAGCTCGATCACGAGCTCGGCATGACCTTCTCTATCGGGGTATCAGTGACCAAGACTCTCGCAAAAATTGGCTCTAAATGGAAGAAACCTTCAGGACTGACCATCATTTCGCTCCGCGATGCGCCCCAATATCTGAAGATTATCCCCACGGGCGCTGTCTGGGGTATTGGTCCGCAAACATCCGCCTTTCTGCAAAAGTTTGGCATCACAACGGCACTTGATTTCGCGTGCAGAGATAAATCCTGGATACAAGCGCATGTGTCGAAACCATTTTACGAAACATGGCAGGAATTAAACGGAGTGATGGTGAATGAGCTTAACCTCACCGGGCGAGAGACGTACCAGTCGATAAGTAAGACCAAGACCTTCACACCGCCCTCAACTGACTCGGCGTTCGTATATGCGCAGCTCTCAAAGAATGTTGAAAATGCCTGTATCAAAGCGCGACGGTGGAAGCTCTCAACGCCGCTCGTCTTCTTCTTCCTAAAGACGCAAGATTTTCATTACCACGGCTATGAAGTCTCGTTGCCGTTCCCAACCTCGAACCCGCTCGATATACTGCGAGAAATAAACATCTATTTCCCCCGTGTATTTAAAAAGAGCGCTCGATACCGAGCGACCGGCGTCACGCTTATTAACCTTACTGAAGAGGGAACCCTACAGCTCGATCTCTTCGGCGCTGTCAGGGAGTCGGAGGGAGTTAAACAAGTGTTCGAGAGTACTGATAAGCTCGCAGAACGGTACGGCAAGCACGTCGTCTTTCTCGGTTCAAGCTTCGAAGCTATGGGCAACGCGGCGCATCTCGGAGAACGCGGAGATGTTGCCGCGCGCGCGTCAAACTTATTTAAGGGAGAAACAAAGCGCCGGCGGTTAGCGATACCGATGCTTGGCAGCGTACAATAAAATTACGCCCTATTACACTGGACGCGAGCGCAGCCAGTCCATGACCTTTTTACGATGCAGATCAAGCGACCATACGTTGTCAGATTTGAACAGCGTGCTGTGAGCGGTTCTGAATTCACCGAGGAGAGCGGCTGATACGCGCGGGAATGCGATAGGGAGATTCTCATTGTAGAGCTTCATAAAATCCAGTAGGGAATGTGACGCTTCACTCCTCTCCTTATCAAGATCGCGCGTTCTCATATTCCAAATATACCACATTACTACTGAATTGAACAGTATACCGAGCGATCAAATAACCGCCCTGAGCAGAGACGGCTCTGTCAGGGCGGCGGGAAGTTCGATAGGTTACCGGTCATCATTGCGGGGGCTCTTTTCTGAATGCCTCCGCAATGAGGAAATCGGCAGCCTTACGAATTGCCATCGCTTCAATCTCGCTCCATGGAGCGGAAGCCGCGTACACCACGCACGCCTGGCCGATATTTGTTGATCCAAGCAGGAGAGTTCTGAGGCGCTCAAGGTGAGGAATCTGCACCAAGCCCAGGGCATCCAGGATATTTTCTGGATTTATGCCGGTACGCTTTGACAGCTCATCAGCTACAGCTTTCGTATACTTACCATTTGGCCCCATCATCATCACCTCCGCTAGCAGAGTAACTTTTGCAAGACTATTGTCAATTTAAGTTACTGCGCAGACGTTCACTTCTCTGGTGGTTTGCTATTCGAAAACATTTTGGTATAGTGCCTCGAGGGCGTTCCTCGAAGACCGTAACGACAGGATAGGAAGGGAGGATTTCGATGATTGGTAAGGTCATGTTGATTGCGGAGGTCAAAACACGGGCACCATCCGGGTGGAAGTCGGAGCTCAGTTGGGACGAGTTGTTTGCGATCGCCAATGGGTGCGAGTTTACGGACATGCTCTCAATTTTCATTGACTCTCGGTGGGGCGGGTCGCCAGAGCTTGTGGCAAAGGCTCGGAAGATGACTGACAAGCTCATCCTCGCCAAGGGAATGAACGATGACGAGACGTTGGTGGCGGAAGCATTTGATGCCGGAGCGAATTACGCGCTTGCAGTTGGACGCGTTCCGCTCGAGAATCCCCAACGCTTCCTGATCGAACCATACACACTGGAGGAACTTTGCGCGGTACCGCATCACCTCTACACGGTTTGGAATAGCCGCGACCTGCGTAAGCTCGACCAACCCGAGAATCGCAAGTCGGAAACATTCGAACAGGCGCGGAAGGTATTTCCGGGGTGGCTCTGCCAGGCAAGCAACGTCTCGACCGTGCTCGATATCGATCCTGGCGCGAATGCCGTGCTTGTGGGCACACATCTGCCGACGTTCATTGAGTCGGCGCGCAGACTCAAGAAAGTAATGAGTTGGTGATCGCGACACCATCTGTCCCTTTACAACATGAGAGCCGCACATGGGTGCGGCTCTTAGATTACGTGGCTTGTTAACGCTTTTATTTATTAACCGTGACGGAAACGATTTTGCCGTCGTCCATGTGGATAATTTTTTGTGCGAGACGTGCGTACTCGTCCTCGTGGGTGACCATGATGATCGTCTGTCCGGCGCGATGGAGATCCTGGAAGATTCCCATTATGGTTCGAGAAGATTCATTATCAAGATTTGCGGTTGGCTCATCCGCGAAGAGAAGCTTCGGCTGATGCGCAACTGCGCGAGCTATTGATACCCGTTGCTGCTCCCCGCCCGAGAGCTGGCTCGGCAGATTGTCGAGACGTTCTCCAAGCCGCACCTTCGTAAGCGCATCCTGCGCCTTCTGGTATGCGACGGCGCGCGGAACGCCCTGCATGAGAAGCGGCAGAGCCACATTTTCAAGCGCCGTCATCTCCGGCAAGAGCGCATAGTCCTGGAACACGAAGCCGAACTGGGCGAGGCGGAAATGCGTTTTTTCTTCGGCGCTCATAAGGTGCGTGTTGACGCCGTCAAACACGATTTCTCCGCTCGTCGGTTCGTCGAGTAAGCTCAATTGATAGAGGAATGTACTCTTTCCGGCCCCTGAGCGGCCCATGATGGCGATGAATTCTCCGCTGCTCGCCTTGAAGGTGATGCCTTTCAGTACTCGTGTTTCGACATCGCCTGCCTTAAAAACGCGTTCGAGGTTGGTGGTTTGGATCATAGGATTAATTACGACCAAGAATAGAGTCGAGCGTATTCTTACGCACGATCATTCGGGCGGGGATGTAGCCGGCGACCAGCGTAGCGAGAATGAGAAGACCAACTCGGAAAAGCGTACCGTCGAGCGGCGCCACTAAAATACCGTCGGAAAAAGGGAAGTCAATTGGATGCTGCCCGATGAAAGGCACAAGAAAGCCGTACAATAGCACCAAGCCGATGACTGAACCGCAGACTGCATAGAATATGGATTGGAAAATGTAGGAGATCTCGATCGCGTGGCCATGGATGCCGATTCCCTTCAAAATGCCGATAAATTTCCGTCGCGTGATGGCATTGATGAAAATGACAATGAAGATGGTAATGGATGACACGATCAGGCCGACTGAGCTGAAAACGCTTCCGAGCAAATTGAAGGTGTCGATGATGTCCTTCAGAAATTGCGGTTGAGCATCGGCGTACGTCTGCACCTTTGCATATCGATCGACACCGCTCCGTAGCAGCGTCTCGCGTAGAGAGAGAGGGTCGGCGCCGCCCACGAGCTTAATGGCAATTTGATCGACATTACCGTCATTGCGGCCGATGAGACTGCGGAATTGGGAATCAATCATGTAGACGCTGCGAGTGATTTCGTCCACCTTACTCTTCAGGATTCCTTTCACGATGACTTCGCGCTTCACGCCTCCGACCGATATGCGAATCTTCGTTCCAAGGGACACATTATCGAGTGCCGAAAACCCGGGAGAATCCACTGGCACGTATTGCTTGAGGAGGTATTGCCCAATAATCACCTGATCGTAGTCCCCGAGTGCAAGATAATCGCCTTCCGTAATTGAATGAGCAAGCCCAGTGACCGTGTTTTCATCAGTAGGATTGATACCGACGATTTGCGCTGCCGCAGTATTCGGCTTGTCCGTGTCCTTGCGCGTTTTATAGTTAGCTTCGAGAGTCGCGCCTTCTTGGTAGCGTGCCGTGATGTGTTCGACTTCGGGCAATGTTTTGAGAAGGGCGATGAGATTCGGACTATTTTCAATATATTTTTTGTCATTCAGTGTAGAGACGATGACGTCGCTCGTATACTCAGTCCGCGCAGCGTCAACGGCGCCTTGAATAAGACCGACAAGTATGCCGGAGACTACGACGAGATTGAGGAACGTGAGAACCATCACGAAGATTATCAGACCCGTCGTCCAGCCACTCGCCTGACGCACTTGCCGTAGCGCAAGATACCAACCGATGCGTATGTTGAGCGCAAGTTTAGGGAGCATACGCAAAATTCGACGACACTAGTCGCTTGAAGAGAGAACGACGATATCACCTGCTTGTAAGCCCGATACGATCTCGATCTGTCCGAGAGAGGAAACGCTTCCGAGCATCACTTCGCGCTCGATCACCTGGTCGCCTTCTTTGACGAACACAAATTTCTTGCCATCGCGACTTCCCACGATCCCTTGGGGAACCATTACTACGCCCGATTTCTTCTTGGTTGTGATTGTAATATTTGCCGTCATACCCGCCCTGATTCGCACGTCGTACGTCGTGAATTCGAGTTTTATCCGATACGTCGAGACGCCATCGCGCACCGTTTCTGCTGGATCGATAAAAATCACCTTGGCGTCAAATGGCACATCGGCGCCATACGCATCAAGCGTGATAACTGCCGGGTCGCCGACCTCGACGAAGGGAATATTGATCTCGGGGACATAACTTTCAACCTGGAGCGTCGCTTCACTGATGAGAGATACTGCAGGCGCATTCGCGGTCGCGATGCCGCCCAACTTCGCCTGTACGTCGGTAATCGTGCCAGTAAAAGGCGCGCGTATCGTCCGGTCAGCGATCTGTACCTGGATACGGCTGACATTCGCTTCTGCTCGCGCAATCTCGGCTTCAGATACAGTCGTTATGCCTTTCGCACTGGCTACTTCAGCTTCGGCAGAACTGATCTCTTTATCACGCGTTCGCTGCGCATCTTGATAGGCATTGAAGTTCGCGCGATAGGAAGCGCTTTTAACGTTGGGGATGGTTATGTACCAGGTAGTCTCGCTGTAGGCAGAGAGTGCATCAGAAAACGTGAGGAAAAGGCCGTTTGAACCGAGTGGTGTCGCGTCGTCTTCCAAAATATCGATTGATGCCAGATCCTCCAGTCCGGTCGTGCGCAACTGGTAGTCGTTCATACCAAGCTGAGGTCCAGTTAAGACCCTTATTTTATAAATTCCTTCTTTACCGCGGTAGAGACCGGTAATGGTGGGCGGCGTTGCATCGACCGCTGACAAACTTGGCACGGCCTCCAAGTCGTCGGACAACATTTCGCGATACGCATTTTGTACGAGTGTATCCTGTTGTCTGCGGACCTCCTGCACATTCGCGGCTTTATTCGCGGCTTCAGCTTTCTTAAGCGCCAGGTCAGCATATGCGGCTTTGAGATCAGCACTGAGGGTACCGATAGAGAGGATCGCGAGGGCTTGACCGCGGGCGACCTTATCCCCGACGTGGACATAGATCGCATCTACGCGCCCTGTCTCGGCGAACGATAGGTCGACATCATCGGCCGCTACAACGGTGCCGGATACTGATACCTCTTGGACAAACTCGCCCGGTTGTATGACTAGGGTCTGCGCGTCATTGCCACCGCTCTGTAGGTACGCAATGACGCTTCCCACGACAATAAGCGCGACAATAATCGAACCCAAAAATATCGGTTTCCTCTGTAAATATGATTTCATATAATGCTAAAACGCGTTCTCAAGCATTCACAGCCAACTGCTGCATGATGACCGCAGTATAATACAGTGCGAGCGTCTTATCAAGTCGTCGCCGAAGTCATTTGTGACCCGAAGCACCCTGCCGACAAGATGGCAAATGCACCCGGGGTTTTCTCCGTGAGAATGGGCTTCGCAGCTCTTCACTCGCACGCGCTTCCTAACGAGGTTCTCGTACGCTTTCATCCGACCCTCCTTCCCGTCTCTCTCGTTCTCTGTCGCAGTTATAGCACACATTTGACGATGCTCTGTTCTGTGGTTGCAGTTCTCTACACATTACAAAATGAGCCGCCTGACAGAGCCGAGTGGCTCTGTCAGGCGTTCGCAATCAGCGGTGCAAATCCGCAATGTCCGCGAGTAGCTGCGGTCTCGTTACGCGCACGGGACTACGCGATAACCTGTTCCATCGTGAAGATCATCTCTCTTCCGTTTGTAATTTGCGAGACATTACGAGACGCGGCGAGCTGCTCTTCCCGTGATCCTCGAGCCTGCCGGTCACGACGAACCCGTGGCGTTCGTAGAGTTGCCGTGCTCGGTTTTGCTCATGCGTCCGTAGGCTCATCGTGCAGGCTCCGGCTCGACGCATCTTTGCGACGATTGTTCGCAGTACATCGCCTCCGATCCCGTGCCCTTGATACGTGGGCTCGATCGCGATCTCGGCGAGGTATGCGTGCTTCCCTGGAAGCATCTGGACCTGAACCAATCCAACATTTTTGGTCTCGTACAGGACCATCCAGACGAGTGCCAGTGGATTCTCGATCTCCTTTCTCGCCTCGTCCACATTCGTGGTGACCAGATTAATAGGGGACTCAACGCTGCGCTCAATGCGTACATAGTCGTCTGCGTCTCGAGCGGTCGCTCGTTTCAGCCGTACCTTCGCTTTCATCCAGGCTCCCTCCTTCCACGGACATTATATCATCAAAAACACAAATGTCACCGCATACGGTACGCCAGTGGGTGGACGGCGGCCATTCGTTTCTCGGGAATGATGTTCTATTGTTGGTTGAGATCAATCCTCTTTTGTATTTGCTGGTCTTTTATTATCTGAACGGAAGGCAACTTGCTTTGTGGCGGAACTGCGTATCCTGTAGGGAAGCGATTTGTATTAAAGAAGATGTCGAAGCTCCCGACGGGCACTTTTGAGAAAGTCGCCACGCCATTTGCATCAGTGACGGTGTAGCTCATCGAACCCGTAGGGCCATTTGCGCCAACTGTACCCAGGTCGACTTCAACATCAGAAAGGGGTTGTCCCTTGCCGTAAACTAGAACCGTCAATGAGCCGAAATCCGTCGATCCTATTATTAAATTATCAGAGGTCACAGGTGCAGGCCCAACACTAAATAAACTTGGTGCGTACTTGAATATGCCGAGGGCAACTCCTAGCAAAACTACTGCAACGAGGAATCCTATAGTGCTGTTTTTCATATGCTCACTCTATCATACGATCATAGAGTCCAGGGTGTCCTTTCTTATTCCAGTGGCGGGTAGTATAGTGCTTGCGGAAGGAGGTGATACACGTGATCGGGATGAAGAATTTCCAAGTCGGGCAGTTCTTTGAAGATGTCGGGCATGCTCTTATTGGTGGCGAGCTCACAAGACACGAGGATGGAGACATAGTGCTCTGGGACGCGTCGGCTACTATCGAAGTCAAGGCGTCAGGTCTTCAGTCGAGCTATGGGTATCGATTGGATATTGACCAGATCGATCGATATGGGGAGCTATCGGCATTTCCATTCGATCGGGCATGGTACATGTTTTTTGCGTACAACAACCCGTCAGTGCGTAACGAAAAAGGAGGACGTTCGAGCGCATTGTCGAGACACAGTGACCGCGTCGAAGTGAATCGCTATTTGGCTCGAGCGGTCTCGTGGTTTGTGCTCCTCGACCATTCCATCGTTGCTCAGTGGCGAGCACTGCGACGCGTTTCGACAAAGAGCGTGATGGGGCACCTCGGGACAAAGACAGTCGACGTGAGGTGTCGAGAGGTTCACAGCCTTGCGAATGGCGGCTTCGCTACCGGTCTCACTGAGCTCGACCTCGATCCTGCGCAATTTGCCGTGATGGACAGCAAAGTCGACATCGTGGTCGACACTGATCTTTTCGAGAAGTACCGAATGAGATTCCCGATTACAGTCGTCACACCCGTGAAGGAAATAAAACATATTAAAAAAGCTTTACGGGTGCACAGCGGTATCGAGCTGTTGAGCCGAAGTTGAACCCGTCGCGGAAATGGCAATCGCGGCGAGTTTTGTCATTTTTTTAAATTGGACATGAAAACGAAAAGACCATCCACAGAATGAACAGTCTCTTCGCTGTTTCGATGGACGGTCACGATTACTGTTTTCGGCGTCAATTTTACTTTGAGGTTGCTGACTGCCGACCCGCGATGAAGATGTCTCGGAGTAGTTGTAGAACAAAAATGGGCTCTGGGACATCTCGCCGATCGTCAGCTTCATACGCGAGCTCAACTACCGAAGCCAGCGCACGTACCGCTGGGTCGTCAACGGCCATTGGTATGAACGCGACCACCCTCTCCCCGTTGCCTGCGTGAGCTGCTTCTAGCCGCACTTCCTCCTTCGTATTGAAGAGGGAATCCATGTGGACCACAATACGCTCGGGCAAACTTTTCCTTGGATCTCCCTCATACACAATCAGATTCTTCAACATGCTGGTCACCTCCTCTGACTTCAGAGTAGTACATTAACAAAGAAATGTCAAATTACTCGTACTCCCGTTCGGCTGTTTTACGAATTTCATTGAATCTATCCGTTGGTGGGGATTAGCATAGAAACGGTGCGGAGGTTGCGGTAGCTGAGCGCTGAATGATATGCACAATATAATACACGAAGTTCATGTTTGCTGTAAATGTTTCTTCATAAGAACGGCATAGATAGTGAATTAATATATTTCGTATGAAACACGCAGAGATAAAGAGTAACAAGAAGGTAGCGAAAACGGCACGGGACGCAGTGCTGAACGTGGCAGATCGCGTTCAAAACCTTAAAGAAAAGACATGGCGGGCGTGGGAAGAGTCAAAGCCGCGTCAACAAAAGATCAAGGAGAATTTGAGGGTAGCTGGCGAGAAGGTCGTCGCTTTCGGGAAAGACGTCGGCACGGGCTTCAAAGAAGGCATAGCTGAAGTCCAAAAAAGGAATAAGAAAAGAGGCGCTAGTGTTTAGTTCTCTGGCGTGGGCAATCTGCCGGTGGGCAGGAAGTGTGTTCGAACCTGTACATGAAAAGACAAAGCCCCGGTTGAGGGACTTTGTCTTGGAACGAGACTGAGTCTTGCTTAGCCCTGGCAATCCGTATTCGAGTTGTTATAGCCCGTGGCTCCCACATCCTGACCGACTGCTCCGTCGTGATATCCCGGCGTTCCGCCCAACGCACCGAGCCATCCGAAATTACCATTTACATTGGCAAACGCACCATGAGTCGCACCACATGGAGCTGGGGCTGCAAATGCCGTAGCAGCCAACGAACCGAATAAAAGGGCACTTGCGCCCGCACCCAGAAGAACTTTCTTAAGTGTTCTCATATGTCGGTAAATATTATCGGTTAAGTTTTCAGTGTACACCTCGTGTCAGAAGCTATGATGAAGGAGGGGATGTGCGAGAGTAAAAATATAAAAAGAAAGCCCGCCCCCCGGCGCGAGACGAAAGGGTCGGCGCTAGGAGCGGGCCGCGAGCGCATACGGCATAAAGTAGTGTTCCATGTCCTCTAGGGTGCTGCCATATTCTGTCCCGCCAAGCACTGCATCAGAAAATACTTCCTTGGCGATGGCGAGCTCATCTAATCTGCCTTTCCACCGCTGGTCTCGTTGGGTGAGGTCAATAAGCATCAATGCTTGCTCGACTGCATGGTCAAAGCGCTGTGGGTCCTTGCCGTGCCACTTTGCCGCACGACCAACCTCAGAGCCAATGTTGCCGAGTTGCTCCATGAGCGTGAATCTCGACCACGATTGTTGGATGCCGGAAACGGTCATGTCGATGACACACGCTTGTTCACAACCTCACGTATTGCTGCCTGTATGGCAAGATCCTCCACCGTTCTCGTTCGATTCCCGTACAGTGGTTTCAGGTTAACCATGGAATCAAATTCAATAAAGTCATTCCCAGTTTTGTCAAGCAGGAGATTAATTCCCCATGTGTCTTGGCGTTTCGAATCATGCTGCTCTATCAGAAGCTTTTCGATTTCAGAGTGGAACTCGCCACCAACCCCGATGATTCCTTGCGGCACGTCTACCACTGCCTTGATCGTGTCACCGTAGTACTCGTGCGCGAGCACTTTAAGCTCAGCGAGGCTGATGCGGTCAGTGACAATTCTGGTTTCTGCCATGGTCTCATTATCATACACTTTGTAGTAAAGTGCGAATCAACTGAGTATTCTGAAAGGAGGGAAAGGCGGAAAAAGGGACAGGCCCCATTGTTTAGGAATTTCCATGTTGTAATTCGGAAACAATGTACTAAAGAGGAAACCATTAGACCACACGAAAACCTAAAGAATGGTGACTGTCCCCATTATTCCATCACCCGCCATTACCCCGCTGGGTGCTTGCCCTTCGAAGTGCTTCACGAAGCAAGGGAGGATGTTCGAACCTTAATACAAAAAAGAAAGCCACCACTCCGATGAGGAAGCAGTAAGCTTTCCTTTATGAGTGGTGGGCTTGTTGTGTGTTATGCCAGGAGACCACGCTCGAGACCATACCGAACTGCTTCGGCAGGATCCTTTCGTACCTTGTCCTCGAGCTGCCGTCGTACTCGGCGGACCTGTTCGGGAGGATACGCTTTACGGAGGATCATCAGCAACGGTCGACGGGTGTAGCTCCTCCCGAAGTATTGACCCGTGAGTCCGTACTCTTTGCGGAGCTTACGCCGCTTTGTGCGAACGATCTCGTCCGCCTCTCGTTCGGCTCGCTTCTTTTCGGGCGGATCACCTTTCCAAATCCACCCGTAGGGGAGTGGCTCACTAAACTTCACCCAGACTGGAGTAAAGCGGACCCGATACACCCATCCGTTACAGGACAGGATGCGATTCGTGAGGGACTCGGTCAACTGAAATTGCGACACGAGTGAATCCCAAAGCGAATCGTCATCGACTCTCTCTTCAGGCAGCGGTGGAGGGTTGTCTGCATCGTACAGCATGAGATTCGCAACATGTTGCTCGATGAAGTTCTCTCTTTCGCGATATTGCGAGATGATATAGTGCCCTCCGTCGCGATCGGGTTTAGCCTCCCGTAGGAAGGGAATCTTGAGATCGAGCTTGTTCGCTTCGATCAAGTCGAGGATGGGCCTGATGCCGCCCCATCTGTCATGTCCCCAATGAGGCGCAAGACGCCAACCACTCAAGAGGCTGTCGCGGTGAGCATTGGCGACTCGCTCTGGTACGTATAGTACCCAGCCGCGGGTCCGTAATTGGTCAAAGAACTGTGTTTTGTTCATACATCTCCCTTTGCTGTGCTTTTGTCCTTTCGGACGCAGCATTGCAGGATCACGTGTGGTCACTGGTTCGTCCACACCAACCAAAGCTCTGGCGTCTTTATACCACACCAATCAAAATCTGTCAGCTCCGCTGGCTGCTGTGCCCGTCCGTAGTTTCTGAACGGAGGAGGGGATGACCCGTCTTGTTGGAGCAAAGCCGAGGCGGATGTTCAAACCTGTTTTTGCTATACTTAAACCATGAAGAATGACTGGATTGAAGTAGATAATACTCTACAAAAGACATTCGCGTTGAGTGATTTTAAAGAGGCGCTTGCGTTTACGAATATGGTCGGCGAAATTGCAGAGCGTCTCCAGCACCACCCGGATATTTGCATCAAGGATTTCAACAAGGTATCCATTGCAACCTCGACACATGAGGAGGGTAACATCATAACAACAAAAGACAGAGATCTTGTCGATGCCATTGATAACCTCAATATTTCCTAGCTCCGCTGGGTTGGTGATGTTCGAACCGTTTTTGTGTAGAAATAGGAAAGGCCTCACGTGCGAAGAGTGAGTCCGTGTGAGGACTAACCTATCGGCCGTGAAGTCTTGATGATTCGCACACAGATACTTGAAATGCTTTAGGCGTCGCCGATGTAATGAATCGAGAGACCGAGCAGATGAGAATTGGTCATGACAAGACGACCTACCGCTTCCTCTTGCGTCTTGCCGATTTCGCACGATTCTTCAGGAGCTCCTAATATGCGAGCGAGATGCACAACGCGCTCGGGCTCAGCCTGAACTTCCTCAACAATTATTCGGTGCATGGCACAACCCCTTTCCATTGCGCACTCGACTGCCGGCGGTTGCGAAGGAACATCAGCAGAAATTTCTTCTTCAGTCACTGCCAGTTCGTCACAGTCGCATTTCCGCATGACGCGCCAGCAGACCTCGCCCGAGACACTGTTTTCTGCCCTGCGAAAATGGACCACACCACGGGCGCAGTAGTAATGGAAATAGTTTGCCCAACTACCGCCCGTTCTTACCAATCTTGCAATCATAGTGCGCCTCCTACGCATCAATTCGCTTACTGCCGTTTTGGTCTGAGACAGATCAACGTACCACTTGCAGGATACACTGTATCTTTATATTGTCAACTTTTGCTCCGGGAGCAGGACTCGAACCTGCAACCAACGCCTTACACTGATCCTAAAGTTTCCTAAAGGCGTGGACTATATCATCACCGTGTCTCGGTGCGAGGCGCTTCCTGGCCACAACTTTTCAGCTGTTGGCGAGTACTCCCCGAAGGGATAGTCTCTGAACCTTCCCGCCAGCAATGCTATAGCATAGCTTTGGGCGGGCTTGGCTGCTGATTGTCCTCGGCGTTACCGTTAGGGTTTCCAGCAATTCACCTCGTTATTCAATCTCGAATTCCTTCGAGATGCTGCCATCGACAGGGCGCTGCTCTACCATTGAGCTATCCCGGAATATTTTGAACCAAACACGCCCAAAAGGGCGTGAATGCATATTAACTCAAAATTCACGCCTCGCAATGCTACAGTACAAACACATGGGCGTGATGCTACGACTCTCGAGCTCGGCATTTGAAGATTGTGGAATCATTCCGGCGAAGTATACGTGTGATGGTAGCGCGACAATCTCGCCACCACTCACGATCTCAGGAGTGCCAGACGGGACGAAGTCATTGGTGCTCGTTATGGATGACCCGGACATTCCACAGGTAGCCAAAGATGCGCGAGGCATCGACTCATTTGACCACTGGGTGCTCTACAATATTCCTCCCGAGACAAGAGAATTACCCGAAAGCGACAGCGGGAATGTTGGCGTCGGGGAGCTTGGCCTCAATGGGTCGGGCAGTGTTGGGTACGCGAGCCCTTGTCCGCCACCTCATCACGAGCCCAAGGAGCATTGCTACATCTTCGCGCTGTATGCGCTACGAGATACGCTCTCGTTTAAAGAAACACCGAGCAAAGAGCAAGTGCTTCAGGCGATGGAATCACTCCTTATCGCAGGGGTGACACTTATTGGACGATATTCACGGGCGTGATAGAACGAACGTATGTATATCAAAGTATTTGTCACTCCAGATTCTCGTCGCGAGCGCATTGAGGTAAAAGAGGAAATGCTGGTAATTCAGGTGAGAGAACCGGCACAAGGGAACCATGCGAACACGCGTGTGCGCGAAATAGTTGCAGCGCGGTTCAGTGTCCCCCTCTGGAAGGTGTCCATCCTGACGGGCCATCGCTCGCGAGGTAAAATGCTGGTAGTTAACAGCTGATAACTTTTCACCTATGCAGATCACGATAAAAGGGACACAGTACGAGCTTACCGATGGGACGCGCGCGTTTATCGAAGAAAAGTTTTTAGCACTTGATAAGCTCGCTCAGGGTTCTCAGAGTCCCGTATCGCTTGCGTGCGAGGTTGAGCAGTCGATCGCGGTTGAACGTGCAGGAGCGAAATATCGAGCAGAAGGGAACTTAAGTGCAGATGGCAAGATGTTCCATGCCGAGGCGTGGAGCTCAAACCTAGAGGGTGCGGTCGATCGTGTCCGTGATGATCTCATGCACGAGCTCCGACAAGCACGCGGCCGAAAACGCGGATTTATACGCCGTGGCGGGGCGGCCTTGAAGCGACTGTTTCGATTCGGCAGTTAACGCTCTGTATCAGCATAGTCCATCTCGCGTTTGCCTTCGGGGATGATGCGCTCAATGGTGAATAGCCCATTTTTGAATGATGCCTTCACAACTTTGGTTCGTTTACCGTCTTTAAAGAAGTAGGTGCCGATCGTGTCTGCATAGGCGCGATACTTATTCCAATTTGTGACGCCATCAACATTTAGATTCAACTCGCCCTGTTCCTTCTTAATCTTAGGTGCACGAGTGGCGAGCGATGCATCTTGCTGGACGGGAGAGATTTCTCCTTTGAGGTACTGTGGCAATGTCTTGACGAGCATTTCTGCGCCAAGATCGATCAGCCGTGGGCGGAGTTCTCTAGCTGTCTCGTCGCTTCCGATCTCGACTGATTCTTGCGCGATAATATCGCCTGCGTCGAGTTCCTTTACCATCTTCTGAATAGTGACGCCCGTCTCGCGCTCACCTGCGAGGAGTGCTGACTCCATAGGCGTAGCGCCGCGATATTTTGGTAGGAGAGAATAGTGAACGTTTAAGACGCCTTTTGGGAATGCAGCGATCAAAGATTCGGGAAAGATTTTGCCATACGCAACTACCAATGCGTAGTCACATTTGAAGTCTTGTATTTCTCGTATCGTAGTCTCGTCTAATTTCTCTGGTGTCATGGCTTGGATGCCATGCTCAAGAGCGAGCACTTTAGTCGGCGAGGGAGTGAGCACGAGCCCGCGGCCTTGTGGAGCGTCGGGTGAAGTGACAACTAATGAAGGAGTGAATCCGTGAGCAAGTAAATAGGCGAGCGTCTCGCTCGCGACCTTTGGCGTGCCGAAGAATGTGAATTTATTCATCAATGTGTTCCCTGAGTTGGATGAGGTGCTCGGCATGGTCAACAAACAAAATACCATTTAAATGATCGACTTCGTGCTCAAAGATTTGCGCAAGGATTCCACCCGCGCCCCGGGTGAACTTCGTCCCGTCTTCGTGGCGCGCGCGGATCGTCACACGCTCATGTCGCTTGGTTGTGCCGTAGACATTCTTCACCGAGAGGCAGCCCTCGTCCATCCGAGCTCTTTTACGTGATGTCTTCACGATCTCGGGATTGATGTAAACGTCGACTTCGGGCGTCGGAGCAGAGAAGGTTCGACCTTGAGAATTTACATCCAAGGTCGAACCTTGGATGTCGACGGGCAATATGCGATCTCTCCGAACAATAAATAACCGATACGAGACGCTGACTTGTGGCGCGGCGAGTGCGACGCCCTCTAGCTGTTTATCGAGCGCCTCGGTCATGTGCGCTAGCAACTTCTTCAACTCAGCAGAGCCGAAGAGATTCTCGGGCAGCGGTAGAGCCACCTCGCGCAAAACGGGTGTATCTTGCGGGACTATTTCTTCCGTCGCTTTCTTCATACTGCGACTATAGCAAAAATAAAAAAACACGCCGACCAGATGGTCGACGGGACAATGTTGAGTAAAAAACGAAAGGACAAAAAATCAGGGGGTGCGACGCGGGGAGGCTGCAGGAGGGGGGATCAACTGCGAGCGAACCCGCGTCGCGTGCGCCGACTGACCATCGGGCGACCCTACATTGAATGTACACTATTATTGTTTCAGTGCAAGGGCTACGCGTGTTTCGTCGGATCAAGCTCCCACCAGAACTTCTTACTGAAACTTTTCGCCTGGCTGCAGATACTTTTTAAATAATAGAGATCTTTTGTCGGTATCTGCTCGAGCACGGTGCCGAGGTGCGCCATCGTCATGGGCGCGAGACCGTCATGCTTACGAGAATAATTTAGGTGGCGTAAGAAAAAACGCATCAGCTCACCACGCTCGGTGAGGCGTTTCCTTCCTTTAGGCGCTTCTGCCCGTTTCTTCTGAAACTCGGGGAGAATATCGCCAATGGATTTCATCCCGTTAGAGATAGGAAACGCTTTAGTCTGTTTTCCAGATACCGTTTCCCCGTCCCCGTTTTTAGATACTTCTCCCGCGCTGCTGCGTCGTTTATATTGCGACATGCTTCATAATATATTAACTCATATGGACGGTGCTGCTTCGTCCACCCACGCGGACCTTTTTGATGCTGGCTGAAGCGTTTCCGTAAATCATTCGTAACTCCCGTGTACCAATATTCGCTTGAAAGACTTCTGATGACGTACACATAACACATTTTGACATCTCTAACGGGATTCATGTTGATTCAATTTTCGCGCCGAGTTGCTGTAATCGATGCACGATATCTTCGTAGCCGCGATTGATGCTGTAGACATTGCGGAGCATAGAGCGGCCTGTGGCCGCGAGCATTGCGACGAGAATGATCGTCGCAGGTCGAAGCGCCGGCGGACAGATGACCTCAGCGGCTTTCAGCTTCGTCGGGCCCTCTATCGAGATGCGGTGTGGATCATGCAGTATCGTCGTCGCGCCGAGGCGGTCGAGCTCGGTGTAATAAATAGCGCGCTTCTCATACACCCAATCATGAATCAAGGTTGTTCCTTTGGCCTTTGTTGCGATCACTGCAAAGAAGGGAAGATTATCGATGTTCAAACCCGGGTATGGGCGTGCATGAATTTTCTCGGGGAAAGCGACCAACTCGGAAGGCTCAAGCGATATATCAACGAGTTTTGTGATTCCGTTTTCTGAAATACGATTATTAGAAATTAAAAACTGCAGTCCCATTTTCTCGAGCACGAGTAACTCAACTTCAAGAAATTCTATTGGTGCGGCAGAAATAGTTATTTCTGAGCCAGTGACGGCCGCCGCAGCGATAAAAAACATCGCGTCAGTTGGATCCTCGGCGATGCTGTAACTAATGTCTCGATTAATTTCCTCGACGCCGTGGACGGTGAGCGTAGTCGAGCCAATGCCATCTATCTCGACACCGAGATCACGCAGAAAACCGCAGACTTCTTGGACTTGATAATTTGAGGACGCGTATTTAATGATACTTGTCCCGGGGATGTGTGCAGCTGCAAGAAGCGCAT
Organism: Candidatus Kaiserbacteria bacterium RIFCSPHIGHO2_01_FULL_53_31; assembly: GCA_001781095.1. GTDB lineage: Bacteria > Patescibacteriota > Minisyncoccia > Phycocordibacterales > Phycocordibacteraceae > C7867-001. Next base: position 37,896 of record MFKU01000005.1, read on the forward strand.
TAATTGTTGCGGTGTCGCTCGATTCGTAGAGGATAATCTCTGCCGGCTCGAGCCTGGTGTGTGAGATGTCGTAGGTGTTTGAATGCGCAGTAATCGAGACACCGAATTTCTCAAGTGCCATCAAGTGTGGACGTGCAGAACGGAGACCCAAGGTGCAACCACCCGACTGCGGCAGCTCAAATTTGTCAAAATGGTGGAGTAAGGGGCCGATGAACATCAAGATGCTGCGTGTCTTCATCGCAGCCTCGCTATTAATAGAAGCGAGATCGATCTTGTCAGGTGTTTTGATCACAAGGGTGCAATCCTTCCACTCCACATTCACGCCAATTGACTGCAAAACCTCGATTAAGCGATTTACTTCTTCGATCTTTGGCACGTGTTCAAGGGTGGTTGTGCCGCGATTCAAAAGCGAGGCGGCGAGGAGGGCAACTGCGCCATTCTTGGAGCGGCTCGTCTCGACCTTCCCCGTGAGTTTACGGCCGCCCTCAATGACGAAATTCATTTCTCCTTGCATTAAATCTAGTGTAACATTGAACGCAATGTCTTTCTTCTCGCCAAAACTGGGAATAGACCTCGGAACCACCAATATTCTCGTTTTTGTCCCCGGGAAAGGAGTTGTCATCAATGAACCCTCGATCGTTGCGGTGAGTAAAACGGGCGATAAGAAGGGTCACAATAAGATCCTCGCTATCGGGGCAGAAACTAAGCAGATGATCGGCCGTACGCCGGACGGCGTTGTCGTGTATCGCCCGATGAAGGACGGCGTTATCGCGGATTATCGAGTGACTGAAGCAATGCTTCGTTACTTTATGAAGAAAGCGCTCCGCTACAATCCCTTTAAACCGACGGTGCTGATCTCCGTACCGGCGAGCGTCACATCGACGGAGAAGAGAGCCGTTATCGAGGCTGCGCTTAAAGCAGGTGCCAAGAATGCGTATGTGGTGAAGGAGCCGATCCTCGCAGCCATTGGCGCGGGCATCCCGATTCATGAGCCGATGGGGCGCATGGTTGCGGATATCGGCGGCGGCACTATCGACGTGGCTGTGATCTCACTCGGCGGCATCGTCGCCTCGACAAGCGTGAAGTGTGCGGGCAATCGTCTCGACCGGGCGATAGCAGACCACATAAAGAAGCATCACAATCTCTCGATCGGTGACAAAACCGCCGAGGATGTGAAGATTAAGATCGGTGCAGCTGTCTCGGTGAATGAAGAACTCACGATGGCAGTGAAGGGGCGCGACTTCGTCTCTGGGCTACCGCGCACAGTTGATCTCGCGACCAATGACATCGCGCAGGCGATGGGTCGGGAACTGCGCGAGATGACACAGGCAATACGAAAGGTACTTCAAGAAACGCCGCCTGAGCTCGCCGCAGATATCATTGATAATGGCATTATCCTCACTGGCGGCACGAGCCAGCTCCGACAGATGCCGGAGCTCGTCTATCGCCGCACGGGCGTCGTGGCAAAGCTCGCCCAAGACCCCTACTTCTGTGTCGTCCGCGGTACCGGCATCGCCCTCAAGCATTTGAGTACGTATCAAAAAAGTATTTTGGCAAAGAAATAAAAACGAAAAGCCCCACCGAGGTGGAGCCTGCTGCGGCTTCGAGAGGGAAGAGCCGCAGCAGGCTTTCCTGTTATTGCATTGGAGTGAGCAATGTCACTACTGTGCTCCTCGCCAGCTTCTTTCTCCTCCGACACCACTTTCGCCCAATCAGGTGTCGGAGAGTCCGATATCGCCAAGTATTCTTCATTCTCTCGACACTCAGCGGCGAGCGCCGAACGAACCTCCTGCAACGGAAACAATATTGGATTTTATTGATTCGCATGAGCCTATGAGTTTCCTTCGCCCAGTTAAGTGTGCGCCAGGACCCGCAGTGTATGCACTCATGCCGCCACAGCATCCGGTCCATGATGAAGGTTACGAGAGGAACCAGAATCACGTAGAACAGAAACTTGCCTGCTGGGCTGAGCATCATGGGATTCAAATCCTCTGGACTAAACATTGTTAACCCCCTTTCTTTTCTGCTAGTAGACTAACATATATAGACATCCTGTCAAATTCATTTCGCATATTCAAAATAATCACACTAAAGTAGTGAAAGGACTCCCAGCGAGACACCAGAAGTCCTTTAACGCACCCTGTGACGACTAGTACCGGATCGTCAGGCCGAGCCCGAAGACCGGCTTCGCGCCGCCTTTCTTGCCGATATCTAAATCGAGCGTGAGATTCGGCGTCACACGCCAGATGAGCGACCCGACCGGCTTGAACATAAAGTTGTGTCGGCCATCGAGGCGCGGCCGGCCAGTGACCGACGGGTCGATGACGAACCTCACGTTCTTCACTCCCGGGAAGAGCGGTATGTCGGTTGGCAATCGAAGGCGCAGTCGCATGAATTCGTGTCTGCGTTCGCGCGCCCAGTAACCGAGATCGAGCGTCGCCTCCGACAGGAATCCGGGATGGCGGGCGAGCATTTCCTCAGCGCTCTCGAGCACGCGCTCCGTGGTAATTTTCCCCGGGTGTTCCTCATCTGCAATCGCTGCGCTCGTCACGAACGCAGCAAGTATGACGGTAATGAAAAGATCAAACTCCCTACGTCCGCGCATGGCGGCCTCCTTTCATAGAACGATGCGATCTCGTAGTGAAGTCTTTCCACGAGCAATTATAGGACGACTAGCCCACGTCGTCAAATACATAAAACTAATAACCTCAGTTGCAGGAGGATACAGAAAAGGCTCCCGGCGAAACGCCAGGAGCCCTCATCTGCTTTCAACCGGGTCAAAAGCTGTACGCGAGCTTCACGATCGGGGTGACCCGTGCGAACTCCGTCAGCTTCACGCCCACGGTTACGCACCAACCAGCGCCGAGCTCTTTCGTGAGATCGAGCTCGCCTCGCCATACGTGGCGGTGTTCCACTGCGCCGCCACCGTTAAGATTGGCGGCATGTGCAAGCTCGCCATGTCCTCTCAGCTCTCCGACGAGCGGCAAAGTGAAAGGAACGTCGAGCCGGATACCGGTACGCACGAAGTCGAGATCGATTTCGTCGATCCCAAACAGGTGGATATACCGTGCAAACGGCGCGATGCCGACGCGGCCCACCTGCAACTCCTTGCTAACCTCCCCGTACACCTCGAAGTAGTCGTCCGAGATGTCGTTGAGGCCTTTACCAAGGTCGAGCGCGAAGTACGCGGCATAGATCTCATAATTGACCTTTCCAACCGGTGTTTCCACCGAATTATCATAGGTCAGCTCGAGATCCCACTCATCGCCGGGTCCTCGCTCGGCGTACTTCCCGTCGTCAGAAAGCTCGACCGAAGTCCAGACATCGACGGAGAAATGTCCGCAGCTCACCAAGAACATATCCTGGTTCACCGGCTTGTTGCCCGAAGCCTCGAAGCCGAAATCCTGTAAAGGATACGACCCCTGAAACCCGAGCACTATCAATCGCGAGCAGCGGCCGTCAGCAGAGTGCAGAGTGTCGACCTGGTGGTCGTCACGTGGTCCCGCACCTTCAGAGACGGTTTGAGCTGAAGCGAAAAGTGGTTCATCGGCGAGCACGACGCTCGCGGCGATAAATGTTGAAAGCAGAATTGTAAGGAACATGGCCATTTGCATCCCCCTATCTTCATGTAGAAAACGGGCTGGTTGCGATTTGCACCGTCTGTATTTATGATAGCATATTGACACATGATTGTCAATAGTTGTGAAATGTGCGGCAGTTGCGGGCTATAATTGACCCATGCGACACCACGCGTTTGTCATTGAAGCTTCGGCAAACGAAGGGATTGAGATAGCTCAAAAATGGCTTGAAAGCGAACTCGGTTTACACGCAAAAGGCCCCTCGACAAGGCTCGGGGCAGGCAATCCTGACGTTGTCACCCTCCGGTACGGACTCTTCTCGGTCGCTGATGCACGGCGCGTGAACGAGATCGCCTCACAGGCGCCGATTTCTGGAAGTCAGAAAGCGATCATCATCGCAGCCTCTCGTGCATATCACGAGGCGCAAAACGCACTTCTGAAACTGTTCGAAGAGCCACCGGCTGGTACGTATTTATTTCTAATACTTCCATCCTTGGGTGGAATCCTGCCGACGCTGAGTTCACGCGTACAGGTTATAAAGCACGAAATCCGAAATACGAAATCAGGAAAAATCAAGAAGCACGAAATAAATCCGGCCGAAGAGTTTATGAAGGCGTCCAAGGAGAAGCGAAGTGCGATGATTAAGAAACTCGCGAGCGGCAAGGATGATGAACAACGACGTGAACTTCGCGATGAGGCAATAGCCATCGTGGATGGTATTGAGGCTATTGCATACTCTCGCGGAGGTTTAACCTCCACGGATGCAACTGCACTACTGTCTGACGTTGCGACGCTGCGTGGATATCTCCATGATCGTAGTGCGCCCGTGCGCATGATCCTCGAGCATCTATCGCTCGTCATTCCAAAGAATTTGAGCTAAACTACAATCCACTACCTATCACCTAGAACCTATTTATGGCATACGATTTTAAAAAATTGAAGCAGGTGATACGAGAGACCGAGGAGTGGCTCTCGCACGAGCTCGCAGGTGTGCGTACCGGACGCGCAACGCCGACCTTACTCGATGCCGTGAAGCCCGAAGCGTACGGCACCCGCACAACACTCACGCAGCTCGCGTCCGTCTCGGTCGAAGACGCGCGAACGCTCCGTATCATCCCGTGGGATGCAACGCTCATGAAAACTATTGAAAAAGGAATTACCGATGCGAATCTAGGCGTGGGCATCTCCACTGACGGCCAAGGCCTCCGCGTTTCATTTCCTGAATTAACCTCGGAACGGCGCGTTCAGCTCTCAAAGATCGCGGGCGATAAAACCGAGCAGGCGCGCGTTACGCTGCGCCAGCATCGCACCGATGCACTCCATGAACTTGATGCTGCGCAAAAGGAGGGCGGCATGGGCGAGGACGAAGAAACACGATTGAAGGCAGAGATACAGAAACAAATCGACGCAGGCAACGAGAAGCTCGCAGAATTGCTCAAGAAAAAAGAGGCGGAGATAGCCCTCTAAGTATCAGCTGAAATGGAAATACTCATCTTCATTCTCGTCATCGTCGCACTTATTGTCGTGCACGAATTCGGACATTTCGTTGCGGCGAAGCTCTCGGGCATGCGCGTGGATGAGTTCGGACTCGGCTATCCGCCGCGCGCCGCCACGATTGCGACCGTGGGCGAGACGCGCTATACGCTCAATTGGATCCCATTCGGCGGTTTCGTGAAGATTTATGGCGAGGACGGATTAGAAAACGAGCAGCAAGCAGGAGGCGGGAATCAGCGAGCGTTTGCTAATCGCCCGCGAGTACTCCAAGCAATTGTTCTCATTGCCGGCGTCGCGATGAACCTTCTCTTCGCGTATGCACTCATCACGGGGGCGCTCATCGCAGGAACTCCGCGCGCGCTAGCTCCCGACGATGTCGCGACGGCAAGCCATGTCCAGCTCGCAGTCGCCGGCGTGTTGTCCAATTCTCCTGCAGCATTAGCGGGCATTATAGCCGGCGATACAATCACGAGCGCGGTCGACAGTCACGGCGCCTGGCATCCCGGAACGGGTGATGACACTGCAGATCCCGAAAGCTTCACACAATTCGTGAGCCGGAGCGAGGGCGGTCCGCTCATACTTTCTGTTGTACATAACGGCGTGAACTCATCGCTTACCGCCATACCGGTACGAGGTATCGTGCCAGACGATCCGAGCCGCTACGCTCTCGGTGTCGAGGTCGCGACGATCGGTGTCATCCCGCTCTCCGTCGGCGAGGCCTTCGTCGAAGGCGCTCAACTCACTTGGGGCGCGACAAAACTTACCGCCGTCGGCTTGTGGCAATTCTTCTCGAGCGTTTTCACCCTGACTGCAAATTTCTCGCAAGTCGCGGGTCCAGTGGGCATCGCCGGAGTCGTGGGGAGTGCATCGATGGAGGGTGTCGGCAGTCTGCTCTCGATTATGGCAATCATCTCTATCAATTTGGCAATCATCAATCTCATCCCCGTGCCCGCGCTCGACGGCGGGCGACTGCTGTTCGTCATTATTGAAGGATTCATCCGCCGCCCAATCAGACCAAGGATAGCGCAGACAGTGAACAGCATTGGCTTCGCCTTTCTCGTCCTCCTTATGCTCGTCGTCACTGCGCACGACATCTTCAAAATTCTGGGATAATTGTAAACCGTAAGGCGACGCCTTACGGTTTATTACTGAGTATTAAAACAAGAAGATCCTGCACTGCTGGAGTGCCGTACAGGCTCTCCTTTGGTTGCAGGATCGGGCGGAATTACCTCTCGGTAAGAATCGAGAACTCGACAGTCGTGAGTTCTTGAAACGCCACGTGTTCGCGTGGACTAATGGGTGCCATGTGCAGTGGCGCTATTGAGAGGATATGATATCCCGACTTGGTCAATTTTTGTACGAACTGATTTAACTCATTGAAGACTTGTTCTGAACTGCTGAAACCGTATTCGCTTTCAAATCGAAACAGCGTCTGTTCCATAGGAACCTCCTGTGCGTACTATATGACACTAGTATGTGATAGTCAATAGCTAGTTAAAAATTGCTTTTGCGGCGTGGATTCGTGGCGTATACTGCACCCATATGAGGCAATCCAAACTCTTCACCAAAACGCGGCGGGAGGCGCCGGCGGACGAGGTAGCAAAGAATGCTCAGCTGCTGGTTCGTGCGGGCTTCATCCATAAAGAAATGGCGGGAGTGTACGATTATCTTCCACTAGGTCTTCGCACCTTGAATAAGATCATCGGGATTATCCGCGAGGAGATCAATGCGATTGGCGGCGAGGAAGTCTTCTTAACAACTTTGCAAGACCCAGAAATCTGGAAGAAGAGCGGGCGCTGGGACGACGTAGTAGTCGACGTGTGGTTCAAGACACAGTTGAAGAATGGTAGCGACCTCGGACTCGCGAATACGCACGAGGAAGCGCTTACTGCTCTCATGACAGAACACATCGCGTCGTACAAGGATCTGCCGCGGCAGGTGTATCAATTCCAGACCAAGTTCCGTAACGAGACGCGTGCAAAATCTGGCATCATGCGCACACGCGAGTTCATCATGAAAGATCTGTATTCCTTCTCGAAAGACGAAAAACAGCATGCAGAATTGTATGAAAAAGCTGCGCAAGCGTATGAAAAGATCTTTGCGCGTGTCGGCATTGGCGAGAAGACGTACCGCACATTCGCGTCGGGCGGCTCATTTAGTAAATATTCTCACGAATTCCAAACGGTCTGCGATACTGGAGAAGACACTATTTATATCGATACTGATAAGCGTCTGGCTATTAATAAAGAAGTCTATGATGATCCAGAGGTATACGCGACTACCGGGATCGACAAGGCACAGTTGACGGAAGCGAAGGCAATCGAAGTTGGTAACATCTTCACGCTTAGTACGAAATATTCTGACGCGCTCGGGCTGACCTATAAAGACGCAGAGGGAATCGCTCTGCCGGTTTTTATGGGCAGTTATGGCATTGGGCCGGGGCGTGTGATGGGCACCATTGTCGAACTTCTTTCAGATGACAAGGGTCTCGTGTGGCCCGCGAGCGTGTCACCCTTTACATATCATCTCGTGTCGCTTGGACATAACGGCGATGATATCTCAAAAACTGCCGATGAACTCTACGAAGACATGTTCAAAGAGGGAATTGAGGTCCTCTATGACGACCGCGAGCTCTCGGCAGGGCAAAAATTTGCGGATAGTGATCTCATTGGCATATCCAAGCGCATAGTGGTTGGTCGCGAGGCAGTCGCGTCAGATATTTTTGAAGTCGTTGATCGCGCGACGGGATCAACCGTGAAAACGCCCCGCACGGAACTGCTGTCATAGATGATGTATGGCGAAGTTTTCGAGAAATTCATTTTTCAGCACCGACATCGCCATTGATCTCGGGACATCGCACACCCTTGTCTATGTGCGCGGGCGCGGCGTTGTTATTAATGAACCCTCCGTTGTCGCAATCAATGACAAGACGAATCAGGTTGTCGCGATAGGTCAAGCGGCGAAGACGATGCTGGGTAAAACGCCCGCGCACATTCGCACTGTGCGACCGCTGTCGCACGGAGTGATTTCTGATTTTGAGGTAACCGAGGAGCTACTCACCTATTTCATCAACAAAGCGCAGGGAGGTCGTGCACGGCTCTTCGGCCCGCGAATTGTGATCGGCGTGCCGACGGGCGTGACGAATGTGCAGAGTCGCGCGGTGCGCGATGCTGCGAAGAACGCGGGCGCGCGCGAAGCGATAATCATTGAGGAACCGGTTGCCGGCGCAATTGGTGCGAAGTTGCCAGTCTCCGAGGCAGTCGGCACCATGGTGCTCGATATCGGCGGCGGGACGACCGATATAGCGGTCATCGCGCTCGGGGGCACGGTCGCCGCGAAAAGCTCGCAGGTGGCCGGCGATCGTTTCAATGAGAATATCATCGATTTCGTACGCAACGAGTTCAAGCTCGGCATTGGTGAACGCACGGCTGAAGAGGTGAAAATAGCGATCGGCGCTGTTATGCCGCTTTCGGAGTCGCTCTCGCGAAGCGTACGTGGCCGCGACTTCGCGATGGGCCTGCCGAGAGAGATTGTGCTTACCGATGCACACATTCGCGACGCCATTACACCGTCGCTCGACGCGCTCATGGATGCAATGAAGGAAGTCATTGAAGCCACGCCGCCCGAACTTCTCTCCGATGTGCTCGAGCGCGGCGTAACCGTTTTCGGCGGAGGCGCGCTCCTGCGCGGCCTACCGCACGTGCTCGCGAAAATGCTCGGCGTACCAATCAAGGTCGCGCCGGATCCTCTGACTACGGTCGTACGCGGAGCGGGTATTGTTACGGAAAATCCCTCGCCATACGTGGATTTCTTTATCGATGAAGAAGACATTCTTAGCGAAGCGTAACGCACTGCTCGCGTTTTCGAATCTATCGTGGGGCGCTGTCGCGCTTCTCGTAGCCCTCGTCGTGCTCGCCCTACGGCTTATCGCTCCAAATATGTTCTGGAAAATATCGTCGCCCGTTTTCGGCGCGGCGGACACGCTTGCGAGTGCAAGCCACACGCTGCTTTCCGGATTTAATGACACGGCGGCTCTTGCGATCAGAAATGAACAGCTCGCAGAGCAGAACAATGCATTGTCGCTAGAGAATCAGGCGTTGCAACAGAAAGTAACGGGCCTACTGTTACTGCTGGGTAGAGAGAAGACGGGTGGGACCGAGTCGGGCATTCTCGCGAGGGTCGTCGCGCGTCCGCCGACGAGTCCATATGATACCCTTCTTCTCGCCGCGGGAACGAACATAGGCATCACAGAGGGAATGGGAGTCTTTGGTGCGGGCGGCGTTCTTCTCGGCAGCATTGAAGCAACATCAGCCGATTATTCGCAAGCAGTCCTTTTATCTGCTCCAGGCGTGCGCAGCGACGCCTGGAGCGGACGCAATAACGTTCCGATTACTCTCCTTGGTGCAGGCGGAGGAGCCGTGAATGCCTCGGTCGCGCGCTCCGCAGACATCGTGGAGGGCGATGCAATTTTCATATCAGGACCAGGGACACTTCCCATTGGTTTCGTTACGCGTATTGATAGTAATCCATCTTCACCGTCGGTTACCCTTCGCATCACGCCTGCGCTCAATCTGTTTTCGCTCACCTGGATAAGTGTGCGTGCGACAGGAGCGACCTCGCTCATTTCAATTCCTGTAGCGACCTCGACAATTCCATGATGCGCGGTATCGTGACAATTTTAACGTTTGTATCGGTCGTGCTATTTCCATGGCCGCTCTCTGCGTTTGTCGCGCTCATTGCAGGGGTTTCAGAGCCACTCGTACCGCTTGCGGCGGGCTTATTTGCGGACACTCTCTATTACATGCCGCAGTCTGGCGCATGGCCACTCTTCACTCTTTCAGGAGCAGTGGTGACTATCATCGCAGCAATCGTGCATGACCGGCTCCGGACGAGTAGAATTGGTGGATGAGATGGTTCCACAGGGCTCACCATGCATGGAGGCGCAGGCGACAGTCAAATCGGGAGATTGCTCCAGATGAGATATTTCTGGATGTATCGAATGCGCCCGCGTTTGATCGCGATCGTTTCGAGGGCAGAATCGAGAAGCCGCTCTCGCGCGGGACATTCATTTCTCTCTCCAGTGTGCTTGGACTTCTTGTTGTCATACTTATAGTGCGAGCCGGCGATCTCCAAGTGATGCGCGGTGCTTCCTTTGCAGACGAAAGCATGAACAATAGTCTCGAAGCGGCGACACTGTTCGCACCGCGCGGCATTATCGTGGATAGGAACGGCGTTGTTCTGGCCGAGAATGTTGAGAGGGAAGACGGAAGTATGGGGCGCCGTTACCCTATGCCGTCCATGGGTCAGATCATCGGATACGTGTCCAATCCCAGGAAGGACTCGAGCGGTAAATATTACGATACGAGCCAGACAGGACTCGCCGGACTTGAGGCGCAGTATGACGGACTTCTCACGGGCGTAAACGGCAGGGTGCTTACGGAGAAGGATGTACGCGGGCAGGTTCGATCAGAGGGAACCATCGTACCGTCAAAGGAGGGCGAGACCTTGCGGCTCGCGATTGACGCGGATCTTGAGCGATTCCTCGCGAGCGCTATTGGCGAGACGGCAAGCAGCCAAGGGTTCATCGCGGGGGCAGGCGTTATTATGGACGTTACGAACGGCGAGGTAGTCGCGATTGTATCGTACCCGAGTTACGACCCAGGCGTGATGTCGAGCGGCGAGCCAGCTGAAACAATCGCTGGGTACAATACGAGCGCAGGGTATCCATTCCTCGACCACGCGGTCCAGGGTGTGTACGTTCCAGGATCGGTCGTAAAGCCATTCATAGCTTCGGGAGCACTTACCGATGGGCTCATTAGCCCTGATACCGTTATCGACGACCCGGGGTTCCTGTCACTGCCGGATCCATATCATCCGGGTGAAAAATTCATATATAAAGGATGGCGCGCGCTCGGCCCGGTCGATGTGCGGAAGGCGATCTCGTGGTCATCGGACGTTTTCTTCTATACGGTTGGTGGGGGTTTCGGAAATCAGAAAGGTCTTGGTATTGATCGACTTGATTATTGGTATCGACAATATGGCCTCGGCAGTTTGACGGAGATTGATCTGCCCGGCGAGGCGACTGGACGCATACCGACACCAGAGTGGAAGAAGACGACCTTTAATGAACCGTGGTATCTCGGTGATACGTATTTCACCGCGATCGGACAGTATTCAACGCAGGTGACTCCGATACAAATGGCTCGAGCTACAGGTGCCGTGGCAAATGGCGGGAAGCTCTTCACGCCAACGGTACGCGCGGGGCAGCCGTCAACATACGCACTTGTGCCCGTGAGTGCTGACGCACTTGCGGTCGTGCGCGAAGGCATGCGTGCAAGCGTAACGAACAGTCCGCTGGCGGGCCTCCTCAATTTCTCCTATGTCGCCGTCGCGGCGAAGACGGGTACGGCACAGACCGGCACACGCAACCAATTCGACAATTCATGGGTCGAAGGATTTTTTCCCTATGAGAATCCGCGGTATGCATTCGCTGTAGTGCTCGAACGCGGTCCTGCTGGAGCAGGCGAGCAATCGGTGAATGTCATGCGCAGATTTTTCGACCTGCTCCGCGAGCAGAATTCAGTCTATGTCGGCGGGAACAGTGCGTCTGTGAGCAGAAGCGCATCAACGACGCCTCGCTAGGTATAGAAATGGTGAAGCGGCCCCGTTTTTTATGCGGGACCGCCGTGTTTATGCTGTGCAGATGACGCAGGGCTTGCGCCTGTGCACATTGCGTCTGAACTGCAGAATGAGGGACGCGAGTGTACGATTGAGGACAATCGTTCCGTGGCCGTTGGCGAATCGACGTACAGGTCGTGCTCCGAGAGCCAATGTTGAAGCTCGTGGAACGATGCGGTCAGTGCTCGAATGGACGGAGAGCAGCGGTACAGTCTGACCACCGTCCTTCTTGCATTTGAGGCATTTTGCGATCACATCCATTCGCCAGCTCTTGTTCATATCGATTCCGAGCATCGCGTGCGCTTTAGCTGCAAGCGGTATGAGTACCAGCGGCGAAGCAAGCGAGACAGTGGGAATGCCGGTCGCGAAGTGGGTGTGGTAGCCAACATCTCCGCCGTAGGAATGTCCGACGATGAGCGAGATTTCGTGACGGTTACAGAACGTCGTAAGGATTTCCACGTTCTCCTGCATGTCGCCGAAATTGTACTGATGCCAGGTAAGCGGATGGTCGAATATCTGACACCCGAGGTTCTCAAGTCGCGTCTTGAGCGGCACGTACAGTCGCGTATGCTGCGGCGCACAGAATCCTGGCAAAAAAAGCACTCGGACGATTTTGCCATTGTGCTGTTTCTTTCGAGCAGGACTGGAGCTGGATAACATTGCTTGCATAACGTCCCCAAGATCCTTTACCGCCCCCAAAAAGTATTGAAGAACTTCCATGGAATACCTCCTTATAGACGTTAGTTGTCTGATGAGATTTCCCAGTCTGAGCTCAACAATAGCAGGTCTCAGATATAGGGCTCAGGATGGGGTGCGTAACCGGTCACTTGACAGATATAGGCATGTATGATAGGATATTGACGGAAGCGGTCATTCGGAGAATCCGAGCCGCTAGGTGAGGAGGAAGTAATGAGAACCTTGAAAGTGGTCTTTACGGCCTTGATACTGAGTGGAATCGTCGCATCGACGGCCTCGGCCGCGTACATCAACGCGGAAGAGTCGGGTGCGCAGTACTACTGCACGCGCGGGCACGGATACAAAATCTGCGCCTCAGGGGACACTCTCACCATCTGGGTTCCCGTACTGCCAGACAAGTATCTAGCGGGTGTCGGTACCTATTGCGATGAGATGGGTGACTGCTGGGATTACCCGATGCTGTACGATGAGTCCTCTGCCGCGGTGTCGGTCGAAGTGATTGACGCGAACAACATCTCGAAGTACATCTCGACGCCGAAAGCGGTCAAGTTCAACTGGTGGGGAGGTGTGACCTGGGCCAGCGTCGTTGTGCCGGCATCGTCCACGCGAAGTCTTTCACGCAATGAAGCGTGGTATAACTTCAAAGTACGTGCCACTGGACCGCGGTTCGATACTCAAAGCGAGTACGATGTGTGGATCCAGCTCAACTACGTACCGCCCACGTGCACTGGAGACACCTGTGGCGGAGGCGGTGGGTATGGCAAAGGTCTATCCACCGGACCGACCACAACAGGTCGCTTGACGACCCGCTAGTCAACACCGCGGGAGGCGCGCAATACGGCGCGCCTCCCAAGAAACTATAGACCCCAACATATTGTTCGGGGTTTTTGTGTTTTTATACAAACAATCATCATATTGACTCAAAGGTTGATTGGTAGCATCATAGATACATGATGGACATTGAGGAACTATCGAAGGCTCAACTTATATTACTCACCATTCTTGTCAATTTCGTCACGTCGGTCGCGACGGGCATTTTGACCGTATCGCTCCTCGATAAGGCGCCACCGGTCGTCACACAGACCATCAATCGTGTCGTGGACCATACGATTGAACGCGTCGTGGAGGCGGTTCCGGAAGTTATTCGACCGTCCTCTCCTGCTCCGTCGAATCAGGATCTGGTCACGGCCGCTCTCGCTCTAGACGCGGAGCGCACGGTCGCTATTCACAGTGAAAAGACCGGCACCTCGACGCCCGCGATCTCACTCGGCACGTATTTGCCGGGAGCACGGGCGATTATTACCGCTGCGCGAGACTCGCTGCCAAAAGAAGTGCTCGTTGGATTCGCAAATGGTGCGTACATACCCGCATCACTTTCACATAGCGGCAATGGTGTCATGATTTACGGTTTTTCTGACACGGCAGCACTTCCAAAAGTCACAGCCCCTCTCTTGATACCATCAAAGGATTTGAAGATTGGACAAACGGCGCTTGCTATCGCAGTGGACGGCGCTGCAGCGACGGGCATCGTCGCGCGAGTGAATGACGCCGGTATACGTACCACACTTCCGGACATCGGCGCGGGAAGTGCCGTCGTAGATCTAACGGGTAATCTTATCGGCATCGCTGCGAGTAGCGCCACACCAGGTATTCTTATCAGCGCGGACACTATTACCACGCTTCTTACTGCTACATCGACAACGGTAAAAGGTTCTTAATGCGATTTCTATTTTCGGTCATCTACTATCCAGGATATGCCTCCCTCTAACAATTTCACCACCAAAGCTAAAGAAGCCGTCCGTCGCGCCCACGAACTGGCTATCGAACGTGGGCAGAATCACGTATCTTCGCTTCACATGCTGGCGGCGCTCGTACTTCAGGAAGAATCGCTGGTTTTCTCGATGCTCGATCGCATGGAGGTGGACACTATCATGCTTGCAGACGCGACACTCGAGCATCTCGAAGCGCCCGAGTCAGCATCGGTACTGTCGCCTTCCTACCAGATATATCTAACGCCAGATCTGGCGCAAGCGCTTGAAGCATCGGGGAAAATTGCAGCGCGTATGAACGAGACCTTTGTCGGTACCGAGCATCTCTTTCTCGCTATTATCGAACATCCCGGACCTGCGGCTGATATCCTGTCACGCTTCTCAATTAATCAAAACTCGGCACTTGCCGTTCTGAAGGAACTCAAAAGTGCTAAGGACGGGCAGATTGAGAGCCCGAAACGCTTCCGTGCGCTTGCGAAATATGCACGCAATCTGACGCGCCTCGCCGCCGAGAACAAGCTCGACCCGGTAATAGGGCGCGACATCGAGATTAATCGTGTGATTCAAATCCTCGCTCGCCGAACGAAGAATAATCCGGTACTTATCGGAGAAGCAGGTGTGGGGAAAACAGCCATAGCAGAAGGACTCGCAGCGCGCATGGCGACCGGGGAGGTTCCCGAGTCTCTGAAGGGTAAGGAGCTTCTCTCGCTCGATCTCGGCCTCATGATCGCCGGCACCAAGTATCGAGGAGAATTTGAGGAGCGTATGAAGAACGTGATGAAAGAAGTCGAACGCGCGGAGGGTAAAGTGATCCTCTTTGTCGATGAGCTACACACACTCGTGGGTGCCGGAGGAGCCGAGGGTTCTCTTGATGCGTCGAATATGCTGAAGCCGGCCCTGTCGCGCGGCGAGATCCGCGTCATTGGTGCGACCACGCTAAAGGAATATCAGAAGTATATCGAGAAAGATGCGGCACTCACGCGCCGTTTCCAATCAGTCTTTGTGCAAGAACCGACCGTTGAAGACGGTATAGCTATATTGCGCGGACTTCGCGACAAATATGAGCTTTTCCATGGGGTGCGCATCACCGACGGTGCCATCGTTGCGGCTGTTGAACTCTCTGCGCGCTACATCAGTGATCGGTTCTTGCCAGATAAGGCAATTGATCTTATCGATGAGGCCGCGTCGGGGTTGCGCATTGCGCTCGAGAATAAGCCGCCGCTCCTTGAGGAGACCGACCGCAAGATACGCCGACTTGAGATCGAGCGTCAGGCACTCCAGAAGGATCTTGATGGCGACCGAGCAAAAGAAATAAAGGAGCGTATTAAAGCTATCGATTCGGAAGTCGCTGATCTGAGAGAAAAGACGAGTGAGCTTGAGCTCAAGTGGAAGAATGAGAAGGAAGTTCTCGAGGGTATTCGTGCAGCGAAGACTGAACTTGAGTCGCTCAAGGTGCAGGCAGATAACGCGGAAATGAATGCTGATCTCGGCACGGTCGCAGAGATTCGCTATGGCCGGATCCCACAGATTCAGAAAGACCTCGAAATCAAGCTCAAGCGCCTGAAGACATTGCAGAAATCTCGTCGAGTATTAAACGAAGAAGTGGCGGAGCAGGATATCGCAACAGTGGTAAGTCGGTGGACCGGCATTCCTGTTGCGAGGATGATTGAGGAAGAAGCCGCGAAGCTAGCGCGCATGGAGCAAGCGCTCGAGAGCGGCATCATCGGTCAGGACGATGCCGTCAAGAAAGTGACTGATGCAGTAAAGCGCTCTCGCGTGGGCATCAGCGACCCGAATCGCCCTATCGGATCGTTCCTCTTCCTCGGACCGACGGGTGTCGGGAAGACCGAGCTCTCGAAGAAACTCGCGGAGTTTATGTTCAATGATACTGAAGCGCTTGTCCGCGTCGATATGAGCGAGTTCATGGAGAAGCACTCGGTGGCCAAGCTTATCGGAGCGCCGCCGGGATACGTCGGATATGAAGAATCCGGCACTCTCACCGAGAGAATACGTCATCGCCCGTATGCAGTGGTGCTTTTCGACGAGATCGAGAAAGCGCATCCGGAAGTGTTCAACATTCTCCTACAGGTGCTCGACTCGGGGCACCTTACCGACGGCAAAGGGCGCAAGGTCAATTTCAAGAACACGATTATCGTGCTGACATCAAACATCGGCGGAGAATATATCGATAGGCTCGCGCACATCGGCTTCGGTACGGCAGACGCAACCGAAGCGAGTCGGTACGAAGAGACGAAGGAGAAAGTCATGGAAGCACTCAAGGAACACTTTCGCCCCGAGTTCTTGAACCGACTCGATGACATCATCATCTTCGACGTACTCGCGAAGGAGGCGCTAGCACGCATCGTCGATAATCAGGTGGAAGAGGTCGTGAAGCGACTTGCCCAGAAGCGCATCGCGCTCGCAATAGAACCGGAGGTGAAGACCTGGCTCGCCGATAAGGGATATAACCCACAGTACGGTGCCCGCCCGCTTCGCCGCACCATCCAGGACAAGATTCTCACACCGCTCGCATCCCTCATGGTCGCACAAGGCCTCATGGAGGGCGGCACAGTTACGGTCTCTATCAAAAACGGTGAGCCCTATTTCGATGTGAAGAAGCGAGCGGCAAAGATTGTTCGCGTCGCATCGACCGCTGCCTAAACGCTAAGGACATCAGATATCCTCAGAATATGAGGATATTGGCATGTTTTTCTCGATATGTTATTCTACTCGCATGTCTCAAGATCGCCTCATCCGCGTGCAATCGTCTGCCTCGAAGCACATCGTTATTACGCGTAAGAACAAGAAAACTGTTCAGCGTAAGCTGGAACTCACTAAGTACGACCCGGTCGCGCGTAAACGCGCGACCTACAAGGAAATAAAGTGGAAGGGAAAGGGGGGATAACGAATACTCCTAGCCGTTTGAATACTCGCTGATTATTTGCAATGTTTCATCAGGGCCGGAGACCTGGCGCGTGGCGATTCCCGTTTCTCCGACCACTTCGTCGTTGCCCTCCGGGTAGAGTGCGTCTCCTACATAGAGCATCTCACTTATGGGAATAGAAAGATGTTCGGAAAGACGCCTGATACCATACGCCTTGTTCACGCCATGTCGGGTAACGTCGACGGATGTCGACCCGCCTGTTTTGACGTCGTATTCCGGCAGTAACCTCGCGATCGCATCGCGCAGAGCTCGCTTCTTCGAGCCGTTTGGGTCCCATTTTTCTTTTTCTTCTATAGGAGCTTGCTGCCCAAGTGCTGAAAGTGTTACTTGCGCGCCGCGATACTCGATACGCTCGCCATAGCTCGGAGCAGACAAGTCGATCAAGCCAGTCTCTTCACATGCGGAGCGTATCATTCCCCCGATTTTGCTCGTATCTTCTCCAGTGAGTATTTCTGCATAAACTTCATGCCAGTCTTCTTGCTTCCATACATACAGAGCTGCTCCCGAGGTTGGAAGTAGAAAAAGGTTTCCAAAATCCGATTCGACGGGCAATAGTGAGACGATATCGCGCTTGAGAATACTGAGCGAATCACCTGAAATAATGCCCACCCGTTTTGTCGCGAGCAGTTCTGACAGTGCTTTCACCATTTCAGAGTTTGCGGGCAACTTGCTGCGGGTCAGCGTCCTGTCAACATCGAAAATAATCATTACCGGCATCATGATAGAGCGTTCAGTATATGAGAAAGTGAGGCTGTCGCAACGCCGACCACTCTATCTGCGCCGCCGTAATAGAGAAAGAGTGTGTCATCGCGCATGACCCCGCCGCAGGAGAAGACGACATTTGGCACATCGCCAACTTTCTCGTAGTCAAGAACGGCCTCAAAAATTGGATCGGCAGTTCTCGAAAGGACGACGAGGCCGGAACGATCAAGCAACGCGGCACCGAGACGATAGTGCGAGCGATGGGAAACGCCATGATAGATGAGGAGCCAGCCGCCAGCAACCTTAATAGGCGGACCTGCGATTCCTACTTTCGCGCTATCCCACATACCTATGCGCGGTCCCATGATCTCTATGCAGCGAGAGACGCGCTTCTTGAACGAAATGTCGGAAACGAGATCGGCGCAGATGTGGCCATTTATTCGGTGATAAAGCACATAGTCGCCATTTATCTGCTCTGGCAAGAGTCCGATGTCTTTATCGTCGACCTCGTCCGGCGTGATAAGCACCGGTTCGTCCCAGTTCTGAAACCGCTTCGCGAGAAAGTCATCAACGCTAATCGAACTGGCTGCGCCGCGCGGGTTGTGCGTGCCGTCATACGCGGTATAGGTGAGATGTACTCGGTTATCAATGACCACGAGTCGCGGATCTTCGCACCCGGAGTTACCATCTGGTTTTCCGCGCTTGCTCTCGAAGTCTGCACGCGGTACATACACCGGTGTCTCGAGGCGCTCGTCGATGTGAATACCGTCGCTGCTTCGAGCATATCCAAGCGTTGAGGTATTGTCTGCATTCATTGCGCGATAGAGCAAATGCACGGAGCCCGCAATATCAAGAGCGCCGGCATTTAGTACAGAATGGCTCTCGTAGCCGGATCCACGCGGCACGAGAATAGGATTCTCCTTTGCACGCGTAAACGTGCGTGCAGGATCTGCCGGGTCAAGATCGCGTAAGAGGTCTGCGAGCTTAACGTCTGCCTTCGCGCAGGTCGTGTCTGCAGCGCCGTACCAGATCGAAAGTATGTCGCCCTGGATTGTCGCGCCGGAAGGGAAGACGATTCGCGGCACAATACCATATTGCTCGTACGCTTCCTCCGGAACCATAAATGCGTACGATCGGGAGATGAGCTTCCGGGGATCATGTGCATCCAATATCGCGGCTTCGACACCGAAGATGCGCTCGTGTTCGGTATAGTATTTCTGTATATAGGAATAAATGAGTAGCCAGCCCATATCGGTCTTCAGGGGCGTTGCTCCTACTTCAATGTGATCATCGTCGGCGCGGCGGAGTTCGGTGAGCGCATGTTTGGCCAGATGTTCGTGCCATTCGTGCCAATATTCCGGATTGAAAAAGTGTGACACTTCTTTCGCGCGGGCGATCGCGATCATCGGCCGTGGATATTCGTTCGTCCAATCAGTATGCGCGGTGAGCAGAAGAACGACATCTCCATCAATTCGCTCGGGAAAGAGTGTCGCCGCTTTAGCGTTAAAAGGCGTTATAAGATGCCGTTCCGTGAAGTGATCCGGCGAATCGCCAATAGCAACGCCTATCTTAATGTTGCCCGGCCCAAAGGGATAGCCGCCGAGTGCTGTGTAGAAGCAATACCACCTTCCCTCAAAGAAAGTGACGCGTGGGTCTTCGCAGCCAAATTCGTCCCATTCCTGAAGTGGTGCAAGAACCTGACGCCTCGAATGAAACTTGACCCCGTCAGCTGAGTGCGCTGTTCCGATTGAAGAAAGAGCGGCGTGCGGCGACACGAGCGCGTCGGGTGATCCGAGCGCGCGATAAAAAAGCTGTACCCCCTCATCTGTCTGCACCGCAGAGGGGTTAAACGTCGCGACTGCCTCCCACGGATGTTCTTTACGAGGCGACAATATCGGATTCTCTTCTTGTCGGCGGACGACGAACATGTTACGCAGTTGAGAGCGGCCTCGATAAAAGAGGAGCGTGTTCGCTCTTCATAAGCGCCCGCAGGAAATCGGCAAGCGGCGCAAACGCGACACAGATAACCTTGTCAGCACCACCGTAGTAGACGTAGAGCAGATCGTCTTTGATGGTAGCGCCACAGGCGAAGACGATTCCTGGTTTGCCATCATTCTCATACTGTTCATCCGGTTCGAGAATGGGGTTCGATGAGCGGTACAGAACATTCGTTGGGTCATCGAGATCGAGCAACATCGCACCGAGCTTGTAGCGATGTCGTTCCAGTTTATCGTTGGCATGATAGAAGAGGAGCCAGCCTTTCGGAGTTCGTAGGGGCGGCGGTCCGGCACCACGCACGAAGCTGTCCCAGTAATCATCGCGAGCATGCACGTCACAACGGGCACCGTTCCAGCTCTCGACAAATGGTTCAGTGATGCCAATGTTATCGATCGAATCGCGATATTCGATCTCGATCTTCGGCGAAATGCTATGCAATATCGCAAATCTGCCGTCGATTTTTTCCGGGAAGAGAACCCAATTTTTATGGCGCTCGCCTGGCCCCGAGAGGAATTGAGGCGAGGTTAGATTATGAAATCGTTTAGAGAAGAAGTCTTTTGTAGAGATCGAAGTACAGGTGATCCGAATACTGTCCCAGCTGTCGAACATATTGAAGGTAATATAGATGCGACCATCAATCTCAACCATGCGTGGATCCTCGCAGCCACCCCAGCTGCCACCCGAGGGATACATCGCGGGACTATACCGCCGTTCTTCTTCGCCAGTCCGCGGATTGATCGCGGCATAGATCGGATAAGGAAACTGATCATCGAAGACAAACCCGTTTGGAGAGGACGCGTACCCGAGGCGCGAAACTCCATCGCTACCGACCGATCGGTATACGAGATGTGTACGGCCACCCTGAACCACGGCGGCGGGATTAAAGACTGCTTCAGCACGCCACGGATGCCTGCCCGGCTGAATAACCGGGTTACCAAGAATGCGCGCGAGCGAGAGATCGCGGCGACCGATAGCACGAGCCACCTCCTGTATCTTTTCTCGCAGAGGAGCATACAAGAAGGCGCCCACCATGCATCCCACCACGAAGAAGGAAATGAGAATCGCGAACCAGTACACTAAAAGGAGTGCGCTCATGCCGCCGGGGAATTGCGACCATAATCATCTTCGAGCCGCGTCTCATCGCTTTCACTAAAATTTCCTAACGCAATTTCTAGAAAAGACAGTTCATCCGGACCCGCGGCAATACGGTGCGATGCTCCTGCTGGAATCTCGAACTCATCTTGTGCCTTCGCAGGACGAGCAAGGCCATGTATCGTGACTTCCCCGATTCCGGTGAGGATATACCAGAATTCAGCGCGCTTATGATGCGTTTGGAGCGAGAGCTCCTGATGCGGCTTGACGTGAATTATCTTCACAGTCGATGGTTCGTTCAGGGTAAAACGCTCGAAGAAACCCCAGGGCCGTGTTTCCTGCTCGTGATGAGTGAGAAAGTCCATAATATCTATAGCGTAGCACCAGCACGCGTCGAATTTACGCGCAATTCACAGGATTGCGGGACACCTTATTTAGTGAGCACCGAGGAGCTATAGCCAAGCCTTCGCATCTCGATGAAAAGAGTCTTCACAATACTTACTGCCTCCTCCTGATTTTCATATGAACTGGGATTTTCTCTCCACTGAATGATTACCTCTGGGTCGCTACCCAAACGCTCTAGTGCCTCGTCAACATCCTGCTGCAATTTCTTCTCCCTCTCGGCGCCACGTCCTCTCAAGTAGCCGCCGGGTAGGTGCGCATGGAAATTATTAAGAAAATTCAAAATGAGTGTGTCTCCCTCAAGTCTCTCCAGTTTTTCCCGCTCATCTCTTAGTAAAGTACCAGTCAGTTGTGTAATTTTCTCCGCGCGGTTACTCTCCGCATCTCGTAAGAGATCCTGCTCGGAATAGTCTTGAGGACTTATTTCTTTATTAGGGCTTTCTTGCGACATCTATATATACTAGCAGAACAGGAATCTCTCCTTAGAATTTATCCTCTGGCTAGATTAAGTATGGAGAGGGTAGGAAGATTGGATATCTTGAGAGCCCCCGTGCTGTTCATGATGCACATGAAGTTCACGGGGCTTACGGGTTTACTTCTAGTTTCTGTAGTACAATCCCCGTATGAACCGGAAGAGGTTTGCAGTCATAGCCTTGGTTGTAATTATTATTGCTGCGGGCAGTTATTTTGTTGTTAATAGTAATGGGGGTAAATACATTCAGATAAAGACTCCTTCTGAAGCATTAGGTTTCGGTAAATACATTACAAATCCGAATAATGTATCATATGAATTCATAGACGCACGAATATTGACCTCATCGAATGCAGCTCCAAAACAGTACTACAAACTCTGCGGCTCCGATGAGACTTCTGCCATGTCGCTTTTCACGAAATATTTAGCTTATAAAAATCACGATATTATACTGGACGACCCGACAAAATCTCCTGAACAAAAACAGCAACGAATGGCAGAAGGGTACGGCACGCGGCACCTTGTTGATCATTGGAAAGCTGATACTCATTATCACTATGTAATCTCTACTTCTGGTAATCCTTTCTGGGAACACGTCATATTAGAAGACTGTCATTACTTTACTCCGACCACTGAAGAACGCGCCATAATCTTCGGTGAAGATTATTCAATGTCGATCGGTACGTTCAATTATTCTCTGAAAACGGCAGATAGTTTTTTAAGTTTTCTTCAATATTATTATGCTAAGGATTGGACCTTTATTGCTGAAAACAAACTTCATAGCATGTCGGTTGCGGAGGATGCAAACACCATAACAATCTCATTTAAGGTTGCACTCATACATTCTGGAGATTGGGGATTGCCAACGACGTACTCTTATCACCTCGTCACCCATACGCTTGATAAGAAGACGGGGAATATGATTGTATCCTGGAAAAAAATCGGAGCACCAACATCTGGGCATATCGATGGAAACTTACTTAAGTAGTAACCCTCCGTTCTGGGATAACGGACGGGCCACCAGGAATACGTTTCTCGACCCTTACAGGGTCAGGTAGCTTTCATCGAAACTGCACTTGGGACGCACGCGCCCCGCGCGTGCTTCGGCCCGCAGTTTGTCACTGCGTTCCAAACTGCGGGCCCACCAGGACTCGAACCTGGGACGGCGGTTTTGGAGACCGCTGTTTTACCACTAAACTATAGGCCCAATCTGCCCAGCTTACTTCAAGCAGTCAGTATTTACCAGAACAGTGCTACGCACTTCGAAGCTCCGTTTCCTAACGGAGCATAGTAGTGGGGAAAGCGGCTCAGTGCGGCGAAGCACGCGGTATGATGATGGTATGCGTTCTCGCGTTTCTCTTTTTATATATCTGCTCGTTATCGTTGCTGCAGTAGTGCCAAGTGTTACCCATGCAGCCATACCGTTTTTCGGACCGATCATTCCAGAAGCACAGGCGCTTTGTCCAGGCAGCTGGGCACTCGTTATCACGGTTCTGAATAATATCATCGCATTCGCTATTACGGCCGTGATAATTTTCGTAGCACCACTCATGCTCGCATATGCCGGATTTCTCTACGTCGCGAACCCGGTAAGTCCTGGCGGCATCAGTAAAGCAAAGGACGTCCTTTTCAATACGATCGGGGGCACCATTGTCGCTCTTGCGGCTTGGCTCATTATCGCAGCGATCATGGCCGTTCTGTATGACCCGAGCGCCGTGGGGAAAACGTGGCAGAGTCTTGTTACAGCGAGGAGTAATGACGCTCTCTGCATTGATATTGCAGGAAGCCTTAATCAGGTGGTTCCCGGTACATATGTAACCGGTATAGATGCGGGCAGCGGTCAGTTCCTCACACTTCCGACGAGTGGAGACTGTCAGGCGGGCAATCTTATGGACGCGACGGCTGGCAGCCCCTATGCGTTGAATCAGGAGCAAGCGAATACGTTGTCTTGCATTGCGGTACCTGAAAGCAGGTGCGGTGCACGCACGACCGGAGCGCGAACGCCGGAAGGGAAGCCGACGAGCGCGAGCGGCATGTTTCAAATCGTGTTTGGATCGGGCAATGATACCTGTCACAACCTTAACATTCCAGCGTGTTCGCAAGCAGCCGGAGTGAGCGGTAATCTTAATTGCTACCAACAATTTAGCGGCGGATCTCCGAAGAGAGATAGCAAGGGTAACATCACGGCGGCCGCTGCAGCGTGTCAACGTGCCGCGGCGAACGTTACCTGCAATGCGCAGGCGGCGGCGTGTCTCGTTAAGGCGGATAAAGGCTTTAGCGCATGGACCGCTGATAGACGGGCCGCGACGCAACGCAATTGCATTACTCAATATGCCAGTCTAAGGTAAATTATGACTATGAAATGGTATTTCATTAGTGGCGCGGCACTCATCATCATCGCATCAGCGCTATTCATCATGTTCCGCACGACGCCAAAGGAGGATTCTCCTCAACCGACACCGGGATTGCCGGTTGCAAGTTCGACAACTCCAGGTACGGATGGATCCAGTCAACCGGGAACTGCGCAGATATCTGTTGCCACCAGGAGTGGCGGCGCGATTGCTGTCGCTGATTTCATTCACAACGGCGAAACGGTCGCTGACGTTGTGAACCCGGGTTCATTTGTGCTCGCGGGCAGTCTCGGCTACTGTCTCGCTGACGGCTCGTGCCCAACAGGAGCGCCAGCGGATAGCTTCACCATTTCGTACAACGAGAACACACATTTCTTCAATGTCGTTCTGCTCACCGAACCGATCGGAGCAGCGCGCCGCGAAGCAGAACAATTCTTCATTAGCCGTCTCGGCATAGTGCCTGAACAGGCATGCGGTCTGATTTATTCCATTGGAGCTCCGTATTGGGTCAATACGACTTATGACGACAGAAATCTCGGATTCAGTTTCTGTCCCGGTGCGACAGTGTTGCCGGAATAACATGCTCGTCTCGCAGTTTGCGCAGCCACGCTTTCTGATGTCGCGCATACTGCCAGAGTTTTGAAGAGAGGGCAGGGAACAGAGATGCTTCCGTTCGCTCCCCTTGCAGAAATTCTCCTACGATTTTGTATTCGAGTCCGAGCTCATTTAAACGTTGGCCTCCGACAAGCGCTCGAATACGACCAACCTCAGCAGTAAGTCCGCGCCCAAAAGCGCTCTTGAGACGCGTATCGATCCTCTCTCTGAGTTCTGTCATGGGCGGATTAATAATGATCCATTCCACGTCATACTTCGACTCAGACCGACTGCGCTCTGGCACATGGCCGTGGGTGTGTATTATCTCGAGCGCTCGAATGAGTCGTCGGCGATTTAGCGGGTCTAGTTCCTGTGCTCGACGAGGATCCAGAGCGAGCACACGCGAATAAAGATCTTCAGTAGGCAGATGTTCCATTTCTCGCCGCAGATATGCGTCGGTAGGGCTCTCTCGAGGAAGACCGTGGATGAGGGCATCGAAATAGAAATGAGTTCCGCCGACAAGTATCGGTAGTTTGCCGCGAGTTGAAATATCCTCAATCAAACGACTGGCATCAGCGACGAAATCACCGGCCGAATAACTTTCATTCACGTTTCGCACATCGATCAGGTGATGAGGTACACCACACATTTCTTCGTGTGTGGATTTCTCTGTCCCGATATCGAGGCCCCGATATACTTGTCGCGAATCGACAGAAATAATCTCGCCATTTCTCGAGAACGCCTCCTCAATCGCGCGCGCAGACTTACCCGACGCAGTCGTTCCCGCAATACATAAAATCTTAACCATATAGTGCCGGGAGAGAGAATCGAACTCTCATGACTTGCGTCGACGGGTTTTGAATCCGTTGCGTCTACCAATTCCGCCATCCCGGCAATGTATTGCACAGTAACATTTCGCGAACAGAATTTCATCATGCTAAAATCATCGCATGCCAGACGAAGCTCGCTATATCCCGACCAAATATGATTCGGTCTTTTGGATCGACGTTGGCCGTATTCAGCCAAATCCCTATCAGCCACGTCGGGAATTTAGCGAAGAGGGTTTGAAGTCGCTCGCCGAGAGCATCAGGCAATATGGAGTTCTCCAGCCGCTTGTGGTCAGCCGTACCGATATCGAGAAGTCGGAGGGCGGTCTCGAGAGCGTGTACGAGCTCATTGCCGGCGAACGACGGCTTCGCGCGAGCAGGCTCGCGGGATTGAAACAGATACCGGTCGTCATCCGCTCA
Source organism: Candidatus Kaiserbacteria bacterium RIFCSPHIGHO2_01_FULL_53_31 (assembly GCA_001781095.1). Taxonomy (GTDB): domain Bacteria; phylum Patescibacteriota; class Minisyncoccia; order Phycocordibacterales; family Phycocordibacteraceae; genus C7867-001. The sequence goes on from MFKU01000005.1 coordinate 63,913, forward strand.
GGAGAAAGCAATCTCACAAAGCTCGAACTCGCCATTATCGAAAATCTGCAGCGAGAAGATTTGAACGCAATCGATCGCGCAAAAGCGCTGCAGAAGCTCGTCGAAGAATTTGGCATCTCGCATGTTGAGACGGCAGCGAAGATCGGGAAGAGTCGCGAGTACGTCTCAAATAGTATCCGTCTTCTCGCACTGCCCGAGCATATACAGAGCGCAGTAATAGGGAAGGAAATAAGTGAGGGTCATGCACGCACATTGCTCGCGCTCACCGATCATCCAGAAGAGCGTGAGACACTTTTCAAGGAAATTATTTTGAAAAAGCTCTCAGTTCGCGCGGCGGAGCGAATTTCGCGCTCGATTGCTCAGGAACGTGTGCGAAAGCATCATCGTAAAACGCCCGAGATGATGGAAATTGAAAAGTCGCTTACCGAAACGCTCGGCACGCGCGTCATTATCGAGACGAATGCTGAAGGAGGTCGGCTTCTTATCGACTTCTTCTCGCCCGATGAGCTGACGCATCTCGCAGCTGCTCTCGTCGCTGAGCAGAATTCGCAAGACACGACACATGAATCGCAGGCGGCATATCCGAACACAACACAACTCATAGATGATCCAGTACCGCCTCCAGCGCCGGAAGAATCTCCCGACGACGAACTCTACTCGGTATCGGGCTTTACGGTTTGATTTTCTTCCCGCTTATTCGCGGTCGGCGGCGGATCACTTTATCGGGCTCGGTCATGCCAAGAGCAATACGAATCTGTTTGCGAGCGAGAGACGTCCGCACATGCTCGAGCCATTTCGTCGAAGGGTGAGCAGAGTCGCGTCGCATAATTTCAACAACATCTCCATTGCTAAGAGGTGTGTCAAAAGATACAAGCTTGCTATTCACTTTTGCGCCCTGCAAGTGATTCCCGAGGTCAGTATGTATGGCGAAAGCAAAATCTATCGGCGTCGAGGCTGACGGTAGATCGACGACATCGCCCTTCGGGGTAAAGACGAACACGCGGTGCGAGAAGAAATCCGCTTTGAGACCTTCGACGAAATCTTCCGAACCCCTCACCTCTAGATGTGCATCAGCGAGCTCTGTAAGCCATGGCGGCGGCTTCGCGATTCCCTCATCGGGCTGTATGCTCGCGCTCGATACTTTCATCAATGAAGGAATAAGAGAACGCACCCATGAAAAGGAGAGTGAGGAGAAGCGACTTTTCTGCGTGCCTTTGGAAAGCTTCTCAATTCCTTTCCCCAGCTGCTTGTATGACATGTGCGAGGCGATACCGAACTGCGCGCGGCGGTGCATCTCTTCCGTCCTAATTTGAATTTCGACAATACCAGCCTCTGGAGTGACAACCGTCGTATGCAATGATTGATACCCATTCGGTTTTGGGAATGAAATGTAATCTTTGAACTCGCCCGGAAGCGGTTTATAGATTGCATGCACAGAGCCAAGTGCCGCGTAGCAATCTTCAATTGTCGGCACGACGATTCTGAGCGCAGCGATGTCGTAAATGCGCGTAATATCGTCGCCTTTACGCTTCAATTTCTGATGGAGACTCCACAATCCCTTGAGCCGAATATCGGTACGAAACACCATCAGATTTTTCTTTGCGAGCTCGCGCTTAATTTCTTTTTGTACCTTCGCAAGCCCTGCCTCGGTTTCTTTCGTTTTTGACTTCCGTACCTCTGCAGTGTGCCGTGCGGCATCAGGGTCGACATAGGGGAAGGCGAGGTCTTCGAGGTCGCGCTTCATCATCCCCATGCCGAGACGATTGGCGATTGGCGCAAATATCTCCAGTGTTTCGAGCGCAATGCGGCGCTGTTTGTGCTCTGGTACATGCTTGAGCGTCTGCATATTGTGATAGCGATCCGCCAACTTCACGATGAGTACGCGAATATCACTCGCCGTAGCGACCAGGAGGCGGCGAAGGCTTTCCGCGTGTCGCTCGGCACCGCGATATTTGTGCTTACCAAGCTTCGTTACGCCATCTACGATAAACAGAAGTTCCTTCCCAAACTCCTTCTCAACCTCCTCGCGTGTGATACCGCCATCTTCCACTGCGTCATGCAAAAGCCCGGCAGCAATGGTCGTCGAATCCATGCCGTACTCTGCAAGAATCTTGGCAACGGCAGAGGGATGTATGAAATAGGGCTCGCCAGAGAACCGCGTGTTTGACGCATGCGCTTTCTCGGAACACGTATACGCCTTTTCTATGAACGCGGTATCTTCTGGAGACGGGGTCAACATTGCTCCGATGATCTCCTTGACAGTCGTCATAGAGACATACTATACACTGCTCTTATGTACTACCAAGCCAGTGAGAGATAGATGAATGTAACGCCGTTTTATTTCAAATATTCCGCGGCTTGATCGGGCGTAAGAGTGTTAACACTTACCGAATCAGAGAGGTAGATGCGGCGTAGTCCTTTCCTGAGAAAGAATCCTTGCTTCGATTTATAGAGTACAAGCTTCCTGCCCGTCTTAGGATGCGGACCAATCTCGCGCATGACGGTGGCGCCGCGCGGCGGTTTCTTTGGCTCCTTGAGGAGCGCGACGGCTTCATCGAGCGTTATGGTGTAGGGATCGCTCTTTTTTATCGATCTAAATTCGCTCTCGCTGCCGACATACGGGCCAAATCGGCCTGTATTTGCGAAAACTGGTTTGCCAGTATTTGGATCCGTTCCGAGTTCGCGTGGAAGTGAGAGATATTTGACGGCATCAGTAAGGGTCACCTTAGAGATATCAACGCCCGCAGGAATGCTCGCACGCTTGGCAGCAGGCTTCTTCGATTTGTGTTTTTTCTTTCCTGTCTGCTTCAGCTCCGGATCGCCGCTCGCTGATACGATTGACATCTCCACATATGGACCGAACCGTCCATTTTTCAAATATATTGCGGCACCGGTCTCGGGATGCGTACCGATCGGCTCATCATTCTTAAGCTCCGCACCTTCCTCAGTTCGTGCGCCAAGACAGTCAGGATAGCGCTTGCAACTCATGAATACGCCGCCACGTCCGAGTTTAAATTCCATTGCACTGTTACAGAGAGGGCAGGGGAACTCCGCACCAGCATCGCCAAGCGATGTCGCCTTCGGCAGTTTGTCTTTCGAGCGCACTTCCTTCTCGAACGGAACATAGAAATTTTTCAGCGTTTCGGTATAGCCGCGCTCGCCGCGCGCTATCTCGTCGAGTTCATCTTCCATCTCTGCAGTAAACGTGTCGCTCACGTACGTCGGGAAATTTTCTTCGAGCCAGCCTGAGACAACCATGCCGGTCGCTGTTGGCTTCAGAGCGCGGCCGAGCTTCTCGACATACCCGCGATCCTGAATGGTCTTCATAATTGACGCGTAGGTCGATGGTCTGCCGATGCCGCGCTTCTCGAGCTCTTTAATGAGTCCTGCTTCGGTGTAGCGGTTCGGTGGCTCAGTCTGCTTCTCATCCGAATCGAGTGAAAGCAGTTTAAGAGATTCGCCCTGGGCGACTTTTGGCAGTTCGACATCCTCGCCGCGAGCCCTCGTGTCGAGTGCGAGCCATCCTGGAAAGAGAACACGCGAACCGTTTGCGGCAAATAGAGGAATGTCTGCGTCAGCTTTAGCCGAGATATTCGTGCGCATTATTCGCGCGGGCGCCATCTGCGAAGCCAATGCACGGATGCGAATAAGCTCGTACAGCTGTACCTCGTCCGACGTCGCACCGGCATGTATGCGCGACGGATCCGTGGGGCGGACGGCCTCGTGCGCTTCCTGAGCATTCTTGCTGGTCGTCTTGTAAACGCGCACCTGGTGATAGTCTTTACCGAATTCTTTCTCAACAACGCCCGCCATCTTCGCGACTGCCTCCGCAGCGAGATTCACCGAATCGGTGCGCATGTAGGTGATGTGGCCGGCCTCGTAGAGCTTCTGCGCGGCGCGCATAGTACGCGAGGGAGCGAAACCGAGACGAGTTGAAGCAGTCTGCTGGAGCGTTGATGTGGTGAAAGGTGGGCGTGGATTACG
>MFKU01000006.1:0-978 GCA_001781095.1 Candidatus Kaiserbacteria bacterium RIFCSPHIGHO2_01_FULL_53_31
GGTAACGGGTAGTGGAAAACTCTCTAAATTGCTGGAATACCGTTAGAGCTTCTTGTGCTACAGCGTGATCCGAAAGGATGAGCGCGAAAGCCTGAGAAACGAGAAGATTCGGCAATCAGCAGCCAAGTCTCGGGCAGGCCGGGAAAGGTTCAGAGACTATAATGGGAGAGTCCTTATAGGATTATGGGATAGTCCATTCCAGCTGGAAACAGCAGGTGTAAAAGAACCTCCAGACGCCGGTTCGATTCCGGCCCCCGCAACCACGTAAAGCAGAAGGCCGTACAGGTATTTCCTGTACGGCCTTTTGCCACGTGGCTGCGCCCTAGCAGACACGTGAGTGCGTAACGCATTTACGTGGTTGAAAAGTCGCGTGTGAGTCAGCGGAGCTGGCGATTTTACGCGACAACCAGTGTTAAAGTATTTCGATGTATTACGTCTACCTTCTAGAAAATCAAAATGACAACAGTTGGTACATCGGCTACTCCGCAAATCTCAGACAGAGAGTCGAACGGCACAATAAAGGCGATGGAGCGCGCACCACCGCTCGCAAGAAGGATTGGAAGTTGGTTTACTACGAAGCATACCTAGACGAGCAAGATGCAAAAGGTCGCGAGCGATTTTTAAAAAGTGGTTCAGGCCGCATCTTCTTGAAGAAACAGCTCGTGAACTTTTTGACTCGCGGGAGATAAGCGTAATCGCGGTCCCGCCCTGCTATGCCCTCAGCTGCGCGAATAGTTCATTGATTCTAAATGAGAGTCTGCTATCGTAGAAGCATAGGTCGAATATTGCCAGCCTAATCATTTAATGAACTGCTTCGCAGTCATATAAAAACTTCAATATGGACGAAAACCAGAATCCGCTGCCGGATGAACAGAAGAAGGAAGAAGAGGGAATGGGCAATACTCCTCCGACTCCAGCTCCGAGCGAGGACGTCATCTAACTCGCGACAGAATCGCCCGATGCGCGAAGCGCATCGGG
>MFKU01000006.1:990-20417 GCA_001781095.1 Candidatus Kaiserbacteria bacterium RIFCSPHIGHO2_01_FULL_53_31
TCTGCACTGGAACATAAACGTCATTCTCTCGCACACCTCTTGGCGGCCGCAGTAGTAGAGCTGTACTCGGAGGCTAAGCCGACTATCGGTCCCACCATAGAAAACGGTTTTTATTATGATTTCGACGACCTTTCCATAACGAAGGGCGACCTCGCGAAGATTGAGGAGAAAATGCGAGAATTGCTGAAGAGATGGGCGGAATTCACGAAAAAAGAAGTCTCTGCGGAAGAGGCGTCGGAGCATTTCAAAAACAATCCGTATAAGCTCGAACTCATTAATGAACTCGCGAAAGAAAATCAAAAGATAACGTTCTATACGAGCGGCGAGTTCACGGACCTCTGTCGCGGCGGCCATGCTGAAAATCCTTCGAAAGAGATTGCCAAAGATTCTTGGAAACTCTCGACGGTTGCGGGAGCATACTGGCGGGGCGACGAGAAGAATAAGCAGCTGACGCGCATTTACGGCATCGCGTTTCATACGAAGAAGGCTCTTGAGGAATACGAAGCACTGATGAAAGAGTCTGAAAAGCGCGATCATCGCAAATTGGGGAAGGAACTTGGTCTCTTCACTTTCGACGACGATGTCGGCCCTGGCTTGCCGCTGTGGCTCCCGAAGGGTGCAATCCTGATTGAAGAATTGGAAAAGCTCGCGAAGGAGACGGAGAATCGTGCCGGATACGAGCGGGTGCGCACGCCGCATATCGCGAAAGAATCGATGTATTTGAGAAGCGGCCATCTCCCGTATTACGAAGATACTATGTTCCCCCCGATGGAGTACGAAGGCGAGAAATATTATTTGAAGGCGATGAACTGTCCGCACCATCACAAGATTTATGCCGCATCAGGGCACAGCTATCGAGATCTTCCGGTGCGACTCGCGGAGTACGGCACTGTGTACCGACACGAGAAATCGGGCGAGCTCTTCGGACTCATGCGCGTCAGAATGCTCTCGATGAACGATGCACATATCTACTGCAGTGAGGACCAATTTGCCGACGAGTTCCGTGCCGTGAACGATATGTATCTCTACTACTTCAAATTGTTCGGCATCGAGAAGTATCAGATGCGCTTCTCGACCCACGGTCCGAAGAAATTGGGCGAGAAATATGTGGACGAACCGGCTCTGTGGAAGAAGACAGAAGACATGGTGCGTCAGGTGCTCATCGAATCCAAAATCCCGTATGTCGAGGTCCCGAACGAAGCCGCTTTTTATGGACCTAAAATAGACGTCGAAGTGTGGAGTGCCATCGGCCGCGAATTCACGCTCGCCACGAACCAAGTCGATTTCGCTGTCGCACGACGGTTCGGCCTCGTCTACACCGCGGCAAGCGGCGAGGAAGAGACGCCTCTCATCATTCACCGCGCGCCTCTCGGGACGCATGAACGATTCATAGGTTTCCTCATCGAGCATTATGCCGGTGCATTCCCACTTTGGCTCTCGCCAGTGCAGGCGGTCGTTCTGCCTGTCTCGGAGAAGCACCGCGAGGCGGCTAAGACGGCACTCGCGGAGCTTCGAAGTGCAGGCATTCGCGCAGAGTTGAGCGATGCGACTGAGTCACTCGGTAAACGCATGCGCGAGGTGAAGCTTAAGAAGGCGCCGTACTGGCTCGTCATCGGCGAAAAGGACGTGGCTGCAGCGGCCGCGACCTTCGAGTCGCGCGATAGGGGACCGCTCGGTCAAGTTTCAATTCCGGAGATTTCAAAAACACTCTCAACCGAAATTACTGCAAGAGGGTAATGAGGGGTAATGGGGACAGGGGTAATAACCGCGACGCCAAGTCACGGTGCATATAATTAGCACGTAGAAATACACGTGCGAACTATAGGTGGGGAAGAGAAGATTGAGTTGGAAAATATTTTAGAGCAGTCATTTCCAATATCAAAAGTCATCAACACACTAAAGAAATCGTTTGATGAAGTTACCGTTTCCGACGAAAGCGACGCCGATGCTACGGAAGCATCATCTCGAGTGTTTTCTGTTTGCAGGATTGCATAATTGCAAAATCTATATCTGAGCCATGTTCTTTCAAGATGGGGACTCTTGGCTGATGGCTGGAATAGTTAGGGAAATACGGGCTGATTTGTGCGCCACTTGCGTTTGTTGTAGAGCTGTGCTATAGTGCGCAGAGGTGGCATTTGGCGCTTTCGGTGCCCTCGGTAGGGTGCGGGAACGCAGGTGCTTTGTTCTTAACAACTAACCAAAAAGGAGGTGCCAAATGGCGCTTGAACAGCGGAAAACAACCCGCTGGGCTGCGCGGGTTGGCATGTGGGTTGCAAAGGCGATCCAACCAGTTCTCGATGTCCTCAAGTCTTTCTTGAGCGTAAAGGAGAGCGATGGGATTCTGGTGGGGGGCAAGAAGACTGCGAATCTACTCGTTCGGAAGATCGCGTACTTCTTCGCAGATTACTACCTCGTGGGAGTGTCCGCCTCAATTGTATCCACGATGAAATACCTCGGGTTCTCGTTCTCGTTGACATTTGTGGCGCTGTGGATTTTCGATGTCATAGTGGCTGGCGCTTTCCTCATTCTCTATGAGAGGACTGGAGAGGACCTATCACTCGGCGAAGACTATCGCAGGGCGGTGGACACGATATACACGAAGTCACGACTGGCGGGGCACGCCGCGCTGCTAATGTTCATCGCCAAAGCGACCTATTGGACTGGTCCAGAGAAAGTCGTTACTTTCTTCCGTAAGGAAATCGGGTCGGCCTATCGGGTGGTGATAGTCCTGCTCATCCTGACGGCCATCCAATCCCTGATCTGGACCCCAATTTATGGGCTCGGCTATGACTTACTAGCGAAGTGACGAAAACCGGCGACGATGCACACGCATCGCCGCCGGGTTCTCTTTTTGTGATAGGATTTTTAAATATGAATATTACGCGCAGGGCGCACCGGCTCTCCGTTTTCGGTTCGCTCTCAAAGGCCTTCCCACCTCTTTTTTTCTGGAAAAGTAACGGCAGTGATCCATCTGATTTGATGATGTCTCCGCTTGATGCAGTTCGGGAACTCGAGAGGCGGCGACGAGACCCCGCATTACTAAGGAGAGTCCGGGAGTATTTAAAGGATGATATCCCGGATTATTTCAGAGACGGTCCCATTTCATACTTGGCTCGACACGTCGCTTCACCAAATTTCGAAACCTTGCGATTCAAATACCTCATGGAACCGCTCGGAATGAAAACTGTTGTGAGCCAAGATACCAAGGACATGTTCGTCCCGTGCAATCAGGTAAAGAAAGCGCTCGGAAAGCTCCACATTTGTCGCGGCATCTCACAGAGGGGAGAGACACTAAACGAACAATTCCAGAATGTCTCCATCATTGATTTCAATTCAGCAAGCGGCCATCCTTTTAATTCGATCACAACACATTGGGGCGAGAAGTTAATAGATTTTCATTCCAGATTATTTTCGAAATTCATGCATGAAAAAATAGAGAACCCGGATGATGCGTTATGGATCGATCGGCATCACCGCGGCAATCTACTTGAACACTATAAAGATTTCTTAGCCCTTTTTGTCACGCACGGAATCCTTTTTGAGGATTATGTTATGGAGGATAAGCATGAAGCCCAGTTCGTGCGAAAGGTATTGCGACCTGCATGCCATTTCATCCAACGGCGCTTTGGTCTCCGACCGCTTATTGTTCCGTTGGTTCCCAAAACGTTCGAAAGCGATCGTTTCTGGCTCAGTTATCCGGAGGAAGTCTTAGACATTGTCCGAGAAAATATGGGCGGTAAATGATTTTGTCGGTACTCTCCCCATGGAGCTATCGCTCCGTTTACGATAGTATTGCTGATATAATCAGGTGGTGATGTATGGATAACAAATCAAAATCGTTATTAACTCTTTTGATAGTCCTGACGGCAATCTCTGTCGGTTATACGTTTTATAAGACCGTTATCAGACAGGATTTCGAGATTGTAAACACAGAACCGGAGGCTGATGCTTCCGAGGTGGAGTAAGGGTTATCTGCGCGTGAGGGAGCACTTGAATGTGCCTCCTCCCTATTTTTTTATTTCTATCGGCTCACAGTACTTCTCTTTTAATCCCGTTTCTTTTAATAGAGAACTGCCATGTGTATCCCATAAAGTTAGCCTCTTGTGGAGATCTTGTTGAACAGTAAAAAGCGTCTCGATTAGATAGGAGACAAAGATCTTGAATGATATGCCATTCGCGTGTTGACGTTCGTATTCAGCTCGGAAGAATACAACGATGTTTTCTTCTCTCTCTCCTTGTCGTAGCATAATATGTTTCAGAAATGGATTTCCACCATAGTCAGTGAGGTGAATTATGCCGTTTATTCTCGAATCATTCATAATGATGGGGGCCAATATCTCCTTGACAAAATGTTTAATTGTTTGATCGCATTTCATGCGTACCTCTTCAGACATCTGACTCAACATATCAAAGAATATGAAATGCGACACTTCGTGTGCAATAACAGCAGTTAGTCCATAGTTGCTCGCCACGCTGCTCGCATTTGTGCGCAAGAAACGTTCCAACGAGAAAAAGAAAACTGGCTGATGAAAGGGTGAAAATGGAAGAAGTGTCGGGATGACTGTATATCCGCTATCATTTTTGGGCCAAGAATACTCCATTATCGTGCCGAGAACTTCGAGAACTCGCGCACCATCTTTTCGAACCTGTAGCGTCATATCCGCCACGAGGATTTCAATTTGAGCTTGATGAAGACGATATTGTTCCCGTACAAAATTACCGATCAGTTTTTCCCCAGTTTCTTCGCCCTGTTGTACCGCATCAGTAAGACCTGGGTAGGCACGAATAATTAAACATTGTTTCTCCGGTGACCATCGATACAGAAAATTAGTAAATTGCTGCACATCTGTTTCGATATCTTGCTTAACGATGATTGAGGGTACAGACATTCCGAGAATTATACTATAAATTCAAAGACATTGAATCCCAATAAAATAGGTGCCGAGGATTTTGGTGCTTATCTACAGAGGCATCCTAAAATCCTGGTATCGTAAATAATCTCTGCGAGGGCTTCAGTTTTTCTTAACACACAGTAGAGTTCTAACCCTGATCCATGTGGTAGAATCGAAAGACATGACGAAGGGCGATACTCAGCTAAGACTGGCGTTTCATGGATGAATCCGAAACTTGCAGTCAGCATTTTGATCTTTGCGCAGTGCTGGCCGACCGAGAAAATATCAGAACACGAGACACGGGCAATAATCGTGACTGTCCCCATTCCGCCCCATTCCGCTCCAAAAGTTTGGGCTTGAGCAAAGCATGCGTGGTGTCGGGCGGCCAAAGAATGGGGGCTGACCCCATTAATCCTGACCCCATTAATCCCCCCCCATTAATCCTCGTGGCAGGCACGTATGGTGCAAAAGTTTGGGCTTGAGCAAAGCATGCGTGGTGTCGGGCGGCCAAAGAATGGTGGCTGACCCCATTAACCCTGGTTTACGTTGGGGAATGGGGACTGCCGAAATATTCCACCAATCTTAAACGAAGGAATAGAAATACTTGTATCTGTCCCCATTTTTAACCGATTTATGAGGATCGCTGAGGATACGCTATAATGGTTCTTAATATGACTAAGGAAGAATTTGATGTTTTTTTCGAGAGTTATGCCAAAAACGTTGACGAGGCAAACACGCAGAATTTCTGGAAGTTATCAGATGCACTCATTCTCGAAATAATAAAAAGACATGTTCCAGATCCAGGTCAAAAAGGCGTTATCCTCGATGCTGGTGGAGGTACAGCTCGTTGGGCGATTTTGCTCAGCAAAATATATGCGTCAAAATTTACGGTTTTCGATTTATCCATCGACATGCTTAAAAAGGCTCAGAAGAATATAGAGAAAGAAAGGCTTGGGGAACGCATTTCTCTACTAAAAGGCGATCTCGCTGATATGAGCAACGTTCTAACTGAATCAGTGGATCACGTTATAAGTATCTACAGTCCATTGAGTTTTATTGAAGATCGAGATAAGGCATTAAGCGAGTTACACCGCATTCTACGTCGAGGAGGGAAGGTGCTAGTGATGGGCCATGGTTATTACAACGCAATTGCTTCAAAAATAAATAATTACCGCGCAGCAGCGACTGAGCTTCACGGACTCGATCGAGAGAGTCTAGTAAAATGGGCACCTTCAGTACCCGTACTGAATGTATTCTCAAAAGAAGGTCTGGAAAAAATGCTGAGCGACGCGGGTTTTATAACGAAACAAACATTTGGTGTGCCTGTCTTCGTGCAACCAGGTCTGGAAGATTTTGACTCAGAAAATAAGTTGCGTAGTGAGATCTCGAAAGCCTTAGAGGATGGCGCATTCTTCAATGCAGTGTTCGACCTGGAAATGAAACATAATGGAGAAGCATATGTAGCTAATCGCGGCATGAACATATTTGCTCTTGCGGAGAAGAAATAATTATGGAGCACTTCCATTTCGATCAACTTATCTACCCGCCCTGTCTTCAGGTTGGAGACACAATCGGCATTATCTCCCCTTCAGCTGGACTTGCCGGATTATTTCCACATCGTGCAGAACAAGGAGCACGGATGCTTGAAGAGATGGGTTTCCATGTGAGATTTTCTTCTCATGCGCGAGATTGCGATGGATGGGCCGCTTCTTCTGCAGAGAATCGTGCCAAGGATATTCACGATATGTTCACATCCGAAGACGTCAGTGCAATTATATGTGCTATCGGCGGGAATCATTCTAATCAAGTCCTGAAATATCTCGATTTTGATTTAATAAAGAACCATCCGAAAATATTTCTTGGTTATTCAGACATTACCGTTCTGCACTACGCCTTTGCATCTCAGGCGAATCTTCGTACCTACTATGGGCCATGTTTAATTTCAGAATTTGGTGAGCATCCGAGCGTACTGCCATATACAGAAGCGAGCTTTAAAAAAACTCTTATGAACCGCGGTCCCGTAGGTGAAATTGAAGCTCCCACTGAATGGACCGATGAGTTTCTGGATTGGTTTAATAAGGAGGATACCAAGGGTCCACGCAAAATGAATCCCCATCATGGATATGAATGGTGGAGAAGCGGAAATGCATCCGGCCCACTGTGGGGAGGAACAATTCCAAGCATAAATCATCTTGCGGGCACAAAATATTGGGTTGACCCGACAGACACCATCTTCTTTATTGATATTCCAGAAGGTGGTCCTGGAGAATACATGCCACAATCCGAATTGGACTCATATCTTGCAGATCTTGATAATCTCGGCGTTTTCAAAAGCATTGGTGGCTTAATTATTGGTCGTCCGTATCGATATGGTGAAAATGAAATTAAGGTGCTTCGATCGATGGTTGATCAATATACAAACCACTACAATTATCCTATTTTATACAATGCAGCTATTGGACATACGTCTCCCATCATAACTGCGCCGCTTGGCAGCAATGCGCGTATAGATTCTTCAGCGAATTTATTCAAACTTCTGTGATCTAGGAAAAGAGGCAACCCCGCCGACAGGCGGGGTTGGTTGTGTTACGTGAAGTTCGTCAGAAGGAGCTCAGTTCCAAGACCACTCGTGAAGAGCCGTTCTTTCCGCGACTGGAGCAATTTTTGGGTCCAATCTGCGAATCCTCCATCCACGAGCGGGTATTGCTCACCTCGTTCATTCGTCGCCCAGATTTTGATGCACGCATTGGTATAATAGTTCATGCCGGCCGCGCGATCAAAATCAATTTGGAAGGTCACCCAAGGGAATGTGCATCTTAATGGGGTGATCACCTGCTTCTCAAGGTCAGAAAGCAATATTGTCATTTCGTTGATTTTATATTTCTCAACGAATGCTGAAGTGACCTCATCGATGCTACGAACACGACGCATCCAATGAAGGTTGTACTGATCAAAAACGCTCGAGCCTTGAATCTGAACGGCTCTACCGATTTCTGCGCTATCGAGTTCATGATGAGCTACTATTGCCCTCATGATGCGAACGTCAGACAGATCGACAGTAACTTGTTGCATTGCATATCCAGCAGTTTTGAGAGCAGCGAGGTATCCGAGGTAGAACTGTATGTGCTCCCGCAGGGATTCCACCTCAAATTGCCGATATCCCGTGTCACGTCCAGCACTCGCTAGAGCAAACATCTTGAAGTGTGGACTGAACCCGGGAATGTCATCGAATCGTTGTAAACGCGTACAGCGTGCGCTAGTAGCAAGGCGAATGACTTCTGGACTTCGAATGTTACCGCTAAGCAATTTCGCACGCTCCTTGGCGCATTCGAGTGCCAACGCCGTGGTCGGATCGGCAAGAACTTCACAGTTCCGTATCGTTCCGAGGACGTTTTTTTGATTCACGCCTGCCAGTACCGCGTTCACACCGAGCGGTATGACGCTCGACAGTTCAATCCCTGCAAAACGCGGATCGAGCAACTCGTATGCGATCCTATCCGCATTGACAAATGCCTGCTGACTGACCGTACATGGACTTACTAAGCGGTTCTCCTTATAACCGGCCTTGATGTTTAACAGTGAGATTTTCCGCGCCCGTCTCGCGAACACTTCCATAAGAAGCGTATGTAGTCTGTTGCCGGGCATGTCTGAAAGGGAATCAGCAATGTGTCCGGCTCCACTAGTCGTGATAATCTTTTCAATCACATCGGTTTTCATGCCGATCTCCTTTCTGTAAAGATCAACTCAAGGATGCCAAAAGAATTATAGGACAACGGGTGACATTTAGCAAATACTTTGATAAGATGTCCTCGATGCAAAAGAATACGGTTAATCATCCACTTGGTTTTTTTAAGAAGGATAATTCGATTTACGAATCAATTAATAACGATGATATATCTTTTGCGGCGTCGGACAACAAGTCGTACATTTCCATTCCTGATTATGATCCGGCTACACACTATATTGAACTCACTCGCTCTAGATATTATGAGACATTGATTACGGTGAGGCATCACATCAAGTCGGTCTCGGACAACTATTTTTACTTACTTGGAGCGAAAAACATCGATTTGTTCATGATGACGCCAAGCATTTCTTCTCCAATGGGTCCCGGGTCGGATTCTGAGGCTATTCCGATTAATTTTGGCAAACTGAAAACATATCTCACGGACTCCTCGCAGTTCGGATTCGAACCGCTTCTGATGAATGGCATCGACAAGGTTTATTGTTACTTACCATCAATGCGTGGTGAAAATCCAGACAAACGTCACTTGAACCAATTTTTTCACTGCGAAGCAGAAATAAAGGGTAGTCTAGACGCGCTTATTCCGATTATTGAAGGATATGTAAAATCCTTATGTGAGGCTCTGACATGGATGCCTAGTATTGTTGGAGGAATAAGCCGGGAACCGCAGGCGACTCGTGCTGCACTTAGTCGAATACTCGCTTTTGATACTTTCAAACGAATCACCTTGGATGAAGGTATTGAAATTCTGAAAAAAAGTGAGGTACCTGACTTATTTACTGAAACCCAACATGGTCGGGATATGACTTCGCGTGGAGAACTAGAATTGCTTCGCATTCTGCATATAGATACTCCGCTGTGGGTAACTTCATACGACAGAGATCGGGTAGCCTTCTACCAGAAACCTGAACCAAATAATAGTGACAAGGTTATTAATGCAGATCTACTATTCCCACCGCTAAATGGAAATTCTTTCGGCGGAGAAATTGTTGGGTCTGGGCAGCGACAGGATTCAGTTGAAGAAATGTATGAATCCCTTAAACGTCAGGGAATACCCGCAGCACCGTATGAATGGTATATAAATTTAAGGCGTTTATCCGGATACGGAATAACGTCCGGATTTGGTCTTGGAATAGAAAGATTCATCGCTTGGGCTCTTTGTCTAGAAGATATTAGGGACGCAATTATATATCCACGACTGAAAAATGTTGTTACGTATCCATGAGGGAATCTGAAGCAACACTTGCATTTATATTCGACTAAACTAGATGCCGATAAGTTTTTGAGTCACCTCCTTTCGAGAGGAGGGACTCTTGGCTGATGGCCGGAATAATAAGGAGAGTGAAGGATGGTGCCTGTTCCAATTTTCCCGCTCTTAACACACAGTAGATTCTTAACCCTGATCCATGTGGTAAAATTGACACACATGGAAAAAGGGAATTCTCAGAAAAAGGAGAGAATGTTTTCATGGATGAATTCGAAGTTAGAAGTGCGTGATACCGGGAAGTACGGCAAAGGAGTTTTCGCTACGGAAAACCTGCAAAAGAATGATATCCTAGCGATGTTCGGTGGATACGTGATGACGCTCGACGAGGAAAGTCTCTTGCCCGAAAATATTCGCGACTTGGGACATCAAATCTCCGACGATTTTGTCATAGGAATAAACGATGTGGCAGATTTACAATCCGTCGATTATTTTAATCACAGTTGCAATCCGAATGCAGGTATTAATGGGCAAATTTTCCTCGTTGCGATGGAAGATGTCATACCTGATGAACAAATCTGTTTTGATTATGCGATGACTGTAGGAGGGGATGAGCCGTACTCTTTAGAATGTTTATGTGGCTCAGAAAATTGCAGGAGAGTGATTAGCAACACAGATTGGGAAAATCCAGAATTGCAGAAAAAATACAGAGGATATTTCCAGTGGTATCTACAAGAAAAAATCAATAAATTGCAACAAGCTTTATGAATTATCTTGTTTGTCCAGACTCAGTCCCTAGTTTCTTAGGTTTTTTTGATATTTCTATAGCTCCAACCCTACTATTCTATTCCTATTTTCCAATTGTTATCGTCTCTCTTCTCTTGAGCATCTTCATTTTCTTTAAAGATAAATATTCATTGCAGAGTAAATTACTGTTGCTAATATCGATACTTTTTTCACTCTGGATTTTAACAGCGATTATTGGATGGATTGCCGTTTACGCAAGTACTGTTCATTTTTCTTGGCAAATTATCGCTGTGTTTGAAATGTTGGTATTTATTTTTGCTTTGTATTTCGTCGCAGTCTTTCTAAACAAGAAAGATATTGATTTCAAATATAAGTTATTGCTTGGGCTGGCATTTTTGCCAGTCATAGCTTCTTTGCCAACGGCTTTGAATATGGTGTCATTTGATCTGATAAATTGTCAGGCAAATAATGGGTATATTTGGGAGTACGTCTACATTTTTGAGGTCTCTTCGATCGTCATTATGATGTATATGTTTTTCAATAAGTTCCGCTCGCTTGCGAAAGGCGACCAGTTTAGAAAGCAAATAGTGATTTTGGCTATAGGAATATTTCTGTTTTTAGGGATGTTTACCGCGACCAACGTTCTCGGTGATTCACTGCTCGTGTATGAGTTCAACCTCATTGGCCCTATCGGAATGGTGGCTTTCGTAGCATTACTTGCATTTATGATTGTTCGATTCAAGACATTTAATACTAAACTCATTGGCGCACAGGCGCTCGTGGGAGCACTCACTGCAATAATATTTGCCGCGTTGTTCGTGAGGGAAATCGACGATGTCAGGTATGTACTTGTCGGCAGCATACTGCTCGTGATAGCCGTGGGCATTATGCTCGTGCGAGGCGTAAAGCGAGAAATCGCGCAGCGCGAGAAGATTGAGAAATTGGCAGGAGAGCTCGCCGCAACAAACGAGCGGCAGGAAACGCTGATCCACTTCATTGGGCACGAGGTCAAGGGGTTCTTGACCAAGGACGCAGGCGCGTTCTCGGCGCTCTGCGACGGCGATTTCGGCCCGCTGCCGGACGGACTACGGCCGTTTGCCTGTCAGGCGCTCGAGGAGTCTCGACGCGGTGCTGACTCGGTCGCGAATATCTTGAAAGCATCGAACTTGAAGAAGGGCACCGTAACGTACGCGAAAGCACCATTTGATCTGAAAGCACTTGTGGCGGAAGCGGTCGAGAAGGCGAAGACAACTGCAGAACAGAAGAAGCTGACCATTACGTTTGCTGCTGACGACGGCTCGTACCAGATGACAGGGGACAAGGCGCAGATCAACGACCATGTGATCCGCAATCTTATCGATAATGCGCTCAACTACACCGCGACCGGCACGGTTGCTGTCTCCCTCAAAAATGATGCAGGGGAATTCGTCGTCTCGGTTAAGGACTCCGGCATCGGCATCACCGAGGAGGACAAGAAGCGGCTCTTCACCGAGGGCGGCCACGGTAAGGACTCGCAGAAGATTAATGTCCATTCCACCGGCTACGGCCTCTATATCGCGAAGCAGATCACCGAGGCGCACGGTGGCACGATCCGCGCCGAGAGCGAAGGACAAGGCAAGGGTTCGACGTTTGTGGTGGAGTTTCCCGTCTAGAAGACTTCATTTCAGAAGATAGAAATGGAGTGGTAGGATAAGCTCCTGTGGCAGAGAAATATAACCGCAAAAGGAGTGAGCGAAGACCAGTTCATCTTCCCCAGTCAGAAGAGGAATGGTTGCAGCTTGGGAAATTTGAAATTGAGAAGATTACCGTTGAAGGGAGGGAGATACGATGTGCATTGGTACGTGGACCAGAGCACTCCCCGCTTGTTACTATGGTGGGAGGTATTCCTCGCGATCCCGAGCGCCGCAAGAAACTGCCGCTGATAAACAAATTGTACGGGCACCTCGCGCTTAAAGTGCTCGATCAAGGCGAATCCAGTCTTTTATACAACCAACCATCCACGGGTGGCTCAACCGGTGAGTGGAAAGAAGAGACATTTCAGTCTCGGACGAAGGTTCTTGTTGAAACGTCGAAATATTTTTATGACCACACAAGTGCCACAAATCTTTCGCTTGTAGGCACAAGCGCTGGAGCTTACATGGTGGTTAATGCGCTTCAACAGCTAGAAGGCCTGGGAATTCGAGTCCCGAGAATAGCACTTCTTTCTCTAGCGGCATTTCCAAAAGGCATTGAGGATATCGCATATGGCGAATCTTTCAGTAGGGCTATTCACGAAGATTGGGACATTTCTGACTCGCCCGTTTTCCCCCTGCTCGAAAAGTATGTAAGAAACGGTGGGTCGGTCTTCATGAGCTTCTTCGAGGCTGATGATCCCCCGATTCCTCAACACATACAGAATTTTTATAAGGATTTCGCACGACGATTATCGGATACAGGGGCAGACATAAGATCCACGATCATCCCAGGAGTCGCGCATAACTTCCGGAGGATCGACATATCGGAAGGCGCGAATGCAGTCGATAACGACAGTATACGGACGACAACAACCGTTCTTGCTAATTTCTTACGTCAATGAAAAAGATACCTTTAAGAATCAATTTTGGCAGGACGGTACTGTTCGGCGACTCTATCCAAGAGAATACCAATCCGCGGTGGCTTTTTCTTCATGGAGCGGGCACCAGCGATAGGAAAAGATTTGAGCAATTGAGAATACTTCTTGCAGATGTGGGAGTTGGCTCATGTTCTTTTGATTTTATTGGCCATGGAGAAACGGGAGGAAGTCTCATTGGGTCATCCCTGGAGAGCAGGGCTGCTCAGACAGCCGCCCTGATTGATTCGCATGCGGTGTCGCGGCCTCTCTCAATTGTAGCTTCGAGTATGGGTGGCCATATCGCGATCAAAATGACGGAGTCGCACGAGATTGAAAACCTCGTACTCATAGCTCCTGCAGTGTATGCGTCGCAGGCGCATAGCATCCCATTCGGCCCAATCTTCACTGAGGTTATTCGACGTCATTTCAGCTGGCGGGAAACTGATGACTGGGAGATTTTACGAAATTATAAGGGCAATTTGCTGATCTTCGAAGCCGAAAATGATCAGATCGTCCCGCATGAAGTAATAGAGAGAATTTATGATTCTGCTCGAGACGCAAGATCCAGGGCTTTAGTTGTCGTGGAGGGCGCGACACACTCTCTGGCAAAATGGCTCGACGAGCGTCAGGATTCTCTTAGGGGAATTGTTGAAATGATACATGGGTTGCATCAATCCACCGATAAGGCGCACGGCGGCACCATCCGCGTCGAGAGCGAAGGACAAGGCAAGGGCTCAACCTTCGTTGTCGAGTTCCCGGCGTAGTTACCAAAACAAATTAATCAGTGTCTTTTTTATTTTTCTTCCGTAACATCAGTTCGGGCTTTCCCATCGTCAGTTCTAAACTCACTTTAATGCCTAGCGACTGTATCCAATTCAAAATCTCTTTCTTCACATTTGAAACGTTCTCAGTCCTACGCACATGATGTCTCTCGACTTCCATAAATAGACCGAGGCCCTTCACATCTTCAAGAACTATCTCGTAACTTTTGCTAGTAAACGTGGATTTAATATTTTTAATCCTTATCAATTCTTTAAATCCCAATTTCTTGAATATCTCGTCTATTTTCTTATAGTCATCAACTTTTGTTTCATATTCGTCTGAATAGAGCCACACCCCTTTTTTATCAAAACGATCAACTTTATACGCAATTGAAGATTCACCATCTTTGTCTCGAATCCTCAGGCACTGTTTTAATTGACCGCTCGGATCCGGCTTTAATTCGTTACGTTTAGGATCATAATAATATGTATCAAGAGTCTTCTTGTTACCTAGGAATTTCAATTCGTGCAGCTTTTGT
Organism: Candidatus Kaiserbacteria bacterium RIFCSPHIGHO2_01_FULL_53_31; assembly: GCA_001781095.1. Classification (GTDB taxonomy): domain Bacteria; phylum Patescibacteriota; class Minisyncoccia; order Phycocordibacterales; family Phycocordibacteraceae; genus C7867-001. The sequence continues at coordinate 15,469 of MFKU01000006.1, forward strand.
AGAGCCTTTTTTTTCTTTTCGTGTATCTCAACCAATATTTCAACCTCTCTTTTCATAGTTGTGTATGATTTGACGTATTTCTTCCTTCGTATTGAGGGTGATTCCCATTGCCATCGTCCAGTTTTTCTGATGCCTATATATTATGTTTTGGGCGGCGTCTCTTCCGAATAAGTAGCCCATGACCATCGCAGATTCCTTAAATGAAGAGAACTGCAGCGGTACAATAATGCCTCGCTTCAGCCAGGTTAGGCCACAATTACGCGGCGAATCTATCTTTTCGGATCTTATCGTCCGCCATTCGTCAAAGTCCTTCGCCCGTATGGTATCTGGTATATATTTAAACCACATATTATTCAATTCATCATTGAAGGTTTCATCCCAGCCTATTGTCACAAAGATTCCATCGTCCCGTAATATCTCATAAATAGCTTTCAATTCATGTATGCATAACTCCTTGTCAGAAATATGGCTCGGGAAACCAAACGAGCTAATAACGAAGTTAGATTTAACTTTCAATACCTTTGGTAGTTTCAGAATATTCGAATGAATGACTGAGACTTTATTTATAAATTTCCTCTCCCTTTTGATATTCTTTTCTACGAAGTCACACATGCCCTTACTCGAATCAACGCCAAATGCTTGACCTTCATACTTGATTTTCTTAAGAATCTGCCATAACGTTCTGCCCGTTCCTGTTGCTACATCTATCGGATTGATAACTCGTTTGCTTCCTAGCATTCTATGAATTAAATCAAAGCAAATATTTTCAGGATCTTCTGACTCAGAAAAAAGATTATATATGGCAGGATCCTTATACCACTTGTCTGATTCATCAATGATTAGGCCGTTTTCATTTTTATGCGAACTAATTTCCAAATTTAATTGATTTTTGTAATCTGGATTCAGAAGAAAATATATAGTTTTTGATATTTCAGAAATGACAGATGTTTCCGTTTCAATATCTAGAATCTTATGCAGTGTCTCCAAGGCGTTATCATGCGCCATATTTCTCATTGATCTGCAAGCCATCTTCCTAATTAGCGGATCCCCATCGAATAATGCTCTTTCAAGAAACGGTTTCAGCAACTCAACGTCACTGTACTGCAAAGCAAAAAATGTATAATACTTAAGTTCATAATTTTTATGTTTGACAAGCTTCTTCAATTTATCGAAGATTTGTTTATCTACTAAGTTTAATCTACCGATTATCCAGCAGCAGTTTACTAGAACATCGCAGTCGTTGCTCTTTAGGAATAGTTTTTTGATTGCGGGGTAAATTATTTTTTGTATATTATCGACGTTACTTAAAGTCAATATACCGATAATCGATTTTTTATCAGATACGTTATTAAGGTAATATTTCAGACTTCGGATCCTACCAATCTTTAAAGAACGTTTTAGTAAATTTACTGCTTCCTCAACGCCAATATTTTCAAGTGAAAAAGCCGCTCTCCACCAAGCGTTTGAATTAGTGCTGTAATTTACGACTGCATACAGAAAGTCTACGACGAACTGATCTTTCCGATTGAATTCGCCAAATAGCCAAGCTAATCCAATAGAATTATACAGTCGCGGCGTATTTTTAACTTCTTTAAATATTCCAATTACTAAGTCGGTAGGTAGGTGTTGCAGTATGCTTGCAATGTTCCAGTCATATTTTTTATCATACGACGCTATTCTATCAATTAAATTAGAAACAATTGTTCTCCTACTTTCCTCTCCTTCTTGCATCAATAATTGTGAGATCCGTAATAACTCTCTTTCGGAATAAATAGCCTTATTTAAGAAATCGAAATTGTCCAACGAAATGTTGTCAATTATTCGCTGGTCTTCTTTTGAAAGCCCATTCTTCATGGTGGCAACATGTTACAACATGTTGCTAACAAAGTAAAGGACTCATCGGTTGCTACGAACTCCACACCGCGCTCGATAGTGTGACGATGCGTCAGCTATGGCTTCTATATCGCGAAGCAGATCACTGAGGCACACGGCGGCACTATCCGTGCCGAATCAGAGGGTGCTGGCAAGGGTTCGACGTTTATCGTGGAGTCTTCGGTCGCATGAGGCTCCGAAGGGCGTAGTCGACATACTGAGACGTCCGCGCAATGTTGGAATATGGTATAATATGTATAATGATTTCTATTCCCGCGTCGGCCGTGCGATTGTTCTGGGACGTTAATCCGAGAACGCTCGACCTCGCAGCGCACAAAGGTGTCATTATCGAGCGTATGCTCAACTACGGAACGCTTGACGATTGGCGCTGGCTCATCTCGACATATGGACTGAGTGTCGTGCGCGATGCTCTTACTGGGCGAGGGTCGGTCCGCCAAAGCGGCATACGAAAAGAGTCCGCGGGATTGGCCGCGCTCCTTATCCGATGAGCCAGCTGCATCTCGAGACGCTCATACCGGAAGCGACGGAACTGTTCCCGAAGCTCGCGGCGTTCAAAAAGGAATTTTATCTAGCGGGCGGCACGGCGCTCGCTCTTCAGCTCGGCCACCGTGTGTCGGTAGACTTCGACCTTTTCACCCCGCAACCAATAAAGAAAACTCTTCTTCCGATGGTGGAGTCTGTGTTCTCTGTCCCTGTCTCGAACGTGCTCGTGAATAGTAGCAGTGAACTTTCGCTTATCGTCGGGGGCGTCAAATGCACATTCTTGGAGTATCCGTTCGCGGTACTCTTGCCACTCCAAGAAGGCGAACCGGTTGATCTCTTGTCTGCCAAGGAGATTCTCGCTACGAAGGCATACTCTATTGGACGCCGCGGTTCATTTAAAGATTATGTAGATCTGTATGTAGGACTACGAGAATCTGTCGCATCGCTCGGCGAAATCATAGAGCTTGCCAAGAGGAAGTACGAAGACGCGTTTAATGACCGGCTCTTCCTGGAACAACTATTATATCTCGATGATGTTGATGAAATCACGCTTCTCATGCGATCTGGTCAGCAACCGACGAAGCAACTCATACTAGATTTCTTTACGAAAGCGATAGTGCAGTTGAAGCTTTAGCGCGATACTGTCGTTACAGCGAGTTAGGACGTCGGCAAGTGCTCAACGTTTTCAGTAGGGTTTCCCTCCATTACGTAATGTGATCGGTTGCTGAACCAGAAGTTAGTCTGAGATCATTTATTTACTCGAGACGATATTTGTCGGAGTGCCGGCGGCGAAGCTCTTGATGTTTTCAATTGAGGTATTCAAAATGCGCTCGACCGCCTCGGTCGTATTAAATGCGATGTGGGGCGTGACGATGACACGCGGATGATCGATGAGATAGTGATTCTCGAGCGCAATTTTCAGTTCCGCCTCCTTCGGGTGAGGCGCAGTCAAAAGCGCGACTTCTTCGGAGAGTTCTCCCTCTTCTTCGAGCACGTCGAGTGCTGCGCCAGCGAGCGTGCCGTCCTTGATCGCGGCGATAATCGCTTCGGTCTCGACAACCGCGCCGCGCGACGTATTGATAAGGTACGATCCCTTTTTGAATGTGGCGATGTTCTCTCGATTGATAAGATGATGCGTCTGCACGTTATACGGGACATGGAGCGTGATCACGTCTGAAGTAGCGAAGAGATCCTCGAGCGATGCGTAGGAGAAGTTGAGCGCTTTCGCGCGCGCGTCGTCAGTATGGTGGTCGAAGCCGAGCACCTTCATCCCGAACCCATTCCCGATGCGAATTGAATGGACGCCGATATGGCCGCAACCGACGACGCCGAGCGTCTTGCCTGCGAGGTCGAATCCACGCAGATTGTTCTGTACGAAAGCGCCGGTCTTGCGCACCTGCTCATCGGCGTCGATGACGCGTCGTGAGAGCGCGAGGAGGAGCGCGAAGGCGAATTCAGCAACGGTATTCTCGCCATACGAAGGCACATTTGCGACGGCGATACCGCGCTTCGTTGTGGCCGCAAGGTCGATATGGTCGAAGCCGGTCGAGCGCGTCGCGATGAGCCTCAGAGCGGGAAAGCGATCTAGCTCGGCCTCTCCAATGGGCGACTCAATAAAGGTGCAGAGAATCTCGGCCTCCGGATCAGTGAGATCGGGATACTTTGCAAGCGAGTCGTTATGAAATTCTATTTGATCATTCGGGAGTCGTTCGCGCACAAATGCTTCTTCCCACGGTTCGCCGGAAAAGTAGTGGATTTTCATAGAGGTATGCGCACCATGTTACACCGATTCGGCCTCGCGTTCTATGGCGCGCAGTCGGTCGTACTTCTCGATGCGTTCGCTCTGCTCGAGCCCGCCCGCTTTGATGCCGTGGGCGCCGACGGCGTACGCGAAGTCCGCGATGAAGGTGTCATGCGTCTCACCCGAACGGTGCGATGCGACGACAGCGAAGCCGGCTGCATAGGTTTCTTGTACCGCTTTCAGCGCTTCGCGAACCGTGCCGATCTGGTTCGGTTTTATGAGTACAGCGTTTATTTCCTTGCGACTTGCCGCTTCGCGGATGCGCGTTGGATCGGTAACCGTGAGATCGTCGCCAATAATCATGACTTTCTTGCCGATCGCTTCGGTGAGATGGGCGAAATCGTCGGGCGCGGTCTCAGCGAAGGGATCCTCGATGCTGTGAATAGGGAAGCGGCTGGCGAGATCCTCATATATCTGAAAGAGCAGCTCGGCTGTATATACCTTATCGAGCAGGTGATATTTCCCATCGCGGTAGAGCTCGTTCGCAGCAGCATCGATCGCGATAGAGGTGTCAGGGAACTCCCGAGTGATGTCGGTGAGCAGTTCAAACGGCGCGTCGAGCGTATCGAATGTCGGCGCGTAGCCGCCCTCATCACCCATCGGCGTGTTTGCGCCGAGGCGTTCGCCTATCTTCGAGAATGCTTCCTGTGCGATAGGGAGCGCAGTACCCATGTGTCCCTCGATGGTGAGCAAGTATTCCTGGAACGGGAGTTTGAAATCCGCGTGTGCGCCCCCATTCATGACGTTGATAAAAAGACGTGGCGCGCGCGGG
>MFKU01000006.1:20431-21978 GCA_001781095.1 Candidatus Kaiserbacteria bacterium RIFCSPHIGHO2_01_FULL_53_31
GGTCGTCCCCGCGCGCGTGCTGATGGCGCGCCAGAGCGGTACCCCTTCTGCCGCTGCGAAGAGTCGCTCGGCCGCGATAGAAACTGAAAGGATGGCATTGGCGCCGAGGTGCGATTTGTTCGGTGTGCCGTCGAGCGCGATGAGAAAGGTGTCGAGCTCGTCTGCTGAAGAGAAGTCGCGTCCATTCACGGCGCGCGCGATCTCGTCGTTTACATTTCGAACGGCTGTCGCGACACCGCCGCCGCCGTCGCGCAACTCAAGGGCCTCGTGCGCGCCAGTACTCTTGCCGCTCGGTACCGATGCCGTGACCGACACCTGGCCGCTCGTGAGCGTCGTCTCGACCGTCGGCCGATGGCGGGTGTCGAAGATGGAACGAGCCTCAACGCGAGTAATGAGCATATTAATTGGAAAGTTTCTCTTCTATCTCTGCAACGTGTTCGACCGTCTTCACGACCGAGTCGGGGTTGAGTGACATGCTCTCGATGCCTTCCTTCACGAGGAACTCGGCGAAGTCGGGCAGGTCGGAAGGGCCCTGTCCACAGATGCCGAGGTACTTCCCGCGCGCGGAACATTTGCGGATGATCATGCTGATAAGCGCACGCACGGCTTCGTTATTCTCATTGCCGATATGCGTCACGATGCCGGAATCGCGATCGAGACCGAGAGTGAGCTGGGTGAGATCGTTGCTACCGATCGACATGCCGTCGAAGAGATCGAGGAACTCTTCTGCGAGGAGGACGTTTGACGGTATCTCGCACATCATATAGATCGGCGTCGTCTCGCCCGGACTTTTTGTGATTGATTTGGCGCGAAGACCCTGTTCCGCCATGATGCCGAGCACCTGTTCGGCCTCTTCGAGCGTGCGACAGAACGGGATCATCGGAATGACGTTCGTAAGTCCCATGTCTTCGCGCACTTTGACGAGCGCGCGGCACTCGAGCACGAAGGCCTCTTTGAACTTCGGATCGTAATAGCGTGAGGCGCCGCGCCATCCGATCATCGGGTTCTCTTCGTCTGGTTCATACGCTTCTCCGCCGAGAAGCGTCGAGTATTCGTTGGTCTTGAAGTCGGAAAAGCGCACGATGACCGGCCGCGGAGCGAAGGCGGCGCCGATCTTCGCGATGCCGTACGCGAGATTGTCCACGTAGAAATCAATCGGATTGCTCCAGCCGATGATCTTCTTGGCAATGGCGACTCGCAGGCGCGGAGAGATCCTCCGATAATTCAGGAGCGCGAGCGGGTGCATGCCGATGTTCGAGGCAATGATGAATTCTTCGCGCGCGAGCCCGACGCCCGCTACCGGCAGGAACGATCGCTCGAAAGCGATATCCGGCGAGGCGATATTCACCATGATTTTGGTCTTCGTCTTCGGGAGTGCGCCGAGCGAATGTTCGCGCGTCACAATCGTTGCCTTGCCGGCGGTGACGATGCCCGCACTACCGGTCGTGTCGACAGTCACGAGCGTACCGGTCTTGAGAACGCGCGTCGCGTTACCCGCTCCCACAATAGCCGGCAGACCGAGCTCGCGCGAGACGATCGCGGCGTGG
>MFKU01000006.1:21998-82540 GCA_001781095.1 Candidatus Kaiserbacteria bacterium RIFCSPHIGHO2_01_FULL_53_31
AGCCATTTTCATAATCGGCTCCCAGTCGGGATCGGTCATCGTCGTCACGAGAATTTCGCCCTGCTTAAATTCCTTTATCTGCCGCGGATTCATGATGACCCGCATCGCGCCCGTCGCGACCTTGGAGCCGACTGAGATGCCACGCACGAGCTCCTTCCCCTGGCCGGTGACTTTGTATTCAACGAGTTTGGAATAGTTACGCTCGGCTTGCACGGTCTCGGGCCGCGCCTGCACGATGTAGAGCTCGCCGGTCGTGCCGTCCTTTGCCCATTCCATATCCATCGGCACCCATGTCTTCGCGCGCTCGGAGTAGTGCTTCTCAACGAGAGCACCCCAGCGAGCGAGCTCTTCTATCTCTGGCTCGGAGAGAACGAAGCTCCTTTGTTCATTTGCCGATGTCTTTACTGTTTTGGTCTGCTTGATGCCGATTTTCCCGAGAGCGTAGAGCATCTTCTTATTTTTCACGCCGAGCGTTTTGCCGATAATGGGCGATTTCACTTTGCCTATCTTCGATTTCATAACGAGATATTCGTCGGGCGTCACGTGACCTTGCACAATGAGCTCGCCCAAGCCCCATGTGGCGTTGATAAGGACCAGATCGCGGAAGCCGCTTTCAGTATCGACGGTGAACATCACGCCGGAAGCGCCCTTATCGGAGCGCACCATCTTCTGTACGCCCACCGAGAGAGCGATCTTAGTGTGCGCAAATCCTTTATCAGCGCGATAAGAAATCGCGCGGTCGGTGAAGAGCGATGCCATCGCCCACACGGTCGCGGTGACGACGTCTTTGCCACCGCGAATGCCGAGATAGGTCTCATGCTCGCCCGCGAAGGACGCGCCCGGCAAGTCCTCGGCGGTCGCGGAGGAGCGCACAGCGACGTCGACGTTTTTGCCATATTCCTTCTCCATTTGCGCATAGGAATCGAGAATGGCCTTCTCGAGATCGGTGGGGAAGGGCGTCTTGTACATCGTGTCGCGCACGAGTTTCGCGCATCGCGAGAGTTCTTTCAGATTCTTGGTATTCAGACCAGCGATCGTTTCCGAAATGAATGCATCAAGCCCCGTCTGTGCTAGATAGTAATAGTATGCCTCGGCAGTAACGCAGAATCCTTGGGGCACGCGGACGCCCTGCGGGACGAGTGCCTTGATGAGTTCGCCGAGCGACGCATTCTTGCCGCCGACCTGCGCGACATCGTCCATACCGATGTCGCGCATCCAGAGAATGTGTGGGGTCTTCATATTAGGTCTTTATAGCAATAATAAGGTCGGAAACGTTTGATCCCGTGTGGCCGGTGTTGAGAAAGTCTCCCGTGGTAGTAAAGAAATCGTAGCTCGTATGCGCCGAGAGATGTTCCGATATCGAAAGATTCCGCTGTTCCGCATGCTCGCGCGTCACCTGGTCAGCGATCGCACCCGCGTGATCGCTGTTATCGTGCCCGTCTGAAGCAAAGGGAAGTATGATCTCATCGACGCGGACATCGTCGAGTGTCGCGAGCGCCATTTCTTGATTTCGCCCTCCCTTGCCGTGCTCCTCTCCGAGTGTGACAGTGCTTTCTCCCGCATACAGAAACGCGCTCCTCGACGGTGCATCGTGCAGCTTCGCCGCGACGCTGCGCCCAATGTCCCGTGCTGCGTCCGCGAAGTGTTCGTCGACGACCGTCGCCGCGTAACCAAGTCGCGCCGCTTCGGCGCGCATCGCGTCGAGTGCATCGCGGCCGGTCACGAGGAGCAGATTCGTCACGCGTTCGAAATACTTTGACTCCTTCGGTGTCTCGATGAATGCCACTCCTGCGGGCGGCTGTATCTCATAGTGTGCGAGAACCGCGCGCGCGTCAGCAACGGTCGAATCATCCTGCGTCGTTGGTCCCGAGGCAATGTATTGGAAATTGTCGCCCGGCACATCCGAGATGATGAGGCCGATTACTTCGGCGGGGTACGCGGCCTTCGCCAACCCGCCACCGCGCGCTTTCGAAATATGCTTCCGCACAGTATTCAGCTCTTGGATTGATGCGCCGTGCGAAGTAAGCTCGTCAAAAAGCGTCCGCTCATCGAGACAGGTCATCGGGGCGTCGTGGAGACACAAGAGCGCAGAGCCGCCGCCCGAGATAAGCATGAGCACAAGATCGTCCTCGCGGCACTGCGACAGGAACCCGACGATGCGTTCGGTCGCGCGCCTGTTCACATCAGAGGGCTCCGGGTGCGTGCCGATGTATGTTTCTATTTTTGTAAGGCCGCCCTCCATGGCGGACACGTCAAGCGCGACGCCGGCGGTCAAGCGCTCGCCGAGGAGCTGCTCAATAGTTCTGCCCGCGACGATTGCGCACTTACCGATACCGACGAAGAATACGCGGCGACCGGCGAGCGGATAACGCCGATCTTCGACAACAAGTTCCTCGTTCTCGATGCGCATCTTCCGCAGAATGGCGTTCTCAGTATTCACGTTCTCGTACCCGGCCTCGGCTATTGCCAGCGCGTCTTCGCGCTCTTTGATCGTCGCGAGCTCCTCAAAGTTCCGTATGATGTGCGACACCCTCCCATAGTACTGTGTTTCCACGCTCCGACCAACGTCATTATTCCCATTTGGTATACTGCGAGCATGAAAGGATATGTAACAAACATCGAAGAACGTGCACTCGCGAACGAGTATTTTCGCGAAGTGCTGTTTACCGATGCGAATCTGCAGCTGGTCGTGATGAGTCTTCTGCCGGGGGAGGACATCGGAGAGGAAGTGCATGAGCTCGATCAATTTATCCGCGTTGAAAAAGGGGAGGGGAAAGCGGTGCTCGATGGCGTCGAGCACGCCATCGCCGACGGCTCGGCAATAGTGATCCCTCGCGGCACATTGCATAACATCATCAACACCTCAGCGACCGAGCAGATGAAGCTCTACACCATCTATGCGCCGCCGAATCACAAAGACGGCACGACTCATAAGACCAAAGCCGAAGCCGAGGCGAACGAAGAACACTTCGATGGCACGACGAGCGAGTAGGCAGATATCTCACCGCAGGAGTTCGCGACGATAGAATAGCCGACGAAGTATCGATCGAGCGTAATAGTCAGCACCGATGTATCCGGCAACGCGGCGGGCGAGGACGAGTCCGAGCGCGAGGACAAAAAGTTGGGGATTGATGCTCGTAGTACCCGCGAGCAAGAAGTTAAGGTTCATAAAAAGGCCGAAGAACGCCGCAACGCCCGTGAGGAGTCCGAGAATAAGTGCGATACCAACAAGTAATTCGCCAACGGCAACGAGGTTAGACCACGCAGTCAACTGCGAGAGCACTGTGCTCTGAAGGAACGTAGCGTACCAGCTCTGTACGGCGGGGTGGGCGCCGCCGGTTTTCGCCAGCGCTCCTTGAACGAATCCTTGCAAAGATGCTCCGGCGCCTGTGCCGAACCATTCGGGATCTAGCACTTTATCCAACCCGGCAGAAAACCATTCCCAGCCGACATAGAGACGGACGACGAGCCAGAACGAGGCGCTTCTCGGATTGGCAAACAGGAAATGAGAAAGTGAAGAGACTTGGATTGTGTGAGTCATATTGCCATTGTAGAAGAGAATTGGAGCAAAGAAAGTTGAAGGTGTGGAGTACGGTACGCATTGTCTCCCGAGGTAGCTTTTGCTAGTGTTTGACTATAGCCCTCCTGCGCATAAAGCCTTGGAGGACAGGCCGGGATAGCTCAGGTAGTTAGAGCGAGGGACTCATAAGCCCTAGGTCGCAGGTGCAAGTCCTGCTCCCGGCACAAATTATCCCGACTAAGTCTGTTCTGGCACCAGAACTTTTTGATGCGTGAAGTGGTTATAGTCGGTATGATTGGGCAAATTTCACGCAACGTCTTCTTCCTCTGTCTGTATCCGTGCGCGATTCTCGTCCTCTTTTTCATCTGGAATAGCGGGCCACCTTCACCGCTTTGGTTCCAGTCGGCAGCGAGCCTGTTTGTGATTGGCCTCACGGCGTTTCTCACGTGGTTTGTCACGTTCGCCTACAAAACCTTCCGTAAGGACATCGTGGTGGTATAGGGGACAATTTCGGAAGTTTTTGCTAGGATAGCTCGTACGTACTTCCGTACGTAGATGCGGCTGTAGCTCAACGGTAGAGCGCTACCCTGTCACGGTAGAGGTCGTGGGATCATCACCCATCAGCCGCGCATCAATCAGAGAAAGCCGGGTTGGTGTCCGGCTTTTTCTGTCCCTAATGGCGCATCCGGGGCGTCGTCTCTCTTCATACCGAATACAGGAATGCATCAGTTATACTTCTTTCTTAATTTGAGGTGCCCGGTACTTACTACGTAATTGAAATCTATATGGCCAAGCCAGAAATGAAGAATTTCAGTGCGCCGGATGAGACAAGAACGCCGTCCAATGCGACAATTGAGGTGGTCAAAGTCGGTGGGAAGACCGTGATGAAAGCAACATTTCAACCCGGTTGGAAATGGTCAAAAGACATCAAGCCGACTGCAGGCACCGATGCGTGTGAGGTACATCACTTTGGATACCAAGCGTCTGGGATAATGCACGTGGTTGCGAACGATGGCACAGAAATAGAGTCAGGTCCTGGAGATATCATCGATATTCCTCCGGGACACGATGCGTGGATAGTTGGCAATCAACCCGTCGTGTTGATCGATTTCGGGGATATCGAGAGCTATGCAAAGTAGAAGACGGATTTTCTGCCCTATTCAACGGTAACTGATTTCGCGAGATTGCGCGGCATATCTATGGGAAGTGCACGAGAACGAGCAATATAGTACGCGAGGAGTTGGAGCGGGATGGTCGTGAGTATGGGAAGGAGCGCCTCGTGTGTTTCAGGAACCGATATAACTTCGTTCATTCCCTGTGGTGTGCTGCCCGTCGTAATTGCAATTATCTTTCCACCTCGCGATCGGATCTCTTCAATATTCGAGAGAGTTTTCTCATACACGCTGTCGCGCGGCATAAGGGCGATGGTAGGGAATTCTGGATCTATGAGCGCGAGCGGTCCGTGCTTCATCTCTCCCGCACCGTATGCCTCGGCGTGTACGTACGACACCTCTTTTAGTTTGAGTGCACCTTCGTAGGCGATTGGATACTGAAATTTTCTTCCTATAAAGAGGGCGTTTTGCATTCCGGCATATTTGGCGGCGATTTCTTCGATCTGCTCTCGTTCGCCGAGGATGCTACGCGCGTAGTCGGGGAGGCGAGTAAGTTCTTGAAGAATATTTGTCTCGGCCGTACCGTGGCATTGTTTCAGATAGAGAGCAATGAGCGCGAGCACAACGAGCTGTGAGACAAATGCTTTTGTTGAGGCGACCCCAATCTCAGGACCTGCATGATTGTAGACGCCAGTATCGGTTTCTCGAGCAATAGAGGAGCCGACCACGTTCACGACACCAAGCGTGAATATTCCGTGCCGCTTCGCTTCGCGTACTGCTTCGAGAGTGTCCGCGGTCTCTCCCGACTGAGAGACCGCGATGAGGATTGCTCCTTCCGGGTCAACGGTGCACCGCCGATATCTGAGCTCGGATGCAATCTCGGTCTCAACAGGTATTCCGACGATTTCTTCAATAAGAAGTTCACCTATGAGACTGGCATAGTAGGCGCTTCCGCATCCTGTAATGATAATGCGTTTCGTTTTTCTCAACCGTTCTTCAGCGTCGGCAAGGCCTCCTAAGTGCACGTGCGAGTTCTCGAGGTCGAGCCGGCCGCGAATTGCGTTCTCGATTACCTCCGGTATCTCCAAAATCTCTTTGAGCATGAAATGGTCGTGACCTTTCTTCTTAACTGATTCGATATTCCATTCGAGCGTCTCGATTCCTTTCTCGATCGGTGCTTGGGTCAGTGAAGTGATGGAATGCCCGTGGGAGGTAAGTACGGCCATTTCTCCATCATCGAGATATATCACTCGCCGCGTGTGGGGCAGAAGAGGAGTCGCGTCGGACGCGACATAATATTCACGATCGCCCATTCCTATGAGAAGCGGGCTCCCGAGACGAGCAACAACTATCTTATCTGCTTCTCGCGTCGACATAACCGCGATGCCGTAGGCTCCTCTAATCTCCGAGAGAGCCGCAGCCACCGCGGCCTCAAGGATCGGCAGTTCTCGATATTTCTTACCCACGAGCTGCGCGAGCGCCTCAGTATCTGTTTCTGAACGGAAGACGACCCCTTCTGCCTCAAGTGAGGCGCGAATCGCCCGATAGTTCTCGATAATGCCGTTATGAACGAGCCAGATGTTTCCTGTCGCGTCGGTGTGTGGATGCGCATTGTTTTCCGTGGGAGCGCCATGAGTCGCCCAGCGGGTGTGCGCAATACCGGCTGCTCCAATAAAATCTGACGGGGTGCAACTCTTAAGCACCGAGACCTTCCCGGCTCGCTTCAGGACGCCTTTGCCGGCTACGTAGATGCCTGCGGAATCATAACCGCGATATTCAAGCGCCTCGAGCCCTTCGATTAGAAAAGGAGTTGCATTTCTTTTCCCCACATAGCCGACGATGCCACACATGGTATGTACATATAGTACAACGACCCTCTTCATGAAAAGGATGCGTATCAGGTATACTGGAGCCAAGCCATATGCTTAGCGAATTCAAGCAATTTCTGCTTCGAGGAAATGTCGTAGATCTGGCGGTCGGCGTTGTCATCGGTGCGGCCTTCGGCACCGTGGTGACGGCACTCGTTAGAGACCTCCTCACGCCGCTCATCGGCGCGATCGTGAAGACGCCCGATTTCTCAACCCTTTCTTTCACTCTGAACGGAAGCCAATTTATGTACGGCGACTTTATTAATACGATTATCGCATTCGTGCTTGTTGCAGCCGCCGTTTTCTTCTTCGTCGTGAAGCCGATGAACATCCTCACCGCTCGTGCGCGTAAGGAGCCGCCCGCAGACCCCACGACCAAGAAATGCCCGGAGTGCATGGGCGAGATTCCTCGGGATGCTAAACGCTGCAGGTACTGCACTCAGATAATCAGTTAGGGAAGGGAATGGACGTTTACTTGACTCAATACCCCTAGGGGGTATACTAGACGCGTTACTCAATGGTGATGCGCGATACATGAAACCAACAACGCAGAGACTTGTTCGACGCTTGAAGATAATCGAGGGCCAAGTGCGCGGGTTAGAGGAGATGCTCGCGAAAGATGCGTATTGCATCGATGTCATCACGCAGACCTCTGCGGTGAAGCAGGCACTCTCCGGCGTCGAGGATGTACTTATGGAGAACCACCTTAGGACATGCGTCGTCGATCAGGTGAAAAAGGGCAAGGAGCGCACGGCAGTCGGCGAGATACTGAAAGTGTATAACCTTAAGCGTCGCTAGTTCGACGCGCTCACCATAAATAATCATATGCAACTAACGCAAACCTATCGGATACGAGGCATGCATTGCGCTTCGTGCGCGAGCATTATCGAGAAATCACTGGGGAAGGTCGTCGGCGTCGGTTCTGCAGAGGTGAACTACGGCACTGAGTCGGCAAAGATATTATTTGATAAGACAAAGACGAATCCGCAAGGTTTGTCAAAGGTAATTGAACCGCTCGGGTATTCTCTCGTCATACCGAGTGCGAGCGATATGGGCATGTCAGAGAGCGAGCACGCGGGACATCTCGGATTAAATCAGTCCAAACGCGAGAAACTTGCTGAGCTCGCGGCAATGCGAACGAAAATCATCTCCATCATGCCGATGACCGTTATTGCGATCGTTATCATGGCCTGGGGAATCCTCGCAGAATTCGAGGTGGTGCGCGGTATACCCGAGACATGGAATACCTCATTTAACTGGCTACTTGCGCTCATGGCGACGTATGCGCTCTTCGTCGTCGGGAAGCCCTACCTCCTCGGCGTCTCACGATTCTTGCGCTACGGCAAGGCGAACATGGACACACTCATCGGCATCGGCACGTCGGCCGCGTTTGTGTACAGCATCATCGTGATTGCGTTCGCGGTGCAACTACGCGCGTACGTGAACGTCGACGTTACCTATTTCGACGTGGCGATTGTTGTCATCGCATTTATTACGCTCGGGAAATATCTCGAGACGCGCGCGAAGATTAAAACCGGCGATGCGATAGAGAAATTGCTCAATCTGCAGGCGAAGACGGCGCTCGTCCTTCGCGATGGCCGAGAAGTTGAAATACCGATTGGCCAGGTCGTGCATGGCGACCTGATTATCGTGAAGCCCGCCGGGAAGATTCCGGTGGACGGCGTTCTCACCGAGGGGACGTCCTATGTGGACGAATCGATGGTCTCGGGCGAGCCGATGCCCGTGAAAAAGATCGTGGGCGATTCAGTCGTCGCAGGGACGATCAACACCAGCGGGTCATTTACCTTCAAGGCGACAAAAGTCGGTTCCGAGACAATGCTCGCGCGCATTATCCAAATGGTGGAAGAAGCACAAGGGAGCCGCGCGCCGATCCAGGCGCTTGCGGATAAGATCTCATCAGTGTTCGTCCCGATCGTTCTCGTTATTGCGTTTGTCGCGCTTGGCGTGTGGGTACTCGTCGGGGCGCAGTATCTTGGATTTTCGCAAGCGCTCTCCTATGGTCTCGTGTCGTTTGTCGGGATTCTCGTAATCGCCTGCCCCTGTGCTCTCGGCCTCGCGACGCCGACAGCCATCATCGTCGGCGTCGGCAAGGGCGCGCGCGAGGGCATCCTGATAAAAGACGCGGCGACACTCGAGAAACTGCACAAAGTGAACGTAGTGGTAGTCGACAAGACGGGAACCCTCACGCGAGGGAAGCCGGAGCTTGTGTCGTTTCAGAATCAGTCTGACAAGAGCGATGCCGATATCATCGTGATTCTTGCGTCGCTCGAAAATAAGTCAGAACATCCGATCGCGCACGCAGTCGTTTCCTATGCGAAGGAGAAGAATATTGGGCTGGTGCCGGTCGAGCAGTTTGACATGATCAAAGGGAAAGGGATTTCCGGCATGGTACATGGTGTGCAGTATCATGTCGGGAGCGCGAAGCTCGCCGCAGAGCTCGGCGCACCGCTCGCACCGCTCGAGAAGGATACGCGCGAGGGGAAGACGCCGGTGATTCTCGCCGCGGAAGGGAAGGTGCTCGCGATCGCGATGGTCGCCGACGCGATTAAGCCGGAAGCTATCGCTGCGGTAAAGGATCTCCACGCGCTCGGAATCACGGTCGTGATGCTGACCGGTGACGATAAGAACACAGCGCGATTCATCGCGGACATGGTTGGTATTGACGACGTGGTTGCAGAAGTTCTGCCCGAGGATAAGTTGAATAAAATAAAGGAGCTTCAGGCAGCGGGGAAAGTTGTCGCGATGGCAGGCGACGGAGTGAACGACGCGCCGGCGCTCGCGCAGGCGGACGTCGGCATCGCGATGGCGACTGGCACTGACGTGGCGATCGAGAGTGCCGGAATCACACTCTTGCACGGCGATATCAGCAAGCTCGTGAAGGCGATTCGTCTCTCGAAGTTCACGATGCGCGGCATCAAGCAGAATCTCTTTTGGGCATTCGCGTATAATGTAGTCGGCATTCCGCTCGCGGCCGGCGTCTTCTATCCGCTCTTCGGCTGGCTCTTGAACCCGGTCTTCGCGGGGCTCGCGATGGCAGCGTCGAGCGTGTCGGTCGTGAGCAACTCGCTTCGCCTCAAGTCGAAAAAGTTGTAGAATAGACCTATGTCTTTTATGAAGAAAATCGCCTTTCCGCTCAT
Source organism: Candidatus Kaiserbacteria bacterium RIFCSPHIGHO2_01_FULL_53_31 (assembly GCA_001781095.1). Classification (GTDB taxonomy): domain Bacteria; phylum Patescibacteriota; class Minisyncoccia; order Phycocordibacterales; family Phycocordibacteraceae; genus C7867-001. The sequence continues at coordinate 31,657 of MFKU01000006.1, forward strand.
GCTCGCGCCATTTCTCATGGCGGCTTTCTTTGGCTTCGTTGCTATGACGTCTGGGCCGGACGGACGTATGCAGGGCGATTGCCCATTTTCTGCAACCGGAGTAACGCTCTGTCCGCAGAATGCGGTGGCGATTGCTATGCACCACATCTCTGCGTACCAATCATTTCTCAATGTGCCGACCGGGTTCGACCTAGTGGCACTCTTGAGTGCGCTCGGCGGTATCGGCATCGTTGTCGTGCTTATCGCGACGAGTCCTCTCGTGCCCTCCACTGTGCCAGTCTCCATATTGTACGAATCGCCGCCACCTATTTCATACAATCGGAAATTAGTTCGCTGGCTATCTCTTTTTGAAAATTCTCCGTCGTAGTACCGAGAGCACTTAAGAAGCTGCGGCTTTTTGGGTGCTCGCGACTCGCGTGCATTCGCGGGTCTTTTGCAAGAGGCGCTTACTCACTTGTTCATATCGCAATGAAATCAAACACACTAAGTATCATCGCCGTTATTCTTGTCATCTTCGTGGGATTATTCCTCTGGGGTTATGCCGGAAACGGCGCAACAACAGCATCGGTGCAAGGATCAACCGTAGCAGCGAATGCGGCTAGCGGGCTCACCGCTCCGGAAAAGTTCTACGACTTCGGCACGATCTCGATGAAAAATGGCAACGTTACCAAAGAATTCGTCGTGACGAATCCGACCGACAAAGACGTTACCGCATCTACGCTCGTTACCTCCTGCATGTGCACGGCTGCCTTCTTCGTTTTGCCGGATGGAAGCGCGAAAGGGCCGTTCGGCATGCCGGGTATGGGTTCAGTACCGCCGGTGAATGACGTTATCAAGGCGGGTGAGAGCCGCGCGATCCGCGTCATCTATAATCCAAACGCGCATGGTCCTGCGGGTGTCGGACAGATCGATCGATTTGTCACACTCACCGATGCCGCCGGCGCGGCAATTGAGTTCGAAATCAAAGCACTGGTAACACCGTAGACATGAAGCGGATCATTATTATCGGTATTCCCGTTGCAGCCTTCATCCTCGCGATTCTTGTTCTAAAATGGAGTCCGGCGACCTCAACGCTCATCTGGAATGTGAGCGAGAGCGGGACATGGCTCTTGCCGCTCGTCCTCGCCTCCTCGCTTCTTGACAGCGTGCACCCCTGCTCCTTCTCGATTCTGCTTATCACGATCGCGTTCCTCTTCGGCTTGCAGCTCACCCGTGAGAAAATTCTGAAGATAGGCGGTGTCTATATATTCGGCATCTTCGCTTCGTATTTTCTTATTGGGCTCGGCATCTTGAAGGTGCTGCATATCTTCGACACGCCGCACTTCATGGGGAAGCTCGGCGCGACGCTTCTAATCGCCTTCGGTATCATCAATCTCTTACAACGATTCTTCCCATCCGCTGGTCGGTGGATGCCGATCAAGCTCTCGATGCCGTCATTCACGAAACGGCCGATGGCAGAGCTCATGGAGCGGACCTCGATGGTGGCCGCATTCGGGCTCGGTGTGCTCGTCGGCATCTGCCAGTTCCCGTGCATGGGCGGCCCATATCTCATGGTCATCGGGCTCTTGCGCGATCAGATGACGTACACGGCAGGATTCTGGTATCTCGTGCTCTACAATGCGATTCTTATCATTCCCCTCGTGATCGTCCTCTGGTTCTCCGCGGATAAAGTCGTCGTGGATAAGTTGCAAGAATGGAAGCGCAACCATCTCTCCCGTGTACGGCTTATCGCGGGCATTGCGATGATCGTTCTCGGGGCGCTTATTCTCTTCATCTAACGCATATGATTATTACTATTGCGTCCATCTCAATTCTCGCCATCTCTGCTGTCGTATGGCTCGCGAACCGGGTCCTTCCGATCACGATTTGTCCGATTTGCGCCGGCGTGTTCCTCACGTGGGTCGGACTTGTCGGCGCGAACCTCACGGGTTATCCGGTCGATCTCGCTGTTCCCGCGCTCCTTATGGGCGGCACCGTGGTCGGCACTGCGTACCAATTCGAGAAGAAATTCGGCGGCGAGCCCTCAGGCGTGCGGAAGCTCTGGAAAGTGTTATTCATTCCCACCGGCTTCATCGCGGCATATGCCGTTCTCGAGCAGTCGTGGGTCGTATTTCTCGGCGTCGCGATATTCCTCTGCCTGATATCGCTCGCGCTCGCGTCTACAGTCCGCGCGAAGCCTGCAAACCCAGTGGTGCTGACTGATATCGAGCGGCGGATGAAAGATTGTTGCTAATGTAACCTCACGTATGGAAACTGAAAATAAATCGAGAACCGCCGAGGACATTGTGCGTGAATATTCGACGCCGCTTAGCATCGTGGCGGCGGGAGCGCTCATCGCGATGGTGATGTACGCGGGCCCGGCCACCCGCGGCGCCAGCTCGGGGCGAGGAGCAGATACTGAGAGCAGTCTTCAAGAGTTGGTAGTGCCTGCAGATGGCATTACGCTGCCGATTATCTGGGGCGATCTCGGCGCGCAAATGGTCGAGGTCGGTGCGATTGACGCGGCCAGAATGGAAGCGCTCTATCAGGACCGAGGCGGATTCCCGCCGGAATTTCGGAAGATGCTCGAGAAAAATATGAACGAAAAGATCGTCATCACGAGCACGAATTCCGGCTACCTACTGAATCTCCTTTGGGCGCTCGGCCTCGCGAACAAGAACCCCGTTCTCGCAGACACGACGGAGATGATGAACCCGGCTTACAAAGGAGCGGGCGGATTCGCCTCAACCGGCGGTTGGACACTCGCACAAGGTAATCCGATGAACCACTACAACATGCACACGCTCATTACGCTCACGGCCGCTGAGCAAGCGCTCGTAGATCGCGTGTCACGAAATATCTATCGTCCGTGCTGCAACAATTCGACGCATTTCCCGGACTGTAATCACGGGATGGCGATGCTCGGCTTCCTCGAGCTCATGGCTTCGCAAGGCGTGAACGAACAAGACATGTATAAAGCCGCGCTCGCAGTGAACTCGTACTGGTTCCCGGAAACGTACCTGACCCTCGCGACCTACATGCAGAATAAAGGTGTCGAGTGGAAAGACATCTCGCCGCAAGAAGTGCTCGGGAAGAATTATTCGAGTTCGTCCGGCTACGCAAACATCGCTTCGCAGGTAACCCTACCGGAGCAGGGAGGCACTAGCGGCGGATGTTCAGCATAGCGAAAGAGTATACTGTTGGGAGCGATTAGTAACCTAACGATACAGTATGATGTACGGACTCTATAACGACTATGGATGGGGCGCAGGAAACATGATGGGCTGGTTTGGCGGCGGCATCTTCATGATTCTCTTCTGGGTGCTGTTCGCCATCTTCGTCGTGTGGGTGGTGCGAGAGGTGGCGGGGAAAAATCTTCGTTCTGGTTCGCAGGCGCTCGATATCTTGAAGGAGCGGTATGCGAAGGGTGAGATCAACAAAGAGGAATTTGAATCGAAAAAGAAAGACATCTCATAAACAAAAATGGTAGAGTAGTGGTTCGAATGGAGAATCAAAATCAAACACACACCTTCCACGTGCACGGGATGCATTGCCAAGCGTGCGTACTCCTGACCGAGAGCGAGCTCGCGGACGTGGATTACATCGCGCGGGCGACCTCGACACTCGCTACTCGCACGGTCGAAGTGTGCGGCGACTTCGGCGACCGCACACGAGAGGAGATTGCGCTCGAGCTCTCGCAAGTGCTCGCGAAGCACGGCTACTCGCTATCTGTTGACCAACTCGAGCACGAAAAGAATTGGTCAGACTTCGCCGTCGCAGTGCCAATCGCGCTTCTCTTTGTCGCGGCGTTCGTGCTCCTCCAGAGACTCGGGATCGTGAATCTCGTAAACGCGGGCGACGTGACCTACGGTACGGCGTTTGTCGTTGGTATCGTCGCGTCGCTCTCGACCTGCATGGCGGTCGTGGGTGGTCTCGTACTCTCGATGTCAGCCACCTTTGCGCGAGAAGGGGACAAAGTGCGTCCGCAAGTCCTGTTCCACCTCGGGCGTCTCCTTTCATTCTTCATCCTCGGCGGCGTAATCGGCGCAATCGGTTTGGCATTCACACTCGGTACGACAGGCACCTTCGTCCTCGGTCTCCTCGTCGGCGTTGTGATGCTACTGCTCGGCGTGAACCTCCTCGACGTGTTCCCTTGGGCAAAGCGGCTTCAACCAGCGATGCCGAAGTTCCTCACGCGGCACGCGCTCGGCGTCTCGGAGATGAATCATGTCCTCACGCCGCTCCTGGTCGGCGTCGCGACATTCTTCCTGCCCTGCGGATTCACCCAGGCGATGCAGGTCTACAGTCTCACAACCGGCAGCTTCTTCTCCGGAGGTCTCACGATGTTCGCGTTCGCACTCGGCACGCTGCCGGTCCTCGCGCTCATCGGCATGAGCTCATTTAGCATCAAGAACGGCAGGAACGCGGGGATCTTCTTCAAGTCCGCGGGACTCATCGTGATACTCTTCGCCGTCTTCAACATCGTGAACAGTCTTGCGGTCATCGGGCTCATTTCACCCGTGTTCAATTTCTAGATAGTATTCGAAAAATGAAAGCAACCTATATAGCAATCACCATCGCTGCAGTGTTCATCGGCGGGGCACTCTTGTTCGGCGCCGGTGGTTCGGGAGAATCGGTCGATCCTCCCGGGAACAATGTCAGCATTGTCGATGGCAAACAGATTATCGACATGCGAGCCAAAGGCGGCTACTCGCCGCGCTCGGTCACCGCGCGCGCGGGCATCCCGACCATTCTTCGTTTTCACACGAGTGGCACCTTCGACTGTTCGTCATCACTGCGCATCCCGAGTCTCGGCGTGAGCCGGTATCTCCCGTCGACGGGCACGACCGATATCACGATCGATGATCCGCAAGTCGGACCGCTCCAAGGGATGTGCAGCATGGGCATGTATCGATTCAGAATTAATTTTCAACAATAATCTCGCGGTGCGCGCAGTCTCGCGTGCTATAAATAGAAAACATGAACGGCTTTCATCACATGCGCGCGCGGGCGCGCCACACGAGGGGGCTCGAGCCATTCCCCGCCACGAACGCATGGAAACGTTCTCTCGACTATCTTATGTATGCCGTGGGCATCCTCGCGCCGCTCGCGCTCCTGCCGCAAATTCTCCAGATATATGAGTCGAAGAGTGCTGAGGGTCTCTCACTCTCGACATGGGTCTTGCTCGCGCTCTTTAACCTCTTGTGGGTGCTCTACTCGATGGTGCACAAAGACAAGCAACTCTTCATAGCGACCGCGTTCATGGTCGCCTTCCATCTCGCGATCGTCGTCGGCATTTTGCTGTATTAGTAGAGCTGACTTGTCCACAGGAGGTGCTTTACTAAATAGACTATAGCTGAGATACTAGCAATGATGGATAAGACATCGTTAGAGCGGTGGTACGTTCGCGACAAGAAATCTGTGCACGATATCGCTCAGGCATTTCGTTGTTCTGACGGGAAGATAAATTATTGGATGGAGAAACATTCCATTCCGAAGCGCTCAATTAGTGAGGCGATTTATACGATGCATAATCCGCTCGGCGATCCATTTGCGATCCAAGCTCCAAAGACAAACAGAGATTCATTCATTCTTGGTCTTGGTCTTGGCCTCTATTGGGGTGAAGGTACGAAAAGGAATCTGGGGCAGGTTCGGCTTGGCAACACAGATCCGTATCTTGTGCGTTCATTCATTCTATTTTTACGAAATGCATATGGTATAGATGAATCACGATTGCGCTTCGCGCTCCAAATCTTCAGTGATATGGATCAGGGGAAGGAAGAACGATTCTGGCAAACGTTCTTGAAGATATCTCCGAAGAAATTCTACAAGACTATCAATACCCGATCCGGCAGCATAGGAACGTATCGGGAAAAGTCCAAGCATGGTGTACTCACGATTTATTTCAATAATAAAAAATTGCGGAATATTTTAATCAGTGAAATTGAAAAAGTGAAAGAACTCCGTTAGTATGCGTTGGTGCCTTAATAAAGCCGAGATAGCTCAGTTGGTAGAGCAGCGCCATGGTGGGTCGCAAACCCTGCCCACGATTCCCGCGAGGGCATCGCGAATCCCGAATAACGGTCAATAGCTCCACAAGCCAAGACCGTGGCCCACAAGGGCCCGAACGACTGACAAGGGTGCCCCTCGTTGGGCAAATATACAGTCTAGCCCTCTTTGTTGTGGCAATGAAGAAGAGGTGTAAGCGAAGGCGCAGGTCGTCGGTTCAATCCCGACTCTCGGCTCAAGGTCAGAATGAAAGAAAAAATCCGCTGTGTTTAAGCCATATGAAGCAGTTCGACCGTCGACTGGTAGAAAGACCCCAAAGAGTAATCCTGCTGACGCCACATGGAATAAACGGCTCAAACAAAGGTCCTTTTCTTCAGGTTCATGGGTTCGAGCCGATACTTTGGTTTCAGCCCGGTGCACAACATCATTGTCCGCTCATGGTTCTTCCTGTACAGTTAGGGTGCCTGTGGGGCGTCAGCCCTATTTCGGCTAATACATAAGCCGAAGGCAGGCACTTCAAAGGCACCGACATTGCGTCGGTGTTTTTGATTTTCAGTCTTCCTCAGGGTTGCCTTTCATCGTGCTGAAGAGCTTGATGTCTCGGTATTTGTTGGTCGTCCATGCTGGCACGATGCTCCAGAAGTGGAGTTGTCCGTTGTCGCCGATTTTGCGCAGTATGACCTTGATCTTGCGTCCATCGACGATGGCGATGAGTCCCCAATACTTCACTGGCTTACTCTTCCGGACCTTCCTTTTGTGACTCTTGATCTCGAACTCCTTCAATGTTTCCTCGAATTCCTGATACGTTGTGGAGTGCTCGATGAGCTTTATGGCGATAGGCAACAATTTGAATCTCAATATCTGCGATGGGCGTTCTCGTTCGCTGCGTGAGCCTTTAAAAACGATGTGGTTGAAACCTTCGGCGGTGAAATGGACATATTCGTTCAGGGCCGGAGACTTGATCGGGCGCGTGCCCGTATAGAACCTGCGTGCGTCGTCGCGGAGTCTGGCATAGTTGGACACGTCCTCCATGCAGCGTAGTGTACACTGTCGCACCCGATGCGTGTGTAGAGATGTGCTCTGCACAGATCATGCTGCGTGCTGGGCACAGCGTGTCATCTTTAACGAGAATGGAAAAATAGACGGAAGCGGCTACTATTCCCATCTTGCATCCATGGTTAAGTCTCTTAATCTTTTATGGGGCAGGACGAATCTTGCCTACCAACTCGCACTGCATCGTGCACCATGCAACGGTGCGACTATCACAGAAGACCATCGAGGAATTCAAAGCGATCGTTCGAGATGAGTTCGAGATCAAATTGAGTGATACAGAAGCAGAGCAGCATGCACTCCGCGTGCTCGGACTCTTCGATCTCCTTATCTCGTCGGCAGCTAAGGACTCTGATTGATTACGCCGCCAATCCGGGCAGGCGACCATTCTTATCGGATTGAAATGATCCGAGGAGTTTGAGCACCAGTGATTTCCATTTTTGCTTGTAGGTTCGAGACCTGTAATCTTGGCGCAAGCACTTCGGTCATTCACGTGTGGACAACATAGGGAGTGCCGCGTTTCCAGACGGCATAGATTCTTTGAAGAACGTGCCGGGCATTTGCAACCGTAGCTTCCTTGTACCGTTTCCCTTCAGAGCGCTTCTTTTCATAATACGTTTTGAGAGCCGGATCATATCGTTGAGCGATCGAAGCGGCGATGAACAGTGCTCGACGTAGATACGGAGAGCCTCGTTTGGTTATTTTGGTATTGCGAGCGAGTGTGATGCCGCTCTGTCGCACCTTTGGATCAAGGCCAGCATAGGCCACCAGAGCCTTGCTGCTCGAGAATCGGTGTACGTCTCCGATCTCGGAGGCAATCGTTGCGGCGAGTGTCTCTCCGACTCCAGGAATGGAGGAGAGGAGCCCAGAGACTGCCGGATCGGTTGATTGTATGCCTTGCGCCCGTATCGCTTTCACCGCCGAGGCGATGTGTGTTTCAAGCGCGTGGAGCGTGTCCTGAATAGCTGGTTCTGCTTCCCAGTGCTCCTTAAAACCTTTGCGCATATGGCTCACGGAGACGGCGAGACGCGTGAGTTCAGAGGACGTGCGCAACATTCTCTTGGCTGCGCTGAACGAGGCAACGGTGGCCGGTTCTCCCTCGCCTTGCAGTACACACTTGGCAATGACGTGAGCATCGGTGAGGTCAGTCTTGCGCTTCCGCACGGTGGCCCGCGTGAACTGTTTAGTGACAATGGGATTGAGGACGATACAGGGGATGTCTCGCGCAATGCACGCCTTGGCAAGCACGTTGTGGTATTCGCCCGTCGCTTCGCAGCCGATGGTCCCGACGGTCACTAACGAACTCAGAAATTCGGTGATACCCGTCTCGGTATTTGGAACAACATACGTCTCCTGAATCTCGCCTCTCTTGTTGATTCGCACTCCAACCAATTCTTTCTTGGATACATCAAAGCCAATGATCTGCATATCATCGTGAATTAGGTACTAAAAGAAAGAAGAGAAAAAGAGAAGAAAGAACGGAGGTTGCCGGAGACACACGACTCGGTATCATATCCATGGGCTTGTTGGTTATCTGAGGCAACGGTCACCCGTTCCCCAACCTGCAATAGATGGCTTATACACTGATACCGGGGTGTCACATGCTCGAACAGTGGACATCTCGCAAGAGATTCCATACGTCATCACGGTGGCCCTCCGGTATCAGTGTACCGGCGCACCTAGATGCAAGATACAAACGTCTATCGGCCTCCCGCTCCAGTGAGTTAGAATAGTTCTATGTCTGAGAAGTCACCGAGTAGGAAGATTTTACGTGATGCTGAAAGAATTTGTGATTCGCACGATTTGTTAGCGCGTTCACGGAACGGGATAGACACGCTCTCGAATGAGGAACGAGTGCAGTTGGCGAAGTCCGGTCATGACTATTTGAGCGAAGGTAGCGAAACGATCGCACTGGATTTCTTTGAGGCGGCGCAGGATTTTGAAGGGCTACGTGTAGTAGCTGATAAACTCCTTAAGGAACGCTTGGACAGCACTGAAATACCCCGAGCATTGATCCTACTCGAGGACCATGAGGGCATGCGCAACTTATTAAATCGTGAGAATCGAGGCTATTGGGGTACGTATCAATACGAAGGCAGTTTCCGCATTCTTGAAAAGACACTAAATGAATATGTGGACAAATTCTTGATTGAGAATGGCGATCTTACAGCAACGGGCATGATAAACAGAGGTGATGATCTTATCGCTATCCGAAACTTGTCTCGCCAATATGATGTGGCGGTGCCGATCGCGCGCGGCGGTCTAAAGCAGGGTGCCATTGCGCATTTGTGGGGGATGCCAACCAAAATCGTTGATATAGCTGCCCACAATCGAAAGGTGCCTCGAGGTAAGTGGATCAACCCTGTGCAAAAGAAGGATTTCGAGGGGAAAAAAGTACTGCTATTCGACAAAGATGCGGTGAGCGGTGCGAGCATCCGTAAAGCTCTCAGCATGCTCGCGCGCTTCAGGCCGCTCAAGGTAGATGCGTATTTCCCTTATGATGAAGTGCCAGCCGGGAGTAACGGAACAGGGACGAGAATCGAGAATCTGCCTCCAGAGCTCACTGCTTATTACCCAGAGAATGCTCCGCTTCAAAATGCGGGTGATGTGTACATTGAAGCTCACGAGAAGCTGGAAACACCTTACGGCAGAAGAAGAAAAACGGAAACGCTTTTTATAGAAGAAGCCGAGAGAATCAAAAAAGAGTTTCCCGAATTATCTGAGTCGATACGGACGTATATAATCGAGCGATGCCGCCTATGGGATTCTCTGAATCCAATGGTGGCGGGAATATCCGATGTGCGCGAACAGATGCTGACAGAATTCGGCGAGCTTAAAAAGGTTTATCTTAATACGGCTATGTATAAGCTGCCCGGGGTCGTTGGCAATCTTATACAGCGATTGAGTAACCCAGAGAAGCTTCCCATCAGTACAGAAAACAAACTTATTGCTGCCCGGTATGCGGCGCGTGCAGTAGAAGCGGCTACAAGTAGAAATATCGATAATCAACATTATCCTAGCAATCCACTGGCTGCATTTATTGCCGCTCGCGAAGCAGTACAAAAAGGTTTCGATGTTGCGCTTATCGTCGGCCCGGAGGGCTTTGCGTACGAGCCATTCTTTATTGATCTAGGTCTTGCCACCGTCGCCGTGAATATTCCGGAAAGTAGAATCGACGAGACCCGGACGACCATCGCGTGCGGCGACCTGTCTGTTCTAAAAGGTAAACGAGTATTGATCGTCGAGGACGATGTGCGTACTGGCGCAACATTGAAGAAGATTATCGATATTTCGAACACGTACGTCCCACAAGAATTAGGACTCTATCTCGGCTTGCCGAAGACGTTTCAAAGGATGGAAAATATTCCGTCAAATTTCAAAGACGTCTTTGTCGCCGACGGCAGTCGCGAGGAAAGAGCGGATTTCAGCGATTATTTGGCAACTCGCGGACTGAACATTTTTAAATACAGCAAGGATTGAAAAGTATTCATATTTGGCCTTCCGCTGCAGTTTATTTGTGCGTGAATTCGTGCTACGTTAGCTCTGGAAAGGAGGTTTACGGTGGGGAAGACAAAGAAAAGAGTCAGAAGGTGCAAAGACCGTAGACCGTGGCACATCTGCAAAGGGATCTGCGATCACTGTGGCGCGAGTGGGCCAGGAAGGAATTGGCAAAGGATCGGCGGCTCCGCGCACAAGAACGCCGGAGCAGGCCGAGAAGAATCATTTTCCTGACCAGGTGGCTATCAAAGCACAACAGAAGCAAACAAACGGTGGCGCGGTAGCTACAGCTAACCATGCTCGTCGCGATAGAGAAGAAACGGGCTGCGCGTGCAAGCCCGTTTTCCTTTGCTTAGACAAAAGGGAAAGGAGTATACTGTGCGCATATGTGTAAAGAACAATCAGGCACCGGTGCGGCAGTCTATGGGCTCGGCGTGATCGGCGCGGCCATTTACTATATCCAGGGCGCGCCGACCTTCCTAGCCGGAGTTATCGGGTTATTAAAGGCGCTCGTGTGGCCGGCGTATCTCGTCTACCACGCGCTCACCTATCTCGGCGTATGAAGAAGCTCTACCGTTCGCGCGAGGATGCGGTCATCGGCGGTGTAGCGGGCGGCTTCGCCGAATACTTCGACATCGACCCGGTCTTCATGCGCCTCATATTCTTCGTCCTGCTCTTCTCGGGCGCGTTCTTCTTGGCCTACATCGCCGCGTGGATTTTCGTCCCCCTTTCTCCTCTCACGCCACCACCACCACTGCATCCATCCGGGGGGAATAAGGAATAAACAAATGCATCCGCCTCGGGTTGGTATTTGGTATACTGAAGCCGAATGATTCAGTACGTTAAGGATAATGCGGGGGTTATTTTGATTTTCGCGCTGGCGCTCCTGCCGCTCGCTTTGTGGGCTCTTATGCGACCGCTCGCCGGCCGCTTCGCGTCGCCGGTATCTGTGTATCGCAGTCTCGGCCAGCTCGCGGGGCTCCTCGGCATGGCGCTCCTCTCGATGAACTTCGTGCTCGCCGCGCGCTACCGATTCCTCGACCGCCTCTTTAACGGCCTCAATAAGGTCTACGACAAACATCACCTCGTCGGCGCGCTCGCCTTCTCTCTCATCCTCTTCCACCCCACATTTCTCACGGTGCAATATCTTTTTATTTCTCTTTCATCTGCATATTTTTTCCTCTTCTCATTTCAAGACACTGCGGTCACGCTCGGCGAGGTAGCACTTTTCACCTTCATGGTGCTCATGGTGGTCACGTTTTATTTGCATTTCAAATATCAGAATTGGAAGAACACGCATAAATTCCTCGGTGTCGTCCTCTTCCTCGGCGCGCTGCACATGATCCTCGTACCGAGCGATATCTCGAACAATGCCGTGCTCAAGTACTACATGCTCGGCCTCGCGGCGCTCGGCGCATTCTCCTATATCTATCGAACTATCGTCGGTGTCTACACGACGACCGAGTACCGCTACGCGGTAGAGAAGGTGACCAAGGTGACCGACATGGTGGTCGAGCTTGTGCTCACACCGCTTTCGAAGAAGATTATCTATCAGCCCGGGCAATTTATCTTCCTGCGATTCGAACAAGACGGCGTCTTGTCAGAGTCGCACCCTTTCTCGATCACGTCATTCTCCGGGAGCGATCATTTGTCGCTCGGGATCAAGACGCTCGGCGACTACACCTCGATGGTGTATCTCTTGAAGCCAGGAGTCGTGTGCCGCATTGAGGGGCCCTTCGGTGTGTTCTCGTATACGAAGGTAGAGTCGAAGAAGCAGATCTGGGTCGCGGGCGGCATCGGCATCACCCCCTTCCTTGGCATGGCGCGACAGCTAGGAAGGAGTGGCGACCTTCATGAAGTCGATTTGTACTACTCGGTGGGGAATGAAAAGAAAGCCGCATTTGCTAGTGAACTCACGGATATAGCGCGTCGAACTCCTCACTTCAAGTTCCATCCGCACTATTCTGAGACAGAAGGGTACCTCTCTCCACGTCTTATAATTGAGGGCCGCAAAGACCTCGGTGGTACCGATGTGTTCCTCTGCGGCCCGCTCACATTCATGCAGAGCTTACGGAGCCAGTTTATTGCAGTAGGTTTTGACAACAAACGAATCCATTCCGAAGAATTTAATCTTGCAGTATGAAAAAATTAGTGACGATAATGTTGTTTATATTCTGGGCTATGGTGACTGCCATATTTGCGGCCGGTCTACTATCTGCGAACAGTGCTGGCGGTGGGATCGCGGTCGGACAGAATAGCGGCGTAGCCGGCCAAGTGGACGGTGTCGTTCCCGCGCAGAGTCTGGACGCATCCGGGACTGCGCTCGTTCTGAACGCAGTCGAGCTTGCGAAGCATAATTCTTCTTCGAGTTGCTGGCTCCTTATATCCGGGAAGATGTATGACGTCACAACATTCTTGAATCAGCACCCGGGCAACGCAGGCACGATGCTGCCGTATTGTGGAAAGGACGCGACGACTGCCTACGCGAATAAAGGGACAGCCGGTGGATCGCCGCACTCAAGCACCGCGAGCGCCATGCTGGCTGGTTACTATATTGGGACGTTAAATCAAAGTATTGCGGTGAGCTCTGGGAAGACGACGGCTTCAACTGAGACAAACAGCACTGTTCAAGTCGCGCCTAGCCCTGCTCCGGTCATTCAAACTCCTGTTGTCCCCGCTCCTGTCGCTCCAAGCCCGACCGCGCCGCGGCCAGCGCCAAGCTCGACAGTGAAGCTCACGAGCGTCGAGCTCGCCAAACATAATTCGAGACAAAGTTGCTGGTTGCTCATCTCGGGAAAGATCTACGACGTCACCAACTTCTTGAATCAGCACCCGGGTAACGCAAGCACCATCCTGCCGACTTGCGGCACTGACGCGACTCAAGCGTATGCAACGCGAGGTGGCACCGGCTCGCATTCTTCGTCTGCCACGGCGATGCTTGATGCATACTATATCGGAGACCTAGACCAGACAGTCGCCACGAGCGCGACGAACCTCGCCAGCCTGCCGATGCCAGCTCCCACCAGTGTGCCCCGATCAGGCGATGACGACGATGAAGATGATTAGAGCAGTGGAACCTCGCGGAAAAACAAAAGAAATGATATTTTCATACTATTGCCGCCTTAGCTCAGCTGGTAGAGCGACGGTATCGTAAACCGTAGGTCCCCAGTTCAATCCTGGGAGGCGGCTCCATAAGTATGGACGAAAAATCAAATGAACGAATGCAACAGATCGAAGCGATGATGGCATCGCCCGACTTCTGGACGGACAAGGACAAAGCGCAACAGATAGTACAGGAGTATCAGCAACTGAAGGCGGATCCGCCAGCTGGCGGAGACCCTCACGATCGGGGCGGCGCGACGCTTGCGATTCTCGCGGGCGCGGGGGGCGACGACGCCGAAGACTTCGCACGCATATTGCGGCAAATGTACGAGGGCTACGCCGCGAAGCAAGGCTGGCGCGTACGCGAGCTGCACGCCAACGAGAACGACCACGGCGGCTATCGCAATATACTGCTCGAGATCGAGGGTGCGGGCGTCTACGGCCGCCTTAAGCACGAAGCGGGCGTGCATCGTCTCGTGCGCCAGTCGCCCTTCAATGCGCAGGCGAAGCGACAGACATCCTTCGCGCTCGTCGAGGTGCTACCCGTGCTCATGCCGAACGATAAGGTGGAACTGAAGCCCGACGATCTTGAAATAGCCTTCGCGAAGGCGGGCGGCGCCGGCGGACAGAACGTCAATAAGCGCGAAACGGCGGTACGCATTCTCCATATCCCGACCAACATTTCAGCACATGTCTCGAGCGAGCGCAGCCAGCAGGCCAATCGCGAGAAGGCGCTGGTGCTTCTCAAAGCGAAAATCTTTGCACAAGAAGAATTGAAGCGCCTCGCTGAAGCTAAAGGGCGCTCCATTGCTGCCACCACCGCGAACGAATGGGGCAGCCAGATCCGTTCCTACGTCCTCCATCCCTATAAAATGGTCAAAGATCACCGTACGGAACACGAATCGTCGAATCCGGGCAAGGTCCTCGAGGGCGATCTCGACGAGTTTATTGATGCCGTTGATAACAAGGATCAACCTTAACCTCGATTCCAAGGTTGAACCTTGTTTATCCACTTTCTGGACTCATGGGAAGTGAATGGGGTACAATGAGTAGCGACGCATGATCTACTTCGACCGAGTGACAAAGCGATACGGGAACACCGCTGCACTCGATGGAGTCACTCTCTCAGTCGCCCCCAAAGAATTCATCTCTATCGTCGGCCACTCGGGAGCAGGCAAGACAACACTCCTCAAACTACTCTTGGCAGAAGAGCGTCCCACCGACGGCACCGTCTTTTTTGAATCTATTGACGTGAATGACCTGCCGAACTCTGCCCTGCACCATTACCGTCGGAAGATCGGCACCGTCTTCCAGGACTTCCGTCTGATTCCGAATAAAACTGCCTATGAGAACATCGCGTTCGCGATGGAGGCGACCGGCCGCACCGACGACGAGATCGCGAGCGACGTGCCCTATATCCTCGAACTCGTGAATCTTGCCGACAAGGCCGCGCATTTCCCCGACCAGCTCTCGGGCGGAGAGAAACAGCGTATCGCTATTGGCCGTGCGATCATCAATCAGCCGGAGCTCATCGTCGCCGACGAACCGACGGGGAATCTCGACCCGATCAATACCTACGAGATCGTCGAGATATTGAAGAAGATAAACGAGCTCGGTACGACCATCATCATCACGACGCACAACAAGGGCGTGATCGACGCAATCGGCAAGCGCGTTATCACCCTCGACTCGGGCAAGGTGGTGCGTGACGATGCGAAGGGGAAGTACGTCCTGTAGAATCAATTTATGAACTGGATGGTCATCAAACGAGTGCTCGTCGGGGGTGGTAAGAATTTCACGCGCGGCGGCGCCGTCTCGGCGGCAACGGTCGTCGTCATGACCGTGACGCTCGCGATCATCGGATTCCTCATTTTCCTCTCCGCGCTCCTCTCGCACACGCTCACTACGATCAAGGACAAGGTGGACGTCTCGATCTACTTCGTCACGAGCGCAAGCGAGGAGAGCATTTTCGACGTGAAGGATCAATTAGAGAAACTGCCGCAAGTCGTTTCCATTTCATACACCACGCGAGAAGATGTTCTCGAGCAATTCCGCACTCGTAACGCAGGCGATCAGCTGAATCTGCAAGCACTTGATGAGATTGGGACCAACCCGTTTGGAGCGCGTCTCGTGGTGCGTGCAAAGGACCTTTCGCAGTATGAAAGCATTGTCGATTTCCTCGATGCGTCGCCGATGCTCTCTTCGAGCGGCACCTCTATCGTCGATCATGTGAACTACGAACAAAATAAGGACGTGATCGGCCGCCTGACGCTCGCGATTAACGCGACGCGCCAGATCGGTTTCGCAATGGTCTTCATCTTCGCGCTCGCATCGATCCTCATCGCGTTCGCGACGATTCGCCTCGCGATCTACACGGCCAAGGACGAGATCTCGGTGATGAAACTCGTCGGCGCGAGTAACGCGTATGTGCAGGGTCCGTTCGTCGTCGCCGGTGTCATCACAGGCGCCATATCGGCAGTCCTCGTCCTCCTTATCATGTGGCCCGTGGCGTGGTATGCCGGCTCCAACTGGACGCATGCGCTCGATGGATTCAACCTCGCGCAATACTATGCGACTCACTTCATTCTCGTTTTCGCGATTCTCATGCTGTCGGGCATCCTGCTCGGAGCGATCGCTTCAATGTTTGCCATTCGTAAATATCTCAAAGTGTAGCGTATGGCGAAAGATGGTCACAAATACATATTCGTCCTCGGCGGGGTGATGAGCGGCGTCGGCAAGGGTGTGGTCACGAGTTCGGTCGGACTCCTTCTCCAGCAGAAAGGGTATCCCGTGAATCTCGTGAAGATCGATCCCTATCTGAACGTCGATGCGGGGACGATGAACCCGACAGAGCATGGCGAAGTGTTCGTGCTCCGGAGCGGGATGGAGACCGATCAGGATATGGGGAATTATGAACGGTTTCTCAATCGCGATCTCACGAACGCCGATTACATGACGAGCGGCATGGTGTACCAGTCGGTTATTGAGCGCGAGCGCTCGCTCGGCTACGGCGGGAAATGCGTCGAAGCCATCCCGCACGTGCGCGATGAGATCCTGCGAAGAATCGAAGAAGCGGCGACGTACAACGGCAGCCGCGTCTCGGTCATCGAGATCGGCGGCACGATTGGCGATTTCCAGAACGCGCTCTTTATCGAGGCAGCACGCATATTGAAGATGAAATATCCCGATGATGTGCTCTTCGTGATGGTGTCGTACCTGCCGACGCCGGGCACGCTCGGCGAGATGAAGACGAAGCCGACCCAGACCGCCGTGCGCGATCTGAACTCCTACGGCGTCCAGCCGGATTTCATCATTGCGCGCTCAAAGGAGCCGGTGGACGAGAAACGCAAAGAGAAGATCGCGATCTGGTGCAATGTGCGTAAGGATCGCATCATTTCCGCTCCCGATATCTCGAGCATCTACGAGGCGCCGCTCAACTTCGAGAAGGACAAGCTCGGCGATGCGATGCTCGATGCGCTCAAACTGCCCGAGAAGAAGAAAGCCTCACTTGCTGCGTGGAAGAAGTTCGCACTGGCGGCGGTCGACACGAAGGCACCGGAAGTGTCGATCGCCATCGTGGGGAAATATTTTGATACGGGCGACTTCATGCTTTCTGATGCGTATCTCTCGGTCATTGAGGCGATTAAATTCTCCGCGGCGAAGCTCGGGCGCCGGCCCAAGATCACGTGGATAAATTCGAAACAAATTGAGAAGGGTGGGGCAAAAGCGATTGCGGAGCTCAAAAAGTATCAAGGCATCATCGTCCCGGGCGGCTTCGGTGAGAGCGGCATCGAGGGGAAGATTAAGACCATACAATATGCGCGCGAGCATAAAATCCCGTATTTCGGCCTCTGTTACGGCATGCAGCTCATGGTGATCGAGTACGCGCGCAATGTGCTAGGGCTCAGGAACGCGCACACGACTGAGATCCAGAAGAATTCAGAAGATCCGGTGGTCGATGTCATGTTCGAGCAAAAGAAGCACCTCGCTGACAATAAATACGGCGGCACGATGCGCCTCGGAGCGTATCCGGCGTACCTCAAGAAGGGCACGATGGCGCGCGGGGCGTATAAGAAAGAATTGGTAGAGGAGCGCCACCGCCATCGCTACGAGATTAATCCGTCTTATATCAAACAGCTCGAGGCCGCCGGACTCGTCTTCTCGGGTACGTCGCCCGACGGAATCTTGATGGAGATCGCCGAGCTCCCGCGGAAAGTGCACCCCTTCATGCTCGGCACGCAGTTCCACCCGGAGCTGCAAGCGCGTCCACTCGACCCGCACCCTCTCTTCACCGAATTTCTCAAAGCCGCGATTGCTCAGAAGAAAAAGAGATAACTATGGCGGTCGAAATAGTATTCGAGTCACACGGAACAACGTACGATAACGAAGCGCATTTATCGTCGGGGTGGAATGACATAGAGCTCTCGCCGCTCGGCATCGAGCAATCGAAGCAGATGGGGGAGCGATATAAAGACGACCACTTTGATGCGATTTTTTGTGCAGACTTACAACGTGCATATAAAAGTGCAGAAATCGGTTTTGGCGACAAATGGCCAGTCATCAAAGATTCTCGTTTACGAGAGTGTGACTATGGGGATCTAACTCAAAGTCCAAGCGAGATTGTCGACAAAGAAAAGCCGCAGCACATCAATATTCCTTTCCCAAATGGGGAGAGTTATACGCAAACGACCGCTCGAATGAAAGACTTTCTTGAAGAGTTATTGAAAAAATATGATGGTAAACGAGTGATGATTATCGGGAGCCGCGCTACTCAGTTCGGCCTCGAAAATCTCATTAACCATGTGCCACTTGAACAGCTCACTTCCGCACCTTTTAAGTGGCAACCGGGCTGGTCGTATTCACTCGTGTCAATTTAGATTGGGAAGATTGTGGAGATCAGACCTCCACAGAAGCTGATATAATGGTTACATGCGAAAAGAACCATATGGTGTCGGATCGTTTGTACACGTCATTAAACGCGGCACACGTGGGGCTTCAATTGTTCGTGATAATGCTGACAAGAATCGCTTTCTATTAATGCTTGCACATTTCAATGACGAGTATCAGCCCGCAAACTGGTTCAGGGACGTTTCTGATTCAAGGCTCAAAATATTCGATCGACCTGAAACATGGCCCGAGCAGAAGAAGCTCGTCAATATTATTGCATTTTGTCTTCTGAACAATCATTTTCATTTATTACTCGAAGAGATTCGGGATGGAGGTATATCGAAATTCATGCAACGAGTAGGCATCGGTATGTCATATCGTTTTAATTTAAAATACAAAGAGCGCGGATCGATATTTGAAAGCGCGTTCCGCTCGAAGACCATTGATAGTGACGATTATTTGCGGCATGTAATCGCATACATACAGTTAAAAAATACTCTCGACATGTACAAGGGGAAAGTTGAAGGAAAAGATAATTTTGAAAAGGCATTCACATGGGCTTGCCAATATGAGTTTTCAAGTCTCGGAGATCACGTGGGTGCAATTTCTCGGCCAATTGTTGAGAGTTCATTTTTGAATGATCTATTCTCACCAAAAGAGTTCAAGGAATTTGGTAGGGATTTTATGGAAAATCGTATTTCGAGGGAAGACAAAGACAACGATATTGTTCGTTTTGAGTAGCGTTGTGGAGGTCAGATCTCCACAGATAGACCTCATAGATTTGCTGCAAATTATTGGCGGAGGCCGAGGCCTGTGCGAATGAAGTACCAGTTAGCGCCAAGAAGGACGAGCATGAGGCCGAGGAGCACTGCGACGCACGTGAGCGGTGAAACGTCGCTCGTGCCGAGGAATCCGTAACGGAATCCATTGATGATATAGAAAATTGGATTAAAAAGCGAGACGGTCTGCCATGATGGCGGCAGCGATTTGATCGAATAGAAGACACCGCCCAAATAGACGAACGGCGTGAGTACGAACGTAGGAACGATAGAGATCCCGTCAAAGTTCTTGGCGTAAATACCGTTAATAAGTCCCGCGAGCGCGAAGACAAGGCTCGAGAGGATGAGGAAGAGGATCGCGACGAGCGGATGTGCGATAGAAGGGAGCGCGAAAAATAACGATACGAGCAGGACAAGTATGCCTACTGCCGTACCGCGCACTACGCCGCTAAGAATGTAGCCAGAAATTATAATGAGTGACGGCGTGGGTGAGACAAGGATCTCATCGATATTACGCGAGAAGAATTTGGAGACGAAAAAGGTCGTGGCGACGTCCATGTATGCATTCGTGATGACGGCGAGCATCACGAGACCGGGCACGACGAATAGGATATAGGGGACGCCATTAAAATTGCCAATGCGTGAACCTAGAATATTGCCAAACACTGCGAAGTAGAGCACTGAGGTGACGATAGAAGGGAGCAGCGTCTGCGGCCAGATGCGCAGAATGCGCACGACCCCTTTGCGAAGAATCGTGTAGAGTGCGACGAGTTGTTTATCGAAAGACATATCAGGAATTGTTACTCGTCAACTTGATAAATATCTCCTCGAGTTTTCCGCCGCTATAGCCACCTGCCCCGAGCGACGTCGAGGGGTCGTGGAGCGCAAGAATCTCCTCCATGGTGCCATTCGCAACAATCTCTCCTTTGTTGATGATGGCGACATGCTTTGCGAGGCGCTCGGCCTCTTCGAGATAGTGCGTCGTGAGCAGAATAGTGATGCCGCCCTTCGTGAGTGTGGTGAGGTACTCCCACATGCTTCGGCGAAGCTCAACGTCAACGCCGGCCGTAGGCTCATCAAGAACCAGAAACTTTGGTTCGTGGATGAGTGCACGGGCGATCATGAGACGGCGCTTCATCCCGCCCGAGAGTTTGAATCCTATCTGATCGAACTTATCACCGAGACCAAGATCATTGAGGAGCTTCTCTGCGCGTGGGATAGCAATCCTGCGTTGGATGCCATAATAGCCCGCCTGATTCACGAGAATGTCGCGCGGCTTCATAAAAGGATCGAAATTTATCTCTTGTCCGCAGAGCCCGATCATCGACCGCGTGCGTTCGGGCTCCTCATCGGTGTCGATACCAAAGACACTGACCGTTCCGCTCGTCTTCGTGACGAGGCCCGTGACGATGCCGATGATGGTCGTCTTGCCCGCGCCGTTCGGGCCAAGGAGCGCGAAAAAGTCCCCCGCGGGTACCGTGAGCGAGACGCCCTTGAGCGCCTCTGGGCCGTCGGCATATTTCTTTTTGAGGTCAGTTATCAATAGGGCATCTTGAGCCATAGAGTGAAGAATCCAGTATAGCAAAGGAGGTTGAATAAACAGTGATTTTCAAGTATCTTCACTGTATTGCCGGCTCGTCTAATGGTAGGACACATCCCTCTGGAGGATGGTATTGGGGTTCGAGTCCCTGGCCGGCAGCTCGTAAGGTTGAGGTACTATAGAGCCATGAAATTACTCAAGGAGATTAATTCTATTGAAGTAAAAAGGGCTTTTGTTATTGCTGATCATATTACGCAAAGAAAAAATCTCGGTAACAATCATAAGTTCCTAAAAGATCTCCCTGAAAAAGCATTTGATAAAAAATTACAGAGCGCGAAGAAAGCCATTTTTAAATTGAAGCCAGCGTCATTAGACAAATTAGTTACTCCCAAGTGGCCCAAAAGAATTAAAGCGTATAACGAAAGCAGGTGGTTCTTGGCGGAGGCGAGCCCCAAAGAGTTGGGAGTTTGGAGTAAAGCAGGTAGATTGCCCTTAGAGTGGACACGTGGATCGCTTCTTGAAACCGCGAAGAAAGTCAAAGAGGGTCTTGAGAAAAAATCCAAATTAATCAAAGACAGGCCTCGGCACAGCATCCCAAATATTTTAAAGATAAAGGCGCATCTCGACCAAAAGGAGAAATATTTATTCCCGATTGTGTTTAAAACGGACACGGGAACTCGAGGAAGAAAGAGATTGAAAAGAAAAATGAAAGGAGATATTGACGATGGATGTATGAGATCAATAGCCTTAGCCATAAGCGGGAGGAATCCCATTACTATTTATTTTGGTATTCCGAAGAAGCGTTTAGCAAAATAGTTCTAACATCGTCTCAGACGACCAGCACTGGGCAGAGGTGTGAGAACACGTATGGCGAGGTGCTGTACTCTTATCAAATGTATTTCGTCTACCTTCTCGAGTGCAAAGACGGCTCGCTCTACACAGGCATAACGACCGATGTTGATCGGCGGTTCGTTGACCACAAGAACGGAGTGGGTGGTAGCTATACCAGATCAAAAGGAGTAAAAAAGGTGGTGTATACCGAGAAGCATCCAGACCGGTCATCAGCGTCAAAGAGAGAAGCAGAAATCAAATCCTGGCGCCGAGAAAAGAAATTGAGATTGATAGGTGCATCTGACCACAGATTAAGACGTATAATAGTTGCGTAGCCCTGTATGATTAAAAAAATTGTCGCGACCATCTTTCTTCTTTTAGTTGCAGGAGGGATCTATTGGAATTGGCGAGGTGCTCCTCCTTGGGTGCGCATTCCAAATACCGGCATTCTGACGACACAAGGTATGATGACTTGTCTACCGCATCGAAGTTTTGAATTGGGTTCAACTATGGAATGTTTATCTGGCTTCAAGGACGACCAAGGACGCTATTTCATGTTGCGAGTCACTGACCCGAATTACAAGGATCCTTTGAAATTGCCAGTAAGTGGCCATATCGAGATTGAAGGGATATTTACGCCCATGCCCGATTTTAATGAGAAGTACCTTTATGTAGGGATACTTGAAGCCACAAAAATCACTAAATTGACTTCAACTAGAACAAGTATCTAAGATCCAATTAAAGGCAATTAGCATATGACCGCTGCTTTAGAATTCAAACCAATCTCAGATAATCCAGAGCTGGTTAGTGTATCGGTGTTGCAAGCGGTCTTGCCAGACTCGGATATTCTCGTTGCAGAGATTGATCCACAGTATATGAACGGTCTCGCACTTTCTGAACATTATGGAGTTGCCGCGGATGATGGTGTGAACTGTGTGATTGTGCGAGGAAAGCGTGGAGAGATGAGGACGACTGCCGCGGTACTCGTACCCGTTGGTTATCGCGCAGACCTGAACGGCATTGTTTGTGAGAAGCTTAATGCGAAGAAAGTGTCGATGGCACCACTCGAAGATGTCTTACAGGAAACTGGCATGGAGTACGGGAGCATTACTCCGATAGGTCTGCCGAGCACGTGGAAGATATTGATCGATAGTCGATTGATGGAGAAAGAAAAGGTGATTGTTGGCGGAGGAAAACAGATCTCAAAACTGCTTGTCCCAACAGAGGTGTTTAAAACGTTACCAAATGTTGAGATTATCACTAACCTTGCAGTATGAAACGACTTTTGATTGTTACGGGGAGCAAGAATGATATACCACTGCTGACAGATACGAAAAAATATCTGAAAAAAGAGAAAATTGGTTTCGATGTCAAAGTGATCTCGTGCCATCGAGATATAAAAGGCCTCGTCACTGAATTGGATCCGAAAAGGCTTGCAAAGGAGAATGTTGGCGTCGTGCTCGCGATTGCTCACTCAGTCGCGAACTTGCCCGCGATCATTGCTGGATATCTTAAAGAAAGTCCCATTCACGTCATCGGTGTCGGCATTCCAAAGACAGATATTGATAAACTCTCGAGTCTATTGTCGGTGATTTCGATTCCAAAAGGTATTCCTTTATTAAATGCTGGTATAGGAGAGGTCGGCCTCCTTAACGCGGTTCTCTGCTGCGTAAAGATTTTAAGAGCATAAACAACTCAAGGATAATGGGGACAGTCACGATTATTTACCACGTCTCGTGTTCCAATGCTTTTCGGTCGCGCGTTGGTACTCCACCCTTACCAATCAAATCAAGACACACAATTATCAAAACAATCGTGACCGTCCCCAATTCCCCCTATCTAAATTAGGAAAGGCCTCACGCAACGGGTGAGCCCTCGTGAGGACACTTTCCCATCGACCGTGAGACCTTGGTTACAGGGCTTTCTTTTTCTCAGTTCTGATGATTCGCCACACGGCCCGTTTCCAGTCCTTGTGGCCGATCAGGATCAAGTACTTCCGTTCTCCGCCGATGTCCTCAGTAGGGCCAATGCACTCATCATCGCCCTCCAGATATGCGTCATGAATCCAGCTGTATGTCTTGCCGTGATGGCCTGTTCCGTAGTCCGTGTCCATTTCCGTACAAACGGCGACCGGTTTGCCCAGACCTAGAGCGTGGATCACCACGAGCAGGCCAGATAGCAACACGTCATCCCCCTCATCATGTGCTTCAGGATAGGGACGGAAGTGCAGATCGGTGATGATTGCGTCGGCCGTGCGTATTTCTGGCAAGAACTCACTGAGCCACTTCGTGCCAGCATGAATACCAACGAACTTGTGACCGGCTGCCTCAACCTCCTTCCTGGCCCGATCCAGCTCTGAGGGTTTGTCGTCGATACACAATATCCTAAGTACTTTCGAGCCGTTCTTCATTGGTGCCGTAACCTCCTCTGTGTATATATAATGATTTAACTTGTGTGTCAACCGTTTTCTCGGGCGACAGAACTCAAGCAAAAATATGGGTCAGAAAGTTTCCATGTCGTACCACGCGACCAGCCTTTTTTAAAAGAAATGATACAGTTCTCGTATGGACGCGCCAGAGGCAGTGCTTGAAGAAGTCGGAAGAGACTACGAGAAGACGTTAGTCGTTCCTGAGGTCAAGCCTTCTCCCCAGTGGATGCTCATGCCAGTGGGGTTAATTGGCTCAGGAAAGACAACTGTCGTGAAGCCGCTTGCCAAGCACTTTGGTCTTATTCGAGTCTCGACAGACGAAATACGTGAGCAATTAAAACAACGCGGCTACACTTACAAAGGTGCTCGGGAGATTGCACACGAGCTGACTAAAAAATATCTCCGGCTTGGTTACAGTATTGCGGTCGACGGCAATACCGGAAGTATGACAGGTCTTGAGTACAATAAAAAGACCGCAGAGGCATTTCCACACGTACAGCAACTATTTATCCATATCAATCCTCCAGACAAATTTGTCATAGATAAACTCAACAAGTATCCTCACACGTGGCTTTATAAAGACGGGTCTCATGCCGTTGATAATTTCCTAACTAATAAAAAGAATTTCACTCTCCCCAATCTCTCTTTTGTCTACACCTTTGACACGGCAAAAGAAAACCTACCCAGTCAACTTGATGAAGCAATTAAAACAATTGACGCAGTTCTCAGTTCCAAATAGGGTCCCCTCGTCGTCCCAGAAGGCAACCAAATGAGTTAAACTATTAGATATGGAAGCACTACGCGAACCGGGGATGATTCATGTTAAGGCGATGTGTGTCCTCTCGCATAAAGGGAGGATATTGGCAACGGAGGGTTTTGATGATGTAAAGAATGAGAAGTTCTTTCGCCTCATTGGAGGTGGAGTTCATTTCTGTGAGCTGAGCACAGATGCGCTTAAGCGAGAAATACGAGAAGAATTGAAAACGGAGCTTGAGAATATTTTATTCCTGCACGTTTTCGAGAACGTCTTTATTTATAGAGGGAATCCTGGCCATGAAATTGTTTTCTTGTATGCAGCTCAAATGGTTCGAAAAGAAATTTATGAAAAAGAAGAGACTCCAATCGCCGACCAACCCTCTATAATCGCGAAGTGGGTGCCAATTTCAGACGTACTTTCGGGCGCAAGTAAAATATACCCGGCTGTAGATTATTCGCCGTATCTCAATCTCTAATAGAGGTTCCCGCGTGCCAGACGATCTGCTCATATACTAATACAATCACAAAAATGAAAAAGAAGCCTCAAATACTGATGGTTCATGGTGGGATGACCTTTAGAAATAACAAGGATTATGCGCATTTTCTAAAAACGAGAAAGGTCTCAACTCAAGAGAGACCTTATTGGGAGGCTGATCTCGAGCAGAAGCTTGAGAAAAAATTTGAAATCATCAGACCACGGATGCCTCTGCAGGATAATGCTAAGTACCGGGATTGGAAGATATTCTTTGATAGGTATGTACCCCTTCTCAGAAAGAATTTCATTCTCATAGGTTCTTCTCTGGGTGGGATTTTTCTCGCGAAATATCTTTCCGAAAATAAACTGTCCAAAAAAGCACTGTCTGTATATCTCGTTTGTGCACCTTTCGATGGATCGCTATCTTCGGAAGATCTAGTCGGTGGGTTTAGGCTTAAAGCCGATATATCTTTGATCGAGAAGAATTGCATGAATCTCCACATTCTCTTCTCAAAAGATGATGACATAGTACCTGTCTCTCATGCTGAAAAATATAGAAACAAATTAAAGAAAGCACACATCGTCATATACAAAAGCAAAAAAGGTCATTTCAACGTGCCGACGTTCCCCGAGATCATTAAACTGATCAACGAGGACGTTAAAGAACGATAGAATCAAATGTATTTCGTCTACCTTCTCGAGTGCAAAGACGGCTCGCTCTACACAGGCATAACGACCGATGTTGATCGGCGGTTCGTTGACCACAAGAACGGAGTGGGTGGTAGCTATACCAGATCAAAAGGAGTAAAAAAGGTGGTGTATACCGAGAAGCATCCAGACCGGTCATCAGCGTCAAAGAGAGAAGCAGAAATCAAATCCTGGTGCCGAGAGAAGAAATTTAATTTGTTTCAGTGATTGCATGATGGAATAAAGTGTCACATGGGACTGCCCTAGGCATCTGGTTCTGATTAATGTAACCTACGGGCAGGTTGAGGATGAAAACGATTAGGAGGGTTTATGCTACGACTGATGAACTGCAGCAATCAGTTCGTTCACGGACGGCGATACTGGTTCTTTCCACCAGTCAAGGTTAGGTGCATCTCGATTTCAGGGAGGCGGCACGTAGAGGGAACCTTCACAGAAGGGCTATGTCTTCCGCATCAGATAAACGCGCAGGTGTGCGTGTTCAGAGGACGGCCTATTGGCCACAGAGGCCAGTATTACTTCCGTGTAGCCTATAGCAGTGGTGTCTTTGAGCATAAAGCGAGAAGGATGTCGTCCCATCTGCGAGTGGTGAAGTGAAGCGGCAAAAGGGCTGGGTGCGACCATGGTCGCTCCAGCCCTTTAATGCTCTCCACATAATTCGAATCACTTACTCGTTGAGCAAGGACTCCCCTTGCTCCGCATAGAGGCCATCGCGTAAGACGCGGTGGCCTCGTTTTGTTATCGGTAATTCTCTAGGGTAGAATGAATTTATGAAGGAGAGGAACAAAGCGATACCAGCCGTGAAAGATAATTTTATTCTTTTTGATTTTGACGGCGTGATTGCAGATTCCTTTGCGCCCGCGTTCGAAATACAGAAAATGATATGTCCGGCTCTGGACGAAGACAGCTACCGCAGAAGGTTTGAAGGCAATATTAATGATTGGGAAGATCCAATTAACACTCATACAGCGGAATGCCGGCACGATATTGATTTCTTTGTAGAATACATTCCTCGTATGAGAAATGAAGTACAAATCAAACCCGGGATGACAGAAGTAATAACCCAGCTCGGGAAAGAGTATACGCTCGTGATAATTTCCTCGACCATCACGAGCCCGATCCAAGAATTCATGGAGAAACACAATCTCGCATCTCACTTCGTCGAGATTATGGGCAACGACGTGCATACGAGCAAGGTGGAGAAGATAAAAACGGTGTTTGGAAGGTACGGCACTTCTGCAGGAAATTGTCTGTTCATCACCGACACGCTCGGCGATATGCGTGAAGCAGACAAAATGGGTGTGGGGACGATAGGAGTGACCTGGGGCTTCCATGCGTCGGAAACGCTCCAAAGGGGAGGTCCATTCTGCCTCGTCGGTGAGCCGCAATTTTTGCCGAACGCTGTCGCGGATTATTTCGCAAATACATCTCGATAAAAAACAATCGGGGGCGCTCCGGTTGGAGCGCCCCCATAGTGAGAAAGCTAGAACAAACGAGTCACGATGCCTCGCCTAAGGCACTCCTCAGCACTGAGATGGAGCCAGTTACTACCGTAGAGTTCCGCCATCAGTTTCGGGTCAGAAGACAAATCACGTTTGACGAGAGCCTCTTTCAGCGTGGCTTCGTGCCGCCTGAGTAGCGCAAGCGTGGCGTGGTTCGCGACCGAGCCGTTTACCAGGTCGAGATCGCTTGTGTCGAGAATCACAGACCCGCGGTGAACGCCGAGAATCGCCCCTTCTCGCATTTCTTTGACCGCGGCGGGAAGCGCGAGAGAGATCAGAGCGGCGGCCGATTCCGCGTTATAGATTCTCATGCTCGAGAACACGGTACGCCCGACCCCTACCGAATCGAGCATTTCTTCGACGAAATCGACGGTTGGTTGGAGGTCGCCGCCGAGGCTGTCGATTACGAGCACGCAAGAATTGTCAAGTCCTCCCCAGATTTCTTCTTGTACGCGACACAGTCGCGCTTCGTCTAAATGACCGGAAAGCAAGACTACAGACATTGCATCCTCCTTTCGTGCGTTCTAGAATAGGCAGAGTTTCCTTATATAAGATAACATCTACAAACGACATGTCAATGGAACGCATGAGCGAGCTTCGCAATGAAGATCAGAAAGCCGCAATGGAACTCCTTCAGTCTGACGAGTTTCTGAGAAATGACAGCTACGCGCAGAGAGTTGTTGAGACTGGGAAAGCCGATAGCGGCATTCAAGTTGATCTCGGCGAATTTCTCGCCGCGAGAGGCGCCTTCATCAGACAAGAAGTAGCACGAGCGAAACTTTCAAAGATTAATCCTGAAATGGTCAGAGTGGTGACGGGTGTGCGACCCGATGTTGAGAAATACACCGAGGAATGAATATAAATTGTGGCATGAAAGATGTCATCTCATTCGCGCATTTTGAAGCGCTTGATTTACGAGTCGGGAGAATACTGAAAGTCGACGATGCAGAGACTAATAAGCCGACGTATCGCATTACGGTTGACTTTGGTCCTGAAATCGGGACGAAAGTTTCGTGCGGCGCGTATCGAAATTATCCAAAAAAAGAGTTGGTGGGGAAACTAGTGGTCGCCGTTATCAATTTCGGTGTCAAACAGATGGGTCCCGAGAAGTCAGAAGTGCTCATTCTCGGTGTGCGGAATGAAAAGGGAGAAACAATCTATATCACGCCACAAACTGATGTCCCATTCGGGAACGCGATATTTTGACAATAATTACGCAGTCTCTTTCTCTACTTGGTCTAACGGCGGCACCGGTTTGATAGGCGCTTCAACGGGGCCCAGATCGGGCAGTATAATGAGAGCACATGACTCTGACCCCCGGCCTCTCGCTCATCCTGTTCGTCATCTATTTCATCCCGTCCATTGTCGCCTTTGCGAAAGGCAAGGGAGACGCGCTCCTCATATGCCTTCTTAATCTCGTTATTGGTTGGACCGTCATCGGCTGGATAGCCTGCCTCATCTGGGCGTCAAGCGACAAGATATAAACAGGTAAGAAGGGAACGGGCCGGGAATCATCCCACCACCATCAACGGGATGATTCTTCGTGCAGAGTAAGAAAGTAAATTACGGAATCAGGATTTGGCGATCGCTCGAAGTCGCGGTGCGTCCCAAGGCATCCGTAGACTGGACTACATAATGGTAGATCGTGCTCGTCGCCACATCGGGAGTTGGAATGATAATCTGGTGACGTTTCGTCAGTGTCGCGTCGAGGACGAAGGGCGTACTGCTCGAGGTGAGGTTGAGCGGCGCGGTCAATCCGTAGAAGACCTTGCTGGTCGATGGTCGGTTCGTTCTCCACGTTATTGTAGTCGATGACACGTGGGTGCTTGCAGCTATCTTATTAATCTTCACTACTGCGGCTCGACGTGCGCTGCGCGCGGTCGTCGTCGCGGAGCGGCAGTCGTCGTCGCGGCCGAGGTTATTTTGCTGTCCGATGATGCTGCTCAGACCAAAGCCCATACCCAGGCCCATGTGGTTCCAATCGTCCCTCTGTTCCTGGTTCGCGAACGCGAACGCCGGCGCGGCAAAAAGCGAGGCGCCAAGGATAAAAGCTGGAATTTGCTTCAGGAGATTCTTCATACATTGTATGTATTTGATTAGTGATAATTCGGATATACTATGATTTCCGCACACTCTGTAGACGCAGGCGGTACGCGGTTCTTACATCATTTCTCTCCGGCGTCAGGTAAGATTCTCGGCTTCGCCTCGTCTTCACGTATGGAATCAGATATTCTAAAAAAACAATTTATACAGTTGTACAACAACGAAGCGGATTCGATCTTTCGATTTTGTTTGCTTCGAATATCTGATCGAGAAGCGGCGGTTGACATCGTGCAGGACACGTTTATGCGCTATTGGGAGGTTCTCGCTCGGCAGGAAGAGGAGATACGGAATGGGCGGGCGTTCCTCTTCGCCATCGCGCGGAACCGCATTATCGATTGGTATCGCAAGAAGAAACCACTGTCTCTGGAGTCGCTTGCCGAGGAATCAGGAGCCGACGTGGAGATATTTATGGACACGGCGCAGAAGGAAGAAATAGAGATGGCGCACGAAGCGAAGTTTCTCATGGAAAAGATACGAGACATCGATCCGCTCTACCAACAGTCAGTCTATTTAAGATTTGTGGAGAGTCTTGGACCGAAGGAAATAGCCGAGATATTGGGACTGTCGGTCAATGTCGTTTCCGTGCGTATCTATCGTGGTATAAAACAGCTGAGAACACTCGCGGGCTACGATGAAGAAAATGAAAAATAATCCAATTGACGAAGGAATACAACGGATAAAGAGTGTACGACTTTCTCGGGAGGAGAAGGTGCTTGTTCTGTCGCACCTTAATGAATACGCCGACGCACATCCGGTGGCCGCTCCGCGCGAGAAGTGGAGTGTCCGCGAGACATATACGCATCCATACAAATATGCATTTGAATTCCGCTTTGGTTATGCGCTCACGGGAATTCTGCTCATCGTGCTACTCGCAGGGGGCTCGGTCGCCTCTGCTGCAGCAGGAGAGGCCCTACCGGGCGATATTCTCTATCCCGTGAAAATCTATATCAACGAGCCGCTTATTGGGGCGACAATATCTGGCGATGTACTAAAAGCCCGTTATGAGGCCTCGAGGACCATACGCCGTCTCGAGGAAGCAGAATCGCTCGTTGCCGAGGGAAGGTTGAGTCAATCAGCCGTCAAGACGATAACGGAAAATTTCGAGAAGAGCTCGGCAGAATTTAACTCGATCGTGACGAGCACGGAAGAAAAAAAGCCGTCAGAAGAAATGGTTGACGCGCGTGTCGATTTTGAGGCGCAGATAAGCGCTCATTCGCAGATATTGTCGATCATGGAGGATAACGCGGAAACGCCGCAGAAAGACGACATTACCTCACTGCGAGATGTCGTTCAGCAACACGCGCTACGCGCGAGAGAGAAGAGAGCTGATATCGTGGAAGACTTTATACAGAATACCGACGGAGACGCGCAAGCGCAGGTGGATGGGCAGAAGTTGGGACCAGATGATAGTAAAAACGCACAGAATCGAGGACGATTTGAGAGCAGACTACAGTCCATCCAGACCATGATTGACGAAACAGAAAGCCGCCTGCGAGACACAGCATCTTCAACGAGCACTGCGAGTTCAACGGTGCAGCAGCATATATTTGAAAACGTTCCCCAGACACTTCGTATGGCGGAGCGGGCGCTCTTAAAAGCGCAGGAGAAACAAGACTCTGGCGATTCTGATGAGGCGTACTCAGCGCTGCTCGACTCGGAAAGCGCAGCTAAAGAAGCTGATACCTCCCTTACACAAGGAATGAAATTTGGCAAAGAGCATAAGAATAACGAAGGGGGAAATGGGGGTGATTGATTCGTGCTAGATTAATTTCATGAAGCGCACGATTATTGTGCATGGCTGGGCGGATCACCCAGAGAATGCTTGGTTCCCATGGCTCAAAACAGAATTAGATAAGAAAGGATACGAGGTTGAGGTTCCTGTCATGCCGGACGCGAAGCGGCCGGTTATTACTGCATGGGTTGGACACCTTTCTACACTTCTTGATGGCGTGGGTCCGAACGACGAGCTAACGCTCATCGGACATAGCATCGGTTGTCAGACGATCCTGCGCACGCTTGAAATCACACGCGGGTTAAAAATCAAGAAAGTTATCCTTGTCGCCGGATGGCTCACACTGACAAACCTAGAAACCAGTGACGAAGAGAACATCGCTGCTCCGTGGCTTACGGCGCCGATTGATTTTGACAAAGTGCGCAGTGCGGCAGACTCATTCACCGCTATTCTCTCTGACAACGACCAATGGGTTCCACTTGAGAAAACCAAAAAAGCATTTGAATCAAAGCTCGGTGCCCGAGTGATCGTCGAACACGGCAGGGGCCACTTCGCTGGCGATGACGGTGTCACAGAACTGCCGGTGATACTCACAGAAATTCAATCATGACACCTGAAGAATTACCGTTCGGCGTGTATGAGCACTATAAGGGGGAAACATATGAAGTTATCAGTGTCGCTCAGCACAGTGAGACGCTCGAGAAGATGGTGGTCTACAAACACCTCGACGACGAAGGGCTCTGGGTGCGCCCACTCGAGATGTTTACCTAGCTAGTAGAAATAAAGTGGAAAAAAGTCCCGCGCTTTAGATAC
Source organism: Candidatus Kaiserbacteria bacterium RIFCSPHIGHO2_01_FULL_53_31 (assembly GCA_001781095.1). GTDB lineage: Bacteria > Patescibacteriota > Minisyncoccia > Phycocordibacterales > Phycocordibacteraceae > C7867-001. The sequence continues at coordinate 63,846 of MFKU01000006.1, forward strand.
ATAGGAAAATAAGTATGGGAAAATCCGACAATGACTCAATTACTATCCGCGAGTTTGGGACTACAAGGGAGAATGAAGAGCGGCGAGACGGCGGCTGTGGGATTGTATTTGATCCACGTACGCAGAAGTACGCGATAGGGAAACAGACAGAAGATGGTCTCTTCCGGATTTTTTCGGGCGGTGTTGATTCAGGAGAAGATATTAAAGACGGCGTGTTACGCGAAGTTGTTGAAGAAAGTGGTTTGCACGATTTCCTCTATGTGGAGAAAATTTCAGAAGCTCTGACTCACTACCACAATAGTTTGAGAAATGTGAATCGTGTCGCCCACGCCACCTGTTTTCTCGTTATCCTCAAGAGTAGCAACGTCCAGCCGACGAAGCTCGAAGAGCATGAGAAGTTCACGCTTGTATGGGCCACTGCCGACGAGATCCTTGCGAATTGGAATACAAGAAACGAGAATAAAGATTTTGACCACTGGATCTACTTTATGACTGAATCTGTTTCCCGAGCGAAAGAGCTTGGCTACGACACATCCTCTATCAGCGGTTAGTCTCGGCAATGACGAGAAATAAGGGAGTGTGGGTTACTTGGATTTGAGCTGAAATAAGGCGCTATACTGAAGCCATTAGCAATTAGTAATTCGCAATGGATATTTCACTTGTCGTAGCTCAGATCGTGGGTGCGTACCTCATCATTAGTGGCCTCTTCCTTATCTTCCGCGGGAAGACGCTCCCGCGTTTACTGCAAGACTTTTTCGGACATCCGGCCGTTGTATATCTCACAGGCATCATCCTTGTTTTCTTGTCGTTGCTCTATTTGCTCCAAAATAATGTCTGGGATAATTCATGGCGTACCGTCATCACCGTCGTGGCGTGGCTTGTCCTCCTTAAGGGCTTGGCCTACATCTTTATTCCCGACGCACTTCACAAAATGGTGAACAAAAAGCTGCTCGATACGCTGAACGTGTACGGCATCGTTGCGTTTGTCGCCGGCCTTTCATTGTTCTACCTAGGATAAAGAACTGGAGTTATTCAAAATCAACACCGCATACGATGCTATAGTTTAAGCATCAGCATGCCTGATAAGACGTTGCGACAAAAGGTGCAGAGATATTGGTCCGAACTTGGTCCCGGCTTAGTGACCGGAGCCGCCGACGACGATCCTTCAGGTATCGCGACGTATTCTCAGGCGGGCGCGCGTTACGGACTGCAGCTTATCTGGGTCGCGCTCTTCACGTTTCCATTCATGGCAACGGTGCAGGAGATGTGCGCGCGCATCGGACTCGTTTCCGGGCGCGGGCTCGCCGCGAATATTCGTCACTATTATTCCACACGTGCACTTCACGCGGTAACCGCACTTCTCTTTTTCGCCAATGTGCTCAATATCGCAGCCGACTTGGGCGCGATGGCCGCGGGTACGCGTTTATTACTGCCCGCGATACGGGCTGAAGTTCTTGTGGTTTGCTTTGCGCTCCTCTGTCTCGGGCTGCAGATTTTCACTACGTATCGGCAGTATGCGAAATATCTCAAGTATTTGACGTTCGTGCTGCTTTCGTATGTGATCGTCGCGTTTATCGTACAGCTCGATTGGGGCGACGTGCTCTATCACACGCTCGTACCGTCGATAACATTTTCGCGCGATCAGATATTTCTGCTGTGCGCGATTCTCGGCACCACTATCTCTCCGTACCTCTTTTTCTGGCAGACGTCTCAGGAAGTCGAGGAGGAAATTTTGCACGGGGAGACTAGCATCAAGGCGCGTCAACACGATGTGAGCAAACACTCAATACGCGAGATGCGCACTGACGTGTGGAGCGGCATGGCATTTTCTAATCTCATTACCTTCTTCATTTTTGCCGCGGTTGCGGGGACGCTCTTCACGGGTGGAGCTACAAACATAGCGACCGCCGAGCAAGCCGCGCTCGCATTGCGGCCCTTCGGCGAGTACGCCTACGTCTTATTTGCGCTCGGTATTATTGGGACGGGATTGCTGGCGATACCTGTGCTCGCGGGCTCCACCGCGTACGCACTCGCAGAGAGTTTCGGCTGGAGATATGGCCTCTACCGGAAATTGAAGCAAGCGCACTCCTTTTATGCAGTTATGATTGCGGCGATGCTTGTCGGCATTGTGCTCAATTTCGTACATCTTGATCCGATACGCGGCCTCATCTACGCCGCCGCCGCGAACGGCATAATTGCGCCCTTTATCCTCTTTTTTGTGGTGCGCATTTCAGGAAACAAGCACATCATGGGTGAATATTCGAATCATCCGCTCGTCTCGGCCGTCGGCTGGACAACAATCGCCGTAATGGCCGCATCCGGCCTCGCCGCCGTCCTCTCTTTCTGGTAAGCAGCGGGTATTTGTTGTATATTGAATGCACCGACTGCTGAGGTCTTCCCCGACGTGTTAGTCGGGGTCCCGACCGAAGCGTCGGGATTATTTTTTCATGGAAATTCGCAACATCGCAATTATCGCCCATGTGGACCACGGGAAGACCGCGCTCACTGACGCTATCCTGAAGCAGACGGGTGCGGCGGCCGAGGGCACGACGATGGACACGAACGCGCTCGAGCAGGAGCGCGGCATCACCATTTATGCCAAGAACGCCGCGGTAGAGTACAAAGGTACCAAGATCAACATCGTCGATACGCCTGGGCATGCCGACTTTGGAAGCGAGGTCGAGCGCGTCCTGCGCTCGATCGACTGCGTCCTGCTCGTCGTCGATGCACAAGAGGGCCCGATGCCGCAGACCCGCTTCGTCTTAAAGAAGTCACTCGAGCTCGGTCTCAAGCCGATTGTCGTGTTGAATAAAATTGATAAGCCAGCTGCCGACCCGGCGCGCGCTGAAGAGCAGGTTCTCGAGCTCTTTCTCGAGCTCGGTGCCAGCGACGAGCAATCTAATTTTCCCGTAGTCTATGCGATCGGACGCGACGGGCGCGCCGCGATGCATCCTGATGAATTGCGTATGGGCGGTACCGAAGCCAACCGAGATCTCTCTCCGCTGCTTGATCTGATACTCGAGCATGTACCCGCCGCTTCCGCAGGGCACTCCGCCACCGCTCCACTCATGGCCCAGCCCTTTAACCTCTCCTACGACAATTTCATGGGCCGCCTCGCCGTCAGTCGTATCTATGAGGGCACGATCACCCCGAACCAGAACGTTTTTATAACGCATCCTTCGGGCGAAGTTCGCCAAGGCCGCACGACGAAAATATTTACATTTAAAGGTCTCCAACGTGCGGAGACAGACAGTGCGGTCGCGGGAGATATTGTTCTCATCGCGGGCCTGCCCGACATCTACATTGGCGAGACCATTACCACTAACAAGGATGCTGTGCCGCTTGCCGCTATCGCTGTGGACGAGCCGACCATCGTGCTCAATTTCCTCGTCAATAATTCGCCCTTCGCCGGAAAGGAGGGGAAATTTGTCACGACGCGCCAGATACGCGAGAGGCTCGAGAAAGAGCTCGAGGTCAACGTCGGTCTCAAGGTTGACTTCTCTCAAGGCGACACCTTCGCCGTGTCGGGGCGCGGCGAGCTCCACATTTCAATATTGCTCGAGAACATGCGTCGCGAGGGTTACGAGCTCCAAATTTCTCAACCACAGGTAATCATTCGCGAGGAAAATGGAGTGAAGCTGGAGCCGTTCGAAGAAGTTGTCATTGACACGCCAAGCGAATTCCAAGGCTCCATCATCGAGAAACTGAGTCAGCGCGCTTTCGTACTCCAGAATCTCACTCAGCACGGTAACATCGTCCGCTTGACGCTCCTCGGCCCGACGCGCGGACTGCTTGGGTATAAAAATATGTTCATCATCGATACCAAGGGCGAGGGAATACTCTCGTCGCGCTTCATCGGCTATAAGCCATATGCGGGCGAGATTAAGAAGCGCCAAGTCGGCTCGATGATCTCGATGGCGACGGGGAAGGCGCTCGGCTACTCACTTTGGTACTTACAAGATCGCGGCCAGCTCTATATTAAGCCGGCGGCCGAGGTCTACGAGGGCATGGTCATCGGCAATACGGCGAAGGGCGAGGAAATGAGCGCGAACCCGACCAAGGGCAAGAACCAGTCAAACGTCCGCTCCTCTGGCATGGATGAAGCACTGACTTTGGTGCCGATATTCGATCTCACGATTGAGCGCGGAATGGAAATCATGTCGGACGACGAATATCTCGAGATCACGCCAAAGAGTGTCCGCCTGCGCAAGCAATACCTTACTGAAAACGATCGCGCCAAGTCGCGCCGCTAGAATAACTCGTTTTTTCCGCTAGAGTGAGGTATAACGTACGGCATATGTCTTCCGCACGAACCTTTGCTGAACAGTTGCTCTCAAAAGCGGATATAAAAATCGGCGGGAATCGGTCCTGGGATCTTAGTGTTCATGATGAGCGCGTTTTCAATCGTGTTCTTCGGCACGGGACGCTCGGCCTTGGCGAGGCCTATATGGACGGCTGGTGGGACGTCGAGAAGCTCGATGAGTTTTTCTGTAAAGTGCTCTCGGCACATCTGGATCGAGAAATTACGTTTAATGCGACCGTCTTCTTCTCTGTTATAAAAGCGTATTTTTTCAATCTGCAGTCGAACTCACGATCTAAGAGAGTAGGTGAGCAACACTACGATATCGGGAATGATCTCTACGAAGCAATGCTCGACAAGCGCATGGTCTACACCTGCGGATATTGGGGCGCCCCTTCGACAGGCTCAGGGCAAGCAGCCGCACGTATGCTCGACGAAGCGCAGGAAGCGAAGCTCGATCTCGTATGCAAGAAAATTGGATTGAAGGCAGGCGACCGAGTGCTCGATATCGGTGGCGGATGGGGGAGTTTTGCCAAGTTTGCAGCTGAACGATATGGCGCGTCGACCGTAGCGATTACTATTTCAAAAGAACAGGCGACGCTCGGGCGAGAACTATGTGCGGACTTACCGGTAGAGATTCGTCTTCAGGATTATCGCGAACTTGACGAGAAATTTGATCATATCATCTCGCTCGGCATGTTCGAGCACGTGGGGCCGAAGAATTACCGCGAGTATTTTAAAATTGCGAACCGTTGTTTGAAAGATGACGGATTCTTCCTCCTCCATACCATTGGGTTTAATCTCTCCGTACCTGCTGCAGAGCCATGGACTGATACATACGTATTCCCGGGCGGCGTGCTGCCGTCAGTCGCCGAGATAGGGAAGGACACCGAGGGACTTTTCGTCATGGAAGACTGGCATAACTTCGGCGCGGACTATGACAAAACGTTGATGGCATGGTTCAAGAATTTTGACGCAGCATGGCCCGCGCTCCGCGACAGGTACGATGATCGTTTCTATCGCATGTGGAAGTACTATCTTCTCATGTGCGCCGGCGGCTTCCGCGCACGAAATCTCCAACTCTGGCAGGTGGTTTTTTCAAAAGACGGCGTCCCTGGCGGATACAAAAGCGTGCGCTAGAGTTGTGCACTAGTGGCAATTGACAGGCCACTGCGGCAGGCATATTGTCAGAGCGGATGTGGGGTTGTGTGGTGGAGTCCATATCGAAGGGAGGGCCTAATTAGGGTGGCAGCTCTGCTCTGGTTTCAAGCTAGACATCTCGGGGTGACGGTGGTGGTGGTATGCGGTATTCGTAAACCGAGTTGCCCGGTGTGTAAACCGGACGCCTTTCAAAGGGGTTTGCAATGGACAAAGTCTATAAGGGCTGACGCGTGAGCGAAGCCAAGGTGCGCTTTGCGCAACCTTTCGTCTCCTTTCAAAAGTCGAAAAGGTGTGGGGGTGTGGTCGCGCAAACCACATCCCCGACACCGACCATGTTGCCATCCACGGGATGGCATTTTTTGTATAAAAAACGGAAAGCCTCGGCGGTGGAGCTTGCTGAAGCTTCCGTTCGAGACTTTGCGGTCATGCCTGGCCCTCCGGACTGATATTGAGGTTCACGAGGGCGAAGAGGAGCTCATCCTTTGTGTGGTAAAACGAACCCGCGGGAGTTCGTCGAATGAAATCCGACGCCTCTATACTCCACCCCTTACGCTCGTCCTCGTAGACCGGGAAAACTTCGAGCCCGATCTTCACGAGGGACGCCTTAATTTCTCCTCGCACGCTGGCCATCGCTTTCCTCCTCTCTATGTCTACAAGCAATCTTCCAGCGACCCACTTACTAGTTTAAGTATACTACAGCGAAAGTCGAAAGTCAATAGCCTGTGGATAACTGTGGAACACCAGTGAATACTTAAAGACGATAAATATATATTGACAAACGATAAGCACTAAATTAAGATAGAATCTACAAGAATCTCCTATGAAAAAAAGCTCGACGATATTTCTTCAGGTAGTCATTGTGCTCATCGGCATCGTGGCGCTAGGCATCATGATCCGGTTCCCCTTGACCGAGGGGAGAGCCACAAACTTAGACCTTTTTAGTATTTATGCTGACCCGTTCATCATATATGGGTACGCAGTATCTATCGCATTTTTTGTTGCGCTGTATAAGGCATTCAAATTACTCGGATATATCGGACAAAATAAAGTATTCTCACTAGGCTCTGTGAAGGCTTTAAGGACTATAAAATATTGCGCAATCGTACTGAGCATTTCAATTGTAATGGCAGTACTGTTCATAATGACATCTCATAATAAAGATGACGATCCGGCAGGCTTTATTGCGATGGGTATTTTGACTACTTTTATTTCTATCGTAATCGCCACTGCGGCGGCCGTGTTTGAAAAAACGTTACAAAGTGCCGTGGATATAAAGTCCGAGAACGACTTAACCGTTTAACGCTATGGCAATCATTATTAACATCGACGTCATGTTGGCGAAGCGGAAAATGAGTGTCACCGAGCTCTCCGAGAAAGTCGGTATCACGATGGCCAACGTCTCTATACTGAAAAACGGAAAGGCAAAAGCCATTCGCCTCTCAACGTTGGAGGCAATTTGCAAGGCTTTAGGATGCCAGCCCGGCGATATCTTGGAGTACAAGAAGCCCTAACATGGAAGAATGTGCACAATGGCACAGGAGTTGATAAATGATTTCCCAATAGGGAAGTAGATTGTTAACATTGCAGAAATGCCTCCTGCAGAACTGACGTCGGTAGTTTCAGCCGCAAATGTCCACCATGTAGAATCATGGTCATTTGGGAAGTTGTTTAGTGGAAGAATTGGGCGACTGCGATATTTTGAGGGCGCAGTATTTATACTCATATTTTTCTTCGCATTCATCGCTATAGTCTGGGGACTTGTTAGCGCATTGGGTGGAGTTACCTCCATAGATTCGTCGAACGTGCTACTCAACGTATTCGGATCTGTATTGTTCCCAACTATTCTGGCTCTATTTTTTGTCGCGTACCTCGTCACCATTCTTTCTTTAGCAGTTCGAAGGTGGCATGACATAGGATATTCAGGTTGGATGGTACTTCTACAATTTATTCCATTCGTTAATGTAATCACTGCCTTAATATTGCTTTTCAAGAAAGGAGAACCTATAGAAAATAAATATGGAACACTTCCAGTAGTCGGTAGGAAATCTCTTGCTGACATATTTAACTACTAGCGAGCTTTATGAAATAGGCCAATTTTATTGGTGATCGGTGTGCGGGAAATTGGTCATGAGTCGCTAAGCGCATTGCTCCGGGTTTTTGCAATTCGCTAAGCGCTCTCGACCCCGGCTCGCGGCGCTCGCAGACTCGCGCATCGCTCCGCCATTCAATTCCCCACACGAAACGCGCAGGCGTTTCGTTCCGCCTCCACCAGAAACGCGAAAACCGCCCGAAGGCGGTTCGCGATATTTCTGGTGGAGGCGGGGGGAATTGAACCCCCGTCCGAATCTGTTATTGAAAGAGAGTCTACGACGCGTAGTCAGCGTTATCCGCCGAAGCGGTTTAAAGCAGGATGCGAAGAACGCAGACGAAACCATTCCTGCCCGATCCCTAATTTAGATGTCGCGGGCGGGAGACCGGACATCGATTCTACAGGTAATTCCGCCCATCCTTCCCACTGTAGAAACTGGAGAGGATAGACGTCGCGCTAGGCGACAGCGAGCTTACGCTCGAGCTGTTGCGTAGGCGAACGCGATATCGCCGACCTTACCGAAGTAAGGCGACTTAACCGCGCTTGCAAGAGTTGTCTTGGCAAGTTTGTTTTCCCGCTGGATTTAAGTGTCAGCGGGAGAGCACTGCGCCGCACATCCTTCAAGGTACAGACCGTCAAAGCCGGTCACCCCCGGAGAGAATAGAATACCATTCTGTACTCTCCGCGACTGACCATCCGTGCTACTTATCTGTTTTTCAAAATTCGCCCAGCTTCGCGCTCGGCATCGCGCTTTTTCAAGTCTTCACGTCGATCTGCTTTCCCTTTTCCTCGAACGATCGCGACATGTGCCTTCACGAAGTTGTGTGCAGTATATACTCCAAAAGGTATGCTTGTCAAGCCCTTCTTCGATTCCGCAGCGGCCAGTTCAGCGATTTCTGCCTTGGCGAGGAGGAGCCGTCGCGGACGCTCAGGATCATAGTTCTTCGGCGCGTTCGCCGCTTGGTACGCGGGTATAGTCATCCCGACAATAAAGGCCTCGCCGCCGCGTACTACTACTCGTGCACCCTCAAGCGAGCCGAGTTTATTCTTAAGGGCTTTAACCTCTTGGCCAATGAGCTCAATACCCGCCGAGAAATTCTCGAGCGGGACGTATTTTAAATGGGCCTTTTTATTTTTGATGAGTTCCATGTGAAGAAATATTGTGCGTCCAATCTTTCGCTTCGAACATAGAATAGAGTATAGTACTTTTATGACAACTGTATCTCCTAAGAAGCCGAAGGGCGCTACCGCTAAGCAGGGCAAGAAGGCAATCTCGGGATGGCGCGGATGGCGCGGATGGCGCACGCTCCTTGGCGGGCCATCCTTCTTCGGGAATTTCGTGACTACAGTGCTCATATTCCTCATCCTTATGAGCGCATATTCGCTTATCGCGAATTCGCTTCAACCGTCGAGTGATGTTCCGCTCTCGGTCGTCGCTGCCGATGTCGCCGCAGGGAAAGTGAGCTCGATCATCGTGGATGGCGATTTGCTGAATCTCACCTATACGGACAGTTCAACGAAGACTTCGCGTAAGGATCCGGCCGCTGCACTGCCCGAAACGCTCGCGACGTATGGCATCACGCCAGAAGAATTGCGAAAAGTTGCGATAACCGTGCAAGGACAATCAGGGTTCCAATTCTGGTTCCTCACGCTAGCGCCAATTATTCTGCCGCTCCTCTTCATCGCCTTCCTTTTCTGGTTCCTCTCGCGACAGGTCCGAGGTGCGGGGATGCAGGCATTTAGCTTCGGGCAATCGAAGGCACGCGTAACTGATCCGGGCGATTCCTCACAGCGCGTTACCTTCGCTGACGTGGCGGGTGCCAAAGAGGCGAAAGAGGAATTGCTCGAGATTGTCGATTTCCTCAAGAACCCGAAGAAGTTTCTCGATATCGGCGCACGCATCCCGAAGGGCATTATCCTCATGGGTGCACCCGGGACGGGAAAGACCTTGCTCGCGCGCGCAGTGGCAGGCGAGGCAGGCGTACCATTCTTCTCGATCAGCGGTTCGGAGTTCGTCGAGATGTTTGTCGGTGTGGGCGCGAGCCGTGTGCGCGACCTCTTCCAGCTCGCGAAGAAGGCCGCACCGTCGATTATTTTCGTCGACGAGATCGACGCGGTCGGCCGCGTGCGTGGTGGCGGTGTGGGTGGCGGCAACGACGAGCGCGAGCAGACACTCAATCAAATCTTGGTCGAGATGGACGGTTTCGAGCCGCATGAGAAGGTCGTCGTTATGGCCGCGACCAACAGACCCGACGTGCTCGACCCCGCGCTCCTGCGCCCCGGTCGCTTCGACCGCCGCGTGACTATTGACCTCCCGGATCGCAAAGATCGCGAGGAGATCCTTGCCATTCATGCGCGCCAGAAGCCGTTTGGGCCGGACGTCGATCTCTCGATAATCGCCGAGCGTACGCCGGGCTTCTCAGGTGCCGAGCTGTATTCGCTCATGAATGAGGGCGCGATTCTCGCGGCGCGAGAGAACCGTAAGGAGGTGACACAGTACGATCTCATCCGCTCTATCGAGAAGGTGATGCTCGGTCCGGAGCGCAAGAGCCACCTGCTCTCGAAGAAAGAAAAAGAGCTCACGGCCTATCACGAGGCCGGGCACGCGCTCGTCTCATCGGTGCTCCCGAACGCAGATCCGGTGCATAAAATCTCTATCATTAGCCGCGGCCGCGCGGCAGGGTACACGCTTAAGCTCCCGTTCGAGGATCGTAGAATGCAATCGAAGAAGCAATTCCTCGATGACATTGCGGCGACGCTCGGCGGCTACGTCGCGGAGGAGATGCTCTTCGACGATGTGACGACGGGGCCATCGAACGACCTTATGGTTATCACATCGCTTGCACGCGATATGGTTGTGCGCTACGGCATGAGCGACAAACTGGGGCCCATCGCCTTTGGCGAGCGGCAGCTCGGTAACGAGCCCTATTCAGAAGAAGTGGCAGCGCAGATCGACGCGGAAGTAACGCGAATTATTGACGAGGCAAAGCTGCGTGCGAAAAATGTAATCAGCGAGCACCGAGCGGCGCTCGATGCGATCGCGAAGGTACTCATCGAGAAAGAGACCATCGAGCGCACCGAATTCGAGAAGATTCTCGTGGTGAACGGCATCACTCCTAAGTCGCGCGAAGAAGAGCAACCAGTTATCATTGCCCCGGGCACCGCCGGTGGCCGCGCCGTCGGTCTTGAATAACGCACAGACGTAGGAAGAATCGTTAGTCGGTCTCCTTTTCCCAAAACAGGTCCCGGTTCTTCATGTCGACACTAAGTACATTGACGAATTTGCGCATGACAGGAAATCCTTCGGTCGTTGCGAGCTTCTTTCCGAGATGCAGATCATAGGTGAGTTTTGTTCGCTTGATCGATTTTTCACTTATAGGGTCAAAGAGTTCAAATATCGGTTCTATCTTATCAAGTGCGTGAACGAAGCGCGCCTCGAGCGTCTTGCGTTCTTCATATTCCTCCCACAATGCTCTCCCGCGCGAATTGAGCGGTGACGGCAGTGACCCGAAGATGGCCTTTGCGTCTTCATGTTCTCGGATCTTGTCGGCATCGTTCTTGTAGTGGTACGGCATGTCACCATTCAAGATCTCTCCAAAATCGTGATAGAGGAGCATTTCATATATTCTTGAGCGGTCCATGGTTCCTTTGGGGTCCTCGAGCGGCAGAAAATACTGCGCGAGGAAGAGGAGCGCAAATACGTGTTCAGCAACTGATTCGCCATGTATGGAGAGATCTCGGGATCCTGCATAGCGTATTGTTTTCTTGAGTTCATACGCCGTCCTCAATTGTTTTGTGATCTGAAGAACGACGCTATCAGGTGCGGTGAGGAGCTCGGCGGCCTTCATGGTGGAAACTATAGCAAATGATACGTGTTGGCCGCGATTGAGTAGCCCACCGCTACCTATATTTACGGAGCATAGTGAGATATGATGGCATTCATCCACATCCGTATCGGCTACGATGCTGTGTGGTCACTCGGAGTATCTGAAGACGAACGCAGACATTCGTTGCAGATTTCTTCGCTCCCGCCCCTAGCTCAGCTGGTTAGAGCATCGAGCTTATACCTCGAGGGTCCTTGGTTCGAATCCAAGGGGGCGGACAAACACTGGTATAGATATAATATCTATGGTATAGACAGGACGGACACGAATTCTGACGAGAGGTAGACACATACAGAAAGGAGAGGTTATGAGAAACCCACAGAAGCTCGATGGGTGGGAACAGCTCTATCATGACGTTATGGGCAAGCCATCGCGTGGAAAGGCACAAGAAGTTCTCGAGGAACATATTGCGCGACTGCCGGTTCGATGGAGAAGGACATTGCGTCTGCACTACCGAATCGATGACCCTCAGGACGTTAGAGATTTCTTCGCGGTTGCCGAAGAATATGTTCGCGCACTCAAAAAGAAGGCTCTGCCTAAATTACGTGAGTGGTTGCGTCCACTCACACCAGCAGAACGGCGAGCCCAGAAGGCGATTCGGGAGTGGTCGATTGCAAACAGGTACTTGCCACTTCTCATTTGCGACCAGGAAGGTCTCAGTCTTGTTCAATTGGAAACACTGGTCGATAACAAGAGAATTTTGGCTCGCGCCTTGCGCCTCGCGCGGAAGAATCTGAACGACTGCGAACAGCGATTCATCTCAGCCTCGCAAGTGATAGCGGACAAGTCGAACACGAGCTGACGAAAACAGCCAACAAATCAGGCACGTCCCCAACGGGGACGTGCCTGAATGCTTCTATTCCAAATGCAGGTCGCGGGAGGCGAGGGCGGGATATTTTGAAAGAGTGGGGTCTTCTGTGACGAGGCGCTGCGCCTCGGTGCGGGCGGCCTCGACGAGTTTGATATTCTTGAGCGCTTCCATCGCGATGTCGGAAACGCCCCACTGCTTGCCGCCCGCGAGTTCGCCCGCGCCGCGGAGCGTGAGGTCGTACTCTGCGAGCTCGAAACCGTTCCTAGCATCTTTAAATGCTTTTAAGCGATCTCGCGTATTCTGGCCGAATGTCTCCGGAAGCACGAAGCAATACGACTGGTGTGTTGAGCGGATCACGCGCCCGCGCAGCTGATGCAGCTGCGCAAGCCCGAAGCGCTCCGCACCTTCGATCAGGATTACGGTCGCGTTCGGAACGTTCACGCCGACTTCGACCACCGAGGTCGCGACGAGGATCTGCACTTCACCTTTCTCGAATTCTTTCATCACTTTCTCTTTATTCGCCGGAGTCATCTTGCTGTGGAGTACATCAATCGTTGTATTCCTGAAAACTTCCTCCGCGAGGCGGGCTGCTTCTGCTTTTACTGACTTCGCCTGGAGCGCGAGTTCTTTCTCGGGATCGGGCTCTTCAATCCTGGGGCAAATCACATACGCCTGATGACCCGCAGCAAGCTCACCGCGCACGCGCTCATACGCTGATTCTCGTATCCTTGGTCCGAGGATTTCGGTTATCACAGCCTTACGGCCGACCGGCATCTGGTCGAGCAAGGTGATATCGAGATCGCCATAGATAGTGAGCGCGAGCGTACGCGGGATCGGCGTCGCGGTCATTGAGAGGAGATGCGGCACCCCGCCATCTAGCGGAACATCTTTGTTCACAAGATTTTGTCGGTGCACGGTACCGAAGCGATGCTGCTCGTCGATAATCGCGTAGGCAAGATGTTTGAATTGCAGTGACTTCTGAACGAGAGTGTGCGTGCCTATCACGATCGGAATCTCGCCGTTCGCCACCATCTTCTTGAACGCGGCTTTCGAGAGCTTGGCCGACTCTTCGTATCGAATACGTGAAGGAAATTTGCGGCATTCGCTCCCGGTGATAAGGCCGATTGGGATCGGGTGGTCCCTAAAATAGGAAACGAATGTCGAGAAGTGCTGCTTCGCAAGTACTTCAGTCGGGCAGAGGTATGCGACCTGCAAAGTTCCTGCGATTCTCCCTTTCGGCAGCGACGTAGCGACGAGGTACGCGGTCGCCGCAGCGACCGCGGTCTTGCCGCTGCCCACATCGCCTTCGAGGAGTCGCATCATCGGATGGGGTTTCTCAAAGTCGGCAATGATCTGTTCGATCGCGCGCGTTTGCGCAGCCGTAGCGGGGAATGGGAATGATTCGACGAAGTCGTGCAATGCTTTGCGATTCATCGACACCGGGAGCGCGTGTTCGCGCGCCGCCGCGCCGCGCCGCTGCTGGACTGCGAGTTGGAGCGAGAAGATTTCTTCAAACGCGAAGCGTTTGCGCGCCGCGGTCGCGTCTTCGCGCGACCGCGGCATATGTGCGAAGACGATCGCCGATGAGAGCGACGGGAGGTTAAACTTCTGCAGAATCTCCTTCGGCACTGGGTCCACAAGTTTTTCGTGCGCACCAGTCTCGACAACTTTTCTTATGTTGTGCGTGAACCAGAGCGAAGAAATACCCTGGCTCTCGGGATAGATCGGATACAACGAAGCTAGGACATCAGCTGTCCTACCTTCCGGACTAAACAGCGTGTCATGCGCGTCGGGCACTACTGGTGATCGGTCGATCTCAGGGTTCGCGAGATAAGCCTTGCTGCCCTGACCGCTCACGCGGCCGCTCACTTTAACCACCATGCCGTCGTGCAAGCTCTTGGCGATATAGGGCTGCGAGAACCACATCATTTTCATTTTCCCCGTTGCGTCCTCAAGCCACGCCTCGGCGACAGGCCGCCGCGACTTCCACGTCTTGCGTACGTCGGGCTTGCGTATCGTGCCGTAGAGCGTGACATCGGCACCAGCCAATATTCCCGCAATCGTCCCCACCTGTCCGCTCGATTCATATCGAGAGGGGAAGTGGTACAGCAGGTCACGAATCGTCCGTATACCAAGTTTGTGCAATGCTCGTTTCTGTTCCGGCTTCAGCCGTGTAAAGTGTTGCTCAATGGTGTCAGTAGCGTTCACATAGTTAGTATACCGCTCCACTCACGAACCTATTTCTGCGTTATATTTGTTGTATGCAAGACGCTCTTGTCAGATTGGCGGTATATACGGGCGGCCTCGCATCGCTCATGATCCTCTTTCCCATCGTTGGTGTCGAACCGCTCGAGCAAGAAGTAGCGCGAGTCTCCAGAGAGATTCAATCCGCGACGACATTCTTCGTGCAGAGCATCACGGTTTCAGAAATACTTATCGATTATCAGAATGCGAAGATCGCTGGTTCGAGTACAACAACGTCGTCTTACTCGTCAAAAGCTGCTAGAGCTGCCCGTAGGAAAGCTCCATCGGCCGAGAAAGTCAGCATCCTCATTGTTCCCGGCCACGAGCCGGGTATGGGTGGCACCGAGTTTGGCGGCCTGTATGAACGCGACATTGCCATCGATATCTCCGATTCGCTCGTCGACCTACTTAAGCAGAATCCGCGGTACGACGTTATCGTCGCGCGAACGAAAACGGAATGGAACCCTCTATTGCAGTCCTATTTTGATACGCACGCTGCCGAGATAGCGGCGTTTATCGAGTCGCAGAAGCAACAGATGGCGGGCTATATAGCTACGGGGAGGTTCACTCTCGAGAGCGATCAAGTATCCCACCCTTCCGCGCCTTCTGCCGCCGCACTCAAGATCTATGGCATTAACAAATGGACGAGTGAAAACAATGTGGCGATCACACTACATCTCCACGTGAACGATTATGGAGGTCGCCGATCGCGAAGATCGGGAATCTACGATGGATTCGTCGTATATGTGCCAGACCACCAATATTCAAACGGCGAGGCATCAAAAGCGATCGGTATGGCGATCGCGAATCGTCTGAGCGCATACCACGCGACCAGCACGCTTTCAAAAGAGGATGTCGGAGTGGTTGAGGACCGTGAACTCATTGCAACGGGATCAAACAATACGGCCGACGGCGCCGCGCTCCTCATCGAGTACGGATATATTTATGAACCACAATTCCAGAAATCGCGCGTGCGTGAGGTTGCGATTGCAGATTACGCATACGCAACCTATTTGGGGCTGCAAGATTTCTTCAACGATCCCGTGGCGCCAACCTATGGTTCGATATCGTTTCCCTATGATTGGGACACGGTCACTGTTGCCGATGGCGCGACAGGGCCGGGCGTCTACGCGCTCCAATCGGCGCTTCGGTATCTTGGGTCGTATCCGCCTCGAGGGAAGACGTTCAGTGATTGCCCGGTATCGGGTGTCGCGGGGAAATGTACCCAAAAAGCGATTGCAGAATATCAAGCCGCGGGCGGACTCGAGACGACCGGCACCTTCGGGCCTAAAACACGCGCGGCATTAGAAAAAGATCTTCCAACGCCATAATGGTACACTGAGTGTCCAGTATGGACCAACGATCGAAGAAAATCCTCGCGGCTTTTAAGAAACAGGGCGCGCGCATCGAGACGAACACACGGGTAAAATTACGCGGCAAAAAAGACTTTTCGCTCTGGTACACGCCGGGCGTAGGTGTCGCTTCTACATATCTCGCGAAGCACCCCAAAGATGCGCGGAAGATGTCGATCAAGCGGAACAGCGTGGCGATCGTCTCAGATGGTTCTGCCGTGCTCGGCCTTGGGAACATCGGCCCCTATGGCGCACTCCCGGTGATGGAAGGGAAGGCGCTCATATTTAAAGAAATGGCGGGTGTTGATGCGTGGCCGATCGTCCTCGACCTAACTCCGCTAAAGCTACGTCAGGCAAGTCCTCAAGAGGAAATCGATTTCATAGTAAGCACTGTTCGCGCGATTGCGCCGAACTTCGGTGGTATCAATCTTGAGGACGTTGCCGCACCGAAGTGTTTTGATATTGAACAAAGACTTATCGGAGAGCTCGATATCCCCGTCATGCACGACGATCAGCACGGTACAGCGATTGTGGTGGTCGCCGGGCTTATTAATGCCGTCAAAGTGACGAAAAAGAATTTCAAGACAGTGCGCGTGGTCATTAGTGGCGCGGGTGCCGCGGGGACGGCGGTCACGAAGCTGCTCCGCGCAGCGGGCATCACTGACATTATCGCGCTCGATCGCAAGGGTACGTTGCATACCGGCAGAACAGACATGAACGCGCATAAGAAAGAACTCGCCGCACTCACGAACCCTCGCAGAGTCACGGGCGGCCTCACAGAAGCGATAGTCGGTGCGGATGTGTTCATCGGCGTTTCCGGCAAAGGGTTGCTCACGGCGGAGCATATCGCGACAATGGCCCCGAGAGGCATTGTGTTCGCACTCGCGAATCCGGACCCGGAGATATTGCCGGAGGTGGCAAGTAAGGCCGGCGCTGCTGTGGTCGCGACGGGGCGTTCGGACTTTCCGAACCAGATCAACAACGCACTCGTGTTTCCGGGTATCTTTCGCGGCGCGCTCGATAAGGGTATAAAGAAAATCACTCAAAACACCAAACTCCGCGCCGCTCGTGCGCTCGCGGCGCTCATTCCCCACCCGACTGCATCAAAAATCATCCCCGACCTCCTCGACCCTCGCGTGGTGAAAGCAGTCGCGAAATCAGTGCGTTAATTTTTGAGGATATCAGACATCCTCAGGATTAAGCGAAAGAACGACATTTGTCATTCTTGCATTATTTATTTTCAGCGTCATACTTCACTCCATGTCTACATACACAATTGTGCTCATTGTTATCGCCGTCATCGTGCTTTGGCTCGTTTTTACCTATAACCGGCTCGTTACTCTTATTAATCAAGCAAAGGAAGCGTGGTCGGATATTCAAGTGCAGCTGAAACGTCGTTATGATCTCATCCCGAATCTTGTCGAGACGGTGAAGGGGTACGCGACGCATGAGTCGACCGCGTTTGAGAATGTGACGCGCGCTCGCGCGGCCGCGATGGGTGCGACAGGCACCGCCGACAAGGCGCAGGCCGAGAATATGCTCTCGGGTGCGCTGAAGACGCTCTTCGCCGTTTCTGAAGCGTATCCGGACTTGAAGGCCAATCAGAACTTTCTTCAGCTACAGAAAGAACTTGGCGATACCGAGGACAAGATCCAGGCTTCTCGCCGCTTCTACAACACGACCGTCATGACCCTTAACACTGCCGAGCAGACCTTCCCGACTAACCTCATCGCCTCACCGCTCGGCTTCAAACCGATGGATCTCTTCGAGCTTGGTGAAGCCGACAAAGCCGCCGCGGAACCGGTGAAAGTGCAGTTTTAGATGAATCTCTACGAACAGCGCGCGAGCAATGTCCGCCGCACCTGGGCGCTTATAATCGGATTCATTGTCGTTATATTGGCCATTGGCTACGCGATCTCCTTGTATTACGGCGATCCCTCTATTCTCATTATTGCGGCAGTGATCGCCATAGGAACGAACTTCTACGCTTACTGGGCGTCGGATAAGCTCGTCCTCTCGATGAGCGGGGCGCGGCCGGCGAGCCGCGAGGAATATTTTGACTTCTATACCGTGACCGAGAACCTCGCGATAACCGCCGGCCTCCCGAAGCCAAAGCTGTATGTAATTAACGATCCGGCACCAAACGCCTTCGCGACAGGCCGCGACGAGAATCATGCGGTCGTCTGCGCGACGACGGGTCTCCTTGCGATGTTGAGTCGTACCGAGCTCGAGGGCGTTATCGCGCACGAACTCTCGCATATTAAGAACCGCGACATACTGCTCATGACCGTCGCCGTCGTGCTCGCGGGATTCGTTGCACTTGTTGCGGATATTTTCTTGCGGTCCAGTTTCCGTGGCGGAGGCAGGCGCGATAATAACGGGGGGAATGCGTTAATTCTGATTATTGCGGTCGTTGGCATTATCCTGGCGCCTATCGCGGCAAAGCTCATCCAGTTTGCGATCTCACGCCGGCGCGAATTTCTCGCTGATGCGTCTGGCGCGCTCCTTACCCGCTACCCCGAGGGGCTCGCGTCGGCGCTCGAGAAAATCAGCACACAGAACATCCCGATGCAACGCAAGAGCCACGCGACCGCCCATTTGTTCATCGATGAACCATTTGGAAAGCCGGAAGGGAAGCTGGGTTGGATCGAGCGCCTTTTCACTACACATCCGCCAGTCGCAGAGCGCATCCAAGCTCTTTTAAATAAGTGATTATTTCTGTTTAATGTTGTAAGTTGGTAGTTGTGCTAACTGGAGGCGTCGGATAGTGGTTTATTCCACCGCCTTGGAAAGGCGGCATACCGCAAGGTATCGTGAGTTCGAATCTCACCGCCTCCGCCAAAAATCGAAATCG
>MFKU01000007.1 GCA_001781095.1 Candidatus Kaiserbacteria bacterium RIFCSPHIGHO2_01_FULL_53_31
GCGCGTTCTGCTTAGCACCCGCCAATATTTTGCAACAAAAAATTAGGCGGGTAAGGTTTTTCTAAACCTCGCTTCGCTCGGCAACAAAAACCTTATGAAATTCATTCTCGCGAAAAAGGAAGGAATGACCCGCATCTTCGGGGAGGATGGTCGTGCCCGCGCGGGTACTATTCTGAAGACTGATCCGATTACAGTCACGCAAATGAAGACCAAAGACGGCAAGGATGCCTATTCTGCCGTGCAGGTCGGCATGGGCGTGCGCAAGACGAAGAACATCAGTAAGGCGGTCTTGGGACACACTAAGCAAAAAGGTTATGAAGCTATTCGCGAATTCCGCACCAATAATATCGCGGAGGTAGGCGGGACGATCGATGCGTCAACATTCGCGGTCGGCGACATGGTGCGCGTCTCGGGCCTCACGAAGGGTAAGGGCTT
Organism: Candidatus Kaiserbacteria bacterium RIFCSPHIGHO2_01_FULL_53_31; assembly: GCA_001781095.1. GTDB lineage: Bacteria > Patescibacteriota > Minisyncoccia > Phycocordibacterales > Phycocordibacteraceae > C7867-001. The sequence continues at coordinate 436 of MFKU01000007.1, forward strand.
CGCGGGTGTCGTGAAGCGCCACGGCTTCCACGGCGGCCCGCGTTCGCACGGCCAGAAGCACTCTGAGCGAGAGGCGGGTTCAATCGGCGGCGGCGGCGGCCGCGCCGGCGGGCGCGTCGCGAAGGGTATCCGCATGGCCGGCCGCATGGGTAGCGATCGCGTGACAGTGATGAATCTCAAAGTGCTGGTCGTCGACGCGAAAGAAGGCAAGCTTATTGTCTCGGGTGCAGTCCCAGGTCGCCGGGGCACCTTGCTCGAAGTCGTTTCTATGCAGAAGAATGGCTAATTTATATACTATGGCTACTGAAAAGAAAATAATTAAGAAGACAGGCAAAGCGGCTTCGCCGACAGGAGCAAAATCGGTCGCGCTCTCGGGGCCCGTCGGCACCCGTCCTACTACCGGTTTTCCTCCTGCCGGCCCTTCTGCCGAGCTTCCTGTTTTCTCGATGGACGGGAAGAAAGTCTCGACCATGACGCTCCCAAGTGAGCTCTTCGCCGCTCCATGGCGCGCTGATCTCGTGCATCAGGTGACGACTGCTATGCAGGCGAATGTGCGCCAGAATCGCGCACACACCAAGGATCGTGCGGAGGTCTCGGGTGGCGGGAGGAAGCCATGGAAGCAGAAGGGCACCGGCCAGGCACGTCACAGTTCGATTCGCTCGCCGCTCTGGCGCCATGGCGGTATCACCTTCGGCCCGCGAAATGAGCGCGATTATAGCGAGAAGATTAATCGCAAGATGCGCACGGGCGCGCTCGTCTCGGTCCTATCGCGGAAGGCGAAGGATGGTGAAATTATTCTTGTCGACTCATTTGCTTTTGCGACACCGAAGACGAGCGCAGCCAAGACAGCGCTTATCGCGCTTGCCAAGAGCGCAGATGCGAAATTCTTGATGACCAAGAAAAAGAATTCGGTACTTCTCGCGCTCTCGGCCTACAGCGCCAATACGCTTAAGAGCTTCAACAATCTCGGTAACGTTAAGACTGAAGAGGTGCGCAACTTGAACCCAGTCGACATTCTCTCGAACAAGTATCTCATCATTGAGAACCCGGAAGTCGCGTTTGCGACGCTGCTCGCGCGAGTAAAATCCGCAAAATAATTTATGGCCATTTTCGACAACAAAAAGAAAGACAAGAAGAACCCTGCTTCGCCAAGGCTTCGCAGGGCGCGTGCAACAAAGTTGCTCGCGGAAGGCATCGCGCATGAAGTTATCCGCGCCCCTTGGTTCTCGGAGAAGGCGCTTATCGTCACGGAGAAAGGCGTCTACACATTCGCGGTGCCGACACGCGTGACGAAAGCTGATATCGCCGGTGCCATCAAAGAAATTTACAACGTTGCCCCAAGGGCTATTCGTATCGTAAACATGCCTGCGAAACGAAAGATGATGCGCAACAAGAGAGGCATCGGTACTCGAGCTGCAAGACGGAAAGCGTATGTGTACCTAAATACTGGCGATAGTATTCAATTCGCATAATATTATGAGCAAAGCGAATTACAGTATGCAAACCCGCCTAAATTTTTGGCAGCCAAAAACTTTGGCGGGTAAGAATTTTCTAACTCGTCTCCACTCGTAACAAAATTCTTATGAAAACGTATAAACCAACCACCAAGAGCCGACGTCACATGACGACATTGCCCTACCGGGAACTTCTCTCGGGCGATGTGCCGCACAAGCCGCTCTTGAAGAGCAAGAAGCGTCAGGCTGGCCGCAATGCCTTCGGTCGTGTCACCGTACGCCATCAGGGTGGCGGTCACAAGCGTCGTCTGCGCGCTATCGACTTCAAATACGATAAGAAGAATATTCCGGCGCGCATCGAGACGGTAGAGTATGACCCGTTTCGCAGTGCATTTATCGGGCTCGCGCTCTACCAGGATGGCGAACGGCGCTATGTCATCTTGCCGAAGAGTGTTCATGCCGGATGCTCGTTTGTCGTTTCTGCCGATGCACCGGTTGTTCCCGGCAATAGGCTCCCACTGGGTTCGATCCCTGTCGGCACCTTCATCTACAATATCGAACTCTCGCCTGGGGCAGGCGCGGCGCTCGTGCGTTCCGCAGGAAATTTCGCCGAGGTAATCGCACATGACGCGGGCTACGCGCAGGTCAAACTTCCTTCGAGCGAAATTCGCAAAGTGTCTGATCTCGCGTGGGCGTCAGTCGGCGTTGTCGGCAATGAGGAATACAATCTCGTGGTGATCGGCAAGGCAGGTCGCAGCCGTTGGCTCGGCATCCGTCCGACCGTCCGCGGCACCGCGATGAATCCAGTCGATCATCCGCACGGCGGCGGCGAGGGTAAGCAGGGCCGGGGTCTGAAGCGCGCCAAGAGCATGTGGGGCAAGCCAACGGGCAAGGGCCAGAAGACCAGAACTCCCAAAAAATATAGTAATGTCTTTATTGTCAGTCGTCGTAAAGTAGGGAAAAAGAGAAAGGGTTAAAGAATATCCAAATCATCAATCAACAGCCGCGCGGAGCGCGGCTGTTGTATTTTATTGGAACTCCGGCTTCAAAATATCCTTTAATTCACTGGTCGGAATGGCGAGGGTTTGGGGGCCGGCGGCGTATGCGGCGACGGCGTATGGAGGGAAGAGGATAACGAGTGAGATATCGTCGAGGAAGAAATTTTCGAAGTTAATGGTCTCTGGCTCGGTGCCGGCTTTAGCCATATTTTCATCATACATATCAACTCCGATAATGTCCGGTAGCATCGATCGGCCCTGCACAGAAAGTGTCTCGAGATAGGGGGAATCTTTCACGAACAGATCCGAGAGCAGAAGCGGCTCGCCGTCTTCGAGATTGAACGTAAACGTGCGGTAGTACGTGTTGCCGTGCGCACCGAGGGTATCAGTATAGATCGTGTAGATGTATGACACTGTGTGTGCTCCCGACGCAATCACATGATTTATTTGCAGTGTTTCCTTTCTGCCCTGATCGAGCCCTAACGTCTGGATATCTTCACTCGTCAGATTGGCGAAGTTGCCGTCGGTTTTGAATTGCACAATCGTTTCAGACACGAAGTTTTTCATGAGCGTGACCGCGACAGCGTCAGCTTTGACGCCTGCACTCTGGAGCAGGGGAGTGCTCGTTGCCAACTGTGCCGTGATGTCGTAGTACTGGGTGTGCTCGCTATAGCTGCTCGGCACGGGTGCCCTGACCGACGTAGGTCGAGAAGCCGCATAGAAGACAATCACACCGACGACGACCAAGAGAGCGAGTATCCCAAGAGCAGTATGAGTCCGCATAGAGCCATAGTATAGCAAGTATCAGGTGGAATTTGATTTATTTGTGGTTGAGTGGTAAAAAGTGTCCGGAGGTATACGCGATGGACATTCATCAGACGAGGATCTTGGAGGCGCGGATGCGTCTCCAGCAGGAGAATATTCCGGCAAAAGACCAGTGTGCTCGATGCAAAGGAGAGGGGCACATCGATGTCGGATGCGCCTTCACGCACGCGATGTATAGTCTCTGCGCAGACTGCGACGGCAGCGGCAGGAATGTGCGGCAAGGCGTTGCAGAGTTCGTGGCAGAGCTTGGGAAACTCAAGGAGCGTTTCTCGCAAGACGCCGCTCTTCTTCGTCCGCTACTCGAAGCAGCCGAACAGAATAATCTCGCAGGTGCTTGGGGGGTCTGGAGAGCCGTCGCCGAACCAGCGATGGAAGTCGCATACGAACCTGGACAAGACGAAACCACAAGCGAGTTTCGCGAGTGTCTGAGAGGCGCGATCAATGACCTCGCACGATACATCTGACTTGTGGCGCCATGCCGGGTCGAATAAACGGAGAGTCCGCGGGCTCTCCGTTTCCATTTGTTGACGATTTCGGGCGGTTCCTGTATGTTTTAGTTATCTCGCGCTTGCGCGGGCTTTTCATTGCTTACATGTCACGCTCACTTAAGAAGGGACCCTTCGTGGATTTCAAACTCCTGAAGAAGATCTCAACACTCAAACCCTCTACTGCGGGGGTTGTTAAGACGTGGGCGCGTCGGAGCCAGATAAGCCCAGAAATGATTGGTTTTACCTTTGGGGTGCACAATGGTCGCCAGCATGTTGAAGTCTTAGTGGCTGAAGAGATGGTGGGGCACCGCCTCGGTGAATTCTCGCCGACCAAGAAGTTCTTCCGTCACGGCGGCAAAATGCAAAAGGAGATGGAGGCAAAGAAGCAGGAAGCTGAAATCGCTTCTGCGAAGGCAGCCAAGGCGCCAGAAAAGGTCCCTGCCGCCGCAACACCTAAGAAATAACGTATGACAACCCCTACTTCGCTAAAGCTACGAAGGGCAAGCGCAACGCTTGAAAGTTATAATCAGTCCCCGCGCAAGGTTCGCCTCGTCACTGATCTCGTGAAAGGGAAGAGGGTGGAGGACGCACTCGCGACACTTCAGTTCTTGCCGAAGCGCGCGGCAGAGCCGGTTGCTAAGCTCATCAAGAGCGCTGTCGCCAATGCCAAGCAAGGTGGCGAAAAGGTCGAAGATCTCAAAGTGCAGAACATCACGGTCGAAGCCGCTGAAATTCTGAAGCGCTATATGCCTCGCGCGTTCGGTCGAGCCTCACTAATTCGCCACCGAAAAAGCCGCGTGATTGTAACGCTAGCGCCTAAAGCCTAGTGCCTAATTTATTATGACCCACACCGTACATCCTTACGCACATCGACTCGGTATCATCCGAGGATGGAAGAGCCGCTGGTTCGCCGGCGATAAAAAGAGTTATCGCGATAACATTAAGGTCGATGAGACGATTCGCCGTTTTTTGACGAAACGTCTGCGCGGTACCTACACGAGCGGTATTGAGATCGAGCGGTCGGCGAGCGAACTGCACGTCATCATCTCGACGGCGCGTCCGGGTCTCGTCATTGGCCGCTCCGGCGAGAATGCAGCCAAACTCCGCAAGGAGTTGGCTGACGTAGTGCACCACATCGCTCCGCTGGATCGCCGAACCCTGAAGTTCGACATTAATGAAATACGACAGGCAGAAACCGACGCGGCGGTCGTTGCGTATATGGTCGCCGAGGGACTCGAGAAACGGATGCCGTTCCGCCGCGTGTTGAAACAGACGGTCGAGAAGGTTATCGCGGTCCGCGAGGTCGAGGGCGTACGCGTTACGCTCTCGGGGCGTCTCGGAGGCGCCGAGATGAGCCGTAAGGAGGAAATCCGCAAAGGACGCATTCCTCTCCAGACCTTCGCCGCGGATATCGACTTTGCTCATGAGCAGGCCTACCTACCGTACGGCGTTATCGGCATCAAGGTCTGGATCTACCGTGGCAATGTCTACCAGGATAAGAAAGCTCCCGTTCGTCTGCCTACCGGTAGGCAGCCCGCATAACCCGTATGTTGTTTCCAAAAAAAGCAAAGCATCGCAAGTGGCAGACGCAGCGCAAGAGCGCGAAGCGTCTCGCGCGTCCCGACACACGTGGTACCACTATTGCCTTCGGTTCATTCGCGCTGAAGGCGCTCACGAGCGCACGCATGACGAGCAATCAAATCGAGGCGGCGCGCAAAGTGCTCACCCGTGCGACGGCGAAGAACGGGAAACTCTGGATTCGCATCTTCCCTGACCGTCCGGTGACTGCAAAGCCGGCGGAGGTCGGCATGGGCAGCGGTAAGGGCGATCCGAAACACTACGTTTTTGAGGTGCGCCCGGGTCGGGTGCTTTTCGAGCTCGATGGCGTGCCTGAAGACGTCGCGCGTGCGTACCTGCGCCATGCCGGAATGAAATTGCCGGTGAACACGTCGGTTATCGCGCGCCGTTAATCATATTCATATGGCAAGAAAGACTAGCATGAAAGAAAAAGGTGATGCAGAGCTCTCGAAGCTCCTCGCGGAAACGCGCGAACAGTTGCGCACGGAGCGTTTTGCAGCTGCGGGCGCCCGTCCGAAGGATTCGAACGCGCCACGGAAACTGCGTACGACTGTTGCGCAGATTCTTACCGAGCAACACGTGCGTACGAAGACACCGGTTACTACCAAATAATTTATGGAACAAAAAACCTCTCGTCCCCAATCATTCGTTGGCGTCGTCGTAAAGACGGCGATGAAGGACACGGCGACCGTCCGCGTCGATCGTTACGAAAAGCACCCGAAATACAAGAAGTATCGTGTGCTCTCGAAGAAATATCTCGCGCATAACCCCGGCAATACCGCGCAGGTAGGGGATAAAGTAACTATTGTCGCCGTGCGCCCTATCTCGAAGCTGAAGCGATTCGCGATTGCCTCGACGGTAGCGAGCGCAAACAAAGAATAATATGTTGCAACCTCAATCCATCGTCACTGTAGCTGATAATTCCGGCGGCAAGATTGCGCGTGTCTTCAAGGTGCCTGGCGGCAGCAAGCGTCGTTATGCGCGCATTGGCGACGTCGTGGTCGTTTCTATCCAGACCGCCGAGCCGCGCAAGGCCGTGAAAAAAAAGGAGATCTATCGCGCGGTCGTGGTGCGTCAGACGAAACCCTTCGCACGAAAGGATGGTTCGTATGTCCGTTTTGATGAGAATGCGGTCGTGCTCATCGAGAAGCAGGGCAAGGAGATGGGGCCGAAGGGCAACCGAGTCTTCGGGCCGGTGCCGCGCGAGCTCTCCGAGCGCGGTTGGCACGCTATCGCATCGCTTGCTCCAGAAGTCGTGTAATTTCATTCATATGCATGTAAAAAAAGGAGACAAGGTGAAGGTAATTTCGGGAAAGGACAAGGGGAAGTCCGGCGTCATTACGCACGCATTTCCGAAAGACAATAAGGTGGTCATCGATGGCGTTGCTATGGCCAAGCGGCATCTCAAGGGTAGCGCAGGAAAGGTGGGGCGTATCGTCGAGCGCCCGCGGCCCATTGACGCATCAAACGTGCAGAAAATAGAAAAATAATTATGATGTCCATCACCAAACAACGACAACAGACCGCGTACGCTGCACTCGCTGAAAAATTCGGCTACACGAGTCCGATGCGGAGTCCGCGTATTCAGAAGGTCGTTGTCTCCTCAGGCGTTGGCAAGAAACGGGACAAAAAACAAATTGAATTGATTTCGGATCGACTCGCGAAAATAACCGGCCAGAGGCCAGCAGCGCGCGCGGCGCACATTTCCATCGCCTCCTTCAAGGTGCGCGAGGGCGAGACGGTTGGTCTGCAGGTGACGCTTCGTGGAGCGCGGATGTACGACTTTATCGACAAACTCATTCATATTGCGCTCCCGCGTACGCGCGACTTCCGCGGTTTGTCTCCGAAAGCTATTGATGACATGGGCAATCTCACGGTCGGCATCAAAGAGCACACGATCTTCCCCGAAACGTCGGATGAAGACCTGAAGGATGTGTTCGGCTTCGCCGTTACCATCGTCACATCGGCGAAAACGAAGCCAGAAGCCGAGGCTTTCTTCCGTCATCTCGGCATGCCGCTCATCGTTGACTCAGCTGCAAAACGCTGATATTCTGAGTCCACGCTCCTCGGAGCTTTATTTTTTATGGCTAAAAAGTCCCAACTCGCAAGACTCGCTAAAAAGCAAAAACTCGTGAAAAAGTACGCCGTCAAGCGTGCGGCTTTGAAGGCGGCCGGTGACTCTGAAGGCCTCCAGAAGCTACCGAGGAACTCTTCGCCGGTGCGCCTCAAGAACCGCTGTGCCATCAGTGGCCGCTCCCGCGGCTATATGCGCACCTTCGGTCTCTCGCGCATCCAGTTCCGCGAGCTCGCGCGCGAGGGGAAGATCCCGGGCGTAAAGAAGGCATCATGGTAAGCGACCGCGTCGGAGATTTCATAATTCGCCTTCAGAATGCCGCACAGGTCGGCAAGCGCAAGGTGGTCGCGCCGTATTCTATGCATCTTTTCTCCATCGCGAAGAAATTGAAAGAGCTCGGGTTCATAGCCACTGTCGATACAAAAGAGTCGCGTAAAACCGAAGACAGTCACGCGATTAAAAAGGAACTCGCTGTGACACTCGCGTGCGACGAACAGGGTCGCACGCGCTTGCGCGGCGTGAAGCGCATCAGCAAGCCGGGTCGACGGCTCTACGCGCCGCATACCGCGGTGCACTGCGTGAAGGGAGGCACAGGCGCACGCCTCATTTCAACGTCAACGGGTATTCTCTCCGATGCAGAGGTGCGCAAGAATCGCGTTGGAGGCGAGGAGCTGTTTGAAATTTGGTAGTTTGACTGCGCTCGCCATAAATAATCTATGTCACGTCTCGCAAAAAAACCAATAGCCGTGGGCAAAGCTACCGTTACCGTTGCCGGAGGCGTGCTCTCGGTGAAAGGATCGAAGGGCACGCTCACTAAGCGTGTGCATCCATCGATCAGTATTACCGTTGACGATGCGGGAGTGATGGTAACGCCGAAGGATACTTCGCGCCTTGCGAAGGCACTTACCGGCACATTTGCTTCACATGTGCGAAACATGGTCGGCGGTGTCGAAACCCCGTTTACGGAGAAGCTCATTCTCGAGGGAGTCGGCTATCGTATGGAGATCAAGGGGAAGGAACTTATCCTCACCGTTGGATTTTCCCATACGGTCCCGCTCAGCCTTCCTGAAGGGGTGACCGCTACCGTGGAGAAAAATACGCTTACGCTCACGAGTCCGGATAAAGAAGCGGTCGGTCAGTTCGCTGCGAATGTTCGGCGCGTGAAGCCGCCGGAGCCATACCTTGGAAAAGGTATCCGCTACGCCGGTGAAGTTATTCGCCGCAAGCAGGGCAAGAAAGCCGTATAAAATCGTATGAACCACGGACCAAAAACGAAGAATGAACTCCGCATACGCCGTCACGCGCGCGTCCGCGCGCGTATAGAGGGCACGGCGACACGTCCGCGCCTCGCGGTGTATCGCAGCAATCGATTTATTTCAGTACAGCTCATAGATGACACGGCAGGAAAAACTGTTGCAGCGGCACATGGTCGAGAGTTTAAAGGAACCGCATCTGCGCAAGCAAAAGCGGTAGGTGAAGCGATTGCAAAAAAGGCAACAGCACTCGGTGTGACGTCAGCTGTCTTCGACCGCGGTGGTTACCGATATGGCGGACAGGTGAAGACGCTCGCCGATGCTGCACGTGAAGGAGGCCTCACTTTCTAATAATTATTATGGACACGACAATTGAATCAAAAGTGATACCGGAGGCAGCGGAGGCGGAGATTGTCGCTCCTGCAGTTGAAGGGACCACGCCCGAAGCGGCTGCGCCACGCGCTCGCGACGAACGCAGCCGCGGTTCCCTGCGCTCTCGCGGCCCGCGCACTCGCGCTCCGCGCGAACGCGGCGAGTTCGACCAAGTCACCATTGATGTTCGGCGTGTTGCTCGTGTTATGGCCGGTGGCCGCCGGTTCAACTTCAGTCTGGTCGTCGTTATCGGTGATCGAAAGGGCCGTGTCGGTGTCGGTCTCGGGAAAGGCGGCGACACTGCGCTTGCTATCGAAAAAGCGACGCGGGACGCACAGAAACACCTCTTCACCATTGCGCGCACGAAGAGCAATTCGATTCCGCATGCGGTCAGTGCCAAGTATGCTTCCTCACTGGTTGAGATTTTCCCATCGGAAGGCCGCGGCCTCGTCGCTGGCTCAGCAATGCGCACCGTACTCGATCTCGGCGGCGTGACGGATGTCGTCACCAAGATACACTCTCGTTCAAAGAATAAACTCACCATTGCGCGCGCAACAGTCGCCGCACTGATGAAATTGTCCACGAGTCGAGTAGGCGCTCCAATGAGCTAATATTTTCATATGCAACTTCACCAATTTTCCGCCCGCACGAAGCGTCACACTCCCGAACCGGTCGGCCGCGGCGGTAAGCGCGGGAAAACGAGCGGCCGCGGCGGTAAAGGGCAGACCGCTCGTGCGGGACACAAGATCCGTCCCGAAGTCCGCGATCTCATCAAGAAGATTCCGAAGCTTCGCGGCCACGGCAAGAATCGCGCGCGCACCGTGCGTCGCGAGCGTATCGTGTACACGTCGATAAACCTCGCGATGCTTGAGGCAACATATAAGGATGGCGAGATCGTTTCGCCGGCATCGCTTCTCGCCAAAGGCCTGGTGCGGCGTTCTAAAGGCCGTGCGCCTGCGGTGAAGATTCTCGGTGTTCTGCCGGCTGGCGGGTTCACGAAGAAGCTCTCGGTTCGCAACTGTGTGCTCTCCACATCGGCCCGCGCTGCATTTGGCATCGTCGGCGACACACACAATGCTTGATACCTTTATCCGCAAGGTGAAGCTTGCTTTCGGTGATGCCGAGATCCGGCGCCGCGTTCTCTTTCTCGCGGGGATGCTCGTTCTGTTCCGTTTTCTTGCTGCGGTTCCAATCCCCGGCGTTGATAAAATCGCTCTCGCATCTTTCTTCGCGCAGAATCAATTCTTCGGACTCCTCAATATCTTTTCGGGCGGCGGGCTCTCGCAGCTCTCAATTGTCATGCTCGGCGTGGGACCTTTTATCACCGGCTCGATTATTATGCAGCTCGGTACCATCATCCTGCCCCAGGTGAAGGAGGCCTATTCTGAAGAAGGCGAGGCCGGACGCGCGAAATTTATCCAATGGAGCCGTCTTCTCACGATCCCTATCGCAGTACTGCAGTCGGTCGGGTTTCTTATTCTTCTCGAAAATCAGGGAGTCATCGCGCACCTTGGTTCCGTTGCATTTGTCGCCAATATTTGCCTCGTCACAGCCGGCTCCGTGCTCCTCATGTGGATCGGCGAGCTCGTAACGGAATTCGGCATAGGCAACGGAGTGTCGCTCATCATCCTTGCCGGCATCCTTGCCGGCGTTCCCGCAAGCATTTCTCAGGCAATATTCGCCGGGTCCGCGGCGAATATTCCGGCGTATCTCGCGTTCACCGTTCTCGCTGTGGCAATGATCTATGCGGTGGTTGTTGTCTCAGACGCTGAACGTTCAATCCCGATCGCGTATGCGCGCGCGGTGCGTGGAGCAGCGATGTCGCATGGAGCCGCGACATATCTCCCGATTCGCCTCCTGCAGGCTGGTGTTATTCCGATTATTTTCGCGCTCTCACTCCTCTTGTTGCCGCAAATGGCGCTTTCAATGCTCGCCGCGTTCAAGATCTCCATTGCTTCCGGCGCCGCGCTTTGGTACACATCTTTTCTATCTAACCCGTGGGAATATGGGGCCGTATATTTCGTTCTCGTCGTGATCTTCACCTATTTCTACACCGCTGTCACGTTCGAACCCCATCGTGTTGCTGAGAATCTCCAGAAGACGGGGGCCTTTGTCCCCGGTGTGCGCCCCGGCCGCGAAACAGAGGAGTACATTAACAATGTCGTTAATCGCGTCACATTGCCCGGTGCTGTATTCCTAGGTCTCCTCGCCGTAGCGCCGTCAATCATCCAAGGGCTGACGGGCATCACAACACTCGTCCTCGGCGGCACCGCACTTCTCATCGCGGTACAGGTCGCGCTCGACCTCGCACAGAAAATCGATGCACAGGTTTCCCTCCGAGAGTATTAATATTTTGAGTGCAGGATGCTAAACTTACGTGTATGGAGCCACTCATTATTTTTTTTGTCGGGAAGCCGGGGAGCGGGAAGGGCACACAGACGAAGTTGCTCGCCGAGAAGACCGGATGGTCGATATTTGCTGCAGGCGATATCTTCCGCAAGATTGTTGCCGAGGATACGCCCGTTCTGCGAAAGGTGAAGACAGAGATGGAAGCCGGGCTCCTCATGCCGCACTGGCTCGCGATGTATCTCTATTTACAGGCGCTTTTCTCGATACCCGAGAACGAGGGCGCCATTTTTGACGGGTTTAATCGCAAGGTGCCGGAGGCAGAACTCATCGTCGACTCTCTCCGATGGCTTGCGCGGCCATTTTCTATCATTCATCTCGCCGTCTCAGACGACGCCGCACAGAAACGTCTTGCAGAGCGAAGCAAAGTGTCCGGTCGTGTCGACGACCATGCCGTCGAGAGACGTTTCAAGGAGTATTACGAATACACGGAACCCGCGATCGAGATCTTTCGAATTGCGGGGGTACTCACCGAGGTGAATGGTGAACAGTCGCCGGAGAAAATCGCGGAGGATATCCTCGCGGCGCTCCATATCGAATGATTGTTCGAGATGAGAAGACGCGGGCGAATCTAATCGAAGGAGGCAAGTGTCTCGTGGCAGTGCTCACAGCGCTCCGCGCAAAAGTCGTGCCAGGAGCCACCACTGAAGAACTCGACGACCTGGCAGAGCAACTCATCCGTGAAAATGGCGATGAGCCATCTTTCCTCGGCTATCAACCCGAAGGAGCGATGCGCCCGTATCCAGCTACGCTCTGTGTCTCGATAAATGAAGAAATCGTGCATGGCATTCCGAACGAATTTATCAAGATTTTGAAAGACGGAGATATCGTGGGTCTGGATCTCGGTCTCACCCATAACGGTGCCGTTGTTGATGCTGCGATAACGGTGGCGGTCGGGAAGACGAGCGAAGCGACGAAGAAACTGCTGCGGGCAACAGAGGCCGCGCTCGCGGCGGGCATCGCGGAAGCGATGCCGGGCAATCACGTGGGCGATATCTCACACGCAATTCAAGAAGAGATCGAGCGAGAAGGATTCTCGGTGGTGAAAGCGCTCGGCGGGCATGGCGTCGGCGACTCAGTGCACGAAGAACCATTTATCCCAAACTTCGGCCGCGCGGGCGAGGGTCCCGAACTGGTAGAAGGAATGGTGCTCGCACTTGAGCCCATCACGAGTGAAGGGAAAGCGTCAGTGGCGCTCGCTCCCGATGGCTATACGTATCGAACCAAGGACGGTTCTCGCTCTGCACACTTCGAGCACACCATCTTGATAGAAAAGGAGGGAGCGCGTATCATTACCGCATAATAGCTAAGCAGGTCCGCCTCCGCCATCCGCCGGCTGGCTGAGGCGGATGGAGGGTTAAACTATGGCCAATAGAAATCCAAAACAAGAGAGAACGTATGTGATGATCAAGCCGGATGGCGTGAAGAAAGGTTTAATCGGTGAAGTCATCAAGCGATTTGAACAGCGCGATCTGAAAGTTGTCGCGCTCGAGATGTTCCAACCAACGCTTGAAGAAATTGACAATCACTATCCGAAGGATCCGGCTTGGATCAAGCGACTCGGCGGGAAGACGCTTGCGACGTATGAGAAGTACCAATTCGATCCGTTGGAGGATTTCGGCACCGCAGATCCAGAAAAAATAGGCCCCGAAATCCGCAAGTGGCTTATCGACTACATGATGTCGGCACCGCTCGTGAAAATGGTGATTGAGGGGACGCATGCCGTTGACATGGTGCGTAAGATTTGCGGGCCAACCTTGCCCTACGTTGCTGATATGGGCACAATCCGTGGCGATTTCTCGAACGATTCGCCTGCGGTGGCAAACGCGGAGAAGCGTGCGGTTGCCAATATTCTGCATGCGTCCGAAACACCCGAAGAGGCCACGCATGAAATAGAGCACTGGTTCGGACATAAGGAAATGCATAGCTATAAGCGCCATTGCGACTAGCGTAGAAGCGCGATACTGCGCGGGATTTTCGAGTTCTCCACACATCCTTCAGACAAGGGGAGTATAATGGCTCAAGGAGTCGTTCCTTTTTTACGCAACTTGCCGTATTTTCGGGAGCTCGCGATTCACGCATTTTGGTTTGAGTCCGCCAGCTGGCGGATTCCGAGAAATGCACGATAGAGCACCCACCTAGCAAGATAAAGTTGCTCTATGGAATGACTCCGCGAAAAATCCCGTTCGTTTATCGAACGGGATTTTTCGCGCCCTAACGAAGCCTTGCTGTGTCCTTTGTAGCCTTTCGCGAAGGAGGAGCGTAGAGGGCAGTGTATTATAAGCAGATGAAGCTCTCATTCTATGGTGGGGCTGGGAAAGTAACCGGTTCCAATTTCCTCGTTGAAGGTGAGAAAGGCAAAATCCTCGTCGATTGCGGTATGGAGCAGGGTGCAGACTTCGTGGCAGGAGAAATGTACGGGCCGTTTCCGTACGATGTGCAGACGATTGACGCATTGGTAGTTACACATGCGCATCTTGACCATGTTGGTCGGATCCCGAAGCTCGTCAAAGACGGCTTCCGCGGGAAGATATACATGACGTCGCCGACGCGCGACCTCGCAGTGCTTATTCTCCTCGACTCGGTAGGGATTCTTGCCGAGGAAGCGCGGCGACGTGGCACTGAGCCCTTGTACGAGACGAGCGATGTTGAAACGGCGTTCTCGCTGGTCGAGACGCTCGACTACCATGTCGAAAAAGAAATAGCCAAAGGACTGTCTGTCTATTTACGAAATACGGGACATATTCTTGGCTCGGCAAGCGTTCGAATTACAGCCGATGACGGTACCGTGATTGTGCTTACCGGCGACATCGGCAATTCTCCCTCGCCGCTTTTACCCGACTGGGAAAAAGTTGATGATGCCGACGCGCTCATGATGGAGAGCGTCTATGGAAATAGGGTGCATCCGTCTCAGACGAAACGCGTGCAAACATTGCGCACCGCGCTTAAGCGCGCGATAGAGAGAGATGGCACGATTCTCATCCCCGCGTTCTCGCTCGAACGCACGCAGCTTATGCTCTATGAACTCTCGAACTTCTTCTCGGTCGGTGAATTGCCAAAGATTCCCGTCTTTCTCGACTCGCCGCTCGCTATTAAAGTGACGGCAGTGTACGAGAGGTGGGGGAGTACCTATTTCAAACCGGAAACCGAGGAGGAAATGAAAAGAGAAAAAAGCATTTTCGAATTCCCGTTTCTTCGCAAAACGAAATCGCCCGAGGAATCAGCTGAAATTGAGAAAGTGACCGGTCCAAAGATCATCATCGCGGGCGCGGGCATGAGTCATGGCGGTCGCATAGGCCGCTGGGAGGCTCGCTACCTGCCAGACCCGACTACGACGCTCTTTATAGTCGGGTATCAGGCGCCGGGCACACCCGGGCGTCGCCTCGTCGAGGGAGTATCAAGCGTGCATCTGAACGGCAGTGACATACCAATCAGAGCAAAAATAGAAAAACTCGATGGCTGGTCCGCGCATGCCGATCGCGATGAACTCCTCAAGTTTGTGGAAGCAGCCTTAAAACCGCAAGGCGACGCCTTACGGTTGAAGACCATCTTCGTCGCGATGGGCGAACCAGCTACCGAGCGCTTCCTCGCCCAGCGCATCCACGACTACCTCGGTGGCAACGCCATCGTGCCTGAGTCTGGCCAGACGTGGGAAGTTACGAAGGACTCGGTGAAGAAGGTATAAATTTTCAAAATCACATATGAATCGCTACGTACTTCTTACCATAGGGAAAACCCATTCGGGCAAAAGTACTTTTGCTAATGAAATAATTTCGGAAATACCAAATGGTGTCATTCTTGAGACAGATCCTATTGCGCTCTTTCTTCGCGCGACTTTTCCAAACTTACACGCGCTTGATATGGACCATTCAGGAGGATTTTCGTCACCGTCTCTTAAATTCCTTATGTTCCGCACCATCCTCACATTTGCACTCGAACAAGACTTCAACATTGTGATGAGTAATTCGAATATGTATGAGAAAGGTCGCAAAGACGTGCTCGATATAATTAAGAAATACAGGCACAAAACGATTGGAGTGTATTTTAATTATCCTGAAGAGATTCTTCTCGAGAGGGTCGAGAAATCTGAGCGTGATATCAAAGTCTTAAGGGTGTCAAAAGATTTTAAGGATCTTGTAATAAATCAACGAATGCGTTTTCAAGCGCCAAACAAAAACGATTTCGATTACTTCTTCGAAATTGCTAACCCAACCGAGCTACTTCGTATACAAAAGACAATTGTTGAGCTTGTTAAACAATAACCGTCTCAATGGCCGTGCTATCGTTCCCGAACAAGGCCAAACGTGGGGAGTCACGAAAGATTCTGCGACATGTATTAAAAGGTAATGGGCCGCCACGGGGCGACCCATTGAGGGACTTATTTGGCGGCGAGCTTGCGGAAAGCGCGCTGCAATGTCTGCCTGCGCTGCTCAGAGTTGAGGACGAACGCTGCCCGATTATCGCCCTCAACCTGATAGTATTCGCGTACGACCGCCGCCTCTTTCGGATTGAGACGGCCTAGCTTTACGAGAGCTTCTTGTTGTGTCATCGGGACCTCCTGCGTTTGATGATCGCACATCCGTATCCGAAGTCAATACATCAAAAAAAAGACCGCAGTGGCGCCCTTCCTGGGCGTATCGCCCAATGAGTTAGACTACCTTCTTCGAGATGCGGGCGAAGATTTCAGGGTGTTCGGTGGCGAAGGTGGCGAGGACTTTACGGTCGAGAGCGATGCCGCCCTTCTTCAATTTATTGATGAAGGTGCTGTAGGACTGGTGCCCATTTTCTCGAACAGCAGCATTCAAACGGACGATCCAGAGCTGGCGGAAGTCGCCCTTCTTATCGCGGCGATGGGCGAAGGCGTAGCGGCCGGCGCGCATAAGACCTTCATGTGCTTGCCTAATCTTGGTCGAGCGGCCGTGGCGAAACCCTTTCGCTCGCTTCAATATATTTGTGCGGCGTTTATGCGCGCTCAGTCCTCCTTTCGTTCGTGCCATAAGAAATAGGTTACAGGTCTTAGGTAATAGGGTTTAGTGAATGCAAATTATTTCGCACCCGAGCTCGGGAGGAAGCGTCGGCGAACCTTCGCAGTCAAAGTCATCGAGACCTGGCGGCGCTTTGCGCTGCGCTGCGACCCGCTCTGCTTCGCATTGAAATGGTTCTGGCCGGGCTTACGCGCCATGAGCTTCCCGTTGCGGGTTACGCGTATTCGCTTTGTATAAGATTTGTTTGTTTTCATGTAGTTGGTTTTGCTTTCTCAATCGCGTGGCCGTCCTCGGCTTTACGCGACTCTCGTTTCGCTTGAGCGGCGAGGTCGCGCTCGATGACGCCAGCGAAGCCCTTTGGGCTCCGCGCAATCGGTTCCGCGATCTTATAAGCATACGGAATGCGTAGAAGGAACTTCTGAAGGCGCTCCTTCAGGAATTCCTCGCTCATGCCCTTATAGCGGCCCTTCAGGAAGAGCTCGGCGCGGACCCGGTGACCCTCGGCGAGCCACTCAGCGGCCTTTTTGGCCTTCAGCATCATATCGTTGTCGCCGGTGCCCACCTTGATCTGGACCTCCTTGGTTTCCGATATTTTTACCTTGGCCTTCGCTACTTTCTCCTTCTTGCTGCGCTCGTATTCGAATTTACCATAATCCATGATCTTCGCAACTGGTGGGACTGCTGAGGGCGAAATCTCGATCAAATCGAGCTCAGCGACCTTCGCGGCGGCCAGAGCATCAGCGAGCGAGAGGACGCCGAGGTTCTCTCCTTGTGCGCCAATGACACGCAATTCTTGCGCGCGAATCTCGTTATTTATGTGCATTCGGTCGGTAGCCACTGGAAGTACTGTAAATATAGCACGGAAAGAGGCAGTGACACAACTATTCGGAAATTTGGCTGGGGTCGGAGAGGATGATTTCGGCGCGACCGTCGTATGAGGAGATTTTACCGGTCAACGTGATGGTTCTCCCCTCATAACTCTGCAAGGCATCAAACTTCTTTACGTCGTCTGCGAAAATGACGGCGGCAAAGGGGCACGCTTTGTAATTACTGCAGAAGTCGAGGAAGACGGTATTTGTCTTCGATGTATATGTCTTCACGAGCGTGCCGCGCACGCTCGCATATTTTCCGATGTAGTTCGACGCTTCGGTGTAGTCGATGGTGCCGATAGAAATGGGCGCGGCCGCTCCCGCGGCCGCGTTGTTGCCCGCGTAGGCGTCCAATAATTTTTTCAGAATATTCTCATACGTTTGTCGAAGCGTTTCGTCGGTGCCTATCTCGAGAATTTCATCGTTTATTGTTGACGCGGATTTCGTCCAGTTGTAACTGCCGATTGCATACGCTGAGTCGGTAACGAGTGCTTTGATGTGCATGATGCCATTGCCGCTCGCATGCTTCTCAGTCACGAGTGGGATGCCGGCAGCAAGCAACTTCGCGGTGATCGGCGCTCCGTAACTGTTGCTGCTCTGCTCGGAATCGACGATGCCCCGCACGTCGACGCCGCGTTTCTTAGCATCGACGAGCGCGTCGGCAATATTCGGGAGCGTAAATGTATAAATGGCGAAATACACATACGTCTTCGCGTCGTCGATGAGGGCAATGATTTCCCGGTCGTTTTGTTTCTTGTCGAGACTGTAGATGACGCGAATCGAACTGGCGGGTGGTGCAGTGACGGTGATCGCAGGGATGCTCGGTGCACTCGCGCTCGCCGAGCCGGAACTGCCGGCACTATAGCCGGTGATGCCCGCAACAATGATAAGTGCGAGCGCCCCGAGGGCGCGCGTCGGTCTTGATTTCATGCGCCCAGTATATCAGTGCCTTTCTGCTTCACCTTACGCAGTCGGAGGAGGTTATATCGGGCCACAAGAAACAGGACAAGGATGAAGACGATTGCGATGATCCACCGTTCCTTCGCGAACCACTCACCCGTGACGCTGCCAAACCAATACGAGATGAAAAAGAGAACAGTCGTCCAGATCGATGTCGCGACAATAGCCGTAAGAACGAATGTAGAGAACGGCGATCGGAGGAAGCCGCTTGCCGCATAGGTCGGGAAACGCGACCCAGGTATGAAGCGTGCCGAAAAAATAGTTAAAACGTAGCGACTCTCGAGCCACGCGCGGAATGTCGCTACATAATCATGGTCAACATACTGGTGGAGCTTCGGATGTGTGCTCGCGAGCCAGCCAATGTAATAAAAAACAATATCGCCGAGAATCACGCCCGTGTACAGAGAGACAATCGCGAGAGGGAGCGATATAACACCGTCAGACGCAAGAACTCCAACAATCACGACCGTGGGGTCTTCGAGGACAAACGTACCAAGTATGATCGCCAGCGATAAGAGCACCGAGCTGCCTATCGCACCGTCAATGAGATGGATAAGAAATGGGGGAGGGAACATATACGCAGTTTTAGTCTAGCAGATTTGTGCACAGGCGTGCGAAACAGCCCCTTCACCGAGACTAAATCGGCGTATGATAGAGCGATGGCAAAACGACCGGTGCTGTTAGTTGGTGTGATTTTCCTGTTGCTCGGATTACTTGGGTTCGTATCAAACCCTCTTATCGGCGAGAACGCATTATTTGCCTCCGATACGGTACATAATCTTATTCACGTCATTATTGGTGTGATTCTTCTTGCGGTCGCTTATTGGTCGAGTGAGAATTATTTGCTCTGGCTCAAAATCGTCGGCGTCGCTCTGTTTCTGCTCGGGGCCATAGGACTCGCAACGGTTCCGTCACTCGGCGGGACGCTGCTCGGCATTTTCCACACGAACGGCGAATACAATTGGTTCCATGTCATCGCCGGCGCCGTCGTGTTTATTGCTGGAGTCTACGGGAAGTGACATTTGCGTATACCTGATCATGCGCGTATTCTAGGCGATATGAAACGCGCGGGCGTTGTGCTCATATTGGTACTCGCTTTCTTCGGGATAGCGGATTCCGCCTATCTTGCGCAGCACGAAACAACTGGTCTCCCGCTTCTCTGCAACATTGAGTCCCTCACGGGATGCAACGTAGTCGTCTCGAGCGCGTATTCGCAGTTTCTCGGCGTACCGCTCGCCGACCTCGGGCTTATTTTCTACACGGTCCTATTTGTTGTCGCCGCGTTTGAGATCGCCCTTTTTAATCAATCATTACGTAGAGGGCTCCAAGTGCTCGCGGTTATCGGTATTGTCACATCGCTCTATTCCGTATACACCCAGGTGTTCCTTATTAACGCACTCTGTATCTACTGCCTGGTCTCGGCGTCTATAACGATACTGGTGCTCGTCTTGGCCAGTTTCATCGAGCCGCTACGAAAAAATCCGTTACAAAATAACCTCGCGACGACATAATTTATGGAACGCATCCTTTTCTCGATTCTCATCTCGCTTCTCATGCCGGCGAGCGTATTCGCAGCGAACCCGACTGCGACACAAGAGGCTCCAGCATCGTTCTCAGCCGCGCATTCACTCCTCGCGTCGAGTTCTGCGCCCGGGAATGCATATACGGCGGGTGTTTCCGTCGTGGTGACCGCGCCGACAGCAGGGGATCTTTCAGCCGTTGGCGGATCTATTGTTGCCGCAGGACCAGTCGCGGGCGACGGACTCCTCCTCGGCGGGTCGATCCGTGTTCGGGCACCGATTGCAGGCGACTTGAGAGTAATCGGCGCCAAAATCACCATTGTAGAACCGGTCGCGGGTGATCTTGTTGCCGTCGGATACTCAGTGAATGACGACGGTCGTGCGGACGGGAGCGTCTTTATCACTGCAGTAAATGCATCGGTGTCGAATGGCGCGCGCGGCCCGGTTACCGTTTACAGTAACGATGTCTTTCTTTCGGGCGAGTTCTCAGGTGACGTTTCGATTGTGGCGGGAGGCTCGATCGAACTCGCGGAAGGCACGGTGATCAGAGGGAAACTCTCCTACGAGGCACCTGAGACGGCGCAAATTCCGTCATCCGCGATGATCGCGGGTGGGACAGAATACATCAATGCGTCTTATCTTCCAGATGCCGGCACGTCGCGCATTCTTGCCTTTGCGAGCGTCGGCGTTTTTCTCTTGATTCGTATACTCGGTGCGCTTATTCTCGCGGGGCTACTTGCAGGCCTCTTCCCCGATCTCGCACGCGCCGTCACGGAACGGGTGTATACGGGGCGCGTGCGCAGCATTTTCCTCACGGCGCTGCTCGGATTCGCGACTCTCGTCGCGATGCCGATCTTATTTGTCCTGCTCGCGCTCACCTTTGTCGGCGTCGGCGTTGCGCTCTTGCTCTTTGTCGCGTATGCGCTCCTCGTCGCTCTTGCATTTGTATATGCGGGCATTCTTCTCGGAACGATGTTTGTTCGCCGCTTCGTGAAGCGCGATGAAATACTCTGGCATGATGGCGTTCTCGGCATGCTTGCGCTCTCCCTTATTGCGCTTGTCCCAGTCATTGGCTGGCTCGTCGTATTGTTCCTTAGTGCATTCACTGCCGGTGCTCTCTTGCTTCTTTTCTTCCACTTCGCTTTCCCGCAAGAGGAACCTGCAGCTCTTCTGCCGTGACGTCTGCGGTGTCCGGAGAGCGCGCCGCGCGCGCCCAAAAAATCGTTGCGTATTTGAAAAAGGAATACCCGGTGCCAAAGAGCGAGCTGGAACATATTACACCGTTCCAATTTGTGGCTGCCGTCATTCTCTCCGCACAATGTACGGACAAGGCGGTAAATAAATTAACGACCCCACTTTTCAAGAAATATATAACCACGAAGGATTTTGCGGACGCAGATCTCACGACCTTTACTAATGAAATATCGTCGATTCCATTCTTCCGGAACAAGGCGAAAGCGATCATTGGCGCGGCGCGAGCGATAGAGGAGAAATATGGCGGTATCGTCCCGCGAACTGAGACCGAGCTTGTCGAGCTGCCCGGCATCGGCTACAAGACCGCACATGTGATCCTCGGCGAAGTCTACGATGTGTGGGAAGGCATAGCGACCGATACACACGTGAAGCGGTTCGCGAAGCGCTTCGACCTCACGGACCAGAGCGATCTCACGAAGATTTCCAAAGATCTCGAGGCGCTTATTCCAAAAAAAGATTGGAAATATGTAAACAACGGCCTCGTACTCTATGGCCGGTATGTCTGCCCGGCCCGTCCGCACGACTGCTCCCAGCATTCGCTGACCAAACTCTGGCCACCCGCCGCGCTGCGGTGGCCGAAGGCGAAATAGGATAGGATAGAACCATGCAGAGACCTGTAGCCGTATTCGATATCGACGGAACCGTCTTCCGCTCGTCGCTTCTTATCGATCTCGTCGATCGCCTCGTGGAGAGGGGGCTCATGCCAGCGGACACGCGGGAGGAATATCGAGAAGAACAGAGTCGTTGGCTTGATCGTAAAGGGGACTACGAGTCGTACATCGGTGCGGTCGTTGACACTTTCGGCAAGCGCATAAAGGGCTTGCCATTTGATGAGGTGTCATACATTGCCGGCGAGCTTATCGAGGAACGTAAGGACCGAGTCTATCGCTACACGCGGGATCTCGTGAAAGAACTGAAGAAAAAAGATTACTTTCTGCTCGCCGTGTCGCATTCGCCTCGATTTATTGTCGATGGATTCGGATTTGAAAGCGGATTCGATAAAGTGTATGGGACCTTCTACACGACCGGACCATCGGATAAATTCACGGGCGAGATCGAAGACAAGGACCTGATATTCAATAAGGCTGCCGTGCTGCAACGGGCGGTGCGGAAAGAGAATTTGACGCTCGAGAATTCAGTTGGCGTCGGCGATACCGAGGGCGATATCCCGATGCTCGAAATGGTGACGAGCCCCATCGCGTTTAACCCGAATGCGAAGCTCTACAAGCACGCAAAACGTCGCAGATGGAAAATCGTGGTGGAGCGCAAGGATGTCATATACGAGCTTTAAGAAAATCATCTGGGCGCATTGTCGGAAACACGGGCGGCATGATCTGCCGTGGCGCCAAACGCATGACCTCTATCGCATACTAGTTTCAGAAGTGATGCTCCAGCAAACGCAGGTAGAAAGGGTAATTCCGTTTTACAAAGCATTTATCAAGAAATTTCCGACGGCGAGACGGCTTGCACAGGCGTCATTGTCTGACGTGCTCAAAGCGTGGCAAGGGCTCGGCTACAACCGTCGGGCGAAGCTTCTACGAGAGGCCACGCAGCAGCTCGTACATACGACGTTATCTGGTACAAGGTTGAACCTCATAAAAAAGTTGGAGGAGCTGTCGGGAGTAGGGCCGTACACGGCGCGCGCCGTGGCGGCGTTTGCGTTCAATCAAGACGTGATTTTCATAGAAACAAACATTCGCACAGTCATTACGCACCATTTTTTTCAAAAACGAAGAAAAGTTTCTGACAAGGAAATCGAGAAGATCCTCACGGCGGTACTGCCAAAAGGAAAGAGCCGCGAATGGTACAGCGCACTCATGGACTATGGCGCGTACTTAAAGCGCTCAGGAATCAAATTGAATACAAAGAGCAAACACTACGCCAAGCAGTCTGCCTTTGCTGGCTCCTCGCGTGAAGCACGCGGCGCGATCCTTCGTGTCCTCTCAACAAAAGAATCTACCGCAGTGCATTTAACGAATCTTCTCGGGCCCGATCGTTGTATGCAGACGAATGGCGCTCTCGAAGATCTTGTGTCGGAGAATCTCGTCAAGATTCGACGCGGTGTATATTCGCTTGCGGATTAGCGGATAACTTATATGTTACAAGCAGGAGGGTCCAAAAATGGAGAGAGGTGAGAAAACCCAAGGAGAACACATGGTAGACGTTGGTCATGCTTCTTTGATGGAGCAGTTCAAGGCCTGCGCGCCATCGGTGCCCCGATCGGGAATGTATGACGTGTTCCAGATCAACGGGGACGGCCGGATGCAGAGGATTTTTCCTCTGCCCGAGCAGTAGTGTTTGGAGATCCGCAAAACGGGTTCCGCGCGTCGCGCGGGGCCCTTTCTATATAGCTGCTCACTGCGACTGCTGTTTGTTCACTACTATCACATCCCTATCAATACTGGAATAACCATCGGGGCCTTGTTGGTGCGGGTGAAGAGGAATCCGGCGATGACATCGGTCAGATTATTTTTCACATAGTCGAGATCAATCGGATTCATGTTATGTGTTGAATCCTCAACAGTCTTTTTGATGAGAATGCGCGCCTCGTTCAAGAGGTTCTGCGATTCGCGCAGATAGATGAAGCCGCGGCTGATGATGTCGGGCGACTTGCGGAGCTTTCCAGTCTTCAGGTTCACGCTCGCAATGATGACGAACATGCCGTCCTTGGCGAGCGACTGGCGATCGCGGATCACCACTTCTTGAATGTCGCC
Organism: Candidatus Kaiserbacteria bacterium RIFCSPHIGHO2_01_FULL_53_31; assembly: GCA_001781095.1. Lineage (GTDB taxonomy): Bacteria > Patescibacteriota > Minisyncoccia > Phycocordibacterales > Phycocordibacteraceae > C7867-001. The sequence continues at coordinate 24,186 of MFKU01000007.1, forward strand.
GATAGTGAATCCATCGACGACCATCGGTGCCGAGGGGACTTTCTGCTTGTGCACATTCATCGTGTCGCCGTTCTCGATGTCGATAACGGTGCCATTGTCAGGAATGATGATATTTGCTTTCGGGAAGCCCGACTGCTCGACCGCTTTGGCGTGGCAACAGAGCATCGAATAATATCCGTAGCCCGGCATGAAGAACTTCGCGCCCACTTGCTTATTAATCCAGACGAGCTCACCAGTGTTGCCGTGGCCAGTCGAGTGGACGTCCGAGGAACGGTAGTGAATGAGCGTCACTCCGTGGCGGTAGAGATTGTCCTTCAGCTTCTGTACCGCGATCTCATTGCCCGGAATGACTGACGACGACAACACAATGGTGTCGCGCTCTGAGAGCGTGATGTACTTGTGCTGCTTGGTCGCAATGCGCATCAGGGCGGCGAACTCTTCTCCTTGGGCGCCCGTCGATAGAATGACGATTTTATCAGGGGGATAGTTGCCGATATCTTGCGCAGGTATGAGCGTACCCTTATCTATTTTCAAGAGTCCCGTTTTTTCCGCAATCTCGAGGTTCGTCTTTATCGAACGGCCCTCCGTGACTATCTTTTTTCCATATTTCTCGGCAATCTCAATAATGTGAACCATGCGTTCGAATTGAGACGCAAACGTGCCGATAATGAGACGGCCGGAGACCGTCTTGATGATGTCTTCGAGCGTCTGATTGACGCGCTTCTCGGGGATAGAGAACCCGTCCTTCTCGGCATTGGTCGAATCGGCGATAAAGAAAATGTTTTTATCTTTCCCTATCTCGCCCCAGGTCTTCTGCTCGCGCTCGGAAGGAATTCCGTCGTTGTGGTCGAGCTTCAGGTCGCCCGTGATGACAACGTGACCCTGCGGCGTCTCTACCGAGACGCCCATGGAAGAGGGGATAGAGTGCGTGACCGGGAAGAACTTCACGCGCGTAGAACCGATCGTCACGGTCTGGCCGACCTCAACCTCGATCATTTCCGGTTTCGGCACGTCCGGATATTCTTCCTGCCGCCGTTGGATCATGATTGAGGTCAGGTTCTGTGTGTAGATAGGCGGTGTGCCGAAGCGCGACATGACGAATGGTATGCCGCCGATATGGTCGAGGTGGCCGTGGGTGATGATGACGCCCTTCACGCGAGGCGCATTTTTCTCGAGATATTTGGTATTAGGGAGGATGTAATCGACGCCGGGAGATGTGTCCTCAGAGACGAACTGGAAGCCTGCGTCAAAGACGATGATGTCGCCAGTCGCGCCGACTTCAACGGCGATCATGTTACGGCCGACCTCCTCGACGCCGCCAAGCGGAATGATGCGGACAGTTGTCGGACCTGCCGGCTCGGGGTAGTAATCGGCTGCGCGAGACACACGCGTGGAAAGCGCGGTCGGGCGGCGCAGGATGCGCTGGATATGGCGCGTGGCGCCGCCGGGGCGCGGTCCGCCGCGCCCGCCGGAACGACCTCGGTGTTCGAAACGCCGCGGGCCGCGACTCGGGCGCGGTTGATCCTCGCGCGGTCTCGATCGAACAGGACTTGGAGCTGGTGCTGGTGCTGGGTTCATAGATATAAGGTTATAGGTTACTGATTGATAGTTGACAGTACGTAAATAATTTTTTGCTCCCGTTATTTTTTGCTTGCGAGAAACGGCCAGACCGCGTCGGTGACGCGATACCAGAACGCGACCGTCGCGAAGCGATCAGCCGGCGTGACGATTTGCGGAAGCTCGACACCCTTCAGGTCACTCGGCACCGCATAGATGAAATCAGGCGCGTAAATAAATGCGGCGGGGTAGTCTGCGGCGACGATGTTCTCGATTTTTTGCAAGTCGCTCTGGCGCACCTCTGGGTCGGTATTGCTACGGGCGTCCTCAAGGAGGTCATCGACCGTTTTGTTCGCATACAGGGCGATGTTAAGGCCCGGATCGTTTCTCTCCTGCGAATCCCAGAACGCGTAAAGATCCTGGTTGCGGTCGATGACCATGCCGTAGAGAAGCGCTTCATATTTGCGCGGACGGATAATGTTCTGTGAGAGATCGCCCGGTTCATAGAGCTCAACGCTTACGGGAATGCCGAGTCGCTCCCAATGCTCTTGCACAAAACTCGCAACGCTTTTCAATTCAGGGACATTTGAAGTACGGATGGTGATGGCATCGAGCGTCTGCTTCGCCGCGACATTCTTCCACAGGCGCGATTCACCGTCATAGACCCACCCCGCGTCGGTGAGCAAGCGTGCAGCAGAAATGGTTGGGTTTTCTGTTGCAGGAACGGGAACTTGAGTGATTTTCCCGTCTGGGGGGACAGGACCCATGATGGGCGTCGCATAGCCGCCGAGTGCCGCAGAAACGATGCTCTCTCGATCGATGGCGAGCGAGAGGGCCTTCCTCACTTCCGCGCGCGTATACACCTGCTTCTCATTTTGGTTCCAGAATACGCCGAAGACGCGAGCATACGGAGCCGTGAGTGCTTCTGGGCTCGAAATATCATAAGCGCTCTCGATCGCCCCGCTACTAAGCGCGCTCGCGACATCTTCGGTGCGGGGATAAAATTCGAAACGAATGCTGTCGAGATACGGCCGGCCGAGAGCGTACTGCTGATTCTGGACGAGCGACATGCTCTCGATCAGTCCGGACGCATCGCGCGAGACATCTTGGACCTTAAATGGCCCAGCGCCGATAGGGTTCGTTTGGAGATTTGAGAAGGGGAATTCTTCACTCGAAATGTTCTGCCAGAGGTGCGAAGGGAGGATACCGAGCGTCGTGAGACCGAGGAAAGGTGCATAGGGTTTCGCGAGCGTAAAACGCACGGTGCGTTGATCAATCGCCGCGACACGAACGCCAGACCAATTGGCCAATTCAGGACTCTTCAGCGCGGGATCCTGTGCCCGCTCGATCGTGAAAGCGACGTCAGAGGAGGTGACCGGCGTACCGTCAGAGAATTTCGCATCCTTACGCAATATAAAGGTATACGTCTTGCCATCAGGCGATACCTCATAACTGTCGGCAAGCACTGGTACAAGATCTCCCGTTCCCGAGAGTCCCATGAGGCCTGCATAGGTGAGCGTGGTCAGATCGCGATCGGCATTCGTGATGGCAAGGAGAGGATTAATAAATCGCGGACTGCCGACTTCGCCCTCGACCAAGCTGCCCCCATAGGATGGTTGAGTGACAAGCACCGATTGTTCGAGCGCATACAAACCGGCAAGGGAGGCGGCACACACGAGAAATGCGAGAATATAAAAAATTGCACGATCACTGGGCGAGAGCGTCCCGATGCGCGTCTCGAGCCGATCGAGCGTGTCGATGCGATATGTCTGCATAAGCCGCTCCCGCCAGGGAGCGAAACGCTCGCGCACACTATCAAAGAGGGCTCGCCTCGCCGAAGCGGAGCGGAAGAGGGTCATATCCCTGACAGAAGAAAGTTCGCGATCGCGGCGAGCACGAGTAGTAGCGCGATAACGATAGTCGCGGTAAACAAAAACTTCTCGGCGCCTCTGCGCTTATAAAAGGTTGACGCGAAATTATCACCTCCGAACGCTCCGCCGAGGGTTGCGCCGCGCTGTTGGAGCACGATGCCGCCTATGAGGAGTATAGAGAGGATTATTTCTGCGTACGGCAGTGCCGATACGAGTGCCTCCATCTGTGCCCGTAAGGGTAGCACGGGGAGGGAAGAATGCGCAAGCTGAGGATAAAGATAAACAGGTCGCCCGCCACGATGTTCTGTGGCGGGCTTAGTGCTGGACGGCCATTCAGATGATCTCCTCCATCTTCTCGGGCGGGATCGTTTCGCAACGACTCCCGAAGTTCACCACCCGGCTGTCATCAAACTGACGACCAATCAGCAAACCAGTTTCTCCGGCCCAAGCGATAGTGGTTCCGTGCCCTGGCCGGTTTGTCTGCACGTCGTCTTTCACCCTCACGGTCTTTCCGGACATAAAGGCCATGTTCTCACCTCCTTTCTGTAGAGTATTGTAAATGCTTAACTCGATACCAGCACATTTATGCCCTCTCTATATAATAGCATTGAACTTTTGATTTGTCAATATTGCTGAAAAGGCGAATAAATAGCTATACTCCTGTTACACGTGCGGGGCGATTATTCATTTATATAGAAATACTTATGGCGAAGAAGCTTTCACTAAAGCCGCTTGGAGACCGCGTTGTGGTACGGCCGTCAGATATGCAAGGCGAAAAGAAGCTGGCCTCGGGCATCATCATCCCCGAGACGGTAAATAAGGAGAAACTCTTTAAGGGCGAGGTTATTACCGTCGGTCCCGGCCGCCGCAACGACAAAGGGGAACGCGTGCCGGTCGAGGTGAAACCGGGCGACACCGTCTTTTTCAAAAAGCCGTGGGACGATCCCATCAAATTGGACGGGGTTGAGTACTATGTGCTGTCCGAGTCCGACATTATTCTCGTAGAAAACTAAGTATGGCAAAACAAATTCTTTTTTCTGAAGATGCGCGCAAGTCTATCGCGAAGGGCATCGCGCAAGCCGCACGCGCGGTGAAGGTGACCCTCGGACCGAAAGGGCGTAATGTGGTGATGGAGAAGTCCTATGGCGGCCCGCGCATTACGAATGACGGCGTCTCTATCGCCAAGGAAATCTCGCTTAAAGATCGATTCGAGAACATGGGCGCAGAGATTGTGAAGGAGGTCGCGAGTAAGACGAATGATACCGCTGGCGATGGCACGACGACATCGGTCGTACTGCTTGAGGCACTCGTTGAGGAAGGTCTCTCGCGCGTCATGAAGGGCGCAAACGCGATGATGATCCGAAGCGGCATGGAGCAGGCGAAGGTGGCCGCGCTTGCGGAGCTCAAGAAGATGGCGAAGCCGGTCTCAGGGAAGGCGGAAGTGAAGCAAGTCGCGTCTATTTCAGCCGAGTCTGACGTCTTAGGCAACATCATCGCCGAAGCCGTTGAAAAAGTCGGGAGCAGCGGCGTTGTAACCGTCGAAGAGAGCCAGGGCATGGAGCTTTCCTATGACATTGTCGAGGGTATGCAGATCGACAAGGGATACGTCTCGGCCTATATGGTCACCAATGCTGACCGCATGGAAGCGGAGATGAAGGACGCGCTTGTCCTCCTCACCGATAAGAAAATCGGCAATGTGCAAGAGATACTGCCGCTTCTTGAGAAAGTCGTGCAATCGGGAAAGAAGGAGCTGGTTATCATCGCCGATGATGTCGAAGGGGACGCTCTCTCGACCTTTATCGTGAACAAGCTACGCGGCACCTTCTCAGTCCTCGCAGTGAAGGCGCCGGGCTATGGCGACCGAAAGAAGGAGATGCTCGCGGACATCGCGACGGTCGTGGGCGGCCAGGTAATCTCAGACGAAGTCGGCGTCAAGTTTGAAAACGCGACTTTGACTATGCTCGGCAAGGCGTCGCGTATTGTTGCCACCAAGGATTCGACGACGATTGTCGGCGGCAAGGGCAAGAAGGCGGATATCGCTGCACGCATTGCGCAGCTGAAGAAGCAGATGGAGCTCACCGATTCGAAATTCGACAAAGAGAAGTTTGAAGAGCGCATCGCGAAGCTCTCGGGCGGCGTCGCGGTAATCTCCGTCGGTGCGGCGACCGAGACAGAGATGAAGTATTTGAAGGACAAAATAGATGATGCCGTGAAGGCGACGAAGGCGTCCATTGAAGAGGGCATAATCCCCGGCGGCGGCACGGCACTCGCGAAGATTGCGAAGAAGCTCGCGGCGCATTCGTCTCCGTCAGCGGGGGGAGGCAAGATGACGGCGGATGAGCAGGCGGGTTTCGATATCGTCATACACGCGCTCGAGACACCACTCGCGCAGATCGCGATAAATGCCGGCAAAGACGATGCGGCAGTCATCGTCTCGAAGGTGCAGTCGGGCAAGGCGAATGCTGGGTATAACGCGATTACGGACGAAGTTATTGATGACATGCTCGCGGCCGGCATCGTCGACCCGGCGAAGATGTCGCGCATGGCGCTCGAGAATTCCGTGTCTGCGGCCGCACTCCTCCTCACGACCGAGGCGGCAATCGCTGATATCCCGGAACCGAAGAGTCCGCCCACTGGCGGAGCAGGAGGGATGGGGATGGATTATTAAGACGACGTCTCCACGGGGCACAACGCTTCAGAAGCACGATCACCTATGGTGGCTCCTGTTATCATTGAAGAGTGGAGATTCATTTCAGCGATCATGCGTTATTAAAACTCGGCCAACGAAAGATATTGATATCGTCGGTGCGTAAAGTTGTATTATCACCCGACATTCGCAAACCCGGGAATTACCCGCATGAAGAGTGGTATCGACGGTTCGGAATACGATATCTGAAAGTGGTAGTAGTGCGTGAGGCAAAGCGAATCGTCGTCATTACCGCCCATTGGGTAAAGAAATTGCCTTTATGATATAGTGATCGCATGAAGATCACCTATGATAGAAAGGTTGACGCGCTGAATGTCGTGATTCGCCCTGGGGCAGTCGCCAAGACTATGGAAGTTGCTCCTGAAGTGTTTCTCGATGTCGACAAAAAGGGCCGTATCCTTAATCTCGAGATTCTTGGCGCGCGCGAAAAAGTCGGTACCCGGAACTTCAGCACTGTCTCCATCGGCGGAAAGTCTGTCCCGATACCTTCGATGGCATAAATGCTGTCCCCACGGTCCTCTCCCATCAATGGGAGCTTGTTGTATTGTTGGTATATTATCCAATGATTCACCAATCCATGTCCAAAATGACCAGATTTGTTAGCGGCGCTTTTTTACTGCTGTGCTTCTCCTTGGTGCGGGCACATTCTCTGCGCAGGCGGCGGGGCTCACTGCCCAGCAGATTCAGGCGGTCCTGTCGCTCCTCGCATCTTTCGGCGCGGATGCCACAACCATCGCAAATGTTCAAGCTGCACTTACTGGAGCGCCAACAGAAGAGGTTCCACCCATTTCGTGCGATGTGGGGACGAGTGCTCTCACGATCGGGTCAAGCGGTGCGGCAGTAACTAATTTGCAGCGAGCGCTAATTGTTGCCGGATACGCAATTCCTGCTGGCGCGACGGGCTACTATGGTGCACAGACCCAAGCGGCAGTAGCAGCATGGCAGAGAGCAGCTGGAATTGTTCCGGCGAATGGCTACTTCGGCGCAGCTTCCCGCGAAGCATTTAA
>MFKU01000008.1 GCA_001781095.1 Candidatus Kaiserbacteria bacterium RIFCSPHIGHO2_01_FULL_53_31
CAGATTTTCCTCACCAGAATTGTTCGGAAATCCGCGCAATTACTTATTAAAATCACTCACGCTTGTACCAACTCGTTAGGGATACCTTGATTTCCGTCGCGGGTGGCGTATGATAGAGGGAGCCGTCACACCTTGCCTATGAACGCACAAGAGCGGGAGCGTGTAGTTGTGTCTGTCGGAGGGTCTTTGATCGTTCCTGATCAAATCGACACTGATTTTCTTAAAAATCTCCGGGCACTAATCCTCGACAAAGTGCAGCAAGGCCTCTCGTTTGTCATCATCGCAGGGGGAGGAAAGGTGTGTCGTCGCTACCAGGAAGCCGCTGATTCCATCGCTCCTCTCTCCCGCACCGATCTTGACTGGCTAGGTATCCACGTAACCCGTCTCAATGCGCACCTCCTGCGCACGATATTTGCGGATGATGCACATCCGCACGTTATAAAGAATCCCACAGCCGACATCGATGCTACCGAGCCAATCATAATCGCGTCGGGCTGGCAGCCAGGCTGCTCAACCGACTATGACGCGGTCCTTATGGCAAAGAATATTGGCGCACGACGACTCGTGAATCTATCAAACATTGATTACGTATATGATGATGATCCTCGCAAGAATAAAGATGCGAAAAAGATTGAGAAAATAAGCTGGTCGGAGTTTAGAAAGCTGATTCCAGAAACATGGGATCCCGGTCTCAATTCCCCGTTTGATCCGGTTGCAGCGAAAGAAGCCGAAGCTATCGGCCTCGAAGTCGCCATCATTAATGGAGCGCATCTCGATCGCTTTTCAAACTATCTCGAGAGCAACCCTTTTGTAGGGACAGTTATTTCTTAGCGAAGTAGCGGGCAAACGGGATCAAGAGTGGTGCTGCAAGTAAGATAGATGAGTATGTCCCGGCGATGACGCCGACAAGCATCACCCACGCGAAGTCACGGGTTGCTGCCGCACCAAAGAAGACAAGTGCAAGAAGTGCAAGCACGACCGTGAGCGACGTGTTTATCGAGCGCGTCATCGTTTCGGCGATACTTTTCCCTATTGTTTCTTCGAACGGCTCTTTGTTGTTCGTCTTCTCATTATTCGCGAGGTGTTCGCGCACGCGATCGAAAATAATTATCGTGTCGTTCACGGAATATCCAAGCAGTGCGAGCAGTGCCGTGATGAAGAGTGCATCCACTTCGACACCGGTGAAATGCGCAAAAATGGCATAGAAACCGGCCGGGATGATCAGGTCGTGTGCGAGGCACGCAACAACCGTGATGCCGTAGCACCAGCTCGGCACGGGGCGCGATACCTTGCGGAATGCAAACGCGATATAGAGCATGATCGCGAGGGTGACCGCGCCGATCGCCCAGAGCGCTTTGTTCGCGAACTGACTGCCGAGTGCCGGACCGATGGAACTATAGGAGAGTTCAGTTGTAGAAGCATTTTTGGATACTGCCGCGAGAACTGCATTATGTTCTTCCGGTTCCAACGTTCTCGTGCGGATGACGATTGCGTCTGTGCCTGATTCGCGGACGGAGACCGCGCCAACCGAGACCGGCGCGATTTGCGCCTGAATTTCTGAGAGCGCTGGACGACCATTTGAATACCGTACCTGCATCAGGGAACCACCAGTGAAGTCAATCGAGAGTGGGAGGCCGTAGAAGACGATCGCCGCGATCGCTCCAGCGAGAACGATTCCGGTGATCCAGAAAAATATCGTTCGATGTGTTGCGATTATCATACGTTTTTGACACCACTGCCGAGAAGGAATTTCCATGCGCCCTTCCCTTCTTCCGGCACGAGCGCAAGCAAATATATGCGAGACACGGAAACGGCAGAGATGAAGGACGCGAGCACACCAAGCACGAAGACGAGTGCGAAGCCCTGGACGATACTCGTCCCAAGCCAGAAGAGAATGACGCCCGAAATAAGCATCGTAAAGTGGCCATCGCGAATCGCCGTCCATGCTCGAGCAAATCCGATATGCACGGCCTCGCGCGGGCTCTTCCCTTCACGTAGCTCCTCCTTCGTACGTTCGAAGATGAGTACATTGGCGTCTACCGCCATGCCAAGTGTGATGATGAGACCGGCGATGCCAGAGGCTGTAAGTGTGATGGGAATGACTTTAATGACCGCAAGCATGAGTGCGAGGTATTCTGCAAGTGCTACGACAGAGATGAGTCCTGGCAAGCGATACCACCCGACCATAAAGAGCGCAATGAGTGCGAATCCGATAAAACCGGCAATCACGTCTGCATCAACGGCTGTCGCTCCGAGTGTCGGACCGATAGAAGAACTGCTTTCGAGCGAAATGGGCACCGGGAGAGCACCAAAGTTTAGATTATTGACGAGCTCGCGCGCTTCGGTCGCATTAAAACGACCATTGATGCTCGCCTGCCCCCCGGTAATCGCCTCTTGAATAACCGGTTGAGAAATCGGTCGGCCGTCGAGGAAGATGGCGAGTGTTTGCCCGACATTTTCGCTTGTAATCTTCGCGAATAGTTCAGAACCCTCTTCGTTAAAATTAAGCAGCACTTGAGGGGCAGCGAGTCCTGCTGTTGCACCCGATCCGAACTGGAGCGAGGCGCTCGAGAGATACCGACCAGTGAGACCTGTTGACACGTATCCGGCTCGGGTCGTCGTTCCTACCCTCGTTGTCGTCGCGAGCTTGAATTCAAGTGTCGGCGTCTTGCCGAGTGCCTTGACCGCGGCCTTGATATCAGTCACGCCCGGCAAGTCGACGATAAGACGATCTTTCGTCGTTCCTGAGAGCGCGCTCGCCTGCTCTGTTTGGACCAGGGGTTCAGCAACGCCAAAGAGATTCACTCTCCGTTCAATGACACCTTGGAGCGCTGAGAGAGCTGCCCCGCGCTCGCTCTCGGCCGTTTGGCTCATGTCGGCATCATAGACAAGCTCCGTGCCTCCAGCGAGGTCGAGGCCAAGCTTAAATTGATATTTGCTGCCAGGATTCACCTGCGTCGACCAGACGAAATAGGCAAGCAAAAGCCCCGCGACGAGGGCAACAAGACCAAACACTCGGTATCGAGTCATGGGTGGAGTATAAATGAAGAATCACAAAAAGTGAACCCCGGAGCGCTCGGCGAGGGTGACTGCGTTTTCGAAAAGTTTTGCAACGGCGAGGGGTCCCATGCCGCCGGGGACGGGGGTGAAGAACGAACACTTTTCGGCGCAGGTCGGGTCGGCATCGCCAACTACTTCCCCGTTTGATTCGCTTGTACCAGCATCGATGAGAATAACTCCCTGCGTCAGCACGTCGGGCTTGATGAGGTGTGGCGAACCCGCACCAGAAACGACGATATCAGCATTCAAGAGTGCCTCCTTCAAATTCCCCGATTTTGACGTTACGACTACAACTTCCGCGCCTTGTTGCCGGAGCCAAGTCGCCACTGGAGCGCCGACCAAGAATCCGCTGCCCACAACTACTGCATTCTTCCCATCTAGCCCAACATTATTCGCCATTAGAATTTCTTTCACCGCACCGACGACGGGCGGGAGCAGAGCGGCAGTATCGCCGCCTTCGAATCGTTCCCGCGCGGACGATGAGAGCACATCTGCGTCTTTCTCGAGCTGAATGGCATCGCAAACAGCCTTTGTATCAACGCCAGCAGGAAGTGGCAACTGGACGATGACGGCGTCGGCGTCTGCAGAGAGCACAGCGGCGTGAAGCGCCGCTGTGCTGGTATTGTCGGGCATTTGTATGAATGTGAGAACACACCCCGCTTCTTCCGCTCGTCTTTGTTTAATCGAAAGATAGGAACGCGTTGATGGAGTTTCATTCGCCGCAATCGCAAGGATGCGCGGTGGCTTCGGTAGGTTCGTGGCACGTGCCTTCACACGTGCAAGTATTTCTCTCGCAAGTGCACGTCCATCGACAATCATACGTTGTGGAGCTGTTTGAGCTCAGCAATTCCATCTTCGAATCGCACCGATGGTTCCCACCCAAGCAGCTCTTTCGCCTTCTGATTATCCGCAAGCGTATCATGAGGTTCGAGTCGAGCTGCGACACGTTCTGTGGAACCACCTATAAGTTCAGCTACGCGATTGACCGACACGTTGTGCCCGGCACCGATATTGATAACTTCGCCTTTCCCGACTCGATCCGACTCGGCCGCCAAGAGGTTTGCCCTCACCACGTCGCGCACATGCGTAAAGTCGCGTGTTTGCGTCCCGTCGCCCGTGATGGTCATCGACTGGCCCTGAGTGCGTTGACGGAGGAACTTCGCAATAACCAACGCATACGCGCCTTCGGCGCTTGCTCCCGGCCCATACACATTAAAATAGCGCAGTGACACCGTCGGGAGACCATACACTTCACTGAAAAGACGACAATATAATTCACCGATGTATTTCTGGAGGCCATAGGGACTTTTCGGATGCGCTGGCATGTCCTCGGTAAGCGGCATAATTTCTTGATCACCATACGCTGAACTTGAAGCCGAATAGATGACGCGCACAACGCCCACGTCCTGTGCCACCTTGAGTACCGAGATTGTGCCATCGACATTCGCCTTGTTTGTTTCAATCGGATGTTCCATCGAATATTGGACTCGCGGCAACGCCGCGAGATGAAAGACGAACTCTGCTCCCGCCATAATCGACGTCAGTGCTTTCGTATCGTTTATGTCCTGCTCAAAAAAAGACGCTCCCTCTGGCACCTTCTCGCGTTTCCCTCCCGATAAATTATCCACTACTGCTACCATATATCCTTCTCCAAGAAGAGCAGCGGCGAGATGCGAGCCAATAAATCCGGCACCACCAGTCACGACCACTTTTTTGTTCAACTTGTTCATGTTCCGGAAAAGGCGAACAACGTGCGTAATGTTTTAACCGCGATGGCGAGATCTAGCCCGAATGAACGATGTTTGAGATAGTACAAATCGAATGAGAGCTTCTTCTTTGTACGCTCGACATCAGCAGATCCGCGCGGTGCGTCGTAGTCGTGAATCTGCGCCCAACCCGATAAACCGGGTGTGATCAAGTGCCGCATGCGATATTGCGGAATCTCGCGTTCATACACAGCGGCAATTTTCGGGAATTCCGGCCTCGGACCTATGAAAGATAGCTCTCCGACGAGAACATTCCAGAGTTGGAGTAGTTCGTCTATGCGGGTTTTGCGTAAAATTCGACCTACTGATGTGATGTAATTCTTTTTATGGAGTTCTGGGTCGCCGTCATCGTCAAAGAGCATTGTTCGCAATTTGAGTAACCGAATGACGCGACCACCCTTCCCGACGCGTGCCGGCGACATGAGCGGCGGGCCGCTTTCGAAATACAGAACAAATGCAGCAATGACAACGAAAGGAGTCGCGATGATTACCGCGCAGAGGGCAAGCACGATATCGAAGAGACGCTTCATAGCGTCATATATCGCGCGATGCTTCGGGAGTGACTCAAGCAGCTGTATCGCGCTTAAATGGCCAAGCGGTACGCGGTCAAAAATTTCTTCATATAACGCAGCGAATTCGAGGAAGGTCACTCCATCAGCCATGATGTCATACAGACCTGGAAGATCCCCCGCTATTCTCTCGTCAGACAGATCGAGAACGACGGCCCGCATTCCTTTCTCAATAGCCGAAGTTACCATTTTCGCAACCTGACCCTTGGGTCTGCCAGTCGCCTCAATATGATCGACGAAGTGCAAAAGATATCGAGGATTCTCGCGCACCTCCTCATAGAGTTCCTGAACAGCGACACCCGAGCCGACTAGTAGCGCGGGTACGCGCTTCCCCACTTTCAGTTCAAGATTCATTCGGTAGAAGCGCCATGCGCTCTCGCCGAGAACGGACACAATCAGATAAAGAACGAGAATAGTTTTTGGTGCAATCGCTAGCGGTAAGACGAAGAATAGAATTGCCGCGATCGCAACGTTTGTCGCTTGCGCCCCAAGAATGCGTATGCCCATCACGCGACGAATGGGCCGCGTCAGCTTCTCGTACAAGCCCGCGACGTAGAACACCACGAGCGAGAGGACAAACATCGGAAGAAACGGCAACAGGTTGGTTTGAAAGTAACTTGGATCGGGTAAGGAGAAGTTACGTAGAAAGAGCGCGACCCAGAGGGACACACCTAGTATGAGGAAATCCCCTATGAGGAGAATGCCCGTTTCGCGACGATCGAATGCCATGCGTATTGATACTATAACTCGAAAATATATTGTACAGTTGCCTCATGGAGACTCTTGACGCCCGTAAAATATTGTTCGTCATCACGAAATCCAATTGGGGCGGTGCACAAGCATACGTCTATACGCTCGCAAAGCGATTCAAGGAAGCTGGTGCGGACGTTGTCGTCGCGCTCGGCGGATCTGGAGGGATCGGAGCACCATCCGGTCTTCTCCGTGCGCGACTTGAAGACGCAGGAGTGCGAACTATTTTCATCAGTTCATTTGCGCGAGATATGGGTCTTGTGCGCGAGATGGCGGCTCTTTTTGAGCTCTTGCAGATCATCCGCAAAGAACGCCCGGACGTCCTCCATCTGAACAGCTCAAAGGCGGGCGGTATCGGCGCCCTCGCCGGACGCATCGCACATATTCGCAAAATCATCTTCACGGTGCATGGCTGGGCGCACAGTGAATCGCGTCCGTGGTACGAACGCTGGATCATTCTGTTCGCCTCATGGTTCACTGCACAGTTAGCTCATAAGATCATCGTTGTTTCCAAGTTCGATCTTATACACGCGCCGGTGCTCTTCTCTCGGCGTAAGCTCTTGCTCATTTACAACGGAATAACCCCCTTCTCGCTTTTATCTCGAGAGCAAGCTCGCGAAGAACTGACTGCAAAGATTGCAGGTACCGCCCGGACACTAGGTGATGTCGAGGCGTCCTTTTGGTTCTTCAGCATCGCTGAGCTACACCCGAATAAGGGGCTGGATATCCTCATTCGCTCCTTCGCAAGCATTGTGGGAAAGCATAAGGACGCGGTACTAGTCATCGTGGGTGACGGAGAGCAATGGTCAGGGCTCAACACTCTCGCACGTTCTTTGAATCTCGAAAATCGCGTATTCTTTGCCGGGTTTGTCGAGAATGCGCGCGAATACCTCGATGCCGCCGACGTATTCGTTCTCCCCTCGCGCAAGGAGGGTTTACCTACCGTGATTCTCGAAGCCGGTCTCGCGCGCGTGCCTGTCGTCGCGAGCCGTGTTGGAGCAATCCCTGAAATTATTGAGGACGGTGTGTCTGGCCTCTTAATCTCTCCTGATGACGTCGAAGGTCTCACGACTGCCCTCCTCCGCATAAAAGAAGACACGGCTCTACGCGAACGCGTTCGTCTCGCGCTTCACGCACGAATCGTTCGCGACTTCTCAGAAGAAACGATGGTGAAGCAGACGGCTTTCGTGTACCGCTAGAGTAGTAAGCGAGCTACCCGCCCAAATATTCGTTCTCACTCACATCGCGCGTTGCGCCGCGACCCTGTCGTGCAAGCGACGAGACAATGCCGAGCGCGGCGAACTCAAGCACGAGGTGCGAACCGCCTGAACTCATGAATGGTATCGTCGTGCCGGTGACGGGCAGAAGTCCGAGACTGATGCCGGTGTGTATAGCGACATGCGAAGCAAAGAGGATGAGCACGCCGAGTGTGAAAAAAGTGTCGAAGTTTGTCGCTCCCGCACGGGCGATTTGCGCGAGCCGCGCAAAGAGTAGCGCATACGTTCCGAGCAAGAGCACGACGCCCACGAAACCCCATTCTTCCGCAAATGCGGCAAAGATAAAGTCCGTCTGGTATTCGGGGAGGAAGCGAAGTTTTGACTGCGTACCGTACCCGATTCCCTTGCCGAATAATTCTCCAGAGCCGACCGCGATTTTCGCCTGGTAGGCATTGTACCCCGCTCCGCGAATATCGTGCGCAGGATTAACAAAAGACACGACACGCGCGCGCTGGTAGGGCTGTAGTCCGCCGAACCAAAGCACGAGCCCTGTGGCAAAACCTACGAACCCGAGGACAGCGAGGTGTTTCTTCGATATGCCAGACACGAGCATCATGCCGAGCCAGAGTGCGCCGAAGATGATCGCGTTCCCCATGTCCGGCTCGATGAGAATAAGAACCATGAGAGCGAATGCGTATGCACCAGAAACAAGGATATGACGAAAATCGCCGATGGCCACATGGCGCCTCGAAAGATACTTTGCGAGGAGAGCGATAAGCGCGAGCTTCGCGAGATCTGCCGGCTGGAACGAGATGGGACCGAGATTAAACCACGCGCGTGCACCCATTACGGGGCTTGCGAACAGGAGGAGGAGTGCGAGCAACATGAGCGAAATCCCGTAGATCACCATGACAATCGGCGTGCGGCGAAGAAAGCGCATGTCGAGTGCCGAGAGGCCAATGTAAACGCCCGATGCAATAAGAAGCCAGATAAGCTGCCGCGAAGCAAGCGACGCTCCCTGCCCAAACGTATTCATCGTGAGTATCCCGATGAGCGATAGAACGAGAGCGGGAGCAAACAGCGTCCAGTCCCATCCAGTGACCAGCACAGTATTTTTTGCAAACTTTTCAATTACGCTCACGGCAACGGGATAATCGGCACAACCTCGAGCAACGAAAGCGTGCTAGAGAATGTCTCGTTCCAGGTAAATGTGGCCGTCGCCCTCCCCTGTGCGGGGATTGCAGATACAACAGTCGCTGATGCGGCGATAATATTCCCGCCTGCACCGTGCACCAAGACGATCACACGGACGTTCTTCATACTGCTAACGCTCGGGTTCGCGAGGACTGCTTCAACGCGCGGCGTAGACGCCGCGCCGGTGAGCGTCGTGTTCGACACAATCGGTACGATACGCGGATCGGCGCTCAAAGCGAACCACTTCGGCGAAGTCGATGCTATCTCGAGAAAAGCACGTGTGGCCGTTTCCCCTCCCGACAAAACATTGGGCATGAATACGGGAACCGTCGTGCGAGGCGGAAGGTCGAGCGTTCCCCCCAGTTCTCGAATGATCGATTGGTCAGCAGCGTAAAGTGTGACGACGTATGAAACATTTCTTGCTGCGGCATCGGTGTTTTTATTCTCTACCGAAGCAACGACGTCAGTGCGTCCCGAGTTATTTATCAACAGTTTTGTGAAAAGCACGACTGGTTGCTTCACTTGCGCGTTACAGAGGTACGAACAAGAACCTCCGCAATCAACGCCCGTCTCATTCTGATTCAGCTTGTTGTCCGTGCACGAGGGCGCTTTGTACAAGGCTGTTGTAAAGCCAATTGCTATGAGCACCATAACAATCGCACCCGCAATAAGCGAAATCGTCAGTCGCCTCCTTCCCGCCCATGTCATAGCCATGGGGCAAGTATAACAAAGTTTAATCTCCCACTACTTGATTGTTTGAAGTGTCATAAGTACTTTGCTCACTGTTTCACCTCTCGCCGTGATATCAAAAATCAAACTTCTTGAATCTTTCGTTTTTACAATGAAAATATACCGAGGAGGAGCATCGGATTCTGGCAACCCTAGTATGTAAGTAGGAAATCCTGCGAGAGTGGTTTTCTTTATCGAGTATTTCCCATGATTGATTGTCTCCAACCACCAAGTTTCGAGGGTAAGATCGCTTAACACGGGGTAATGCTTAATGATGAAAACCTCCCCATAAAGATCGTTGGAATCCTTGTTTGGGATTTCAAAAGTTATTGTTGTTGAGGTGTCCGCTGTTTTTGTAGTTTTTTGCCAGTCGCTAGGGTAACTGAATTGCATGCCCGCAGCGGTATCATTCGTCCAGCCTTCCGGAGGAACCATCGGAGGCTTAGATTCATTGACAGACGTTGCCGGAGCTTTGTCCGACTGCAACTGATTATATACATACGCTCCCCCGCCGATGAGGAGAGCGATGATGAGAAGAACCAGAGGCACGACAAATCCGCGGTGTGATGTTTTCATGGTGAAAGAGTAACATAAACGCCGCGCGTCCCCGGAAGTAGCTACGACATAACACTCGGCTCTTCCTGCAACCGTCATGAGAGAAATGCAGAAAAATTAACTAGTTTGCAGGAGGAATCGGCTCATCTCCTTCTATACTGACCACTTCAGGCCACGACATGAGCGCTCGTAAGGCAGTGGCATCTACGGTTAGACCAATTGCTGGAAGCAAAGTAAGACGACGGTTAACAACAGCGTCATAGCCTTTTAACTTGGCGAGTAGTGCATCTTGAAGTCTAGCTGTATTTCTACTTTGTGCTTCGTCCTCTGCTTGTACACTCATCTCCGACGTCGGTTTGAAATCATCCTTTATACCAACAATTATGCGCACATGACCTGCTGATTCAGCCTTCGTAATAAAAGCGGCATAACGCGAACTAACGTTGTTAGATGCCTGCGCGTACTCTTTAACAAACACGTTTTCGGGGACTTTTGTAAGAGTTTGAAAACTTACGATTTGGCCGTTTCTCACGAGACTTATTGTATAGGTACTGATTGGATATGAAGGATCACCATATTCTGTAATGAGTTTATTCCAATCTGTTAGCGTAAACTCAGCCTTGTCTTTGAATGTTTCAAGGATTTTGAAAGTATTTCCATCGAAATGCAAAACGGCAATGCCTGGGTTGTACCCATCTTCAAATCTGACGAGCACATTGCCATTCCCGATAAACTGCACGCTGTCGGGACTTAGCCACGCAACGGTCCCTGGATGGGTGGGACGAAATGGTATGCCAGCCTCAATTGTTGCCCAGTTTGTTTTTAAACTCGCGACGCTTTCAGCTTCTGCAAAAGTCGCGACAATCTGCGCCTGCTTTACTGGCTTGTTTTGCGTATATACATACACTCCGCCACCTATGATGGCGGCAGCAATAATGAGGAGAAGTAGCGGCACGATGAATCCGCGTTGTAGATTTTTCATGCGATAACTGTAACACAAACGCCGCGCGAGGAACCCACGCGGCGTTGGCCAAGACAACGAAATGTCTCTCAAAGACTACTTTCTCATCACCTCTACACTAGGATGAACACCGATGTTGAGGCATATCGGCTCTAGGATGTAGGAACCGTCTGAAAGCTGTAGGGCGGTGACAGGTTCGGGGACTCTGCTCCGACCGTTTGCAGTACTTGCCGCAATCGCTGTATCTTTCGTCTCGAAGTAACAATCGAGAGAACGGACAGAACCCCGACCCCAGTTGTGAATTTGCACTTTATACAAAGTGACTTCTGTTACGACACTTGTACCTACTTTCATGACTACCTCCCTTCCCAATGGGCTGTCGCGTATTTACGCTCCAGGACTAGACTATCCTTTGTCCAAAAGAAATCAAGTGCTCAGTTCTGGCGGTTAGCTACTCTCCCCATCTGAAACGATGAGTACTATAGCCTGAATCAGCAGATTCACCTACTGGGCCAAGGAGGCTGAAAGCGAGTGCACGAAGCTTTCAGAGCCGGAGTCTTTGGGCCGAGGCGGGGTCGCGCAAAATCTCAGCAGAGATTTATGTGTGACTGACTGCCGTGTTCGGACAAAAAATTTTCTGCGAGTGGTTCTCCCCTAAGTTTAGTCCGCACTATGCCTGCAGAATGCTAGCGAGAAGAACTAAATTTGAAAGAAGATATTGTGATATCACCGATGGCTTTCGTAAATCCGGGAGTTACTGAACCAACATTTATGGCAATACCTTGTGGAATAAAACATATTGACCGAGTTTGACCACCCATAGCGCCAGTCCAGTCGGTATCATAGGCTTTGCCGGAAGAAATATTATTGCGACCGCACATTGCTGCCAAGTCTTTAGTAACAACAATTACATCTATAGCGTCTGCGTTTGTCCGATGATTTTGCAAATTCAGACGAACGATTACATCGCCGCTGTTCTGTTCTGTGATAACAAAATTAGATGGGTATTGTAAAGAAAAACCATATTGATTGTTTGTGTATGTTTTCGAGTCTGCGGTTTTAGAATCTAGAGTCTGTGTCGTTGAAGTTTCAGTTACGGACGGTGTTCCCCGTTGAGTCTGTCTATATACATATCCACCAACAAAAAGAGCTGCAATAATAATGATAAGTAACGGCAGGACAAACCCGCGTTGGGAAGTCTTCATATCCAAAAGCATAACACAAAAAACGCGCGCAGAGTGTTGGCGGCTAGCTACTCTCCCCATCTGAAACGATGAGTACCATCGCCGCTAAGAGGCTTGACTGCCGAGTTCGGAAAGGGATCGGGTATAACCCTCTCGCCAAACCACCAACACTCTGCGCGCGTTCTTGCCCTGCGTAGCTTTATGCAAAGCAAGGTCGCGACGCTACGAATATGCCCTACTCCGTCCAATCTACGAAAGGACTTCGAAGGGCGCAGCAAAGATAAAAATGTGATTGTGCTATACAGAGTTCCGCACGAGAGACTGGACATATTAGTACTCCTCGGCTCCATGCCTCGCGGCACTTCCACCTAGAGCCTATCAACCTAGTCATCTCCTAGGAGTCTCATAACGATTCCTAATCTTGGAGCACGCTTCCCGCTTATATGCTTCATCCGTTCCCAGCTCGGGACGAGGACGGTGGCATCTTACCCATGCGAGCTGTCATTCTCTAAGAATGATTCCTCAACACATGAGTCCGCGTATCTTTCAGCGCAAGTCGTTACGGGGTCAATTAATGTACTGAAAAATGGTGAGGTGGGGCGCGTTCTCGGAACGCCCCCACCCCTACTCTGGCTTGGTCATCTCGGTTTCAGGGCAAGGCGCCTCGCCCGAATCCAAAGTCTATTTCCTCCCGGCACTGGATTCGGCTTCTTAGCCCGCAGGCTCCACCGAACGAATGCGTTGTCCCGGTAAAAACATAGACGCCACTGACCGCACCATTTTTCAGTACACTAACGACTTCCCACGGTATTACCTTAAAGCGGTTCTGATCTTCAACAAATCTGAACTGCGCGGACCAGCGCATGAACAAATTCTCAATCAAAACATATGAAGGCTTCACCGTTATAAGCCACGTTGTCATCAGAGATCTCTCTCTGAAGTAGCAATTCTTTACTAGGGACGACCCTCCTCAAGAATCAACGCCTGTAGTAGATAGGAGACCAACCTGTCTCACGCATCTAGTTCACCCCGTGGCACATTCACATGTGTTTTACGGGGTTTGCCCGCATTACTGCGGGGATCGGACTGTAACACCACCCTTCGACTTACTCAGAGTAAATCGGTTCGGGTGATCAACATTCAGTCTCTACGGGCGCCGAGATTTTCTTAGCGGTACTCCGCTTTAGAAAATCCAAGTGCAGTCGCTTTCTTAAGCGAGCTGCCGACTTCCCTCGGTGTTGTCCGCCGCATTAGCGGATTTCACCGATATCAGTTGATTTGCTTACGCGCGCATTCCTACGCGCGACCGCCGTAAGTATGTCTTCTTCACCCAGCACTAACATCCGTTAGTGCTGGGCAAGCAGTGCGTCTCCACGCACCTAACATTTCCTCGTGGGTTCAAACCGTTCAATCTCCCAATTTTCTAAGGTCGAACCTTGGATTGAGATGCTGAACGGTTTGAACCCAGCTCGCGTACCTTTTTAAATGGCGAACAGCCATACGCTTGGGACCTTCTCCAGCCCC
>MFKU01000009.1 GCA_001781095.1 Candidatus Kaiserbacteria bacterium RIFCSPHIGHO2_01_FULL_53_31
ATTCAGGACGAGCTCTTAAGGGAGAAAGAGATGTATCAGGGTCGCTTGGGTGAGATGGAGGGCAAGTCCGATAAGTTCGTGCAGAAGTTCAACGAGCTGTTGGATTTCACCGACCACGCCGACCGTGTATTCCAGACCAGCGGCTTCCACCAAAAGCGTACACTCATGAAGCTTTGCTTCGATGGATTCGTCGTTAGAAATCAAAAACTGACGCCGATATGGACGCCAGTCTTTGATGTTCTTATAGACCTACAAGTTGCCAAGATTGAACCTCCTGAACCCCCAAGGGGGTCAAAACACGTTGCAAACACTAAGGTTCAAACTTGGAAATCTGGCGGAGAGGGTGAGATTCGAACTCACGGTCCCGTTTCCAGGACTCCGGTTTTCAAGACCGGTGCATTAGACCGCTCTGCCACCTCTCCTTTTCTTACACCCGCGGTGATGAGTTTATCGCAGTCGCTTGAGAATTACGAATCGGGCGGAACCAAATAAGGTACACGAGTTCTAAAAGACCCAGTGTGTTGACGATGAGGAGTGCGATAAACCATCCTTTCTGACTGCCGCGTGCCGCGTGCCAGAGTGCGAATCCTTTCAAGACAACAGTCCACAGCACCACCGCAATAACGAGCGGAATAAACGCAAGCAATAATTCTGGCGGGAAGGGAGAATACAAAGGTGAAAAGTTTTCCATACGGGTATGGTATACCATACCTATCTTATATGCGATATCTCGGTGTGGACTATGGCAGCAAGAGAATCGGCCTCGCGCTCTCCGACGAAGCGGGCATGATGGGCTTCCCGCACTCCATCATTCAGAATACGCCCCGCTTGCTTGATGAAATATGTACGCTTATCGCTCATGAAAACATTACAGCAGTGGTGGTTGGAGAATCGCGCACGCTCGCCGGAGGAGACAATCCGATCGCGAAAGCGGCCCGCGCGTTCGGCGAGCTACTCGCCGAACGCGCGGGCGTGCCCGTCTTCTATGAATCGGAGGTCTTCACGAGCGAGGAAGCGCGTCAGGCGCCGATGAAAGAAGAGAAGTCTCGCGCGCCGAAGGCGCGCGTGCCAGTTGATGATTCGGCTGCCGCACTCATTCTTACCAGCTATCTGTCTCGCATACATCATGGATAAACCGCGCATCTCAATCGAAGAGTTTAGCAAAATTGAGGTGAAAGTCGGCACGGTGCGAAGCGCCGAGCGCGTTCCCGACACGGACAAGCTACTGCGGCTCACGGTAGATTTCAATGAAGAGAGTGGTTCGCGCCAAATAGTTTCCGGCATCGCCATGTATGTTCTGGAGCCGCAGTCGCTCGTTGGTCGACAGCTAGCGTTTGTAACAAATCTCGCCCCAAGGACGATACGCGGGATCGAAAGCGACGGCATGCTATTCGCCGTTGGGTCTGACGAGACGTTCGCATTTGTCGTGCCGGATCGAGAGGTGCCGTCCGGCACTAGTGCACACTAATAACGGTGCGCGGCGCGTTCTCCTCGCGCTATAATTCAGTCATGTCATCGGCATTACGTGAACGTATGCGCACGGCCTTCGCACCGCCGCGTTACCTCGCGCAGGCCCGCGCGGGCATCGACATCTCGACGAGCGGTGTTAAGGCGGTGCGTCTCGCGACGAGTCCCTACGGTCTCATGCTCGCGAGCTATGCTGAGACGCTGCTACCGCCAACGGCGTTTACCAACGGCGAAATAGTCGATCACGCCGTCGTGGTTGAGAACCTCATGACCGCTGCGACGACCGCCCGCATTTCCAGCACGAATGCCGCTCTTTCCGAGTCGAAGTCGTATCTTTTTGAAACCACGGTGTCAGGCAACGACAGGGCAGGGTGGCGTACATCAATCGAACAACGTCTCGATGAATTGGTTCCTTTGCCTCCAGCACTCACTTCTTTTGATTTCGTTGAAGTCGGTCATCAGGAAAAGAGCGAGACGCTCGTTATGGGGATCGGCTTCGCACAACGCATCGTCGACGAAACGCTCTCGGTCTTTGACGAAGTGGGAATTCAAGTACGAGCACTCGAGGGCGAGAACTCGGCGATTGCCCGCGCACTTCTCCCCGTTGGAGACGAGACGACGGTGCTCATTATTGATGTCGGGAAAACGACAACGAAGATCAGCATCGTGAGCAAGGGCATTCCGCGTTTCGCCACGACGATCGCTATCGGCGGCCACGCGCTCACACTCGCCGTGCAGAAATATTTCGGTGTTACCGACGCCGAGGCGAAAAAAGTGAAAGCAGAACGGGGTATCGTACCGGCGCTCGGTAATGAGGAATATCTTGCGGCAATGCTTTCTACCGTCTCCGCGATTCGCGATGAGATTTCTAACCGGCTCGATTATTGGCAGGCGCGGGCGACGCAAGGCGGCGTCCACGATCCCGTGTCGCATGCGATTCTCGCTGGCGGTAATGCGTCGCTTCGCGGTTTCCCCGAGTATCTCGAGAACGCGCTACAAATCCCGGTCGTCATTGGCGACGTGTTCACGAATTTCGCCTCGCGCGACACATGGTTGCCGCCAATCGATTACACTGAATCGCTCGCCTATGCGACGGCTATCGGCCTCGCACTCTATGATGAACAAATGCCATGAGTAACGAACGGTTTAATCTGCTTCCCAGAAGTCGCCGCCGTGCGCTCGTGTATGACCATGTGCTTCGTCTCGGCGTCGTGACGATGCTACTCGTCGTCGTTCTTACGTTTATTGCGGCGGTGTTACTTATACCCACCTACACATTTCTCACCGCGGGCCTTAGTGCAAAAGGCGCGTATCTTGCAAGTCTCGAGACAGCGTCATCCTCGCCAGAGGAGAATGCGTTGCCAGCGCGCCTTGCGCTGTTTTCTCGAAATGTTGCATCACTCACCGATCTTAAGAAAAATCCTTCAGCAAGCGCAATCATGCGCGAGACGCTATCCATTCCGCACCGGGGCATTGCTATCAATAATTTCAGTTACGCACGTGGCGCAACAACGACGAAACCGAGTATCGTGATGATCGCGGGAACTGCCGCAACGCGCGACGCATTGCGCAGCTATCAAACGGCACTTCAGGGAGCGTCGTTTGTCCGGCTTGCGAAATTACCGGTTTCCGCCTATGCGAAAGAAACGGATATCGCGTTTACCATCAGCGTTACTCTGAGGCCATGAAATCCCCGATCGTTCATCTTGGTTTCGCCCTTCTGCTCTGCATTGTGGTCCTCGTTGGATACCGGTTTTGGTACAGCGCAATAATCGCGAAGAATGCATCGGTAGCAAATCTGGAAAGCAACATTGCGCTCAAAAACGCCGCTGCCGAGAGGATATCCATCGCGCGCACGACGCTTGCAGAGCTGGCTGTCGATGAAGCGCGCGTGCAGAAACATTTTGCGCAGGAAGCAAATGTTGTCTCTTTCATCGGCGACCTTGAGGGGCGAGGGCGCACTCTCGGCACAACGGTAACGGTCTCGTCAGTATCAATGAGCGGTACTGGTGCGCGCGCTGCGCTCAATTTCGCGCTCTCCATCAATGGCACGTTCGACGCAGTGATGCGCACCGTTGGGGCAATCGAATACGCACCCTATAATATCTCAATTCCCACGCTAACGTTCTCCGAACAAGCTGAAGATATGTGGCTTGCGGAGATGAAGCTCGTCGTGGGTGCTGCTCCGACAACGGTGCCCGCGGCGTCGACGACGCCGGCGGTCATACGTCATTAATTTATGAATATTCCGGCCTACATTCGTCCGTATCTAAACCGCCTGCATCAGAGCGGCCGCAGTGACCCGTCGCGAGGTTGGTTCATCTTACTCTCTCTGTCGGGCATCGCGCTCGTAGGCATCATTGTCTGGAACATTTTGGCTTTTGAGACGGTTGCGCGTGGAGGAACCATCGGCGCTCCAACAGATAAGACATCTTTCTCGGTACTTGACCACGCTCAACTTGATTCTGTCCGTATGCTTCTCGAGAAGCGTGCGGCCGAAGAAGCGAAATATGTAACGGGCGAGTATCACTTCACCGACCCTTCGCAATAGTAAGAATGTAAGATAGGGTATAGATTGCCCCCATAGTTCAATGGATAGAACCGCGGACTTCTAAGCCGCTGATGTAGGTCCGATTCCTGCTGGGGGCACATACATATACTGCTACTGGTGCCGAGAGGGGGACTTGAACCCCCACGAGGTTACCCTCACTGCGACCTGAACGCAGCGTGTTTACCAATTACACCATCTCGGCCTGACTCGATTATGCGGGTAAATTCGACAATTCTCAAACCGTCTAGTTCTATTCTGTGGGCGATACAGGACTCGAACCTGTGACCTTCGAGGTGTAAACTCGTTGCTCTACCAACTGAGCTAATCGCCCTACGTTTTCCACAGTACCATTGATATTAATTCTTGCTAAATAAGCGAATACCTGTATCATACGCGTATAGTATATATCTCCGGTATATCAGATATGAAAAAAGTAGAGAAAGGAAGAGCGCGGTTTCTACGAAAGACAGGGATGTCACTCAATGAGATAGTCCGGGAATTGGGCGTTTCTAAAGCAAGCGTCAGTTTATGGGTTCGTGATATAGAATTATCGAACCAACAGAAGAAGAAACTTAGTACACACGGGCGCAGTGTTGAATCCATAGAAAAGAGAAGGACAAATAGAATTAACGGTACACTCCAACGACATAGAGCAGTTATAGATGCAGCTAAGGAGAAAATTTCGACACTATCTAAACAGGAGCTACTTTTAACAGGCGCCGCTCTATATTGGGGCGAAGGAGGGAAGACAAATAGGGGAATGGCAAGAATTGCGAACAGTGATCCTGGCGTTATTCGATTTA
Organism: Candidatus Kaiserbacteria bacterium RIFCSPHIGHO2_01_FULL_53_31; assembly: GCA_001781095.1. Lineage (GTDB taxonomy): Bacteria > Patescibacteriota > Minisyncoccia > Phycocordibacterales > Phycocordibacteraceae > C7867-001. The sequence goes on from MFKU01000009.1 coordinate 4,822, forward strand.
TGATGACTTTCTTTAAAAAGATTTTTGATGTGCCACCAGAGAGGTTCCGTGGACATGTTCACACATTCTCACACTTGAATGCAAATAAGGCTGAGAAGTATTGGTCTCAAGTATCAGGGATACCTCGACAGCAATTTTACAAGACGTATTCAAAACCGAGTATCGCAAGCAAAGGGAAGAAGGACAGTTTGCCATATGGAACATTTCAGATTTATGTTTGTGATACCACGATTTTCCTCACTATTAAAGGTTGGATTGAGAGATTGGCCGAACTTGGAAGTCCACAAAGGTGATAGGGTAAGTCCATGGATCTCTCCATACTTTACGAGGACGCGGATGTTGTCGCGATTAACAAGCCTGCGGGGCTCATCACGCATACTGACGGGCGCACCAAAGAAGCCACCGCTGAAGATTGGTTTAACGAGAAATATAATGGCGGACGTGCCACGCCGGAGCGAAGCGGAGACGGGTATGTGCACCGACTCGATCGCGACACATCAGGCGTGCTCGTCTTCGCGAAGAACCCCGTTGCGTATGAATTCTTGCGCAAGGCATTTCACGATAGGGAAGTGAAGAAGACTTATCTCGCATTCGTGTATGGCGTGCCCAAAGAGAAAAAAGGCGTCATCGATTTCGACATTGGCCGCTCGCGCAGGGATTTCCGCTTACGAAGTGCTCAGCCGAAGGCGAAAGGGCGTCTGCGTGAAGCGCTCACGCGCTATGAAGTGCTCGGTGAGGTGGAAGGCCTGCCTGCCGGTAGGCAGGGATACGCGCTTCTGAAAATGAATCCGGAGACCGGTCGAACCCATCAGATCCGCGTGCACCTAAAGGCTATTCATCATCCGATCGTCGGTGATCCTCTCTATTCTCCGAATCATGCACCGGCCCTTGGTATCACCCGACTCGGCCTTCACGCTTATAAACTCGACCTACCGCTTCCTTCCGGTAATCATACAGAAATAATCGCGCCCGTTCCTCCCGACCTCGATCCGGCATTTTTGCATTTTCCAGACGTCGCTAAGGAATTTGCTCTCGCGTAATTCGCGTGCTAGAGTGCGCGGATTATGCAGAAGGTACTCACACCGGTTAACGTCGAAGGACGCGCAAAGCTCGGGATCCGTCCCGGGGATACCGTGCGTGTGACCCAAAACATCATTGAACTTAAGAAGGGCCGCGGCACCGATAAGAAGGAGAAGACCATTAAGAATGCGCGAAAGCAGGTCTTCGAAGGGCTCGTCCTCGCGGTCAAACACGGTACAGAGGCAGGAGCCTCCTTCACTGTTCGTGCGACGCTCTCGGGTGTTGGCGTCGAGAAAGTGTTCCCGCTCTATTCTCCCGTTATCGATTCTATTGAGATCGTGAAGCGTTCTAACGTCCGCCGCGCGAAGCTCTACTTCATCCGCGAGAAGGCGGCTAAGGCTATGCGTCGTCAGCTGCGCAATGCTCGCATGCTCCACTTGAAGAGTGACGAAGCCATCGCCGTGGAAGAAGTAGCTCCAGAAATTGCTCCCGAAGCTGACACAACTGCACCGGAAACTGAAGCACCGACTGAAGAGGAGAAGGAGGCAGAAGTGGCAGCATAAAGTTTAGAACGAGAAAGTCCGAGTTATCCACTCGGACTTTCTTTAAATATTATTGGTAAGCGCTTATACTTGAGGTATGGGACTACGCGGACCGAAACCGAAGAGAAGGGAGGTAGTCTGGTCGCCTGAGTTAGCCTATGCGATTGGGCTTATTGCTACAGATGGGTGTCTCTCCAATGATGAACGGCATCTGTTTTTCGTTTCAAAAGATCTTGAACAGATTAAGAATATCAAGAAATGTCTTGGACTGAAGGTGAAAATAGGTATTCATAGAGCAGGCGCCAGATTTAATAACAAGAAATACCACCGAGTTCAGTGGGGTGACGTAACTTTGTACAAATTTCTGCTCGATATTGGTCTGATGCCCAACAAGTCGCAAAAGCTGGGAGCTCTTATTATTCCTGACGAGTATTTCTTTGATTTTTTACGAGGCAGCTTTGATGGCGACGGTTCTTTCTATAGCTATTTCGATCCGCGATGGAAGTCAAGTTTTATGTTTTACCTCAATTTCACGTCCGCGAGCCCCGAACATATTCAATGGCTTCAGCAAACTCTCTCTCATTTGCTTGGAGTAAGTGGTCATATATCAAAAATGGGAGGAGAAGGTAAAGATCGTAGTTGGATCGGCACGCTTAGGTTTGCGAAAGCTGAAGCGTTAATTGTGATGAAAGTGATGTACTCCACGACATGCTCAATACATCTGCAGAGAAAAAGATTGAAAATAGAGCGGGCATTACGTATAGTGGGGGAGTCATTGCCCAAAAAAAGAGGGGATTGACAAGACAGCGCCCGGGTGGCGAAATTAGCAGACGCACTACCTTGAGGTGGTAACGCCCGTAATGGGCATGCAGGTGCAAGTCCTGTCCCGGGCACCAGAATGGAACTTAGCGGTTGAGAACCAACCAAGGAGTGGGCGTGCCGTAGGCACGCCCACGCTGTTTCGCCCGTTTTCGCCAATGA
>MFKU01000010.1 GCA_001781095.1 Candidatus Kaiserbacteria bacterium RIFCSPHIGHO2_01_FULL_53_31
CTGCTTTGTTGGTAGCGTTTGACGGCAGAACCGTGGCGGTAAGTTGATCGGTATTCCCCACCGTGAGGGTACGCGTCGATTCATTGAGAGAGACGCTTGTCACGGCGACTGTAACCGGCCCGACGGTGAATGTACCATCCGTAACAACAAGATCTCCTTTAACGAAGCTCGATCGCGATCCCCAATGCAGTTGGCTCGTTCCATTTGCAACCGCGCGCCCAAGGAGATTGAGAAGTGTTCCGCTCCCGGTCAAGGGAGGGTCACCGAAGAAAGCGACGTTCAATTTCCCCGACGCCGGAGAATACGCGCCCGAAAAATAACCTGCCGCAATAGTCCCAACGGTCGATGCACCAGTCAAGGTTATTACCGCTGGATCGAACTCGATGGATAGCGAACCCCCACCGGCCTCGACGGGCGCCAGATCGCTGACCGTTACCGGAACAACGATGTTCGCGTTCGCCTCCGCGCGCAAGTCTGCGGGAAACCCGAGTCTGATAATTTCCGCATCCGCCACAACAAAGGTCAGCATATTTGAGGTTCCGCCACCAGGAGCAGGGTTAACGACTTTGATCACATGTGTACCAGGAGCTAAATATACGTTCTGCGAATTAAGTGTGCGCACCGTCAACTCCGTAGAATTCACGAATTCCGTTCCAGCGCCTTCAGCATCGATATATACCTGAGATCCGGTGCCGGCGACATATTTTTGCCCTACTTCATCCCCTGTCGGTATCCCAGAAATAAAGTTCGTGCCGTTTAACGTAAAGGTTAGATCTCCGCTCTTAGACTTCAAAGGCGACGGCAAACTTGAAATAGACACAAGTGTAGGCACCGGGTTGTCCGATTGAGAGCCCGTGCTCATGCTCGCGGTAAAACTGCCTGACGCAACACCTCCGGATGACACCGTCCCGCCTGACACCGTACCTCCGACAAGCGCCCTCTCCACATTCGTTATCACCGACTGAGAAGCATTAAAAGATTGCAGGAACGACATGACAGCGTTGACTTGGACGGCGCTAAGCGCAGCGTGCGCAGGAGCAGCTCCAGATCCAAAAAAGAACACAACCATAAAGAGGCTGGTCGTAATGATGCGAATGGTTTTGGACATGAGCGCGACGGTTAATTAGCTAGGAATTAGTAATCGATGTATTGCCATATATAGTATACGTCAGAGCAACTGCGCGTGTATCCATCACATATATTTCTTATGGGGATAAGTCTGACTGCATGATTTGCTGTGAACTGATAACGACAAACGGGTATCTCCTGAACGTGATATCGTCCGAGCGATTTATACAATAATATGCACTAATGCGTTATGAGGTTGTCTCTCTCACTCGCAAAACTCCCATCAATTTCACAAAAGTAGACATACATTTATACAGCCGACATACTGAATGTCTACGTGGTATTTTATCTTGTGTATGCGAGATTTTTGCGATCAGGATCTAGAGATACGAAAGAGGATTCAAATAAGCCGACAAAATGGCTACCGGCATGGTCGCATCAGCGCAGCCTTTGGCAGTACCACGGAAATCGCGCAATCTCATTATCTTCGTACCTTCGGTCGCATACACACCAAAATGGAGATGCGGTCCAGTCGCGTAACCCGTCATGCCCGACAGACCAAGTATCTGGCCAGTTGCGACAGTCTGCCCTCGTGCGACATCAATAGATGAAAGATGGGAGTAGAGCGTGTTGATGCCGTTGCCGTGCTGAATCATTACCCATTTTCCAAATGAATAGCAGCCTTTCACGAGATCAGTGTTGCCAGTATCAAGCACCGTACCCGAGAGGGCTGCCGTAACGGCAGTGCCGATCGGTGCCGCAATATCGATCGCGTTGTGGCCGCCGCCGTTATATACCTGCGGGTTCGCCGTAGAAAATGGTGTATTGCCAAAATACTGACTGATACAAAATGAGTTACCAAACACGCTGCTGCGCTGCACGCAATTGCTCATGAATGCGTTCGGAAACGGCCACGACAGAACACCCGTGCCAACCTTCGGCAGAAGTCCTGGGTGTACGATGAGATTTAACTGGCCTTGCAGGTTGACTAATTCCTGCTCGAATGCTTTTTCAGCAGCAATTTTTTGCACAATTAATGCTTGATAGTTAGCCTCCTGATTTTTTGTCTGCGTGAGTAACTGTTGCTGTGCTGTTTTATTCGCATCTACCGAACGCTTCTGCAACGTGAGGTCATTCTGTAACGTGACAAGCTTCGCCTTCTCTGTCGCCACTTGATCGCGATTCGTCGACAACACGATGCGCGCCGAGCGAAGATCGTTGATATTACTCGATAGTGCGCGATTGAACTGCGCTGCCTCATCGATTACCTGCCATGCTTCGCCAAAAGAATCACTGGACACAAGTCCGACGATGAGCGGTACCTGTCCGCCCTCTTCGATGCTCTGAAGCGCTTTTGCGATCGCGCTTTTGTCCGTATCGATGGAATCTTCTTTATCACCAATAGACAGTGACAGCTGTTGAATCTGTAAATTTGCGGATGAAATTTTATTTTGTGTGACCTGAATCTGTGTTGTGAGCTGCTTCTGCGCGAGAGCGAGCGAACTTACGGCTGATTGCAGTGTATTTTTCTTTGTACCGATCGCGTCGAGTTGTTTCTGGAATGCAGCGATCTCGGCTTCAAGCGCCGCACGCTGCTGCTTGTTCGCATCGATCTTGGACTGAATATCGGTGGCGCTGTCAGCGCGCGCGAGTGAGTGTGTACCGAACACAATTCCCGTGCTAAAAATGAAAATAAGAAGTAATCGAACGGAACTGGCGCGCGTCATTACTCAAGTATAGCAATTGCTTTCTGAATCCGCGAAATTGATTCTTTAGGACCAAGAATCGCTATGAGCGTGAAGGGATCGGGCGATCGCTCTTGCCCGGAAAGGGCGTACCGTAGCGGCCAGAGAACGCCTCCGCGACCCCCCTTCCCTTTCGTCTCCTCGGCATCAGCGAGCGGCATAACGACCTCCTTTACTGCTTTAGCTGTAACTCCTTCTGAGAGTGCTTTTATGGGCTCTAAAAGGCCTTCGAGGGCTGATTTGGTCATTCCAGCCTGCTGTGCCGCCGCCGGTTCCTTTTCGACCAGTTTACTGCGCGTAATAGTTGGCTCCATAAAGAGACAGCCGAGCTCGCCGGACAACATTTCGCGCGCTTCGCCAAACGTGTGCGCACGTTCTTTCAAGAGTGGTATAGCCTTCCGCAGCGCTTCCTCATCCTGAGCAACAAGTTGCCCGCGCATGATGAACTCAGCATCCGATAGTGTACGCATCCAGTGTTGATTCACGGAAAAGAGTTTTGTCTCGTCGAAGATGGCACTCCCCTTATGTACGCGGAGAAGGTCAAAGTCCTTTACTAATTCATCCTGTGAAAGATACTCGCGTTCATCGCCTGGATTCCACCCAAGAAATGCTAGATAGTTGAGCATCGCCTCAGGCAATATACCGAGGTCGCGATATTCAGTAAGCGCCTTCGCGCCCTTGCGCTTGGAGAGCTTCGTGCGATCATTACAGAGAATGAGCGGCAAGTGCCCATAGATAGGCTCGACGAATCCGAGAGCGCGCTGAATAAGTATCTGCCGTGGCGTATTTGAGATGTGATCCTCGCCACGAATGACATGTGTCACATGCTCATCGGCATCATCTACAACAACCGCGAAGTGGAAAATCGGCTCATCCAAAGAACGCGCGATGATGAAATCGCCAAGATCACTCACGCCCATCGTGATCTCGCCGCGAATAACGTCCGCAAACGTGACAGCACCCTTTGGATTCTTAAAACGAATGACCTCTTCCTTATCGCCAGGATTCTTCGGTATTTCTTTAGAGACATACGCTGCTCCATCGGCGATGAGCTTTTCAAGCAGTGCACGGTGTCGAGCTCGATGTTCGCTCTGGCGATACTGCTTGTCAGCAGCTAACGTAAGCCACGCAAGCGCTTCTAAAATATTCGCTTCGTATTCCGGCTTCGAGCGCTCTCTGTCCGTATCTTCAATGCGTAGGATAAATGAACCGTCGTAGTGCTTTGCAAACAAATACGCGAACACGGCCGTACGATAATTACCGGCATGCAGGAGGCCGGTTGGCGACGGAGCGAAGCGTGTGACGACGGCGCTCATACTTCGTGCGTGAGGGCAATATCGAGCACTGCGCCAGCGAGGACGCGTGCAGCGTCCGGGTCGGCGAAGCCGATCGCTCCGGCGCTCATGCGTGCTGCGATTTCTACATTTGTCACAATGCGCTCGGCTTCCGATGCGAGGAGATGCGGCGTCAGATTCTCTTCTTCGAGCACGACTGCGGCACCAGTCTTCGCATATGCATACGCATTGCTCCGCTGATCATGGCTCACTGATTCTGGGATCGGTATGAGGATCGTCGGCTTCCTCCACAGGCCGATTTCAGCGATCGACGTGGCACCTGCCCGTGAGATGATCACGTCTGCGGCGCCAGCCGCACGCTGCAGCGAGACCTCGGAAAGGAAATTGAACGGATGATAGCGGCTTCTCTGCGGATTGTTCGCGAGCACTACCTTCGAAACCGCTTCCACATTCTTGAAATGAATCTGTCCGGTCTGATGAATAACGTTTGCAAACGAGACAAGCGTCGGCAGTGCAGTGAGAATAGTTTCATTGATGCGTTGCGCACCTAGCGAACCGGTAAGGATCAGAATAGTCGGTACGCCTGTTTCGAGTCCGAGGTATTGTCGAGCGCCTTCGGGTTCAGTTCGCATGAGCGCCTTGCGGAGCGGGATACCGGTGCGGGCGATTCTATTTTGAACCTGCTTTGGGAAGAATGAAGCTGCGCTATCGAAGGAGACCGCGATCTTCGCCGCGAACTTCGCTGCAAACAAATTGGCGCGACCCGGCTTTGAGTCTGACTCATGGATAATAATCGGGATGCGTAGCAGGCGTGCGGCGAGGACGGTCGGAATGCTGCCGAAACCGCCTTTGCTCAGCACAACATCGGGATAGAGGCGAAGGAGCACTACCAGCGCCGATAGGGTCCCCGCGAGCGTGACGAACACATCCGTCACATTTCGTATCGAATGGTAGCGACGAATCTTCCCTGCGGGAATGCGGATGTGTACGATGCTGTTTTCAAAAAGCGCATTTTTATCGAAGGCATCCGGTGCAAGGTAATACAATCGCGGTTCAATGAGCCGCCGTTCACGCACGAGATCATGTAGAGCTTCGGCGATCGCGATGATCGGATAGAAATGCCCTCCGCTACCTCCACCAGTAAACGCAATCGTCATGAGTACAACTATATCAGCTTCACACCTTCCGATGGGCGGCGACGTTCAGTATGCAGCCGCACATGACAAGAACAGCGAGCAACGCAGTGCCGCCGTGAGAGACGAATGGCAATGGCAAACCGGTGAGTGGAATGATCCCGAGCATTGCAGAAATATTAATGAGAACCTGCAGCATGATAAGTGCAGAGAAACCGAGCGCGACGAGTCCGCCGAAGAGATCGCAAGAATTCCCCGCTATGACGAGCCCGCGCGCGACAAGTGCGATAAGGAGCGCAAGCAAGAGTACCGCGCCAACAAATCCCGTCTCCTCCGCAAAGACGGCAAAGACGGAATCTCCTTCCGGTTCCGGCAGATAATTAAACTTTTCGACACTCTGGCCGAATCCTCGACCTAGCAGACCGCCCGAACCGATTGCGATCAATGACTGCTGAATCTGATAGCCGCTCCCCAAAGATTGTTCTGAAGGGTTCACATAGGTCTTGATGCGTTCGATCGCATACGGCCGCACCGCAATAATGCCGCCGATCACGAGAATGCTCCCGAGCATGAGGACTCCCACGTCGCGCCACGGCGCACCTGCAGTGAAGTACATGATCGCACCGGTAAAAATAATGAGAAAGGCGGTCGACGTGTTCGGTTGTGCGAGGAGGAGGAGGGCCGGTACCGCGAGAATCACTGCGAATGGCAGGAGTCCCTTCCTTGGATTCTTGAGTTCACGCGCCCTCGGCGCGAGCCACCACGCAAGCATGAGTACGAAACCGATTTTCAAGAATTCGGCCGGCTGCACCGTCGTGAATCCTAAGTCAATCCAGCGAGTAGCGCCGCCTGAGTGGAATCCGATGCCAGGCACAAATACGAGGGCGGTAAAGAGAAGTGAGGCGACATACATATATGGTGCTGAGCGCTTCAACCAGGTAAGGGGCACGGCACGCACTACAAAGAGAGCGCCGAATCCGAATCCAAGCCCCATGCCTGCCTGAAGCAGAATATTCCGCGAGACTGAACTGCTCTCGCGCGCGAGGAGACCGAGCGCCGCAGACGAAAAAATCGCTAGGCCAGCGAGCGATATCGAGAGCACGAGCATGAAAAACATTCGATCACCCGAGACGTGTCTCATGGTACACGTGCGAGAAGGGAGATAGCGAGACCGAGAACGCCCGCAATGATGGTGATGACCCAATAGCGCATCGTCACTTTCGCGGCCGGCCAGCCAAGCGCCTCGAAATGATGGTGGATGGGCGCGACGCGGAACAATTTCCTATGAAATACTTTTTTCCAGAATACCTGCAGTACCGTCGTGATGACGGTCAACGTGAGCGGGAGTGCGATGAGCGGCAGGACGAATACGCCGACGCCATCTGCAAGCGCGTCAGAGGAAAAAGCCGTCATTGCGAGCGCGAGCGTAAGAGCCATGCTGCCGGTCTCAGACATATAGAATCGCGCCGGCGGGATATTGAACCACAGGAACGCGAGCGTCGCTCCCGCGACTGTCGCGGTAAACGCCGCGAGCGACGCCTGCCCTGCCCCGAAGGAGATGCCCGTATATACCATGAAAATAATCGCGAAGACGCCTCCGGCAAGCCCATCAAGTCCGTCGATGGTGCCTCCGGCATAAATCGCCACCGTCACAAGCGCAAAAAATGGAATGATAACCCACCCAAGCGAAAGCGGGACCGCAAAGGGAATGCCGACTGTGGTGACGCCGAGCTTCGCGTAGAACCACCACCCTGCTACGAGCCCGATTACCCCGACTATGGAAAGTCGCCGTGCGAGAGAGAGTCCGCCATTCCCATTTGTTATTTCAAGAAAGTCATCAATGAGCCCTGCGATGGCGCCTGCCGCCAGCGCAAAGAGCGGCAACCACGTCTCACGGCGATTCACGAAATCAAGCGCAGACCAGTACGTATCCAACGATTGCGCGAAAATCCAGAAGAAAAATGCGGTTGCAAGTACGGAAGCCCAAATAAGAATGCCCCCCATGCGCGGCGTCGAGACCTCGCGCTCCTTGTGGAGTTCGTCGAAAATCGGCGTGCCACCACCACCGATGCCATTGCCCTTCCCTGCGCGCTTCTTCCATGCCTTCGTCTTGTAAAGGACTCCCGCGAGGAACGGTGCAAATACAATGCCGAGCGCAAAGGCGGTTGCGGACGGGATAAGGACTCTTGCGGCAGTGCTGATCATAGTGTAGCGATGTCCGCGAAGTGGGCAAACGTGGCGGCGACGAGCGCAGAACCGTCGGTGAAGCGCGATTTCGCTCCTGAACCAAGAATGACGATCGCAATAGGATGCTGGATACCGACATCAAAGACGAGCGCCAGATTGCCGCCAGCAAGGTCAGTATAGCCGGTTTTCGAGAGGAGCAGATGCGGGATCTCATCCACGATCGGATCGGTGTTCTTCACATTGTACGCGGTACCGCCCATCGAAACAGCATAGGCGGATTTCAGGGTAGTCGCCGCCGCGATCTCGGGCACCAGATCGACTAAGGCGCCCGATAGACGCGCGAGATCCTGAGCGGAACCGTACCCTCCAGAGAGCGCCGTATTCACGTCCAGGCCGTTCCCGTTGACCGCGTAGGTCTGCGAGAGGCCAAGTGCGGCAGCGGCGAGCGCGAGCGTTTCGCTCTGTGAGCGATTCCCGCGCGCAGCAGTCGCTTCAGCGATTGCGGCGGCACCATCGTTCAACGAGGCCGTCAGCGTAAGGCGCGCGAGATCCGAGAGCGAAAATGTCTGCCCTTCCCGGAAGGCCCGGGGCGTTTCCAACTGGGAGGCGTCTCTAGAAATAGTCACGGGCGTATTTGGTGGGAGTTCGGCAAGAGCGGCATAGACGGTGAGCAATTTCGTGAGCGAGGCAAGCGGGAGTTGTGCATCAATATTTTTTCCATAGATCGTCTCTCCCGTCGCGAGATCGTAGACAATAGCGGCATCCGCCTCAAGAGAGATTGGTACGAATGCATTTGGTACGGTGGACGTCGCAACAAGGACTACCGAGGGTGACGTCTTGTTATACGTGAGTGGTATGAAAAGAAAGAATGCGAGAATGACCGATGCGATGACGAGTCCTATGCCTATTTCGCGCATCGAGCGTGAGTGCTCAGCAATCTTCTGGAGTTCGGCGGTATCCATAGTATCTAGTATGACGCAGATTCGGCCGTGTCCGCATTCGTTCTTTCGTCTTGCACAACCGCTGCGACACCGGACGCGAGCTCCCTGTAGCGTGGAAGGTTCTCAATGCGGCCCAAACCGAGGTGTGCGAGCGTCTCGATCGTGAGCTCGTAGCATACGCGCCGTCGATCCTTCAGGTCTTCCCTGCCCTCGATCAGCCCGCGCAAAAGAAGCGTACGAAGTGATGCCGAAGAATTGACCCCCCGCACCCAATCGACTTCGCCGCGTGTTGCACCCTTCTGATATGCAACAACTGCGAGCGTCTCGAGACTCGCTTTCCCAAGGTCGCGCGCGAGCTCGCTCTCGCGGAACTTTTTCAGAAGCAGAGCTGCCTCGGGAACAGTACGCAATTCCACCTCCGTATCAGATTCTATGAGCGAAATACCCCGTCCGGTGAGTGAATTCGCTAGATCTTCGAGTGCGGACGTGAGTTCCGCCTGTGTGAGTTCAAGGAGAACCAAAAGACGCTTCTTTTCGAAAGGCTCTCCGGAAGCGAAAAGGAGCGCTTCTATGGCTACTCTAGGACTAAGCATAGCCCTATTGTAGCCGTGCAAACCCTCTGGAGCAATGTTTTCTCTTGGGGAATGTTATTCGTAGCGCGGGACGGAATTAGATTGGGTGGTGCTGATGCGGATATCGCCATGAGCGTCGAGCTGCTCGGCAGCAACCGCACCCTGCTTCACAAGCTCGAGGAGGGCGAGGAACGAGACGATGACTTCGACTTTTTTCTTTGACGTTCCAGCGAATTCCTTAAACGAGAGCGTCATCGCGCTCTGCACACGCTTAGCAAGCCGATCCATCATCTCTTCGATAGTAACGAGCGGCTTTACGCGCGCCTCGGGCAGCTCTTTGACCTCCTCGCGTGCAGAGAGAACTCGTGCGAGTGCTTCAGCGAGCGCAGGTGCCGAGAGATCGCGCGCCGGCGCGAACAGCACTTCGAGCGGACGCTCGCCTTCTTGAATCATCACTGCCTTTCCGTAGATGCGCGCGAGCTCGCGGGACGCTTCGCGCACTTTCTCGTAGGCCTCGAGTCGCCGTTTCAAATCTTCGACATCGCCACTCTCCTCTTCAGTCAGCGTGAGGTCGGGAATGAGGGATTTTGATTTGATCAGGAGCAATGTCGCTGCAATCTGTATGAAATTAGCGGTCGCCTCGACCGGAAAGGTCGCCTGCGAACGCACGTGTAGAATAAAATCTTCAGTAATAGATGACAGCGCCAAGTCGTTCACGAGCAATTTGCGCGCCTCGATGAGATCGAGCACAAGTTCAAACGGGCCTTCGTACCCATCTGTTTTGATGGTGAAGTTAGTCCTCTGTTGTGTCTGCATGTACGTCAGAAAGAAGCGTATCGATTCGGTTGATATCGCGCGGGAAAAGTGTTGCCTCTTTCACATTCGCGAGATTGAGCATCTTCTGCGTGAGGCGCTCAAGACCCATACCCCAACCGCCGTGAGGCGGCATACCATATTTAAATGCCTGCAAATAATACGAGAATTTCTCTGGATCAAGTCCCTTCATTTTAATTCCCTCGATCAAACTCTCATACTCGTGTCGTCGCTGGCCGCCGGTGGTTATCTCCACACCACGGAAGAGGAGATCGAAGCTTCTCGTGTAACCGAGATCATCTGGGTCTTCGTAGGTGTACATCGGCCGCTTCGAGAGCGGATAGTGAGTGATAAATATGAAGTCGCTTCCCTTCTCGCGCTTGGCCCACTCCGAGAGCCAGCGTTCGTCCTCGGGTTCGAGGTCAGGCTCGATACGATTGTCACGCCCAGTTTCTTTGTAAATGAGCTCGAGCGCCTCGCGGAGCTTCATCATGGGGAATTCTGCAGGGGCAGTAGGCAGCGTGGCGCCCAGTAACGCAAATTCTTCTTTGCAGTTCATCTCGAGCTGCTTAATAAGCGCATGCATAAAACGCAGCTCGAGATCCATCAGATCGGAGTGGTCCTTAATGAACCCCATTTCCATATCCATCGAGGTGTACTCATTTAAGTGTCGCGTAGTGGAGTGTTTCTCCGCGCGGTATACGTTTCCAACCGCATACACGCGCTCGAGAACACCAACCATGATTTGTTTATAGAACTGCGGCGACGTACCGAGATGTGCCGTCTTGTCGTTGAAATACGGTACCGAGAAAACGTTTGCTCCTCCCTCGGCATCGTCACCGATCAGTTTTGGCGCCTGGAACTCGGTAAAGCCATGTAGATTGAGAAAGCCGCGGTACGCATTTGTAATCTCAGCCTGAACTCTGAAAATAGCCCGTGCGCGATCAGATCTGAGTGTGAGCGGGAGATTGTCGAGATACGTATCGAGGTTGACCTTTTCGTCCTTTGGAAACGGAAGCTCTTGGGCCGGTGCGACGATAGTAATTGACGTTACTTCAAGCTCAATGTTCCCGTTCGCTGTTTCGGTCCGCATTTTCTCTGGGCGCTCATTCACGACACCTTCAAGCTGTACGACCCACTCTTGCCGCAATGTCTGCGCGATCGTAACGGCCTCAGAGTGCTGTGGCAAGCAAACACACTGCGCTTTTCCAGAGCGATCGCGTATATCGAGGAAAACTAGTTTCCCATGATCCCGCCGGACATCGACCCAGCCTGAAATGGACACTGTCTCGCCGATATGCCATCCCAGCTCGACAATCATCGATCGCTCCATATCTGGACACGATACCATAAATATACAAAAGGCTGGGATCTTGCGACCCCAGCCTACCTACCCCCACCAGAGAATCAGAGTCCTATGTGCTCGCGCACCTTTCTTGACAGTAGCGGGCCAGGATTGCTTCCACTCAACGTGACCGTGTCCTTGCAGCCGCAATCCAGCAAGAAGAAATTGTGCTGTGCTCGCGTGGTTGCTCCAATGACCGCTGGCATTTTGTCGCGCGCGTTCTCGCGCAGCCGCTGAATCGCATTGAAAACATTCTTTGGGCCTTTGCTGTAGACAACAACCACGAGCCCGACATTCAGTTCCACATCCGCACATGCGTTCACGACTTCTTGCGCCGTTCGCATGCTCAGGTACTTGATGCCAGGATCGTTTTGAAGCGCTCGTTGAATCTGCTCACGCCGCTGGCCGTTCTCATCCAGGATGAGAACGGCCACATCACCTTCGACAGCTGCCATCCCTTTCTCCTCTCTCTCCCAAGATCTTCTGAAAGGAAATACCAGATTTGACTGAAATGTAAAGCAAGTTATGCGACTCCGATAGCTCGACGCACCTGTTCCATCTTCGTTTCGCTCACCGCGCGCGCCTCGCGCTTCCCCGCTTCAAGGACAAGATCAACGATGCTGTCATCACTCTTAAGCTCCTCATGCTTGGCACGTATGGGCGCGAAATAGCGATCAAGATCCTCGATCAAGAATTCTTTCAGCACTTTATAATTCCCCTTGTGCTCGGTGTACATCTGCTCGAGCTCCTCTTCACTGCGTACTAATTTATGGATAGCGTACACGTTCTGCGGACGCTCCCCGCTTGAATCAGTCACGATGCTCATGACTGCCTTTACGAGATCATCGTGCGAGCCGAAGAGTTGAATAACGTTCCCGTAGCTCTTACTCATCTTCTGACCATCGGTGCCCGGTACGATTTCAACCCCAGACTGGATATGTCCCTCGGGCAGAGTAAAGACTTCTTCTTTAAAAATCCGATTGAATTTCTCTGCGGTATCACGTGTGATTTCGATATGTTGTTTGTTATCCTTACCCACCGGCACAAGAGTGGTGTCATAGAGTAAAATATCGGCGGCCATAAGCATGGGATAGTTGAATGTGCCCACACTGATTTCTTTATTCTTCGCTTCAGCATCCTTAAAGGCGTGTGCGCGCATCAGGTACGGCATTGTGGTAATCGCGTCAAAAATCCATGCGAGTTCAGTATGAGCAGGTACGGCCGATTGCTGAAAAAGAATGATCTCGTTTGGATCAAGACCAACGGCAAGATAAGCCATTGCAATTTCACGAATACGGCGGCGCATCTGATCTGAATCCTGTACCGTGTTGAGTGCGTGATAATCGACCACCATCACGTATGTCTGATACCCTCCCGTCTGAGCGAGTTCAACAAAGGGCTTCATCGCACCAAAGTAGTTGCCTATGTGGAGATCCCCTGAGGGCTGGATGCCGGTGAGCAGGACAGGTTTATTTGCCATTGCCATACGATATCATAAAGAATTCCTACCGTAAGGCGACGCCTTACGGTTTCTGTCTGGAATACCGCTCACAAATCGCCTTAATGAGCCCGGGGCCTTCGAAGATCATGCCCGAGATGAGTTGGACGAGGTCGGCGCCGGCCGCGAATTTTTCCATCGCGTCCTCGGGAGTGAAGATACCGCCCACGCCTATAATCGTGAAGCGCTTTCCATACTTCTCGCGCGTCTTACGAATGATTTCGGTTGATAGCGCGCGACATGGCACGCCCGAGAGGCCGCCGCGGAAATCTCTCGGCGCGTCCTCCGGGTGCTTGAGGTCTGCATAATTTTTATTTAGATTACCGATCACGACGCCTTGTATGTCATTCTTGATCGCAATGTCGAGAAGCTTCTC
Organism: Candidatus Kaiserbacteria bacterium RIFCSPHIGHO2_01_FULL_53_31; assembly: GCA_001781095.1. Taxonomy (GTDB): domain Bacteria; phylum Patescibacteriota; class Minisyncoccia; order Phycocordibacterales; family Phycocordibacteraceae; genus C7867-001. The sequence goes on from MFKU01000010.1 coordinate 12,974, forward strand.
GAATTGTTCCCAAGGAATGTTAATCGGCATCTTGAGATAGATCGGTTTCGTACAGGAGACCTGCCGAATGTGTGACAGAAGTTTTGCAAGATTTTCGGGAGTGGCAAATGTCTCGCCCGTAAACGCGTTCGGGCATGAGATATTGAGTGTATAATAATCTCCAACTTCCGCTTCGTTCAATTTCTTAAACGACTCGATGTAGTCTGTAATTCCCGACTGGCTGTCCGTCCCTGCCTCCGGACTGTTCGTGCGCGCGATCGAGATGCCGATCACGAATCCAGGAATGCGCGGTGTTCGTGAGAGTTTCGAAATGAGCGCATCGACCCCGCGATTGCGGAGCCCCTTGTATACCACGATACTTTTATTTCGAGCGAGCCGCGTGAGATGCGGCCGCAGGTTTCCCTTGCAAGGGTGCGCCGTTACCGAGCCAATCTCCTCTCCGCCGAAGCCGAGCGACGGTAAGATGCGCGTCAGGCGTCCGTCTGGATCGAATCCGGCAGAAAGGAGAACGGGAGTGCGATAGGTGATGCCATCTACCGTCTTGCTGATGTCTGGCCCGGAGTAGCCGTACGCAGCCGTAAATAATTTCCTCGCCCCGCGAATTCGCCCCGCGAATTCGCCCACAGCCGTAAATACCGCATGTACGCCGTCCGGCGGAAATAGGAATAGAAATCGTTTCAGTGCGCATCGGTAGAGGACGTCCATCGAGGCACAATACCACGCAGAAAAATCAGACTGCTATTTAAGCGTGAAGGAGCTGGTGTTTAGTATAGCGCCCGAAATATCGTTTGGCAGTTCCCTATCAATGAGCGCACTCCGCGTCTTTAATCCCTCGGCATTGTCTGAGAATGTGACCTCCTGTCCTCGTATGGTGATTGGTACGAGTTCGTAGGCCGTCTCGTTCTCATTCCATTCCATATATACAGCAAGACCGTGCGTCGTTCCAAAAGAGAAATTCTGATCGAAAATGAAATTCCCGAGCGAATAGAAAATTGCTTTCCCTTTGTATATTTCGAGCGGCTCGACGACGTGCGGATGCGTCCCGATGATCGCATCAGCACCCGCATCAATAAAGGCGCGAGCGACTCGCCGTTGTTCAGATGTGTGCCCCGTATCATATTCCACACCTGCGTGCATCGTCGCAATAAGGAGATCGCAGGAGGGGCGGAGTCGAGCGATCTCACGTTCTGTCGAACTTGCGTTGAACGTATATGCTCCCTCATAGCCGACGAAACAAATATTTCTCCCGCGAATCGTGAACTTGGTTGAGGGGTTGTCGAAATTGTACGGCGACCCGAATGCGATAATATTCCCTTGCTTCAGGAATTCTTTCGTCGCACGGTAACCGCTTCTGCCGAAGTCGAGCGCGTGGTTGTTCGAAAGACTGACCGCAGTGATTCCTATGTGCTGCAAAAAAGGTACGGCGGCAGGATTGAAGGTGAACTGTAATTTAGTATGATCAACCTGGGAGATCGAGGGGTTCGTTGTTATCGTGCCTTCGAGATTTGCTACCGTCGCGTCCGCACTTGTGAACATACTCTCCACCTTTGTCGTGAGCGCATCATATCCAACGGCTTTCGCGCGGACGGCTACCGACCGATCAAGCATGATGTCACCTAAAAAGAGAATCCGAACTGGGATGAGCGCCACCGCGCGCGGTTCATGTATATTCGACAATACCTGCAGTGTTGGAGCACTAACGATGTCAGGCTTGTACAAATATGTACCCGCGAGCGCGACAACGAAGATCGCGCTAACCGAAATCGGATGCAGCAACCGTTTAAACAAAATACCCATATCGGCACGATACCACGGCGAAGCATTGCTCACGTAAACGGATCATCTGGGCGGTACTGCACCGTTTGCTCGACGCATAAAGCAGAAAACCTGCCGTAAGGCAGGATTTCTCAACTTTGTGCGCCGGGTTGGATTCGAACCAACGTAGCCCAATGGGCGACAGGTTTACAGCCTGTTGTAATTGACCACTCTACCACCGACGCGTGGCTCCACTATAGCGGATTTGAATGTTATTTCAAAACGAGAACGAGGACGCCCTGCTTGCCCTTGCGAATGAGGGCGTGACCGCCCGGCAGGTCGCCCGGGAAGATTTTTTGATCTGGGTTCTCGATCGCGAAGTCGTTCAGGAAAATCCCCCTACCTTCGATGAGTCGTCGCACGTCGCTCTTCGAGCTCGCGAGTCCCCCTTTTACCAATATTTCTGAAAGCGGGCTACCACCCTCGATGTCCTGCTTCGTGAGCTCAATTGACGGAGCTTCCGCGAGCGCGACAGTACGCGCCTCTGCCGAGAGTCCGCTAAATGGCGTACCGCCAAAGAGTGCGTCAGTTGCCGCGGCCACCTGCGCGGCCGCGGCTGGCCCATGTACGATCTCAGTCACGAGGCGCGCAAGGGTCTCTTGCGCCTCGCGTTCGGCTGGAGCGGCCTTATGCTTGTCCATCAACACGGTGATCTCCTCGAGCGGGAGGAAAGTGTACACCTTCAGATATTTCTCGACGTCCTCGTCGGGCAGATTAATCCAGAATTGATAGAACTGAAATGGCGACGTCTTTTTCGTATCAAGCCACACGGCATTCCCCTCGCTCTTGCCAAACTTCTTCCCGGTTGAGTCAGTTACCAAAGGCACCGTAAACGCATACGCATCTTTACCGAGCTTTTTTCGAATCAAATCCACGCCCGAGAGAATGTTTGTCCACTGGTCAGAAGCACCAACCTGCAAATCGCATCTATACTTCTCGTTCAGCGTCAAAAAATCAAGACCTTGAAGGAGTGCGTACGTAAATTCTGTATACGAAATGCTGTCGTCAGGATTCTCAAGGCGTTTCTTGATAATCTCGCGCTTGATCAAGTTGTTAACGGTGAAGTGCTTGCCCACGTCGCGAAGGAACGGGATCAATTTCACTTGTCCGAGCCAATCGGCATTGTCTACCATTTCAAATTTAGTCTCGCCAAGAACGCTCTTCAATTGTGCCTTGAGCGCTCGTGTGTTTGCCGCAATAGTTTCTTCGTCGAGCATAGTTCGCTCACCTTTCTCCTTTGGGTCCCCGATCATTCCTGTCGCACCACCCACAAGGAAAATAAGCTTATGGCCGACGGCACCAAGCCGCTTCATGAGCAAAATAGGAACCAAATGGCCAACGTGCATCGAATCGGCGGTCGGGTCGACACCAACGTAGACGGTCCTGTTCTGCGATAGGATCTGCTCGACCGGTGCCGAGAAATCCTCAACCAATCCACGTGCCTTCAATTCTTCAGCAAGAGTCATAGAGAAACTATACCACTACGAATTGCTCGCTATAAAGCCGCCGGCCTGGATTTCCCACAGCTTCTTATAAAGATTGCCCTCCTGAGCGATCAGCTCCGCGTGCGTGCCTGAGAGTATCGCATTGCCATTTTCCATAACAACGATGCGATCCATCTTCATGATTGTCGAGAGGCGATGCGCGATGACGATAACCGTTTTCCCTTCCATGAGTTTCGCGAGCGCATCTTGAATAAGCGCTTCTGATTCAGAGTCGAGGCTGGACGTCGCCTCGTCAAGCACCAAGATGGGAGCATTCTTCAAGATTGCGCGCGCGATAGCGATGCGCTGACGCTCGCCGCCAGAGAGCTTGACTCCGCGCTCACCGACATAAGTATTGTATCCGTCCTGCAGTGCCGAAATGAATTCGTGGCAATGCGCACGCCTTGCCGCTTCGACGATTTCTTCTTCACTCGCGTCGCGTCTCCCATAGAGGATGTTGTCGCGCAGCGTCCGATGGAAGAGTATCGGTTCCTGGGGCACGAAGGCAATCGTCTCGTGCAAACTCTTTTGACTCACTTCACGAATATCCTGCCCGTCGATCATGACACTGCCCCCGCATGTGTCGTAGAGGCGCAGTAACAGCTTTGTGACCGTTGATTTCCCTGCTCCCGAGGGACCGACGAACGCGATTTTCTCGCCGCCCGAGATGTCCAGATTAAATTGCCTGAGAATTGGGCGGTCCTCCGAGAAGTAGAACGCAACATCGTCGAAACGGATGGCACCCTCTTTGTATACGAGCGGACGCGCGGCCAGACTATCCTTAATGCCGTACGGCAGCTCCATAATATCGATCATTTCAGACGCATCGGCGAAAGAGTCATACAAGCGTCGTATCGTGTTGCCGATATTCCAAACCTGATCAACAAGTCCGATAATGTAGATCTGAATGAGTACGAAATCACCCACGGTTACCACTCCTTGCCGCCAGAGCATGATTCCTATCCCGAGAAGACCGACCTCAATAATGATACCGAGACCCTGCTGTATCGCCTGAATCATGTTGTTTGCACTCCACGCGCGGGCCGTCGCCAGTCGCCACATATCGACGATCTCTGCAAAAGTTTTCTTCTCATACGATGCTGCTGCGAAAAGTGACACGGCCGAATGATTGCCGATGACGTCCGAGAGTGCCCCCGTCATCTTGCTGTCCTGCGCGACGCGTGCGACTCGAAGCGGATGGTGCCAGTTCGTCATCACGATCTGTAGCGCGATAAACACGACAACCCACACGAGCAGTGCGAGCCCGAGCCAATGGCTACGCGAATACAATACGGTGATGCTCCCGATCGAGAAAAGCAATGTCGGCAGAAAATTGAAGGCGACGCTATCGAACACCTGTTCGTACGACCGCGAGTATCGAGTTACCCGCCGCGTGAGCGTGCCTGCGAAGTTTGAGAGGAAGAAGTCGTGGCTGTGGCCGATCAAATTACTAAAGGCATTATTCGCCAAATCTGCCATGGCATGCACCTCAATATGATTAACAGAAACTAACAGTATTCTTCGAGCAATCCAATTAAATATCGCGAGACCCGCATACGTTGCGAGAATAACCAGCGATACCTGTACCACATGGTCTGACGGAGTGCTCTTCGAGAGAACATCTATCAACTGCTTGAGATAGAGCGGAATGGTGATACTCACAAACTGCGTGCCGATGACGCCGATGATCACGAGCGCTAGGGCCCTCGGATAGCACAAAGATGCTGCGGTATACGCCCGCAGTACTGGCATGACGCGTGTTTGCTTCCTTTTTTCTTCAAACGGCATAACCTGCCATGATAGCACCGGATGAAGAAATCACCGAGCGACGAAGAAAAGACCGATGGCGGGAGCGACGAACCACCAGAAGAAATATTCTTTGGGCAGGAAGAGCAGATCGATCGCAGGCGAGAACTGATAGATGGAGGAGACCGGAAAGACGTGATACGCGAGCGCAATGATAAAGGCCGCGCCGAGGAACGCGAGTACGACGAGACCGAAAATTCCTATATACAGGAAGTCCGAGACGACCACGCGCCGCAGGATGATATAAAACGCGATGACAAGCGCGAGATACAGACCTATATTTGCGAAAAGCGCGGTGACAGGAGGTTGCGTAGGCAGAAGCGACGTGTAGGGGAAAGCGACATAGAGCGCGTATGCGGCATAAAAAGCGAGCAACACCGCGACGAACGGTCCGCGGCCGATGTACGATGCAAACAGGAGCAACACACCGAGCAAAATGAGGATGATGAGAAAATCACCTGCCATGCCCCACGCTGAAAGCGCGGTGTTTGTTGCAAGCGTACTCACCTCTGCGAGACTTGTGCTAGCGGGCATGCCGTCAGTATAACAACTTTAAAGCCCTTCGCTCTTTAAGTCCTCAATTGCTTTGTGCGCCTTACTCGAGAGCTTATGCGGAAGCGCCGCTTCGAGACGGATGATAAGATCGCCCCTCGATTCCGCTCGGGGTGAACCACCAAGAGGAACGCCCTTGCCGCGTATGCGCAGTAATTCCTCCGCGCGTTTCATCGGAGGGATCTTAACCTCGAGTACCTTCCCTTCCAAAGTCTCAATCGGGACCGTGGTGCCGAGGAGCGCATCGGTAAGCTTGACCGGCAGATCCATCATGAGATTTGATTCCTCACGACGGAAGACTGGATGCGGCTTCACGTGCACCTTCACATAGAGATCTCCAGCGATACCGCCTTTCACCGCCTCGCCCTGCTGCGGGAGACGAATCATCTCGCCGTTGTCTATACCAGCCGGAATGGAGATTTGAATTTCTTGTTCCTGGCGTCTCACACCGCGGCCTTTGCATCCCTCGCACTTCTCCTTCGGGATCCTGCCGCTGCCCTCGCAGACCGTGCAGGCACGAACGCTGGTGAATTGTCCAAGGAGCGAGTTGCGCGTCTCATGCACGCGACCGCTGCCCGAGCAGGTAGCGCAGGTCTCGAGATCGGTACCGCGCTTCGCGCCGTTCCCTCCGCACACTTCACAGACCGAGACCTTCGCGATGAGCACTTTGCGCGCGGTGCCAAACACCGCATCCTTAAATGAGATTTCGACATCGATGGAGATATCACGTCCTCGTGCTACGCCTCGAGGTGTACCCCCGCGAGAGCTGCTAAATATGTCGCCGAAAATATCTCCGAAATCGAATTCCATTCCGCCCTGACCGAATCCCTGCTGGAATTGGCTGAAATCGAATCCGCCGAATCCTTGTCCTGCTTGCCCCGAGTCTGTCGAGGAACCGTGCCCGCCGGCAAATGCCTGACCATACGTGTCATATTCGCGGCGCTTCTTATCGTCGCTCAAGACGGAATACGCCTCCGTAATCTCCTTAAACTTTGACTCGTCGGTACCGCCTTTGTCGGGATGGTACTTGTGCGCGAGCTTCCGAAACGCTTTCTTAATATCGTCCTGCGACGCTTTCTTATCGACCCCAAGTACTTTGTAGTAATCTTTTGTCATATGCGCTCTATAATACGCCGTCTTAGAATTGTATGCAAAAAGCGGCGATGGAGGCTCTCCTCCACCGCCGCTCAGACCTTATAGCTCACGCCTAACTCAAGCATCCAGTTGCCCTGCTCGTCACATGGATCGATGCACAGTTCCTTGATCACATGCGTCACGGCACCGTTGCAATACGTTATCGTGAGTTCTCCCTTCTCCAGCTGTTCGCGTTTGAATTCAAGAAATGCCTCATAGTTTGTCCTTGGCACCTTCTCGCTAAAAACGAGAAATCCAGCGCACCATCCTTCGACCGTGTACATTTTTTGTGCCCCCTTCCTGCGGCATTCTACTCTTTGGCCAAGATGAGGTCAATCAAAACACCGCGCCCCTCTGGGGCGCGGTGTTTTGAACTATTTAGGGCTTTTCTTTAAATTCTGCGTCAGTTGGCGCAGCCCCTTCTGGTGGCGGTGAATTGCCAGCATCTTTTTTATCCTCCGTAGCCTTGGCGGAGGAGGACATCATCGCTTCTCCAATTTTCGAGAGAGTTGTTGAAAGTGCTTCAGTGGCGCTCTTGATAGTTCCCGCGTCTTCGCTATTCTTCGCCGTCTTCAAAGCATCAATCTTGTCCTGCACTTCTTTCACCAATTCGACGCCGACTTTGTCTCCATTATCCTTGATCGCTTTCTCGGCAGCGTACATCGCTTGGTCAGCGATGTTGCGCACTTCGACGAGCTCTTTACGTTTCTCGTCGTCTGCGGCATGCGCCTGCGCGTCTGCCTGCATCTTCTCGATGTCGGCCTTCGAGAGGCCGGTGGAGCCCTCGATGCGAATGCTCTGCTCCTTGCTTGTGGTCTTCTCCTTCGCCTTCACGGTGAGAATGCCGGACGCATCAACGTCGAAGGTCACTTCGACTTGTGGCATACCGCGCGGCGCGGGCGGGATACCGTCGAGCATAAATTTGCCGAGTGACTTATTGTCGGCGCTCATCGCGCGCTCGCCCTGCGTGATATGAATCTCCACTGACGGCTGATTGTCGGCTGCCGTCGAGAAGGTTTGCGAGCGACTAGTCGGGATCGCCGTGTTGCGCTCGACAAGCTTCGTCGCGACGCCGCCCATCGTCTCGATGGCGAGCGAGAGCGGGATCACATCGACAAGTAAAATGTCCTTCACATCGCCTTGAAGGATGCCCGCTTGGATCGCTGCACCAATCGCGACTACTTCGTCCGGGTTCACCGTCATGTTTGGCTTCTTGCCAAAGAACTTTTCGACGGCTGCCTGGATGGCAGGCATGCGCGTCTGGCCGCCGACGAGAATCACTTCTTGAATATCTTCCACCTTAAACGGTGACGCTTCCATAGCGCGCTTGCTGATCGCCATCGCACGATCGATAAATTCACTCGACAATTCTTCGAGCTTCGCGCGCGACATCTTAATCAACAGGTGCCGGGGACCGGACGCATCACTAGTCAAGAATGGAATATTGATTTCGCTCTCCATAGCGCTCGAGAGCTCGATCTTCGCCTTCTCTGCCGCCTCGTCGAGACGCTGACGGGCGAGCGCATCGCCGAGCACGTCGATGCCGCTTTCCTTTTTGAATTCAGCCGCGAGCCAGCTGATGATCTTCTGGTCGATATCCTTCCCGCCCAGGTGCGCGTCGCCGTCGGTACTCTTCACCTCGATAACGTCATCGCCCACTTCAAGCACCGAGATGTCGAAGGTGCCTCCGCCAAAGTCGAACACGGCGATTTTCTCATCCTTTTTCTTGTTGAAACCGTACGCAAGCGCAGCAGCGGTCGGCTCGTTGATGATGCGCTTTACTTCAAGACCCGCGATTTGCCCCGCGGCCTTTGTCGCGCTCCGCTGATCATCGTTAAAGTACGCGGGCACCGTAATCACCGCTTCGGTAATCTTCTCACCGAGCCGCGCTTCAGCATCGGCCTTTAACTTCCCGAGAATCATCGCAGAGAGCTCTTCGGGGCGGTACCATTTATCATTCATCTTGACCTCGATTCCTCCGTTGTCGGCCTTGCGCATTTCGAAGGGTACCGACGCTTTATCCTTCTGCACGGCAGACTCGTCGAAAGAATGTCCGATGAAACGCTTGATTTGGAAAATGGTATTCAAGGGGTTGGTCACCGACTGACGCTTAGCGAGCGTGCCGACGATGCGTTCGCCGTTCTTCCCCACCGCGACGATAGAGGGTGTGGTGCGCGCTCCCTCGGCGTTCTCGAGAACACGTGGCTCACCACCCTCGACGATCGCCATCGCGCAGTTCGTAGTGCCCAAATCAATACCAAGAATTTTTGCCATAATTAAATAGGTTACGTAGTAATGATTCTACGGAAATGCAGGGAGGAGTGCAAGCAAAACAAAAGAGAGTTGAATTGGCCTAGCGGCCCGAGCGCTCTATTTTGTTTTGCTTGCCGACGACCTTATCCGCCAAAATGTGCAACGCGGACTTTTGCCGGACGTATCACCGAGCCGTTAATGCACCAGCCTTTTTCAAGTACCGCTATGATTTTATTGTCGTTCTCTGAATCTTGAGTGGCGTCCTGCCCAAACGCTTCGTGCATCGCCGGGTCGAACTGCTCGCCCACCTTCCCCACCTCCTCGAGCCCGAGTGACGCGAATGCACTCTCGATCTGCCGCGCGATTGCCGTAAATCCTTCTGGAATCTCTCCATGCTCTTTAGAACGCTCGAGCGCGTCAAACGCCGGTAAGAGAGTTCCAACAGCCTTCACCTTACCTCTCAATTCCGACGCTTTAGTGTCTCCCTCTATTCGCTTCAAGAGATTCACATAATCCGCCTTGGCCCGCTGCCAGCCGTCCATATATTCCTGTTTCTCCTTCCGACATGCGCTTAGCTCGTCACGCAATTTTGCGATCTTGTTTCCCTCGAGGGACTCGGGATCTTCGCATCCTTCGGGTGCCTCAGGATCCTCGACCTCGATTTTTACATAATCTTCCCCATCCATCTCTCCACTATGCCTGAAATTGCGATTTTTTTCAAATGTTCAATAAAGATATGCAAGAAATCGCCTAACGGCGATTTCTTGTGAGACTAACGTTTGCTCCATTGCTTGCGTTTACGCGCCTTCACGAGGCCCGGTTTCTTTCGTTCCTTGGCGCGCGGATCGCGCGTGAGGAAGTGCGCAGCCTTTAGCTTCGCACGAGTGCCCGGTTCAGCCTTGATAATCGCGCGAGAGATAGCGTGGCGAAGTGCATCCGCTTGTGCCGCGATGCCGCCGCCTTCGACATGTGCGGCCACTGCGTAGTGCTCCGCGCTCTCGGCCATCGCGAGCGCCTCCTCGGCGACCTTCGCGCGTTCACTGGTCTTAAAATAATCTTTGACGCTCTTGCCGTTGACCATCACCGATGACTTCGACGCGGCAATCATCCGCACGCTCGCGGTAGCGGTCTTGCGGCGCCCGACTGCGGTAATAAATTTCGTTGCCATATATTATGCGTGCACTATTAAATTCTTCATGCGTGGCGTGCGAAGTTTGTTGCGTGGGATCATTCCATCAACCGTCTTCTTCACGACCTCTTCTATTCCCTTCTTCGTGATCATCTCGTCCATGCGGATCGAGCGCTGACCGCCTGGATACCCCGTGTAGTGGAGATACACCTTCCCCTCCGTCCGGCGTTTCGGGAGATGCAGTTTGCTCGCGTTCTCGATAACGACCTTCACCGGAAGCGCTTGATTCTTGACGAAGTGCACCGAACGCTTCCCGAGAAGCGCGTGCGCCGCCTCGCTCGCCACGCGTCCAAGCGTACGATCAGTCGCATCGATGGTATGAGTTGTCGGTTTCATTAAAGTGCTCATAGTATCTACACAAACGCGATATACGCAAGCTTGCGTGCATCGTTCGCGCCGCGCTTCGTGCGCTTCACCACGCGTGTGTACCCGCCCTTCCGATCGGCATAGCGCGGACCGATCGTGCCAAAGAGTTTCTTCACCGAGGCCGTGTCGCCGAGCCGCATCTGCGTAAGCCGTCGGCTCGCGAGCGTGTTCTTCTTTGCGTAGGTCACTAACCGCTCGACGAACGGTCGCAACTCTTTCGCCTTCGCCTCGGTTGTCGAGATGCGCTCGTGCATGACGAGCGAGCGAGCGAGCGAACGCAAGAGCGCCCGGCGCTGATTCGCCGGCCGACCGAAGACTCTCGCTTTTTTGGTGTATGCCATACGTGTTCCAACAATCCAATGCTTAATCCATCTTGAGCACAAGACCGAGGCCGGCGAGCGCCTTGGAGATCTCTTCAATCGCCTTGTCCCCGATGCCGTCAATCTCTTTCAGCGATGAGGCCGACTTGCGTGCGAGACCGGCTGCACTCTTGATGCCCGCGCCCTCGAGCGCTCCGATTACCCTCGCCGAGAGGCCGAGCTCCGTGACTTTCACCTTGGTCGCGCCAGCACCCGGTGCATCGCTTTCTGCAGCAGGAGCAGCCGTCGGCACGCTTACAGGAGCACTCTCCTGGAAACCGATAATCGACTTCAGCTGGTGGATCATTATCTCTATTGATTGTTCGAGTGCCGTGCGCGGTGAAATCGTGTCGTTCGTCTCGATAAAAATGCGCAGGCGGTTGAAATCGGTCCGGTCCCCGACGCGCATATTTTCCACCTCATAGTTCACGCGGCGAATCGGCGTAAAGGTCGCATCGAGCGCGATGGTGCCGATGTCGACCTTTTCCTTCGAGAGCACCTCGCGCGGCACATAGCCGAGGCCGCGATCGATCGTCGCCTCGAGTTCGAGCGAGGCTTTCCCCGAGAGGTCGGCGATGTGCTGATCAGGATTCTGTATTTCGACCTGGCTTGGAAGCTTGAAATCTCTTGCCGTCACTTCATGCGTACCCTTGACCGAGAGCGCAATAGTCTGCGGATCGTCGCCGTGAAGAACGAAATGCACACGCTTCAAATTTAAAAGCATCTCCATCACGGTCTCACGCATACCTTCAATGGTCGCGAATTCGTGGGGAACGCCCTCGATCTTCACCTGTGTTACTGCGGCGCCGGGAAGCGACGAGAGAATAATGCGGCGGAGCGAATTGCCCAGCGTGTGGCCGTAGCCCGGGTAGAGCGAATCAATCTCGTATACGCCTTGTACGCCTTCTTCTGAAACGATACGAGGCTTACTCGGAAGTGTGATGTGGTATTCCATAACTCAATCGTAATTACCAATAATAATCTAACGTGTGTAGAATGAGAGCACAGTCGTGAGGTCGCCCGCCGGATCCGCCGAAGCGGCCGTCGGTCGCGCAACTACCGAGCCCTCCATCGCCTTCGGATTCCACGAAAGCCACGAGGGAAGCGGCCGCTCCATAAAGCGCTCGCCGAAACCGACAAGGACCCCGTGCGATTTCGAACTTTCGCGCACGGCGATCTTCTCTCCCGGCGAAAGCGCGTGCGAAGGAACGCGGATCTTCTTGTCCCCGACGAGCACGTGGCCATGCGCAACCATCTGGCGTGCCGCACGGCGCGTCGGCGCCAGGCCCAATCGCCAAACTACGTTATCGAGACGCAGTTCCAGGAGCTCGTGCAAACGGTCCGCCGGCTTCGCGCTATGCGCGGCAAGCGCTTTGTTCACATACCCGCGAAACTGCTTTTCGGGCAGGCCGTAGGTCACGCGTACCTTCTGCTTCTCGAGCATCTGCTTGCCGTACTCACTTTGGCGGCCGCGGCCACGGCGTTTGTTCTTTGCACTGCGGTCAGCGGAGAGCGCGAACTTCTGCGTCTGCGCTTTCTCAAATACTGAAACGCCGAGGCGCTTCGCGATCTTATATCGTGGTCCGGTAATCATAAATATATTTTACACGCGGCGCGGCTTCGGCGGGCGCGGCCCGTTATGCGGCACCGGCGTCGCGTCCTTGATGGAGCGAATCTGGATGCCCTTGCTCGAGAATGCACGTAAGACCGACTGGCGCCCCGCACCGACACCACGAATGACCACCGATGCCTCCTTGAGGCCGATCATCGTTCCCTTCTCGCCGAGGAACTCCCCGACCTTCGCCGCTGCGTAGGGTGTCGACTTGCGCGCACCGCTGAAGCCGAGCGCACCAGCCGAGGATGAAATGATCGCATTTCCCTTCTCGTCCGTGAGAATGGCCTTCGTGTTATTGAACGTTGCTTCGATATGGAGAATACCCTTCTCGAGGTGACGTTTCGTAACTCTCGACATCGCGCGCTCCTTTCTTCCCGCGTCGAGGCCTTTTCCACTTTTCTTGATGATTCGTTTCTTTCCCATAATTATGTCTTTTCGAGCGTACGTCGGCCTGAGGTCATCGTCTTGCGCACGTTGCCGCGGCGCGTGCGGGAATTCGTCTTTGTGCGCTGGCCACGGACAGGAAGCCCCCGCTCGTGGCGCGCACCGCGAGCCGACTTGATATCTTTGAGCCGCTTAATATTCTGACCTATCTCACGACGCAGTTCGCCCTCGATGACAAACGCTTCGGCGAGCGAGCGGATCTTCTGCTCCTGTTCGCTTGTAAGCTCCTTGCCTTTCTTAGTGAAATCAACCTTCGCTTGTATCAGGATCTCTCGTGCACGCGTCGGGCCGATGCCGAAGATCTGCGGCAGCGCATACGCGAGCTGTTTATCATCAGGAATCGTGACACCGGCGATACGCATATAAAATAATTAACCCTGGCGCGCTTTGCGGCGCGGGTTTTTCTTATTGATACGGAAAAGACGTCCGCCACGGCGGACGAGCTGATCTCCCGGCTGCTGCTTTTTTATAGACGCACGTACTTTCATAAGATTTTGTTGTGAACGAAGTGAATTAGAAAATCTTATGCCCGCCGAAGCTTTAGCGTAGGTGGGCCATTTCCATTATTAAGTAAGCCTCCGAACAATTCTGGCGCGACCCCCGTAGGGATCGAGCACCATCTCAACCTGATCGCCCACCAGCACGCGAATACGGTGAAGGCGCATTTTGCCCGCAAGGTAGGCGAGAACAAGTGCGCCTTCCTCCCCTGTGTCCCCTTTTGTCGAAGTCTCGGGTGACGGGCTCGCTGGCGGAACCAGACGAACACGAAAAAGAGAATCAGGCAACACCTCTTCAACGGTGCCTACCGTCGTCTTAGTTTCCCCTCCTTCATTCATGCAGGTACCGTATCAATGTAGCAGGAGCCCCAAGAATCGTCAACATGCTTCAGGGATTCGTCACGACCACCCTGATAGCCGCCGGATCCTCAGGGAACGTCTGCTTCCAGAATGGCCGCAGAATGATAATGGCGCGGCTTACCTCGGGGTAGCTGGTGAGGGCGACCTCAGCTGCAGAGCGCGTCTTCCCTGCAACCGCTGCCGCAATGCGGGCAGTATCAACGGTGTAAACGAGTGGTGCCGAGCCCGAAAGCGTAAACGAAAATGAGGTCGCCTCGGCGTCAGGCATGTGAGACGCAGGAGTGAGAGTGAGCGCGTCCGTTTTTGAAACAGTCAGAGGTTCGCCCTGATAACTCAGCCCCGGAACAGAAGACGCAATTGCCTTTCCGAGAGCGGTATTGGGGAAGACGACTGCAGTGACAATTCCCTTTTCCTTCACGTCAGCAGTTCCAGAATTAGCGGACGGCGCGAAGTCCAGTTCCTGGAATGTCGTCGTTGCAGCACCGGGAATGAGGAGATAGCCCGCAGGGATCTGACTCTGGAGGCTCTTCTCGAGATCAGCGGTCAGAGCGGTCTTCAGCGCTCGCCGCGTCTGCGCTTCAGTCGTGACGTCCACCACGGGTACAGACCCCGATGCACCTCCCGTCATAGCCGTAGACGAACGAGCATAGACCTTATCGGCCTGTGGCGTGCTGGCAAACCCTGGAACCGTGAACGACGACGGTCCGACGTTATACGAGCCGCCCGCCTTATCGGCGAAAACCTTAGCCGTGACTTTACCCGGTACTGCGGTCGTCCCGGAGGGTACAGTCACCGCAGCATGAATGCGGAAGATGAGCCCCGCCGAGGTCGCGAAGCGCGTGTTCGTGATGAGCTGTTGCGATTTCGACTGTGTATTGTAGATCGTGACGGTCCCGGACGCCGACGATGAAACAGTTTTCGTACCGCTCGCCTTCACACTCTGAGATGCAATCTTTTCAGCTGAAATCACTTTGAACGGCAGACCCCCTGCGCTTGAACTCGCCGTGAACGAGCTCTGGACGGACGCTGAGAGAGTATTCGGCATTACCTCAACGCTCGCATTCGAGAAATAAAAGAGCGCGCCAACGGATGCAGCAATAACGAGTATTACAATAGTGATCGTGACGTACGGGAATCGAGGCTGTCGACCGGACGCCCGTTGCGATGCGGTATTAGTAGTAGGAGTCTGACTAAGTGGTTCCATCTCTCTCCTGCGCGAAGGCGGAATGATATCGTCAAATTTGTTCATGGAATAAAGTATACCCAGCACTAACCTGTTGGTAAATAGACGTTAGACTCATAGTCGGGATTTCGTAGTTACCGCCTGCATGAACATCTGTGACCGCGGTGTGCATTATGTCAGAGTGCTCGAATAGTATTTCGATACTGTATAGCCATGAGGAGGAGCGGGAGGTCGGGAGCAATAGTTGTCATCTGGCGAACGTAACTTGTGAGATGCGTCGCAAGGACAGGAATGATTTTCGGCGGGTTATCAGAAAGCCAAAATGGTCTCGTGTCCATTGACTGCAGTACTTCCGTAAGAGCGGCAGCCTCTGAATCCCGTGTAAGCATGAAGATGGTTCGCGGCAGAGGATGTTCTTTGGCGATTTCTCCAAGACCGCGCATGAGCTCTGCTGCGCCTGGTTTATCCCCCGAAGCGCGCGTCAATGCTTCGGAAACTGCAACGAGAAGCCCCTTACGTATGAGAGAGATCGTAACGAGTGGTCCCGACGCATCGACAATGATCGCGTCGCGCTCGTGCGGAAACGCGACGCGCATCGCCTGCGAGCGTACCGCACTGCCGGCCACGAGGAAAATGCGTTTGGTGTGATACAGCTTCTGCATGACCGAGAGAATGATACTGGAGACTTTTTCGGCAATAAGCGACGCAAGAATAATGATCGTCGCCTGACGCACACGTTTACCGTACGGATCGTGAACCTCGTATCCGTTCAGGATTGTGCCCAGTACGCTCATGTGGGAAATACTCTTCCCGGGGACTGCCGGGTTCATCTTGCGCAAAGTCTCGGCGACGATGCGTTTCGTAAATACGAACTCTTTCCTCTGCATAATGCGCTCGACGCGTATCTTCGTTTCCTGCCAGGGCGCATCGATCGACACAAGAACGGCATCAACACCGTTCGTACCTGTCGCGCGCACGAGCGCGGGAATACCATCGATAATCAGCGCTGTGCCGAGCAACTCGAGTGCGCGAAACATCGCGCGCTCGTGCGGTTCATTCTCTTGGATCTCGATAGGTAGACGTCGCGTATAGAGCAACACCGGCAACTCACTCTCGGAATATCGTGCGTACGCGCCCACGACTGAGCTCGCACCGATGTCGATGAGTGCCACAGACTCGCTCCGCCCGCCGCGGAAGAAATCTTTTAAAAGACCCATGTATTTATTCTATCACTGCTTTGATGCGCCGAACGCCACCAGACGATGCTTCTTCTTTTAATATCTTAAAGGTGCCGATGAGTTCGCTGGTATTCGAGATGTGCGGGCCGCCGCAGAATTCGATTGAGAACGCTTCCGAGAACTTCGGGTCGGCTTCGGTCGCATCCTTTGGTCCTATCGAGTACACGCTCACCTGCTCTGGATAGTTTGCGCCGAATTCGTGTTCAGCATTCAACCTTTCTGCTTCTTCTTTATTCATAACCGTGCGAATGACCGGTAATGCTTCTGCAATCTTCTCGTTTACAATCTCTTCCACCTCAGCTTTCTGCTCTGGCATCATCTTGGTGCCGCACGAGAAGTCGATGCGCAGCCGCTCGCTCGTAATATTGCTTCCCCGCTGGTGGACATCGCTCCCGAGCACTTTTTGGAGTGCCTTTAAGAGCAAGTGATGCGCCGTATGATAGCGTATCGTCTGCTCTGCCTGATCGGCGAGGCCGCCCGTGAATTTCTGTTCGGCACCCGCACGCGAGAGCGCCTGATGATCTTCCAGCTTCTTCTGAACTTCTTCCTTACTGATCAAAATTCCCTTCTCTTTCGCAATCTCTTCAGTAAGTTCAATTGGGAACCCGTAGGTGGTGAACAACATAAAGGCATCAATGTCCTTTCCCGACTTCTCGAGTTCGCGCATGCCATGCGTCAAAGTTTTTCGAAATTGCGCTTCTTCTTTTTCGAGTTCTTCGCGAATGGCAGATGCCGACTTCATAATAAATGAGTACGCGTCTGCATACGTCGCGCAATACGTCTCCGCGACCTTGCCAAGTACGGCGTCAGTGCTGCCAAGTTTATCCGCCTCGCGAATCGATCGACGAATCAGACGACGAAGTACATACCCTTGCTCAGTATTCGAGGGACGAATGCCGCTCGCTATCATAAAGGCCGCCGCGCGAATATGGTCCAGCACAATCCTGAAAGAACGAGTAGCATTTTGGTCGCCGTACATTTTCCCCGATCGATTTTCGAGCAATTCACGTGCCCCATCAAAGGTATCAATGAGGAAAATATCCGCGTTATCACGAGTCGCCGCTGTTAAGCGTTCGAGCCCGCCACCAAAATCGACATTTCTGTTTGGTAACTCTTTGAAACTTCCATCTTCCTGTTTCGCGAACTGCATGAAGACAGAATTGCCGATCTCAATGAAGCGGCCGCAATCGCAATTTGGATGGCACGTCTTGCCATATTTCTCGTCGTGCGGAATATCGAAGTCATAAAAGATCTCAGAATCCGGACCTCCGATTTCCCCCGGCGGCATCTTGCTCGGTACCCCTGCCCTACTCCACCAATTCTTCTCGGCACCATACGAGTAGATATGGTCATCGGCGACACCAATTTCCTTCCAGATTTCCTTCGATTCTGAATCTGCTTCCATGCCGCTCGCCGCGTAGCCCGAAAACGTCGTTACGTACAGTCGCTCCGGATCAAGCCCGAGACTATCCTCTTTATTCGTAAGAAATTCATATATCCACGGCAGTTGCTCTGCCTTGAAATAATCTCCGAGCGACCAGTTACCAAGCATTTCGAAGAAGGTCGTGTGGCGGTTGTCACCCACATCCTCAATGTCTTCCGCTCGGAACGAGAGCTGAGAGTTAGCGAGCCGTGTGCCCGCCGGATGCGGCTGGCCCATAAGGAATGGAACCAAGGGCTGCATCCCGCTGCTTGTGAAGAGGGTCGTCGGATCGTTCTCGGGTACGATAGGTGCCGAGGGAATAATCACGTGTCCCCGTTTCGCGAAGAAATCCAGATACCGTTTCCGTACTTCCGCGACGGTCATATTGGGAAAAGATAACACTATTTCACCAGCCGTTCGAGCTCAGCGACATCGTTTTCGATACTCGAAAGCCCCTCAAGGAAGATTTCCTGCTTCTTCGTATCAAGGCCGCACGACTTGAATATGTCATACGGTGATTTGCTTTCTCCGGCAGAAAGAAAACCGTCGACTTTTTCAATAAACTTCGGATCCTTCTTCACCTTCCCGTAGAGCGCCTTCGAAATAAGTTGTCCGTACGCATAGGAATAGACATAAAAGAATCGGCGAATATGGCTCCAATGCACGAAGAAATAGCCGTCCGAACGCTCGAGCTGTACTGCGGGCCCAAGATACGCGCACATATGCGTATTCATAAGATCGGCAATGCGCTCCTTCGGCACATACCCTTCCTTACGAATCGCTTCGTGCAGTGATTGCTCAAAACGGAAACAAGCGATTTGCCGAAAGACGGTGGCAACGTTATCTTGCGCAGCATCGTGCAGAGCGATGATGCGCTCCTCGGCGGGAAGCATATCGATAATGCGATAGAGCGCCGCTGTTTCAAAAAAGGTACTCGCCGTTTCGGCCGTTGATATCGGATGGCCTTGATACAGCGGGCGCTGGTTCTTCGTGCGTTCGGCGTGAACAGCGTGTCCCATTTCATGTGCAAGCGTCTTTAATGACTCGAAATTATCGATGTGGTTTAGTAGTACGTACGTCGGGACCGTAACGCCCGAAGAGCAGAATGCGCCGCCCGATTTCCCTCTTTTCGGCGAAACATCTACTTGTCCATTTACAAGCAGCCGATCAAAAATATCCGCATACTGAGCACTCAATGAGCCAAACGTCTCGCGTACGATTTCAACTGCCTTTTCAAACGGCACTTTCGTCTTTATTTCGCCGACATGAGCAGCTCGGTCGGCATACGTGAGTATTTTCTCCTTTAGCAATTTACGCTTGACCTCATAGAAGCGGTGCGCGATAGGTGCGCTTCGCATGACGGCGTCAACCATCGCGAGAATGCTTTTCGGATCATTCTGATAGCCGCGAATCGTGGCTTCGAAGGGCGTCTTGAATCCGCGCAATTCGTCCTCGATTTTCTTCGTCGTATAGACTGCATTAATTTCGCTTTCAGCGACATCGCCCATACCCTCATAGATGTCACGAACGCTTCGATAGAGCTGTCGCCGCTTCACAGTTGAGAGTGTTTGGACCATGGCCTCGGCCTCAGGAAGCGGTAATGTTTTACCATCGTGTATGACCGTTTTCTTATTCAAGATATTCTCCGTTGCTTGGAGCCATCGGCCAAAAGACACATCGCTTACGAGCGAGAGGATCTTTTCTTCCGGTTCCGAGAGGTCGTATTTTGCATTATCAAAAAGTTGCCGGAGCCAATACCCATATGGAGTGAGCACGGAAGCCTCGAGAAATTTCTTCTGCACGGCTTTCGAGACCTTGCCTAGCTTTAGTGTGAAGAAGAGAATCTTATTGCCACGTTTTGTGGCTCGCTCGTCGAGCTTCGCGCTCAGTGCTTCAGCCGCCTTGTCTTCGACGTCGAGCGACTTGCGGTAGGCTGTGTAGTAGCCGGCGCGGCTTGCTCTAAGCTCGATAAGCTTTTCATACTCGACAAGCGCCTTCGCGAGCGCGACGGGATTCTTTAGATAATCCTCTCGAGAACAATATTTTTTTACGAAGGCAGAAATCGCTTTATCGGCTTGCTTCTGATCACGCTCGATTTGCGGGTCATCGAGGCTTTTATAGAGGAGCTCGAGGTCCCACGTTGTTTTCATGCCTTGTACAATATCAGTGTCGACTAGTAGCTGCAAATTATTGCGTAGAAATTGCCTTTTCTTGCGCATGTACCTCGGCGAGACGCTTCGTGAGTCGGTGATCGGGAAGCCGCTCCTCCGCTATCTTCAGCACCTCGCCATGGAACCAGAGATACTCCTCGTTTGGTTGTCCCCAATGCTTCAAAAGTGATTCGCCTTCCTGTTCGTATTCCTCAAGTCTACTTTCGGTGTTATCTATTTTGTCGGCGATAGCAATCAACAGTGCGTCATCGCTCGCGCGTTCGACGAGCGCAATGTACTCGTTCTTTCGCTCATGCCACGATAACGTATGTTCATTTTTTTCTTTAATCTCGCTCACGGACTCGACAAGCACAGCGACGTCTTCGTTAAATACTTTCGCTATCTCCTCGCGCGTAGTGTCAGTGTCTTCGAGCGTGTCGTGCAAGAGCGCCGCCGTGACAACGTCATCGGACGCGCCGTCTTCAGCAACGAGAATTGCGACTGAAAACGGATGGACAATATAGGGAAGCTTCCCACGAACGATGCGCATCTGGCCATGGTGCTTTCGCGCTGCGAATTGTATGGCCTTCTTAATTTGTGGAGTGTGATTCATAGAGCGATTGTAACACTCGAGAAATATTTATAGCCAATCGATCGGAATTTCGCCGTGTTCAATTAAATATTCGTTGACTTTACTGAAGTGCTTGCAGCCGAAGAAGCCAGAAGCGGCAGAGAAGGGCGAGGGGTGTGTCGCTTCGAGCACGAGATGTTTGCTGCGGTCGATGTGCGCACCTTTCGCCTTCGCATAATTGCCCCACAGTATAAAAACGAGATTCTCGCGCTGTTCGGACAAGGCGCGTATAACTGCGTCAGTAAAAAGCTCCCAGCCGCGGCCCTGATGCGAGCCGGCGTTATGCGCACGCACGGTCAGTGTCGCGTTGAGTAACAGGACGCCCTGCTCCGCCCAACGGGTAAGATCCCCTTTCTTCGCCGAAGCTACGCAGGGCATGCCAGTATCGCTTTCGACTTCTTTGAAGATATTTTGTAATGACGGTGGAATCGTTACCCCTTCATCTACGGCGAAGGCAAGCCCGTTTGCCTGTCGTGGGCCGTGATACGGATCTTGTCCAAGGATCACGACCTTTACCTTTTCAAACGGACACAGATCGAACGCGCGGAAAATGTTCTTCGGTGCTGGATACACTGTTCCCTCTTTGTATTCCTTTTTAACAAACTCCGTAAGCTCTTCGAAGTATTTCTGCGAGAACTCATCTGCGAGATGCGCCTTCCAGCTCTGATTAATTTTCACTTCCATATATTGATTCTGCAGAATCAAGCCGCGCAATTGTCCATTACGACGCGGCCTTCCTTACTTTTTTATGTGCGACGAGAAGTTGCTTACCAGCGTTTTCTCGATACGTGCAGTAGTCGCAGGGTCCTCCACCAAAGGCGGTACCCATCGGCGGGATTTCATCGCTCACGAGCATTTCTTTCATCGCGAGGATCGTCTGTTCAACCCAGGTATCACTGCCCGCGTACGGGATAAGCACGATATCGAACTCCAGTTTACCGTCAAAGGCCTTCGCGTCTGACTTGCCGTTTGCGTATACGAAATAACCCGTTGGCGAGACATTGAACCCATTTCTGCGGAAGAGCCATTGGTAAATCTCCATCTGCCGTTTGTAGGAATCGTAGAGATCATCTTCGGACGACGGGCCTTCTTTTTTGCTCGTCGCTTTGTAGTCAACGATGATGAGTTCGCCTGCCGGATTGACCCAAACGTCGTCGATACCGCCGCGTATGAAGAGATTTGTCGGTTTGTGCAGATAGTTGATACCGCGACGCAGCGCATCGCGCCACCCGTCGAGACGATCGTCCGCCAGTGGCACTGCATCAACGTCATACTGTGACATGAGAGGATGCGCCGTGCCATTTGCCCGATGCACATCGAACTCACGCTTAAAGAGTTCGTCAACCGCGTTGTTCAGCGTGAATGCGGGACCGGACGGTCGTTTGACCCCATAGCGCAGATCGAGAAACGCGCAGCGCGGGCATTCTGAAAAGAGATCGATCTTTGATCGACTTACTTTAAACGGTTCTTTTGAAGCAGGATCAAACGCCATATGATTCAGCGGCAACGACGTCAGCAGTTACGTGTGGGAGAGCGAGCAGACCGTCGGCCTCGGCGAGCAGTTCACCCGTGCGCTCGCCCGAAAGATGTAATGCATCCAGCGTACGGCGATCACGTAAAACTTCATCGACTGCGATCGTGCCCTGCTCGATGAGAATGCGTTTCTCTGCGCGCGTGAGACCGGTGAGCGCCGTCACGGGATACACGCTTGCACGGCTCATGCGCATGAAGAGACTATCTTGCATTGGATAGCCCCAGCCGAGGAGCTCAACACCGGCGCATTCGGCGTACGCGATTGCTTCTGTTGTAAATTTTGTATTCGTGACGAGGAGGCCGCGATCGATTGGACAGGCGCGAGCAGTGGCATCACAATTGAAAATGTCGTCGAACCGGCTCTTCACATATAACGCAACTTTCAGATCTGTTTTGTAGCCGGGATCATTGTGATATTTGAGTTCGGCAGCGAGATGTACGCCCTGATCCTTGTGCGATGCGTAGAAGTCGACCTCGTGCGAGACGCAATGTCCTTTTATTATCTTGCGCGTCTCGACCTGCCACCCGTCTGCACGATAGAGATGGGAGATGAAATCCTCAAACGGGTGCCCCGTGGGGCCAAGTTCGAAGAGCGCGCGGCGAAGCGCATATCGCGCGGCAATCGGTCGCGCTTCTCTGCGCAGCAGTGTGAACGCACGTGTGTACACCTCACGCGAAGAAGCTCCTTGCGTGACTGTATTGGAGATGGTTTCAGCGATTCGCTCTGCCGTATGCGCTCCTGCGCCGGCCCGCTTGAGTGACGAGACGAGCCGTATCGGGTCGAAAGTTTCTGTTGTTCCGTCGGCTTTGCGTATGGCAGGCAAAGGCGTCATAGAACGGTCGTCGTCGCATCCATACCGTTCACGGTCGCTGTTATAGGGAGACCAGCTTGTCCGGTCACGGTCGTTGAGAAATCCAGAGACGTCGGCACCTGTAGACAGATGCCCTCGTCGACAGAAAGCGTAATCGCAACATGAATTCTCTCAGTACTGGACGCATCGCCGGTGAGTGTCGCATTCGAGCTAGCTCGACTGCAGACATTCGGCGCATCAACAGAGCCAGTGATGGTATGCACGCCTTTCTTAAACGTGTCCCGAAGCGTGACGGTGGGTACCGTTGTCGCGGTGGCCGCTTGCTTGGCAACGCTCGCGCCGTCGCGCACGCTCGGAACCGAGATGATGAATCCGACGATCACAATGCTCGCAATAATAGCTGCAGCCGCCCAAAGACGCGTATGACTCATGCGGCAATAATACCACCACCGATGAGATTGCCGCTATGGTAGAAAACCATCGATTGACCGGGCGCAGGGATCTCCGGCAATTCATCCGAAGAAACAAACACATTATTCCTGATTTCGCCGCGAATATGGGGACCGCGGTAACGATACTGAGCTTCTATCGCGCCCTTAGGTCTTGCGAACCAGTTCTCATGAACAATCAGTATTTCTTTTTTTGTACGGATGCCTCCCGAAATGCGTTCTTTCCCCACCATCAGCTGATTCAGTGAAATATTCTTCGCATGGACAAACCATGGGCCGGGCTCTGTTGCCCCGACGAGCACGACACGCTCGCCAAGTGTATGCAATAAAACTCCGTTATGCGTGCCGACCATGCGACCACTCTGATCAATCGCTTCGCCCGGAGCCTCTCCGAATTCAGCTCGCAAGAATTCTTCAATAGAAATTGAACCCAAGAAGCACACTCCCTGGCTGTCTCGCTTTTCCGCAACCGGCAGTTTGAACGTATGTGCGAGCGCACGTACCGTGTCTTTTTCGAAATCGCCAACGGGAAAAATCGTTTTCTCCAGAATGTCTTTTGGTACCGCCCAGAGGAAATAGCTCTGATCTTTCTCGCCCGAGCGGTAATGACCCATTGCGATAGCGTCGGCGCCGGCCGCCTTCGCGTACCGATAGAACGCGCCAAACTTCACTTCCCTGTTGCACATCACATCGGGATTCGGCGTTCGACCGGCGCGGTATTCCGATAGCAAATAATCAATAACACCACTCTTGTACTCTGCGCTCGCGTCCAGTGTCCGGAAAGGGATCTGGAGTCGCGCCGCTGTACGCATCGCGTCGCGGCGGTCCTCTGTCCATGTGCATGGCATCCCGGGCGGATACCAGCCCTTAATAAACACCCCCGTCACCTGCGCTCCCGCCTCTCTCAACAGCGCAGCCGACACGGCCGAGTCCACGCCCCCCGAGAGTCCCGCAAACACATTCTTCCCTTTCACGTTCATATTTATTTCAAATACTTATTTCGATTGGCTTGATGGCCGGCGAAGGTCGTTGCGTAATGCATCAAGGTATCACTGCCAGTGAGGTAGTACAAATAATTAGTTTCTGCTGGATGCAATGCCGCGTTGATTGATTCGATGCCCGGGTTCGCGATGGGGCCGGGCGGCAATCCTTTGTGCGTGTAGGTGTTGTACGGCGAATTAACGCGGAGATCCGTAAGTGATGGTGAATACGTATCGCGCTCAAAAATATAACCGAAAACGGCATCGACTTGGAGCGGCATGCCCCTCTCGAGACGATTCCATAGAATACCCGCCACCATGCGCTTGCTCTCTTCCGTGCGCGCTTCCTTCTCGATAAGCGACGCCATAATGACAATGTCAGAAAGTGGGCGATGCGACGCAGTAATCTCTTCACTGATGAGTGCAGTGTTCATGTCGAAATTCGCGCGCATGACCGCAACGATAGCTGCCGCATCCGCAGATGGCGAGAAGAAATACGTGTCGGGGAACAAATACCCTTCATACTGTTTCGCCACCGTGAGGAATTCTTCCGCCGATATTCCGGGCAGGGCGGCTGCTACCTGCTTTGCCGTCTCGCGTACGGTTGTTCCCTCTTCAAAGGTGATGCGCGTGAGCGGCAACCCATAATCGGCCGCAAGCAATCGGCGGATGATTCTGAAGAGACTCTCGGGGGTATTGAAGCGGTAGGTCCCCGCATGCACTGCCCCGTCATATCCTGCGACGCGTAATATGATCCGAAGCGGCGTGGCGTAGGCGATGACGTCTGCACGCGCGAGTTTTTCGGCAATGGCAGACGCGGACGATCCCTTTTCAATACTGACCGTGCCCGGGACGAAATCAGGCGGCAATGAAATAACGATGCTGCCACCCACTAATACGAGTGCAACGCCAACAGCCGTCATCCGCCGCGTAAAGAATTCCATGCAATGGTTAGAGAGGCAGATTCGCCGGAGCTTCACTCGTGGCCGACTGAATGCGTTCGAGACTCGGTGTCTCAACCGCACGCGACGGTATGTGGAAGATGGTCGCGAGTTCTTCGGTGCTCATCACCATTTCCTTGCCCACTGCCGGCTCATAGAAAAATTGGCGACGCCGATACGCGTCAATAATCCCGCGACGAAAATGATCTTTAAGCTTCGCGGCACCGATTTCCCAGGGATAATCGTCGAACTTTGCGAGCCAACCAGTGTGCTTCATGCCATTCCACCCCTCAGACGAGAATTGTTTAAAGAGGCCCGTCATGCCCGCGATGACGGTAACATCAAACTTCCCTTGCTCGACGATATATACCGCACGTGCGCCGACATCAAAAGCGAGTTTCGAAACGTTGCGCTCGATGGCGGCAATCTTTTCCGACTGGCCCTTCGTCGGGTTCGGGAATCCCGGGCGCTCTTCGCCGGTCACGGGATCGACGTACGGATCGCGAGTCTCCTTCCGAATGTTCGCAACAAGTTCTAACGCTTCATCCTTCCAGGTATAGGGCTTACCCGCTTTATTAAGCTTGTTGTATTTCTCGCCCTTATGCATGCGGATGACGAGTTGGAGCCAGAGATATTCGCCCTTCCGCATCGATCCCATGAATTCGACTAGGTTCGCGAGCGGGTCGACTTGTTCGGGCTCCTTCTGGACTTTATCGAGTCCATACTCGACATACGTTTTAATCGGTATTGGATCTTTCTCCGTGTATTTGAAATCGCAGCCCCAGATACTCCACTCTTCGGGAGTCGCGGTCAGAAACCGTGTGTAATCCTGCGCTTCGACAATCTGCGTCCCCGGGTACTGCGCATACATCTGTGCTTCGATGAGACGACGGAAGTTTGCCCGCGTCCAAATATAGAAATGCACCTGGCCCTCGAACGAAGCTATCTCAAGAGAGAACCACGGGCGCGTCGCGCCCTTCCAATATTTGATATACCACGTGCCCTCGCCGCCCCCGATATGCAGGCCAGAGAGAAACGCCTCCATGGCGAGCGGCGTCTTCACGAGATTGCGTGGCGGTTTGATCTCGAGCAGGACATGCTTCTGTTTCGCGGTAAATTCTGAACGGCGGAAAATGACCCAGATTGTCCACGCGCTACCGATAATGAGCACCGGCAGCCAGAGGGGTGCGAGGAAGAGCGCCATCGAGAGAGCAAGCGAAACGACCTTCGGCATGAACACAGCCGCCATAAAGAGAAGTGCGAGACCGAGAATAAAAAGAGGCCATGGCTGGAGCCGTACGCCGAATGTATCTTTCAGTTCGTCCGCTTTCTCATCAATTTTCGAAAACAACCCCATGGTTATGTCATACAGTATACCCGAGCACTAACCGTAATCGAAGCGCTCGCGTGCACAACCAGTAATGATGCAACCATAGAAATAATCGGTTAGTGCTGGGTATACCAACAAAAACGGCGCTGCCAGCGCCGTTTTCTACACAACCGAGTAGCGGCCGTCCTTCAGGCGCTTGAAATGTCGAGGGTCGTTCAGATTAACGAGAATGGTGTTGTCCTTGACGAAGCGCGCGCGTCGCACATGCTTGATGATCTCGTCTTTCTTCAACGGGCCATTCTTCTCGAGCACTTCGTGGATAACGTCGCGCACGACGCCAGGAGTGTAGCCCCATTCGGTAAGTGCATAAAGGCCGCGGCCAACGAGTACAAAGCGAGGATCCTTGATGAGCTCGTTATGTGTCGTCGCGATGTGCGCCTTCTTAGAGAAGAGTGCGCTGATTGCCTTCGAGACTTCAGAGAAGTGCATCGGGGAGCCGTGGCGCTTGATAGCAAGATAGGCGTAGTCGCGGATGCCTTTTATGCGGATGGCCGGTGCAGTCGCGCGACCCCACTCGGCGAGCGGGTTGCTGCCGATGTGCTTGGAGAGCGTGAGCCAACGTTTCAGAACCTCCTCATTCTTATACGCATCGTTGACTCCCTTGAGTTCGTCGAGGAAGCGATCAAGAAGCTCTCCCTCTGGGAACACATCGTCATCTTTGAGCGAGGAATAGAGCCTAGTGAGCGCCTCGTGGATCTTCTTTGCAGTCGCGGCGTCCACGTGCCAGCGCGCGAGGAACTCGTCAGTCTCACGTTCGCGAATAAATGCAGAGCCGACGACGAGCAAGAAACGGAATCGGTTGCGCGTCTTGTCATCTTTCCCGAGCATGTTGAGAAGCGTATCTTCGGCCACGATGGCGCCAAGGGATTCGATGTAGCGCGCGAGCTCGCCAAACGCTGCGCCTGACTCCTTAAACACCTTGCTTCCGCGGATGGCAGAGAGTCCGGCGGCCTCAATCTGTCGAACGCGCTCGCGAGTAATATTCAAACGATCCCCGATGGCTTCAAGCGTCTCGCTCTTGGGGCTCGTGCCGAGGCCAAAACGCTGGATCAGCACCTTGCGCGAACGCTCGGACGCTGCGGCCAGGAGCCGCTTAACGAGGGCGGTGCTGTCGAACGAGAAAGAGGCGGTATTTGCGGCCTTTCCGTTCTTCTTTTTGTTAGTTATGACAGCCATGTGTTGTAATTTATAGCAAACAGCTAATAGAAAGTCAATGCAACCCCTACCGGACTACTAGATTGATAATTTCCCCCGCCACATACACGATCCGCGTTGGCTCTTTACCCCCGAGTGCCATCGCTACGGCAGCAATTTTACGGGCCGCGGACACGGCATCAGCCTCGGGCGCATCTGGTGCGAGTGTTATCGAGCCGCGGCGTTTGCCGTTGACCTGCACCACAACCTCGATTTTAGTCGATACAAGAAGCTTCTCATCAAATTCTGGCCAGAGAGCGGTATGTATTGACTCTGTGTTTCCAAGCACTTCCCAAAGTTCTTCGGTAACATGCGGCGCAAACGGTGCTAACAATCGAAGATATTTGCTCCATTGTTCTTCTCCGATTGCCCCCTCCTTTTCCACGGCATTCAAGAAGATCATCATCTGGCTAACCGCCGTATTAAACTTGAAAGCCTCAATATCACTGCCGACCTTACGGATAGTCTCGTGCAAAAGAGTCTCGAAGCCCTTAACTGGCTCTTTGCGTACACGCTCGCGTAGATTCCAAAGCCGCTCGATGAATCGCGCAGTGCCCGCGATGGAGCTTGTGCTCCAAGCAGTCGTATTCTCGAACGGGCCCATGAACATCTCGTACATGCGGAAAGCATCAGCGCCATATTCCTCTACGACGTCATCCGGATTAATGACATTGCCGAGGCGCTTGCTCATTTTGCGTCCATCCTCAGCAAGGATGAATCCAAGGAATTCGAGTCGTGCAAAAGGTTCTGACGTACTCACCACACCAATGTCATAGAGGAATTTGTGCCAGAACCGTGCATAAATAAGGTGACGAACCGCGTGGTCACCTCCGACGTACACATCCACCGGCGCCCAATACTTCTCTTTTTTCGATGACACGAGTTGATGTGCCTCGTGTGGGTCCATAAAGCGCAAGTAATACCAGGATGAACCAGCCCACTGCGGCATTGTATTGGTCTCGCGCTTCGCTGACCCACCGCACTTAGGACACTTTACATTTACCCAGGCATCTATCTCTGCGAGTGGTGACTCTCCCGTCCCGGTCGGTTCGTAGGATTCAACTTCAGGTAGTACCACGGGCAAGTCTTCATAGGGTACGGGCACGACACCATCTTTAGGGCAGTGGACCACTGGAATCGGTTCGCCCCAGTAGCGCTGACGCGAGAAAACCCAATCGCGGAGCTTGTATCGAGTCACCTTCTTCCCTCCTACGGCTGCAACAATCTCGTCTTTAGCCTTTTCACTCTCCTGTCCATTAAACTGGTCTGAATTAGTAAGTATTCCAGGTTCTGTCCAGACAAAATCATTATTATCGAGCAGATTGCGAGTGAAATCTCCCTCAAAAACGGTGAAGAAATCTTTTAGCTCATCTCTTTTCT
Organism: Candidatus Kaiserbacteria bacterium RIFCSPHIGHO2_01_FULL_53_31; assembly: GCA_001781095.1. Lineage (GTDB taxonomy): Bacteria > Patescibacteriota > Minisyncoccia > Phycocordibacterales > Phycocordibacteraceae > C7867-001. The sequence goes on from MFKU01000010.1 coordinate 42,152, forward strand.
TCCAGACGACCTCATGTAATGCTGCTTCCTTTTCATCCACAAGATCTCTCTCTTCGTTTTCAAGTTCAAAAAAGACGTAATGGAAATGCGCCCATCGGTTCTGTTTCTTCACGCGGTGGTAGAAGAATGTATTTATCATGACCTCTGGACGCTCGATATGTTTGAGATTCTTGTACCCTGTTTCTTCCCTTATCTCACGCCGCGCCGTCTCGACGTGATCTTCGCCATCATCAATGCCGCCAGTCACGAGCCCATGCATGAGTACATTTTTCCAGCTGATACAGAGATACGAATCGTCTTTAGGGTTCCGAACAATTGCACAGACTGCTTCGCGCTTCACGATCTCTTCGTCAGGTCGCAGTCTGGCATCACTTTCCTCCACTGCAACAAACTTAGGCTCCACGACATGACGTACGGGTAGATTAAATTTCTGCGCGAATTCGAAATCGCGTTCGTCGTGTGCCGGCACGGCCATAATGGCGCCCGTGCCGTATGAGCCAAGAACGTAGTCAGCAACGAAGACAGGAATCTCTTCTTTTGTTGCTGGATTGATCGCCGTAACACCTTCTAGTTTAACCCCTGTCTTCTCCTTCCCTTCTGAACCACGTTCAATTTCAGTTTTAGAAAACGCTGCCGTAACATACTCGCTCACTTCATGTGCATTCGTGATGTGCCCGCTAGTAGAGAGTTTCTCAATGAGCGCGTGTTCGGGCGCAAGTACTAGATACGTTGCACCAAATATCGTATCCGGACGCGTCGTGAATACCGATACTGTCTCCTCCCCCACTGCGAAGTTAATTTCTGCACCCTCTGAACGTCCAATCCAGTTGCGCTGTGCTTCTTTAATATGCTCTGGCCAGTTAAGTTGATCTAGGTCTTTGAGCATCCGGTCAGCATAATCAGTGATCTTCAGCACCCACTGCGGTAACTTCTTTTTTATTACCGGCGTTCCACAACGTTCACAGACGTTTCCATCAAGGTCCTCATTAGCGAGTCCCGTCATGCACGAAGGACACCAGTTGATCGGCTCATCTGATTGGAATGCGAGCCCGTGTTCGAGCATCTTGAGGAAGATCCATTGTGTCCAATGGTAGTAGCTTGGATCGGTCGTATTGATCTCTCGCGACCAATCATAGTTAAAGCCAATCTTCTCGAGTTGCGCTTTGAACGTCGCAATGTTCTGCTCGACTGCCTTTCGCGGATGCGTCTTGTTCTTCAAGGCGAAGTTCTCGGCAGGGAGACCGAAGGCATCCCATCCCATAGGGTGCAGTACCGAGAAGCCGCGCATCTTTGAGAATCTTGAATAGATGTCAGTTGCGATATACCCCTTTGGGTGACCAACATGAAGTCCCTCACCAGACGGGTACGGGAACATGTCGAGCACATACTTCTTCTCTTTCTTTGAATCCTCTTCTGTTTTGTATAGATCGAGCTTCGCCCATTTTTCTTGAGCTTTTTTCTCTATTTCTGAATGGTCGTACGCCATGACTTAGTACAGAGTTCAACCTTGGAATTCAGAATCTAGAGCTGGACCTTGCTAAGTGGTGGGTAGAAGCTAGGATCAATCGTGCGCTCAAAGCAATAGTTCCCAGTCGGGTGCTGCCAATTGTCTACACCCTTAATACCTGCTGGCCGTGGAACCATATCGCCAGCAACAGAAGACTGGGTGCCGCGACTTTGACTGTTGAAGTCCGCGCAAATCTTAAACGTTAACGAGCCAGTCGCTTCATATCCGTACGCTGCTTGAGTTTGAGGATCATTCGGTACGGGGCCATACATAAGAGGATTATTAAGATCTTCTATATTTGCCGGCAAAGCTCGCTTGGCCTGATAATAACTCACGACTTGCGACTGGATATTTTGCAGATCGTTTACCTTTTGCGCGTCGAAGCGGGCGAGTCGCGCTTGTGCCGGCGTACCGACGATAAAGAATCCCGAGACGATCGCCGCCGCAAGGATACCAGCGACACCAATACTCACATATCGCTTACGCATCGGGAACGCCATCCAGTACCCGCGCAGGTCAGCGATGAAGTGCATAAACACACCGGCTGCAACCAAGAAGATGACGAGAATCTTGAGCAGGAATGATGTTGTGAGCTCTTCGCCATTTAAGAAGGTTGTGAGAAGCGTGACCAAGTCACCAGCGATCGCGAGACCTGCGACAAAGAGTGTGAAGATGATTGCCCAGCGGCGCACCCAGATCTCGCCGCGCGAAGGATCGCGCGCGATGTCGCCTCGGATAACGCGCATGAGGGCGAGATATACTGGGAACAGAATAATGATTGATGCCATCTGGAAGCTTATACCGCTTTGATATGGATCGACGGGATAATAGGTGAGCGCGTTCGGAAACGTGTAGTCAATGTAACTAAAGAGAAGAAAGATGAACGCGATGATACTCCAATAGAAGGCGATGATCGCACCCGCCCACAAGAAGAAATCTTTTGGTGTTGTGTGTGGTTTGTCCATAGGGCGAGATTATACCATGCAAACCAAGCCCTGAACATATAAAAATGAATCCCCGACGCGGCGTTGCCGCGTCGGGGATTTGTCCATCGTAGCTCGCAGAGCAGATGTTATCTCTTTATCGTTCTCCGCTGGTCAGACGGAAACCCGATGGCAAACTGCTTGCATGTTGAACGACGTGTGCCGCGCACCGGGGACACATCGGTGTCATGATTGGCAACGTATCGTGCGTCACTCCGACTGCGCTCTCGTGGCTGAGTGGCGTACCACAACGACATGCCTTTAGGCGCGTTACCGCCTCAGTGACACTCTCACGTCCGATATTCATAGTCAGCTCCTTTCCTTAGTTGCGATCAAGTGAAGTGTTATCGATGCGGATCGCCTCTTATCTCGTCCGTCACCTCTACGAGTTTCTGGAGGCGTACGCCGCTGACGATAATGACTTCGTCAACCCCGAAACTGAAATTGGTAAGGAACGAAAGCGGAAATCCGTGATCGTTCCACCATCTTGCAGCTGCCGGATGGCTGTCTGCTAGGATTTTCAGGGCCTCTTTTTGAGGGACGATTACACACTCCCTTCTGTCCTTTCTCACTCGTCCCGATTCAAGACCAATCTCGGCACCCGTAATGTAGCCGGCCGTTGGATAGCATGGAAGCACCAGCCCTACCCACGCAGCGCGTATTTCTTCGGGGGCCTCTCCTCTTGGGATCTTAGTTACTTTCACTCGTCCTGTTGCTCCTGATGATTTCATCACAACTCCTTTCTCCGGTATCAAAATAAGCTTTCTGTGGAAACTGTCAACTTCATTTATCCATGCAGGAATACGATAACGTCGCTGTCTTGGACGATATATTCTTTGCCTTCAGTGCGGACTTTGGCGGCTTCTCGCGCGGCGGCGTAGCCACCGAGCGCGAGAAGATCTTTTGCCGGCACCACTTCAGCACGGATAAACTTCGTTAGGAAATCAGTGTGAATAGCGGCGCCCGCGACGGGCGCCGCGCTACCCCGCGTTATCGTCCACGCCCGCGTCTCGTCTGGGCCCGTCGTGAAGAATGAAATCAAGTCGAGTGTTCGATATGCTTCTGTAATAAGCGCAGCGAGACCGTCTTCTGGCACGCCCAATTCTTGACGAAATGTCGAACGATCTTCATCGGCAACATCATTCAATTCGCGTTCAGTCGCGGCGTCGAAGAACATATAGTGAGACCCGAGTGATTTGATGAGCTCATAGGCACGCTCAGCGCGCCCGTCAGCGAGCTCGTCGAGATTGTGCCCGCCGCTCTTCTTGTTAAGTGCATAGAGAATCGGCTTCATCGTGAGAAGGTTCAACGGCTGCACGCGCTTCTTCTCGTCGTCAGTGAGACCCGCATGGAACGCGAGCTTTCCGGCCGCGAACCCTTGCTCGAGCTTCGCGAGTGCTGCCTCCTCGGCGACTGCGTCCTTCAGTCCCGCCTTTATATCCCGCACGAGCTTGTCGCGACGTTTACGCACCTGTTCTGAATCAGCGAGCACAAGCTCGAGATTAATCACCTCGATATCTTTATAGGGCTCAACATCTTGATCGACATGCAATATGTTCGGGTCGTCAAAGAATCGCACTACCTGCAAAATTGCATCCGTCTCGCGGATGTTCGCGAGGAACTGGTTCCCGAGCCCCTGCCCTTCTGCGGCACCCTTCACGAGCCCTGCGATATCGACAAACTCAATCGCCGCGGGAATTATTTTCTTGCTCTTCGACAGAGCGGCGAGCGCTTCCAATCGCGGGTCAGGCACACCCACGACACCGACCGCAGGGTCGATGGTGCAAAAGGGATAATTCTCACAGGGCACGGACGCCTTGGTGAGCGCATTAAAAAGCGTGGACTTCCCGACGTTCGGCAGGCCTACGATCCCTATCTTCAACATTAGTAGTATTTATAGCGTAGTTTCCAAAATACTCCAGAAATTGACACCGGGGCCGCGCTACGCGCGGCCTCGCTTCTGTTGAGATTCCGAGATGCACACGGTATAGTGCGAGCGGACTTGCTTCTACTACTGCACAGAATGTCGGGGGAGGACGTATGAAAATTGACAAGTCGTTGAGGGCTGCTATTAGGGAAATCGGTCGGAAAGAATTTCTCCGTTGCATTGTCGAGTTCGTGCGTGATGCTCGGTTCTGCCTTACGGCCACCGGTCTAGACGAGGAGACCATGCGTGCCGTGATTGAGGCAGAAGCACTGGGCGCTTTCGATGACATTCGTATTCCTCAGATAGTAAAAAGGGCCCTACAAAAGCACCCGAATCAGCCTTGCCTCGACGAGTGCGAATCATGATAAGCACAAGAGAAGGCCGACGCGCTCCGCGCGTCGGCCTAATCTTTTATACAGCATTGTATACAAATACTTTGTAATATGTAGAGACCGTATACGGCCTCATGGAGTGCCTCAGGGGTCAGGTATTGAAACGTCATAGGATTCTGAGAATATCCTGAACCTACGGAAGTCTCCGTCCCGCGATTCTTGGAAATCTAGAACGAGCGATAACCGAGACGTTCTGTGGAAGTGGAAACACCCTCAAGGGGTGTTTCCATTTTAAACACAAACAAAAACCTCTTATTGCGCGATTGTCCACGTCGTTCCTCGTATCGGGAACTGCCCTTGTACTGCGGCGGCAGTCTCAATTGAGGTCACGTCAATCACAAGCTGCATCCCAATATACGAATCAACGACACGAGTTATGGTGGCCTTTATTGTGAAGAGGCGCATTTGTCCTGGAGCAAAGTATGCATCGGTGGGCGCAAGGGCTACTCCATTTTGAAAAGGAGTTGAACCTTCAGCGCCGCCGGCTGAGCTGCGCGAGCCGCCTCTATCGTCTACGGTAGAGAGCCCAATGACAGACTCAGTAGGCGAAGAACCGTTTTGTTCGACCCAAAAGCCTTTGAGTAACGCCCCTTCTCCCCCGACGTTCGTAATCTGTAGATAAGAAATGGGGACTGATTGACCCGCATGTGCGGTCCCTCCAGTGAGGAGCGGCACACTCGCAATTGCGAGCGTCGTCGTCCCTACCGCAGTACTCAGAGTGGTGGTGGCTTCGACTGGTGGCGGAGGGATTATTCTAGGAACTGGTTTCGGGACGACGATTGGTACCGTGACCGCTTTTTTATGGACGGGAGGAGATACCAGCGCAGGTACTGGAGCAAGTGGCGAGGATGTCGCGATTTCTACACTGACTTCCGGAGTTGACGTTGCGATCCTGGTCGGTTGTGCGTATCCGAAGAAAGAGATAATTGGAATAAAGATCACGAGAAATATCGCTCCAATGGCGTGAAGGGTTGTTGAGGCTAACGAAAATAAAGTTGTGATCATTTTTAGTATAGCTTACATAGGAATAAGGACACCCGGCGAAGAGCGTCCCTATTCCACTCGCGTGACTCGATGCTTAAATGTGCTTGCCAACAATATTATTGTATTGGCTGGTGAGCAGAAGAACTCCACTGTGTTCATCGATGTTGAACGCGGTCGCGATTGCCGACATCCAGTCGTTCGCCGTGACGGTGCTGACCTCCATATTTTGAGTCACGTACGCATAGGTTGCAGCGTGAGCAAAGCTCGGAAGCGCCAGCGCGAAGACACTTGAAGCAGCGATACCTGCGACGAGAAGAGATGCGGAAAAACGATTAAAAGTAGTCATACATTTGTAGTTAATTTGATTTGCAGAAAGAGCGCTAGTAGAAATAATGTCGACCTCACTGGAACCTACTTACTATGCCGTACACGCGCGTCTTGCATTACAGGGATCAACCTTCTTGGTTGTTCAATTTGACCGCAGCCTCAGACGTTGACACCGTCTTTCCCATCAAGAACAATTTGACAATGCCGATGGCAATCATCCAGTACACAAGCATCGCGAGAAGTGTCGTCCACTCAAAGACATTGTAGGCCACCTGCGAGACCTGAAATACGCTGAGAAATGGAGCGGCAAACGGATAGGTGATCCCATAGATGAAACTACTGAATCCGGCACCAGCATTTGCTCCAAAGAGCTTCAATGCAAGGCGGAATGCGAGCAGTACTTCTAGGAGACCGAGTATGTACCAGACAATTTGTGTACCCCGATAGAGAGGCTTCGTACTAGGAGAATTATATGAATCCATAATATTTTTTATTAACTCAGCAGTTGAATAATAACTATGATAAGAGCAATGACGAGTAACGTATGAATTACGTTCCCACCGAGGTGAAAGCTAAATCCAAGAAGCCACAGAATGACCAAGATGACGACAATTGTCCAAAGCATACTGTGTGAATAATGGGTAAAAGAGGGTTCAGCTCTTATGTCTGGAGCCGTCCATCTACGCGTTCGGTGACACTGTCTTTTATGAGTGCTTGTATAACTGCTTCAGCTTCGCGAGCCCCCGGTGCAGTTGCACTGCAATCGTATTCTTCGATTTGCCCGTGATAAGCGACATTTCTTTTAAGGAAAGATCTTGCACGTATCGCATACGCATGACAGTCTGATACTGCGGAGGCAAGCGAGCGATTAAGAGCAGAGCCGCCTTCCCATCGAATATATTTACTAGTTGCTCTCGAGAATCGACACTTGGTTCATACCCCTTTTCAAGAAGTGAATCCAAGGAAGCGTTTCTGCGCTTACGATATTCGTCCACGATGAGATCATTCAGAACGTGGTAGAGGAAGGACTTCATCACGTCAATTTTCCCTTCTCTCACAAGATACTTCCAAGCTTTCATAAACGTATCCTGAACTAAATCATCACTCATTGCGCGGTCGTGGAGTTTAAAAAATGCACGCGTAGAAAGTCCGCTCGAATAGGCGTGATGAGCTTCAGTTAGTATGTCCTGCTGCTGTTTCTCCTTTTGAGGAGTCATATAAAGACATGCCGGGGCGAGCGACACCACATTACAGAGGTATTACAGTCTTGACAGATTGAGGAGAAGTTACACACCGATAGTATAGCATATTGTGCAAACATCATCTTTCTGTAATAAGCGCCGCCTCCTCACGGCTCTAAGTATATGAACAAAAATAGTGGAGATAGGGTGAAGACGTTTGTCGCGATTCCCCCCGAATTTGTTGAGAGGGTGTGGGAAGAAAGTTGGACATATATCAAGACGGTAGTAGATATCGTGCGAGAACCAATCCTGATTCTCGATAAGGACCTGCGTGTCATGGCGGCTAATGATTGCTTTTATCAGACCTTTCAGGTGGAACGCAAGGATACTGAAGGGAAAATTGTATACGACCTCGGGAACGGCCAATGGGATATCCCTGCCCTTCGGAAACTCCTTGAAGATATTTTGCCGAAGAACTCCTTTTTTAAGGGTTTTGAAGTAGAGCACAACTTCCCATTCATTGGTCGTAAGGTGATGATTTTAAATGCTCGCCAAATTCACTTTAAAGAAGACGCTGCCGCAAAACTCTTCCCGCCCACAATTTTTCTCGCAATGGAAGATGTTACCGACATGATGGCCGTCGCCGAGACGCTTGCGGGACATGCTAAACAGTTTGAAGCAAAGCTCACGGAACGAACCCAACGGCTCGAAGCGCAAATCAGTATATTATCAAGGGAATTGAATCTGCTTAAAGAGAAGACTTTACGTACTCACTAAAAACCCCGGCCGTATGGCTCCGGGGAAATCAAGGTCAAAGGTTGATAAAAAAGTCCGTCCGCAGAATTGCATAATCTTGTTATTTCCCAAATGAAAGCTATAGTACACACGGATCCAGATCCCATAGATTACGAGAAAGGAGGTTCGCGATGAAGAGACCTATGCGACGCCGGCGAATGGCAAGAGGAGCTCTCAAGAAATATCTTGAAGGACGATTGACTCCGTACATTAACAGGATATGCAAGACCGTTGTCGAGAACGGAAAGGCTTCTACCCAGGCGACGCTGGCGGTCACACAGCTCGTGCACGATAGCATCGCTCAAATCAGGGTCTATAGCATGGTGACCAAAGGGATGCGGCGCGCGACCCGCGAACAGAAGCGCCTGAAGGAAGCACTCCACTAACAGAAGCGATAGAGGAGGTGTGGCATGTGGCGATTACTCGTTGTGTTGCTTCTGGGAATATTGTGGCTTCTGCATGTCCCGGAAGCGTGAGCTATTCGCTCGGCAGGTGAACCCTGCCGAGCGAATTCTGTCATTGTTGTTGAAGCTTGCTATTTCACACGTGAAAGATATAGTGCTGAACGGACCGCGTTCACAAAAAACAGACCAGAACCGAGGAGGTGGTCATGTGTGAGGAAATGGGCAACAAGAATAACGGGTACACGCGAGATCTCGCGACAGAGATCGCGCAGGATCTCGACATTCCCGTAGATAGCGTGCTGACAGCGCTTGGACTGAAATACGATGTCGAGGATGTCATCATCAGACGGAATCTCGACCGAGCGACGACGAAAGAAAAGGTGCGAGCGCTGCACGAGAGTTGTCGGCGCGGTAGCGAGACCGAATCAGTCGCTATCCGCAGATTCGCCGATGTCGTCCTAAAACAAGAGGCCGCGCTTCGAGGCGCATGTCTCTGAAAGGAGGGTTAGGGGAATGTACCAAACACACGAAGATACGAAACGGCGGATTCTCAGAGGCAAGCTAGCGCTTGCGCGTAGCGTCCGAAAGGCTGCGTATGAGGCAAGTTCGGGCATTATCTACAACCTCGAGGTCGAGCTACGGCTACTCGGAAACGGTCTGACGAGACCGCGTGCACGAAACAAACGGAAAACGGACTAGAACCGGATCGGCGTTCGTATCACTGCGTACGCCGACCCTCACCATTTTATCGGCGGGGTGGTGTATGATCACATCTGGAGGAAAATTGCTATGATTCTGACACGAACAGAGCGAAGACCATTCATCAAACCCAGCAATCGGTTCTCCCGGCGTCACCAGCTGCTCATTCTCAATCTGCCAAAGGTCCCACTCCAGGATCGTTTGCGCGCAGTAGGCATCGTAGTCTGGAACAAGCTTCGCGTTCGTTGGGACAGCCTCATGTGCGCGCTCGGTTGGAGTTGAACCGGTATAGGCTCACGGAAGGCCCTCGGGACACCGTGGGCTTTCCTTTTTTGTTGGCAACAATAATTATCCCCACCCAACTTGCGTCTTATCGGCATTTCTGTCATACTAATCTCACTCGCAGAGTATTAGAGCTTCGCAGCGTCCACAAGACCTCAAAGTGTTCAGTTTCGGCGAGGTTAATTAAGTTAAATCCAATTCATGGACACAGCATCAGTACAGGGAAACAAGCTTTACGTAGGCGGTATTCCCTATCGCTCGACAGAAGACGATATGAAAAAGGCCTTTAGCGAGGCTGGTACAGTCGTTTCTGCGAGCATTATTAGCGATCGTATGACCGGCCGCTCACGCGGTTTCGGCTTCGTCGAGATGGCCTCCGAAGCAGAGGCGCAAGCGGCGATCGATCGTTGGGACGGCAAGGAGATGGACGGGCGGACGCTCTCAGTATCCTTCGCTCGCCCGCAGGGTGATAGACCTCCTCGTCGCGAAGGCGGCTTTGGTGGTAGTGATCGCGGCGGCTACGGCGGTGGCAACGGCGGATACGGTCGCGGCGGATATTAATCTCTCGTCGAGATAGCACAATGCTCGCTCCGAAAGGGGCGGGCGTTTTGCATATATGCTAGCGTCTGCACATGACTCGTGATGAGAAGTGGCTGCTCGATGAAAAATATCTCGGCAGAGAAACGCCGGAATATTTTGGGGACAAGAGGCGGCTCGCCACGGGCGAGCCGCTCGCCTACGTCATCGGCTGGCAACCATTTCTAGGTCTTAAAATCTACCTCGACTCCCGTCCGCTCATCCCCCGCCCCGAGACCGAATGGTGGACTGAAGGACTTCTGAAGAAAATGTCGGGGAGTGAACGACCAACTGTGTTTCTTGATCTTTGCGCTGGTTCGGGCGCGATTGGGTGTGCTGTGTTGAAAAATATTCAGGACGCGCAGGTCTACTTCGGTGAGATTGACCCCGCACATGAGGCAACTATTTTTAAAAACATACGAGGAAATAATCTCGATGAGTCCCGCGCTCATTTCGGCATCGGCGATCTCTTTCAACCGTTGAAGGATTTGAGATTTGACGTTATAGCCGTCAATCCTCCCTATATCCCGATAAATCGCGAGCTGCCTGCGAGCGTAACTGACTACGAACCGGCGCGCGCGCTCTACGCCGGAACTGACGGACTAGATATCATCCGCAAAATTGCCACGGAACTTCGCGCCTATCTTACACGCGGTGGCACCGCATGGATTGAATGCGACAGCGCTCACGCTGAAGCCGCTCGCGCTCTGTTTCTGAAACAAGAATTCCGCGCCGTCATAAAGGACGACCAGTTCGGCGTACCACGAGTCGTGGAAGTGAGTTACTCATGATAAAATCTCAGCATGTCTGAACCGCTTTCAACTGAACCCTATAAAGGCGTCCGCGATTTTTATCCCACCGACTGGGCACGGCTTCAGACGATATTCACTCGCATTCGCGAGACGCTCGCCCTCTGGGGGTATGAGGAATACAACGCTTCCCCGCTCGAGCGCGCCGAGCTCTATGGGGCGAAGACTTCGGAGGAAATTGTAAGCGAGCAGACCTATACCTTTACCGATCGCGGCGACCGCCGTGTTACGCTCCGCCCGGAGATGACTCCGACCTTGGCCCGCATGGTCGCCGCGAAGCGCCGAGAGATGCCCTTCCCGCTTCGCTGGTTCTCGATTCCAAATATCTTCCGCTATGAACGCCCTCAGAAGGGCCGCCTGCGCGAGCACTATCAGCTCAATGTCGACCTCGTCGGTATCGCGAGTAGTGAAGTAGATATCGAGATCGTCAAGATCGCTTCTGAAATAGTGCGGGCGTTCGGTGCGAAGGAGAGTGACTTCACCATTCGCGTTAATTCTCGTGCACTCCTCACCGCCGCCTGTACTGCCGCTCTGCTCGACGCCGATGCGACGCGCGCATACCTGCACCTGCTCGACAAGAAATCGAAGATGCCGGCCGAAGAATTCAATGCGGCGCGTGAGGCTATCACGACGACTGACCCGCTTCCACTCATCGATTCCACCGAGATAGAATCATTCGTCGCGACGCTTAAGGAACACGGAATCGGTAATGCCGTTTTCGATTCGACACTCACGCGCGGGTTCGATTACTACACGGGCGTCGTGTTCGAAATTTTTGATACTGATCCAGCGAATCCCCGCTCCATATTCGGAGGCGGTCGCTTCGACAAGCTGGTTGCCCTTTTCGGCGGCGATCCTATTCCCGCAGTCGGATTCGGCATGGGCGATGTGACGTTTGCTGATTTCCTCGAGACGCATGGGCTCACGCCGAGCGAAGCCGGCAAACGACCGCAGCTCTACATTGGTACTCCCAATTTAAGCAATATACCTGCTGCACAAGCATTCGCCGATATGCTGCGTGCGCAAGGCGTGCGAGTATTCGTCAATCTAAGCGAGCGCGCTCTCGGCGACCAGATTAAAGATGCCGTGAAGCGCAACATTCCACTCTTCATAGCCTATGGTGCTGACGAGGTCGCGAGTGGCACCGTAAAATTGAAAACACTCGCGATGAGCGAAGAAATTTCTATTCCGATGTCAGAACTCGCCTCGAAAATCCAAAGTAGCAATTGAACATGCGTGCTATCACCTTCGACATCGAATCCATTTCAAACTCGTCCGTGCGGGGGCATGTCGATGTCAACGAGCAAGAGCTCACCGTCGTGGCAATTCACGATTCTCTCACCAACGAATATTCTTCGTATTTTAAAGAACAACTGCACCTCCTGTGGCCAACGCTTGAACGAGCCGACCTCTTGATTGGATTCAATTCCAACACATTCGATATTCCGCTTCTGAATCGATATTACCCGGGTGACCTCACTCACTTCCCCTCACTCGACCTGCTCCTTGAGGTGCAGAAAGTTCTTGGTCGTCGCATTCGGCTACAATCCCTCGCCGAAGCAACCCTCGGACGCGGGAAGAAGGGCGACGGGCTCAAGGCGGGCGAATGGTGGAAGGGGGGGGAAAGAGACAAGGTACGCGAATATTGCATCGAAGACGTGCGCCTCACGCACGATCTCTACGACTACGCACTTAAACACGGAGTCCTCAAGTATAAAGATCTGCGCGATATTCGTGACATCAAGCTCGACACCTCCGGATGGGATACGGCGGCCGCGACATCCCCGACAATGACCCATGCCCTTCCCTTATGAGATCGACTTACACCATTCCGGTCGCAATTGTACTCGGCGGCGTTATCGTTGCGGTAGCAGTCTATTTCTCCATTGCGCGTCCTTTCCCTAAAACCAGCTCCGGCACCGGTAATCCGGCGCTGGTGCGTCCGGTCGGTACGAGCGATCACATTCTCGGGAGCCCCACCGCGCCCGTGATGATTGTCGAATATTCTGACTTCGACTGCGACTATTGCAAAGGTTTCCACGCCGTACTGCACCAGATCATTGCGAACGAGGGTGCGCAGGGGCAAGTCGCGTGGGTGTTTCGTGAATTCCCGCTAACTGAAATTCATGCGAATGCGATGAAACATGCCGAAGCGGCCGAGTGCGTCGCGAAGGTTAGCGGCAATGATGCATTTTGGAAATTCGCGGATGTACTCTTCGCGAATCAGCCGGTTGATCCCTCGCGCTACTGGGAGTTCGCAGCGAGAGCGGGCGTTTCGGGAGATGCATTCGCCACCTGCTTCGCGGAGGCTGCAACAAGAGTCGACATGCGCATCACTGCCGATCGTCAGAATGCACTTGATACCGGTGCCATCGGCACCCCTTACTCCCTTATTCTCGTGCAAGGTAAAGTACCGATAGTTATTGACCAAGCGTTCTCCTACGACGACCTGAAGCTCCTCATCGATCAAACTCTCGGCAAATAACTATTCTTCCACGAGACGCAAGCGATACATATTAAAAGAGTCCTCGCCTTCGAACATGTCAGAAGGGTTTGGCAGGAACACGCGACGGCTCGAGAGCTCCTTCGTGGCGTCATTCACGAGTCGGCGAAATACTTCAAACTCCTCCTTTACATTTTCGTACTCAAGCACATAGCGTCGCATCTGTGACGAGCCATCAGCATTCCTCCTCTTCTTGCATTCATAGACAATGAACCGCCGAACCGGTCGGTCGAACATCTCGCGCACGGTGTAATAGTTGAAAATAGCCTGCAGGATAAATAGCGGCTTCCCTGCGCCACTTTTACTAAACGCATCGACGAATTTGTGGTCCACGATGTCGACCGCACTCGAGTCCCCGCGCGACTCCACTACTAAATCCGAAATAGCCTTTATTGGCAGCGCAAGCCCTTCAACCGATACGACTCCCGATATCTCGACACCCAACACCTTGTGCTTCGGAGCCCGCATTAAGTAAAAGCCGACAGCCTGCAAATAATCCTTCTCCATCGCTGCACGCTTCGTTTTCTTCGCTCTTACCGACTTCGCCTTGCCGAAATTGATTTCAAAATCCGCAACCGAACGCAGGTATTCAAGCCCGAGGCGTTTAGCCATCTCTTTATCCGCGCCACTATAGAAATGCTGGAGAGCGATGTGGCCGGCGCGCCCAATAATCCCAGCTGGTCCAGACGGCGTGTCGTAAATCTTCTCTACGTACCGCTTGTACCACGCTAAGGGATTTCTCAGAAACGCCATCAATGACGAATGGCTCCAATGCTCGATTGGAAGTTTTGACTTTCTCTTGCCATGCTTTCTTTTTGCGGTAGCCATACCGCTCTATTGTACGTGAAAACTAATACGGCTTCAGGTGGCTGGCTTTGTCGTGGACGACATTGTTTGATTATGAAGCACGAATTAGAAAACAAGAAGTACTGAGAAAGCTAGTAACTCTTAAGATGTCTAGCTTTATCATGCAGGCGGATTTTTTCGAGTGCTTTTGCCTCGATTTGGCGGATGCGTTCGCGCGTGACGCCGAATTCGCGACCCACTTCTTCGAGCGTGTGATAAATGCCGTCCATCAGCCCGTGGCGCATTTCGAGAATTTTGCGTTCTTTTGAGGAAAGGTCATTTAGGATAGCGCGCACATGCTCCGCGAGAATGCGCTCTGAGGACTCCTGTACAGGCGACGGGATTTTGTCATCCGGAATGAAGTCGCCCAAAGTCGACTTCTCGTCGTCGTCTGAACCAACCGGGTTCTCCAAGGAGAGCGTGTCCTGATTAATCTTCTCGATTTGATAAATCTTCTCCGGCTCCACACCCATTTCAACGGCAATTTCCTCCGGTTGCGGATCGCGACCAAGCGCCTGCGAGAGACGCCTCGAGACCTGCTTATATTTCGCGATAGTTTCGACCATGTGCACGGGAATGCGGATGGTGCGCGACTGATCGGCGAGCGCGCGCGTAATCGCCTGGCGAATCCACCACGTTGCATAGGTTGAGAACTTATACCCTTTCTTCCAATCAAACTTATCGACAGCGCGGAAGAGGCCGAGATTCCCTTCTTGGATGAGGTCGAGGAGTGTGAGGTCGGCACTGCGGCCGACGTACTTCTTCGCGATGGAGACGACGAGGCGCAGGTTGCTCCTCGCGAGGATGTTGCGCGCTTCGGCATCACTCTTCTCGATGCGCTTCGCGAGTTCGCGTTCCTCGGCAGCGGTGAGGAGCGGATACTGCCCTATCTCGCGCAAGTAAATTTGGATTGAATCATAGCCAGTCGAATGACGATCCTTAATATTGCGCGTCGCGAGATATTCGTCGGCGTTGTCTTCTAGCATGCCACCCTCGAGCACATCGACCCCGGCGATAGAGAAACGTTCATAGAGGGATTCAAGGAAATTGACATCGTCCTCGATGTGCGGGAACGACTTCAGGATTTCACTATAGGTCACGTACCCGCGCTCCTTGCCCTTCTCGATAAGTTGCTCAGCCGAGACGGCTTTGAGCGAAGTGGCTTTTGCCTTGGCGGCAGACACTGCATGACGCACGACCTGTTTGGTGCGCTTCGTCTTGGCGCGCGCAGACAGCGCCGACTTTTTCACGGCTTTTTTAACGGTCTTTGCGACCTTCTTCTTTTTTTTAGGAGAAGCCATATGGAATGCTATGTATTAGAAAAATGTGAATTAAGTTCCGATGAAGGAGAGTCGAACTGATAGCGCCGCACACACCGCTTGTGCACCGGCGACTGCGGCCGCATCTCCCGCGGCTTCTGCTCTGCGTAAATCCTCTACTGCTTTTTGATACGCCTCGCGGATAACCGCTGATTCAAAGGCGTGCAGAAGTTCGTCCGCCGCCGTCTCTAACGGGTCCTCGCCGCATGCTTGTTCCGCCTCAAATACGGCAGACTCGGGGAGGGTCTCGAGAGGAGGCACCTGAACTCCAGTAATTCGAGCGTACTCTGCTTCTATACGTCTGGCAAGGGGGGTATCGGGATAAGCGCAGAGTGCACCAAGGAGTTGCAGCTCGCGCGTCTCACGTGCAGAGGTGCGAGGTGTGAGGTTTGAAATGCGAGAAGACGTGCCATCATCCCTCATGCCTCGCACCTCATGCCTCGTATGTGAAAGCGTTTCGCGAACCGCTTCGGTCGAGAGTCCGAGCGAGCGAGCCGCAACCTGCAAGAAATGTTCGCGCTCCATCGGGCTCTTCATCGCGGCGATGAGAGGCAACACGACCGTCTCGGCCGTGCGCACCAATCGATGAGGATCAGCTTCTTTTTCAGAAAGTACCGAAAGAAAAAATTCGACAATGGGTTTCGCCGCTTTCACTCGTGCTGAAAAATCATTGTGATCTTCAGAAATTAGATCTGCCGGATCTTTTCCTTGTGGGAGTCGTACCGCCTTGACTCGCAATCCTTCGCGAAGTGCGAGTTGCGCCGACTTCGCCGTCGCGGCGAGCCCCGCGGTATCGGCGTCGAGCACGAGCATCAAGTTCTCGCTGTAGCGCTTCATGAGCGCCACATGCTTCTCCGTGAGTGCCGTACCAGAGAGTGCCACAGCATTCTCAAAGCCAGCTTGGTGCGCGTGGAGCACATCCATCTGACCCTCGACAAGGAGTGTGAATCCCCGCGTGCGAATCGCATCCTTCGCTCGATCAAGTGCGAAAAGAATTTCAGACTTATGATAGAGCGCGGTCTCAGGACTATTTAAATATTTCGCTGGTTCGTCTGCCGACAAAGCTCTGCCAGTAAAGGCGACGACACGCCCGACAACATCACGTATCGGGAACATCAGCCGATTGCGAAAGCGATCATAATAGGTGCCCTTTTTCCCATCGGCCTCTTTAATTAATCCTGCAGCGAGCAATTCTTCAATAGTGAAATTCTCCGCCGTCATTGCTTCAAGCAATGCGCGCCACGCATCGGGCGCATAGCCAAGACCCCAGATCGTACGCGTATCATCCGCGAGTCCGCGACTCTTTGCATATGCCTTAGCAATACTCTCGGGAAAATTTCCCTCATACCACCTCGCCGCCCGTTGCATTACCTCTCGCAGCCGTTCTTTCTTCGACGTCGCCTCGTCGCCCGCTTTACCCCGAGCGAAGTCGAGGAGCACTCCCGCCTTTTCTGCGAGAATCTTCAGTGCACCTTTAAAGTCAACCCCATCAATTTTCTGAACAAACGAAAATATGTCGCCGCCCTCGTCACAGCCGAAGCAATGCCACGACCCGCGCTCCACGCTCACGTGGAAACTGGGCGTCTTCTCTTTATGAAAGGGGCACAATCCCATCATCGACTTCCCTGCCCGCACGAGCTTCACGTGCGGACTGACGATATCGATAATCGAGAGACGGTCTTTAATCTCGGAAACAGAGTCAGTCATGCAGCCAGTCTACCGCGCCGCAAAAGCATTTGACAACAGCCGTCCGTATGTTAATGTGCTTGCGGGGTTGAGATCCTAAAGGAGGTTACATATGATGAGTAGAAGAAAACGTTTTATGCTCGTTTCTGGCGCACTGCTTGTTGGTGCGACCATCGGCATCGCACTCGACACCGTGACTGGGACTGACACTAGTCAGTTGGGATGGAGGTGGCTTGTTCATGACCTCTATCTCATGACGTGGGGTTCTGTCATCATGGCTGTGGTTCTCCGGTAACCGGGGCTCTATCAACGAAACAGCAGGGCGAGAGGCCAGCGGGTCCCTCGCCCTTTTCCTGAGGATATCTGATATCCTCAAATAACTCCGAGTTTCCGCGTTGTTTACTTTTTGTAATGAATTGTTAGAGCGTCCGGCTTGGACGGAAGCTGTAGCTCGTGCGTTCGGCGGGAATACCGTGGCATTATCGCTTCTTAGCGTTTCTGGAGTGTGACTTGAGCCAGGTAGCAATTACCGCGGCCTCAATCTTATCGGTTGTCACAGACAATACAAACGTCTCAACTGCCTTGTTCGTCGCGGTCAATACATGTCCATTTACAAAGAGAAACCGCGCGCACGCGGCAATACCCGTTCTCTTATTTCCATCCACAAATACGTGATAATTAACGACGGCTTCGAGATAGACTGCCGCCTTTATAAATAGGTCGGGGTAGAGGTCTCGCCCGCCGAACGTAGCGCGCGGCTTGTTGGCGGCTGCAGCCAGGAGATGCGGATCACGGACGCCATGGGAGCCGCCGGTCGCATCGATAACCTCAGAGTGGATAACGAGAATCGACTCTGCGGTAAGATACCGAATCATTTTTTTGCAAGTGCTTCAAGCGCAGGACGATATCGTTTAATGAAACGACTCGTCCAGTCGAGCAGCTCAGTATCGATCATAGGCGCAGGATGCGACACTAAAAACCGTCGATGCTTTTCATCAATATCAAGCGCAAGCGGAGTCCCATGCCTGATGCCGAGAGCCTTTAGGGACCGCCTCGGAATCACAACAGCAATTGACGAACCGACCTTAATTGCTTTTTGAAATGTTGCCATTTTCGTAAAGATTATTGATTATAACGCCATTATAATCGTTTGGACTGAGATGTCAACCGCTTCTTAATCTCCTGTACCGTATCCCGCTCCTGCGATGTTGATCTTTTTTGTAATGAATTGTTAGAGCGTTCTGCTTGGGCGGATGTTGAAGCTCGTGCGCTCTGCAGGGATCGGCGCGGGGCGCTCGGCCTGAAGCTTCGCGATGTGTGCGAACTTTTTGCTTCCTGAGAATCCTGTGCCCGCAGGGATCAAGCGTCCGAGAATCACGTTCTCCTTGAGGCCGCGGAGACGATCCACACTGCCACGGAGCGCGGCATTGATGAGGATCTTCGTGGTCTGTTCGAACGAGGCGGCCGAGAGGAAGGATCGGCGAGAAAGCGCACTCTCCTTGATACCGAGCACAATCTCTTCGCTCTTCGGCGGCAGCTTGTTTGCTACATCCATTTCCTTCACCGCCTTTTCAAATTCCCAATCCTCGACGACATCGCCGACTGAGTAGTCCGTGTCACCAGTGTTTGTAATCTTCACACGCGAGAACATCTGCTTCACCACCACTTCGAGGTGTTTGCGCGAGACGGACGCGCCCTGAAGCTCGTAGATCTTTGACGCTTCGGCGATGATATATTCCTGCACCACGGAGCGTCCCGCATACTCGAAGAGATCATCGAGATCTGCCGAACCGTCGGTAAGGACCTGTCCCTTCACCACCGCATCACCCGCCCTCACCAAAGGCACACGTGGATACGGCGCGAGATATTCGTAGACTGAGCCGTCCTTCTTCCCTTGTCCGGCTGATGGTGCGACTACGACCACTTTCTCACGGCCTGCCTCTTTGATCTCGGTCACGAGACCATCGGATTTCGAGATAACTGCCGGATTTTTTGGTGAGCGTTTCTCAAAGACTTCTTCGACGCGCGGCAAACCGCTCGTGATATCGCCGCCGATCGACGCCACGCCGCCAGCATGGAAGGTGCGCATCGTGAGTTGCGTGCCCGGCTCGCCGATCGCTTGTGCGGCCACGGTGCCGACCGCTTCGCCCAAGTCGACAAGTTCTTGCGTCGTGAGGTCCATACCGTAACACGTCTGGCAGACGCCATACCTCGTCTCGCACGACATCGGTGAACGAGCAACGACCGATGACACCGACGCTGCGGCAGAAAGCGCCTCAGCATCACCTGCCGAGAGGTATTGTCCGCGCTTGAAGAGCACCGTTCCATCGGCATCTTTTACATCATCTGCGAGCACGCGTCCGCGCAAGACTTCAGCGTAGTCGATCTGAATACCCGAGAAACTGGTACGATTGATATTCACGCCACGCTTCGTGCCGCAATCTTTTTCTGTCACGATAGAATCCTGCGCTACATCGAAGAGACGGCGCGTGAGATATCCGGCCTTCGCGGTGCCAAGCGCCGTGTCGGTGAGGCCTTTGCGCGCGCCGTGTGTGGACATGAAGTATTCAATCGGGTTAAGGCCTTCAGAGAAGGAGGACGCGATCGGCACTTCGATAGTTTCTCCAGCGGTGTTCTGGATGAGACCTTTCATACCAGCCATCTGTGTCAAGTTGCCCATCGAGCCGCGAGCACCACTTCTCACCATGTCGGCGACCGAACCCATTGGATTCAACTCGAGAGCGACTTGCTCCTCGACTTCCTGCTTGGCGCCCTGCCAGATCTCGATCGCCATGCGGCGTTTTTCCTCCGGCGCGAGAAGACCATTCTGGAAATCTTCTTCAATCTTCGCGACTTTAGCATTGGCCGCTGCGATGATGCGCGGCTTCTCCTTAGGCACAGCAACATCGTCGATAGCCCAGGAGACGCCGGATTTCGTTGCATACTCGAAACCGAATCGCTTGACCTTGTTCACAATATTCGGGACGGCATCGATGCCGTAGCGAAAGATGCAGTCATTCACGATGCGTGCGAGCACTTTCTTGGTAATCGTGTCGCCGATAAAAGGATAGTCAGACGGGAGTACGGTGTTGAAGAGCAGTTTCCCGACGGTCGTCTCGAAGACATGTCCCTCGAAGGCCGCGTACTTCTCCTTCCCCGCTACCGGCAGCACCTTGATCTTCGCCCGTCGGTCGATGGCCCCGTATTCGGACGCGAGAATAGCGGCATTCGGTGAGGCGAAATATTCGCCTTCGCCCTTTGCGCCATCCACCGCCTTGGTGAGCCAGTAGACGCCGAGAATAATATCGAGCGGCTTTCCGGTAAGCACGATGATGTCGCCCGAGCCCGGTTTCAAGATATTTTTATTTGCACTCATCACGTTCTTTGCTTCCCACTGCGCTTCTTCTGAGAGCGGAAGATGCACGGCCATCTGGTCGCCATCGAAGTCCGCGTTGAATGCGTTACAGACGAGCGGGTGCAGCTGGATAGCATCGCCCTCGATGAGCCGCGGGCGGAATGCTTGGATACCCTGGCGGTGAAGCGTTGGCGCGCGGTTTAGGAGCACGTATTTCCCCGCAATAGCCTCTTCGAGAATTTCCCACACTTCAGACACGCCGTCTTCGATGAGGCGTCCTGCACCGCGGATATTGAAGGCCAGTTCGCGTGAGAGGAGTCCCGCGATGACGAACGGACGGAAGAGCTCGAGCGCCATGTGCTTCGGCAGACCGCATTCGTCGAGCTCGAGATCAGGACCGACGACGATCACCGATCGGCCCGAGTAGTCGACACGCTTACCGAGCAAGTTCTGGCGGAAGTAGCCCTGCTTCCCTTTCAGATAGTCAGCGAGCGACTTGAGCGGTCGGCGCTGCGCCGCCGTGAGCGCACCTCCCGAGGCGCTGCCCTTGCGAATAGAGTTGTCGAGGAGCGCATCCACCGCTTCCTGCAAAATGCGTTTCTCATTGCGCAGGATGACTTCCGGCGCGTGGATGTCGAGCAGCTTCTTAAGACGATTATTGCGATTGATGACGCGGCGATACAAGTCGTTCACGTCTGAGGTCGCGTGGCGGCCGCCTTCGAGTGCGACCATCGGGCGGAGCGCCGGCGGGATGATCGGGATGCGCGTGAGGAAGAGCCATTCGGGTCGAATATGCGACGCGATAAGACCGGCGATGAGCGAGAGACGCTTCGCGAGCTTTTCGCGCTCTGCGGCACCTGCCTTTTCATAGCGAGCAAGCAACGTCTTCTCGAGCTCCTTGATATCAAGCGCGCGGAAAATATCATAAATGGCCTCCGCGCCGATACGCGCTTCGAAGAGGCCTCCGTACTTGACCGAGTAGCGATGATACTCGAGCTCATCGAGCACCTTGCCGATGACGACGCCTTCGATCTCGGCCTTTGCGAGCGTCATCTTCACCTTCAGTGCATCGCGCTCCTTATCGCCAGTAATGGATTTGTACTTGGACTTGTATTCGCTCTCCAGTTCGGCGAGGAGACGTTTCTTCTCCTCCTCGGCAATTTTAGTAATGATATAGCCCGCGAAATAGATGACTTTCTCAACGTCCGCTGCTGAAGCACCAAGAATAAGCGCCATGCGCGACGGCACACTGCGGA
This sequence comes from Candidatus Kaiserbacteria bacterium RIFCSPHIGHO2_01_FULL_53_31, assembly GCA_001781095.1. Classification (GTDB taxonomy): domain Bacteria; phylum Patescibacteriota; class Minisyncoccia; order Phycocordibacterales; family Phycocordibacteraceae; genus C7867-001. The sequence continues at coordinate 63,983 of MFKU01000010.1, forward strand.
GGAACCAGATATGCGCGACGGGCGTACAGAGCTCGATATGCCCCATGCGCTCACGACGCACGATCGAGCGCGTTATCTCGACACCGCATTTATCGCAGACGATCCCTTTATAGCGGATACCTTTGTACTTGCCGCAGTAACATTCGTAGTCCTTCTCGGGGCCGAATATCTTTTCGTCGAAGAGCCCGTGTTTCTCGGAGCGTTGCGTGCGGTAATTGATGGTCTCCGGCTTGGTGACCTCGCCGCTCGACCACGCGAGAATGCGTTCCGGCGATGCGAGCGCGAGACGCAGACCATTCCAGGTGTCTCGTAGCGGAAGTTTTCGGGGAGTGAATGCCATAAATAATTAAGAGGTTACAGATGGTAGGTTTTAATAAATTGCAATCACTCCTCCGGCGCGGGCGGAAGATTCAGAGGTTCGACGTCAAGTCCGAGACCGCGGATCTGATTAGTAAGGACCGAGAATGATGCTGGTGTGCCGGTATGCAATATCGCTTCGCCGCGAACAATCGCGTCGAAGGCCGCTGAACGACCCTGGATATCATCCGACTTGATTGTAAGCATCTCGCGCAGCGTGTATGCAGCGCCATAGCCGAGGAGCGCCCAGACCTCCATTTCGCCAAAGCGCTGGCCGCCGTTCTGCGCCTTGCCGCCCAAAGGTTGCTGCGTAATGAGACTGTAGGGACCGATCGAACGCATGTGGATTTTGTCCTCCACCATGTGATGGAGCTTGAGGATATACATGTAGCCGACGGCGATAGTCTGCGCGAATGGCTCGCCGCTGCAACCATCGTAGAGCTGCATCTTTCCTGAACGCGAGAAGCCGGCGGTCTCGAGCTCGTCGCGTATTTCGTCAGCGGTCGCGCCGGCAAACGGAGGGACGACTGCCTGATACCCGAGTGTGTTCGCGGCGAGTCCGAGGTGCAATTCAAGAATTTGTCCGAGGTTCATACGGCTCGGCACGCCGAGTGGCGTGAGAATAATATCGACCGGATTGCCGTCTTTGTCATACGGCATGTCTTCGACCGGCAGTACGCGGCTGATGACACCCTTGTTGCCATGACGTCCCGCAAGTTTATCGCCGACGGATACATTGCGTACTTGCGCGACAGTGATGACGATTTTCTTGATGATGCCGCTCTCGAGCTGATCGCCTTTCTCACGCGAAAATACCCTCACGCCGATGATGCGTCCACGCTTCCCGCCTTCCATGCGCAGCGAGGTGTCCTTCACATCCTTTGCCTTATCGCCGAAAATGCTGCGTAAGAGACGCTCTTCAGGCGTGAGCTGCGTCTCGCCCTTTGGCGTCACTTTGCCGACGAGAATATCCCCCGAGCGCACTTCGGCACCGATGCGAATAACGCCCTCTTCGTCGAGGTTCTTCAATCGCAGTTCGCCCACGTTCGGGATGTCATGTGTCGTTGTCTCCGGGCCAAGCTTCGTGTCTCGCACGACGCACTCGAAGTCTTCAGTGTGCACCGTGGTGAATTTCGCTTCCTCAACGAGACGTTCGGAAATGATGATGGCGTCTTCGTAGTTCGCCCCGTTCCAACTCATAAACGCCACACGCACGTTCTGGCCGAGCGCGAGTTGACCCTGATCGGTCGATGAGTTATCCGCAAGCACATCACCTTTCTTCACTTTGTCGCCCATGCGGACAGACGGCCGTTGGAGGAACGCCGAGTTCTGATTGGTCTGTGTGAGTCCCTGGAGGCGATACTCCCGCTTCTTTCCCTCTTTGTTGGTTACGATAATCTTGCGCGCATCAACATAGGTGACATCGCCCGATTCAAGAGCGAGCACGAGGCGGCCCGTGCTGCGCGCAGCATGCGTCTCGATACCTGTTGAAACGACAGGCGCCTCTGGGATGAGGACCGGCGTCGCCTGCTTTTGCATGTTCGAACCCATGAGCGCGCGGTTCGCGTCGTCGTGGTCGACGAAAGGAATCATCGAGGTCGCGATGGAGAACATTTGATACGTGGAAGCGTCCATTAAGGTCACCGCGTCGCGCGGTACGATAATGGGATCTCCCTTGTGACGGGCCTCGACCGATTCAAGCGAGATACGGTCATGCTCGTCGATCTTCGTGGCGCCATGCGCGATCATCTCGAGCTCTTCATCGAGCGCGTTCAAATACACAATCTCATCAGTGACTTTCCCTTTATGCACGCGAACATACGGCGTTTCAATAACACCGAAGTCATTGGTTCGTGCATGCGTTGCGAGACGGAGAATAAGACCAATGTTCTGACCTTCAGGAGTGTGGATTGGACAAAGGCGGCCGTAGTGCGAAGGATGCACGTCGCGCACTTCGAAGCCTGCTCGCTCGCGGGTGAGCCCGCCGGGACCGAGCGCGGAGAGGGTGCGCATGTTCTCGAGCTCTGCGAGAATGTTCTGTTGATCCATAAATTGCGAGAGCTGGTTCGCCGTGAAGAACTCATGCACCGATGCCTGGAACGGACGAGGGTTCACAAGTGCGAGCGGTAGAGTCGTCTCGCTCTCGATGGTCGACATGCGGTCCTGAATATTGCGTTTCATGCGACTCATGCCGACACGCATGCGCGCCTGCAATAGTTCGCCGACAAAACGGACGCGGCGAAAACCGAGATGATCGATATCGTCCGGGCGTGCGTTCGGATCAGTATTCAACTTTGTAATTTCTGAAATGATTCGCACGAAATCCGCAAGCGTGAGTGTGCGCTTATCGAGCGTCTTCTCGGTTACCGGGAGGCCGAAACGCGCATTCAAGCGGTGGCGACCCACTTTCCCGAGATCGTAGCGCTCTGCCCCGAAGAGCGACTGTACGAAGTTCTTCGCGTTCTCAGACGTGACGAGGTCTCCGTCCCGCATGCGGCGATGGATCTCGATATAGGCCTCCTCGACTGAGGTGGCCTCATTGTGCTCGAGTGTCGCCTGCATCGCCGCGAGCGCGAGTGGCTCATTCACAAAATGCTTCAACGTTTCCTTCCCTACTCCGCCGCCAAAAACCGTGAGGAGCTCCGTGATCGGGAACTTGCGCTTCCGGTCAATCTTCACGAAGATCGCGCCGTCCGCTTCTGAATCTATCTCTATCCAGACACCGCGCAGTGGAATAATCTTCGCACCGAAAAAAGGTTTCCCCCGAATGAGTTCAGAGACGAAGAACGCGCCAAACGAGCGTGCGAGTTGCGGGACGATAGCACGCTCCACGCCAGAGACGATGAACGAACCATGCGGCGTCATAATAGGCATGTCCGCGAGAAAAAGTTCCTGCGACTTCTCGGATCCCAATGTCTTGTTGACGAGCTTCACAGTCGCCTTGATTGGCGCCTCGTAAGTGCGCATGTTCTCACGTGCAAATTCCTCGTCATACTTCGGTTCGCCTATTTCAAAACTTTCAAACTGCAGTTCAAACTTCTTCCCCGAATAGTCGGCGATCGGTGAAAATTCCTTAAAGAGCTCGGTGAGGCCGTTCGTGAGAAGCCAGTCGAATGACCCACGCTGGTGCCCGACGAGATCTGGGAACGGCACGTGCGGCGCTCGATATGCACCGAAGGTCTTCTGGGGGAGGTTCTTACGCATGTGATTGGGGTGAATTAATAGAAGTTTGAACGTATACAAACAGAAGCACACAAACAAAAGCGCGCTCTCGCTTTGCGTTTCTTCTGTGCCCGTATGAATCTGGCGCCCCGCCCTCCGCTACTCACCCGTATCTCAATTTCTAATGTATCAGCCCCCGTATTTTTGTGCAAGTGGGTGTGGGGATAAAGAGAAAGGCGGCCTGTTGTTCAGGTCGCCCGGGCCGGGGGTCTCTGGAAGCCTAAGCTTCTTTGTAGGCGTGCCGCAAACGCCTCGTTGTTCGGCCCGAAAGCCTACACCACCCGATAGCTATAATTTATTTCTTGCTACGCCAGTTGTCAATGTTTGCGTGATGGCCGGTTTGAAGAACTTTCGGGACCCGATAATTCTTCTTTTTGTATGAAATGGTTTCGGGGCGGGTGTAGACCGCCGAGGAGGCGATGCGACGCTCCTCGACGGACGCATCCTTGCCGAGCACGCCCGGGAGACGGCGCGTGACTGCATCCACGATCGCGAGTGCAGGTATCTCGCCGCCGGTGTATACAGCCTCGCCAACTGCAAATTCCTTTACGGTTGCAAGTGTTTTTAGAATCTTCTTCGCGCGTTCATCAATGCCTTCATAGCGACCGCAGACGAGCACTACATCATCATACTTAGTGAGTTTGTCGGCATCTTTATTCGTGAACTGCTTCCCGCTTGGGCTGAACCAAACAATGACCGTAAGGCGTTGCCTTACGGTTTTGCCCAAGGCTGCCTGAACAGCCTTAACTATAGGCAGCGCTGACATCACCATCCCTGGCCCCCCGCCATACGGGCGCTCGTCCACCTTGCCCCATTTGTTGTCGACAAAATCGCGTGGGTTCTGATACTTCACTACCATCTTCTTCTCTTTCCGCGCGCGCCCGATGATCGATGCATTTAAATAAGCATCGCAGGCTTCTGGAAACAGTGTGATGAGATGAAATTTCACTTTTACAACTCCTCAACAACTTGGTCGACGGTTTTTGATTCGGTATCGCGTTTGCCACCGACGGGCTCATTGATTTTTAGATTTACCCGTGCATTCCCTTTCATACCAACCACGCGAAGCAGAATGCGCAATGCCTCGGCGGTCTTGCCGCTCTTGCCGATAATCTTACCCATGTCATCGGGGTGCACGGTGAGAGTGAGGAGTACTCCCATTTGATCAATGGTGCGCGTTGTTTCTACAGATTCCGGATGATCGACAAGCGCTTTAACTGCGTATTCGAGAAATGTTTGGTCTGGTTCCATAGGGATATGTTAGCTATTCCGCCAAAGGCGGCAGGTTAGGTGGCAGGAGTTTCTTCTGTAGCCGGAGTTCCCTCGACAGGAACTTCTTCGGCTGGCGTTTCCGCTGGGGCTTCTTCGGCTGCTGGCTCTGCTTCTGCCACTACCTCTGCCTCAGTCGGCATGGGAGATACCTCATCTGCTGCGGGAGCCGCTAGTGCAGTTTCGCTTTCGGTCTTTACTGCCTCGGCCTCTGCGGCAGTTTTCTTTTCTGCTTCAGCCGCTGCCGCAACCGCCTCCTCATCTACTTGCGGCGTTTTCTTCGGAAGGACATTCACCTTTTTACCGGTGAGTACGCCTTTATTAATCAAGAGATTGCGAATAGAATCAGTCGGTTGAGCACCCTTAGCGATCCATTCCTTCACTTTTGCCTCGTTCAAAGTGAGCGCCTTACTGCGAGGATTATACGTGCCAAGCTGTTCGACTATATTGCCGGTCTTAGCAGCACGCTCCTTTTCCAAAACGGCAATGCGAAATGCCGGATCATTGGTCCGGCCGATGCGCTGAAATCGAATCATCAACATGAGTGCGACTATAGCAGAAGGACGCAGATATTGCTAGAGTAGAGCTAAATGGCTGGTTCTGAACTCTATGAAGGCCCGATAGCGATGACCCGCAAGGGTTTCGGCTTTTTTTCGATTGGCGAAGATAAAGAGGATCTCCTTATACCGCCTGAATCAACAAACCATGCCCTCTCGGGCGATATCGTAAAGGTGACCCCCGCGGGAACATATCGCGACCCAATGGGAAAAATGCCGCCGCGAGAGGCTGGCACAGTAGTCGAGATCGTCTCGCGCGCCCGCGAGTCCTTCGTCGGTACACTCGTCCCATCTGAGGAACGGCCCGGAATCATTCTCCTCCAGCCTGACTACAAGCGGATGCATGTGCCACTCGAAGTGAGAGATGCCCAAGATGCTCCTCTAGGCTATAAAGTCCTCGTTGAAATGAAGGGTTGGGACGACGATATTGCCTACCCATGGGGTGTCGTCACCGAGAAGATCGGCGAGGCTGGCGTGCATGAGACCGAGATGCGCGCGCTTGTCCTCGGCCAAGGATTCTCGAGTGACTTCCCTCCCGGTGTGATGAGTGACGCACACGACCTCGAGTTGAATGGCCGAACCCAAATCAAAGAAGAAGTTGCCAAAGGAACGCGTAGAGATTTCCGCGCTATCCCGACCTGCACCATCGACCCTTTTGATGCAAAAGATTTTGACGATGCACTCTCGGTGCGAAAGCTCGACGATGGGAATAGCGAAATTGGCGTGCATATCGCCGACGTCTCATTCTTCGTGAAGCCAAGCACAAACCTCGACAAAGAGGCCTATGCCCGAGCAACAAGTGTGTACCTCGTCGACCGCACGGTGCCGATGCTCCCTGAGATTCTTTCAAATGACCTCTGTTCACTAAAGCAGGGTGAGGATCGCCTCTCCGTCTCTGCAGTTTTTACACTCGACAAAGACGCCAACATTGTGGACACGTGGTTTGGCGAGACTGTGATTCACTCTGCGAAGCGCTTTGTCTATGAAGAAGCTCAGGATGTCCTCGATAACGGCGAAGGGACGCTGCATGAAGAGCTCGCGCTCATGCTCGATCTATCGAAGAAGATTCGCACCCGTCGTCAGGCGAAGGGTGCGATCGAATTCGACACCGTCGAAGTTAAGGTCGAGCTCGACCAAACCGGTAAGCCGATCGCGATTCGCTTGAAGGAGCGCAAAGCGACTAATCTCATGATCGAGGACTTCATGCTTCTCGCGAACGAGGCCGTGGCGAAGCATCTCTCAGATCTCACGAGTAATGGCGGCCCTCACTTCGCTTCGCTTTACCGCATCCACGATGAGCCAGACGCCGACCGGATCGAGAATCTAGCGAACCTTCTTAGGATTATGGGTTATCAACTTAAGACAAAAGCTGGAAAAGTCTCGGGCGCTGAATTAAATAAACTGCTCGATGCGGTGAAAGGCAAACCTGAAGAGTACCTCGTAAAGACAGCTACGCTTCGCTCGATGAGTAAGGCAGTGTACGCGACACAGAACATCGGTCATTTCGGTCTCGCCTTTGATTTTTATACTCATTTCACTTCCCCGATCCGGCGCTACCCTGACCTCATCATCCATCGCCTCATCAAAGCGCACGCCGGCGGCGACCTGATCACACCTACAGAAATGCAGGAGTTCGACAAACTCGCACTGCACGCATCAGAGCGCGAGGTGGCGGCATCCGACGCCGAGCGCGACTCAGTCAAGATGAAGCAGGTAGAATTTCTCTCGACAAAAATTGGCGAGACCTTTGACGCCGTTATCTCGGGTGTGACCGAGCGCGGTCTCTATGTCGAGGAGCAAACAACCCACGCTGACGGGATGATCATGATCCGTAATGTCGGTGATGACTATTTTGAATTTGACGAAAAGCATTACCGCCTCGTCGGCCGCCGCACGCACAAAGCCTTCCAACTTGGCGATCCTATCCGCGTCAAATTGATGGCCGCCCGCATCCCCGAAAAAGAATTGGATTTTGTTCCCGCCTAAGTTAGGCGACACATCAATATTTCTATCCAGTCCATACTATATAGCGTACTACAAGTAAAACAACCACCGGGAAAGTTAGGACATCGGATGTCCTAACTTTTGTATTCCAGATAGTCGCTTTCTTGAGCAAGGCTTGGGTCATGAATAACTTCAACGATTGTCCGCTCATACTCTGACCGCGTCCCGAGCATTGGATTAAGCACATCGGTCCTAATAATTGACGGGAAATTTCGCACGCCCAAATAATCGAGATGACTGCTCCAGCGATAGTCGAGTAATGCTTCGAGAGCCTTTTTAGTATTTCTAACCTCGCCCGCGCGCCATTCTGGATGCACATAATCGAGAGGATTGAGATGTATATAAAATGGAATATAGAGAAAATGCGCATCACGTTTTATTTGCACCTTGCGATATTTACCCTGCCAGAGAGCACCCGAGCGTTTATGCCGATTATTGAAATATTTTGTATAGCCCATATTAATCTTTTGCATAAACAGAGAAATCCCATTCTCGATACGTTCTGTAACGAGCAGATGATAGTGATTCTTCATTAAGCAATACGAATGGATATCGACGAGTTGTTCACGAGCATGATCTTCGCGCCGCTCATTCAGAATGTAATTCGGCGTCGTGTTGCGATCATTTAAGGCATACAGGTTGTGAATGAAGCGGAGACGGTCGTGCTTGTCTGTAACGATATCTCGTTTCTCCACCCCACGCCCAATAAGGTGCCAGAATTCCATTGCGTCATTATAGCTAAAGTTAGGACATCCGATGTCCTAACTTGTGCATAATTCATGAGCTGGACAATCCTATCGAGGTCAGACTTACTGTTGCTTGCATCACTGAAAAAGAAATGGATTTTATTCCTGCATAAAATTAGAACACCGGAGGTCCAACTTTACTTTTGCAGTTTTCTTATGAGCATAATCATTTTCTGAATTACCCAAGATAGTCCCCCTGTAGCGCAGGTTACGAATATGAGCATCAACCATTGTATGGAACTAATTGTTTTAATTTCTGATCGGATTGTTCCATTACGCAACGTGTAGGTACAGAGCGTGCCATGCGGCCAAATCGACAATTCCATTTTTGCACATCCGCCTTCCTCAAAAAATGAAGATCCGCTATATAGGCAGCGATGCTCCGATATCGGCGTAGCTAATCCCCAAAACATCGCGAGACCTACGATAAATGCTAACCCACTAATAATTAGACTTAAGCGTGTCATCCGTTGAACATTGTGATGTTCATATTAATTAACTTCAGAGCGACCGTTTAAGTTACTTCGCAACAGCGACCGCTTCGTCGAACTTTACACTTAGGAGTTTTGAGACGCCATCCCCACCCATAGTGACGCCATAGAGGATCCCGGCGCGGCTCATAGTCTCGCGATTGTGCGTGATCACGATAAGCTGCGACTTCTTCGCGAGGTTTCCGATCATGTCGCCGTAGCGACGGCTGTTCGCTTCATCGAGCGAAGCATCGGTCTCGTCGAGGATGAGGAACGGTGGTGGGTTCACCTGACTCATGGCAAAGATGAGCGCAATGCTGGTAAGCGCTCGCTCGCCGCCCGAGAGCTGCATCAGGGAGCGCACCTTCTTCCGAGGAAGATTCACTGAGATTTCAATGCCGGCCTTACCCTTCGTAGCATTGGCGGAGAAGGGGTCGCTTGATTCTTCCAACTCTTCAGATTCGTCCAATTCCTCAACTTCGGGCTCTTCCAAAGTCAAACGTGCATTGCCACCGCCGAACATAAGCGCGAAATATTCGTTAAATGATTCATTTACTTTCGAGAGACCCTCAGTGAAATGTTTAGCGAGTTCAGTATCCAAATCTTGAATGAGTGCACCCAAGCTCTCGGCCGATTTCGCGAGGTCGTCGAGCTCCCGCGCGAGAAATGTCTCACGCTCCGACACCTCTTTGTGCTCGTGACGGATCTCTTCGCCCGCACCGCCAGCTTCTTCGAGGCGAATCTTGATTCGCTCAAGTTGCCGCGCGCGATCTTCCTGGCCGCTATGCTCGTCCTCAGATATCGACCCACGCGGTTCGTACGAGATCCCTTGAGTACCGACGAGCGCTACCACTTCCGCCTTATCGGTATCTAGCCGCCCCGTCAACAGTTTCAATTCGCGCTCGCGCGCATCCGCGTGCGTTACCTCACTTTCTTCATGCGCTTTCGTCTGGGCAAATTCGAGAATGTGCCGACGCAACTCCCTACCCGTCTCGTCGTATGCCGTAAGTTCTTCCCTCGCACGCAGGAGCGCAAGTTTCGCTTCTTCAAGATTCTTGGAGAGCATAGTTTCTTTTTCTCCTAATTTCTTCTGCTCTTCTTCGAGCGCATACACCGACTGCTCCTCATCGGTGAGCCGATCATCGCCGACGATAAACCTGTCGACGAATGCTTTTATCGTCGTATGTAACGACTTCAGCGCTGACAAAATGGCGTCCGATGTACTCGTCTGCCGGACTTGCCGTTCTGCTTCTTCAGCGAGCGCGACGAGCTCTTCTCGAGAGATGCGCGCATAGGGATCGGTGCCGATCTTCGTGCTGCGCTCCTTCGCCGCCGCCAACGCTCCCTCGATTCTCCCGAGCTCGCGTGCGAGCGCGCCCCGCTCGCTCGATAGGCGATCCGCCGTCGCCTCTGCCTTACGCACTACCTCGAGACGCTTAGCGCCCTCCGCATCGGTCGTGGCACGCTCCTCAATCGCCGAGAGCTCGGCACTTGCGGCGGCGAGCCGTCCCGTGGCCAAACGTTTCTCTTCGGCGACCTTCACCTTCTCTTCCGCTATGCGCGTGTCCTCGATCGAGAAGTACATCTGCGCGAGCGTTATAAGTTTCTTCCGTAAACTGTCGGCGCGTTCAAGCTTCTCAACTTGTCGCTCGAGGAAACGCAGATGCGGCGCGAGTTCGCGTCGAAGTGAATTCACCTGTGCGATGTTCACTTCAGTCTTCTCAAGCTTCCGTTGTGCTTCAGTCTTTTTGAATTCATAGACCTTGAGCCCGAGCGCGTCTTCGAGCATCGTACGTCGCTCGCGCGCATTCGCCAGAAGAATCCTATCAGCTTCACCCTGCGAGATGATGTGGTGGCTCGTCTCGCCGATGTTGGCACCCGCCAGCAGTTCTTCGATATCGCGCAAGCGGACCTTCGACCCATTGATCGAGTACTCGCTCGTCCCATCACGGTGTACTACACGCTCAATCACCACTTCATCAAAATCGATATTGAACGTGCGCTTCCCATCCGTTCCGCCATCCGCCAGCCGGCGGATTGGATTATCAAAAACAATCGCGACCGCAGCGCGATTCGAACGAGGCACGGAATGCGACCCGTTGAAAATAAGATCTTCAGCGCGTTTGCCGCGCATGCTCTTCATCGACTGCTCGCCGAGCGCAAATCGGAAGGCCTCGGCAACATTACTCTTGCCCGACCCGTTCGGCCCCACAATCGCCGTCGTGGCCGATGAGAAATCAAGTACGGTCTTCCGTACAAAAGATTTAAACCCGACGATCTCCAGTCGCTTCAACATTGCTCTCTATTGTATCAAACAAAACTGTGCTAAAAGAGTATTCAGAAGGAGGGTAAGTATGCGTCTTGAATCGAATAGGAAGCGCCCGCGACTGGCTCCCGTTTTCTTCCTGGCTGCTGTCGCGGGGGCAACGTGGTTAATCTTCACAACTCCCGAAACGAATGCTCGTCAAAAGAGCCCTGCACGTTTCGAGTCACTCGGGCCGGTTTCAGAGCAACGACCCAATCGCCACGAGTGTTCTCCGGTTCCATAATGTGTCCCCTGCAAAAGATCACGGGCGCGACATCCTTCGAGGATGCCGCGCCCGGTTTTGTAATAAACGAAATGATTTAGCACCGCTACCCACTTGGGGGTTTCGCCGCCAAGTTACTCCCAGTGCATCGATGCCAAACCGGCCTGAGCGGCGGCCTGTTCTGCCTCCTGCTTACTCTGCCCTTCGCCGTGGGCGATTTCTTCGGAGCCGATAAAGACACCAATAGTGAAGCGCTTGTCGTGATCGGGGCCGACTTCGCCGAGTGTTTTATAATTCGGTGTCACCCCACGCTTCTCCTGAGCGAGTTCCTGGAAATGGCTCTTAGCGTCTTGGTACGCACGCTTCGCGATGACGTCATCGATTTTTCCGTACAGATTCGCGGCAATAAATTTCTCTGCGCTCTCGTAGCCCAAGTCAAGATAGATTGCACCAATAATCGCTTCAAAGGTGTCTGCGAGTATCACGTCGCGTGCGCGGCCAGTATCGCGCGCTTCACCCTTTGACAGCAATAAAAAATCATTGACCCCGAGCTTCTGCGCACTCCCGGCGAGCGAGACGGTATTCACAAGCGCAGCACGAAAATTCGTCAATTCCCCTTCGGGCTTGGTGGGAAATTTCTTGAAAAGGAAATCGGTAACGGCGAGCTCCAGCACCGCGTCTCCGAGGAACTCGAGACGTTCATTATGATTCCCTGCATAGTCTCGATGTTCATTCAGGTATGAACGATGCGTGAACGCCTCGATAAGGAGGTCGAGCTTATTGAAAGACAAACCGATACGGCTCGCGAAGCTGGAGAAATCAGGCATGCAACGTAGTGGTAACCATTAGGGTATAGCGCGTTTAGAGAAAATGTACAAACTGGCGACTAAATCCTCGTGGCCTGTGGCTGACTAGCCTTGGTGGCGCTCGCGTGATCGAGAAGCTTCTGGACAGCCGATGTCACGATGGGGAGCATGTCATCATAGAAATTGAGATCAATGATGTCCTGCAGACGGAACCATTTTGCATCGTCGAGCCCACCGCTCTTCTTGAGCACGAGCGGCTCGAAGTCGCATGCCGCGAGGAAGAACCATACGTGCTTGCACACTCTCCCCTTCTCCGGATGTGAAGCGACATACTCATTCTCGCCGATCTGACTCTCGATTTTCCCATCGAGACCGAGCTCTTCTTTCAGCACACGCGCCACCCCGACCTCGGGCGATGGATCCTTATCGATATGTCCTTTCGAGAGTGTCCAGTGACCGAACACGTCGTGCACGAGCGCGAGATAGTATTGCCCGTCGTGCTTGGCATACGCGATAGCTCCCGCCATTTTCTCGAGCGGCAGTTCTTCACGCTTTACTTTCTTTTTGCCTTGTTCGTCCTTGCCTGGTTCGCCGAGCTCCTTATAGACGGCACCGAGGACACCATTCACGAACCTGCCTGAAGAATCGCCACCAAAGGTCTTGGCGAGTTCGATTGCCTCATTGATCGCAACCTTCGCTGGCACTTGTGCGCGATCGGCGAACAATAATTCAAAGAGTCCGAGGCGCAGGATATTGCGATCGATGGGCGCGATGCGCTCGAGTGGCCAGTCAGGGGCGGCCTTCGCAATAACTAAATCAAGATCCTCGCGCTTCGCGAGCACGCCTGAAAGGAGATTTTGTATAAATGGCTGATCGATGTCATCACCACCGAACTCAGCGACATTGCGCGCGAGAATCGCCGATGCTTCCTTCTCTGATGCGTGTGTCGTATCCCACTCGAAAAGTGTTTGAAGAACAACGGAACGCGCTAAGTGACGATTCGCCATGGAAAGATCTATGTGCCTAGTATAGCAAATCGAACGCTTGCACAAGCGTCAATTGTGCAAAAACGTTTCCTTGTGCCTACGCGCCTCCACCGAAGCCGCTACGCGCCTTCGGTCGGCCGCCGATACCAACTATTTTCCCAAGGATACCCTTTGAACTCTTCGCCTCTGCATTCGCGTGTTCGTGTGCGTGGTCGTGACCGTGTTCGCCTATCGGTTCAGCCTTCGTGACCTTCTTGGAAACTGTCGCACCTTTTGCTTTAACTATAAAAATTTGCTTGCCGCGATACATGCCGGTCGACTCGTCGACACGATGTGGGAGGCGGAGATTCCCGCTTTCCTTATCAACGACGGATTTCGTCGCCGAGAGCGCGTGGTGCGACCGGCGGTTGCCAGTGTGACCTCGGGTATGACGCATGCGTACTGACATGCGTGGCACTCTAGCACATGCGTAGGATAAATACAAAAAGGGGTCGTAGCGCGTTCGCTACGACCCCCACCTGGCGGCTACTGTCTATCGGCCACTGACGCGTCTCTGCTGATTGCAACACTGAGAGACGTGAGAACTCACGTACTTTCCCTGCACCCAACAGTAGAGCACGTCATACGGCTTTGTCTCTACGTGTGCGCCTGCTCCCGTACAAACTGCACAGAGCGGATACCCAGCCAGTGCGAGCTCCGGCCGATATTTCGCCACAAACGGAATTTCTGCTGCGGCCCCCTGCTGCTGCATTCCAACAACCTCCGTTGCGTTGCGCTCGAGTCACCCCGAGACCCCCGTTTTGAAACACCTTGTTTCAACCGTCCGCTAAGATTTATACCACTAATTACGTGAACTCTCAATGTGCAAAAAAGAACGCCGGTGAATAGCTGAGGGGCCATGGAGTTTGAGTGCTTCATAATGTGCACGCGTACCATAGCCTTTGTGTTTCTCGAGACCATAGGCCGGATACTGCTTCGCAAGTTTGGTCATAAGCCGATCCCTCGTTACCTTCGCGGCAATCGAGGCGAGAGAAATGATCGGTACTAAATCGTCCCCGTTGATGATCGTCTTTTGTTTATATTCTGGCGGAGCTTTGAGTGATCCGTCGAGCACTATCTCGACGAGAGCTGCATCCGGCGCGAGCGCATTCACGCCGCGGTTGAGTGCCTCGCGTACTGCATGACTGATTCCCCGCTCATCAATAATAGCCGCGCTCGAGAACTCGACCACAAATCGCGCGTCGCCTCCGGCGACGCGCGATTCAAGCATTCCAAAAATCTTTTCGCGCTTTTTCTCACTCAGTTTCTTTGAATCCTTCACGCCCGGAAACTCTATCGCCACATCGAATCCCTCCGGTACCGCCACCACCCCCACCGCCACCGGCCCCGCTAAGGGCCCCCGCCCCGCCTCGTCCACTCCTAGTATGAATCTCATACAGGAAGTATACCCTCGGGTATACTGTTCCATATGGCAAGCCGCTTTATCCACCTCCACACACACAGCCACTATAGCTTTCTCCAGGCGTTGCCGAAAGTGGAAGAGCTGGTTGAGAAGGCGAAGAAGGAGGGCATGGACGCGCTCGCGCTCACCGACACGGGCAATATGCACGGTGCAATCGAGTTCTACAAAGCGGCGAAGAAGGAGGGTGTGAAGCCGATTCTCGGCGTTGATGCCTACCTTGCACCACGCTCGCGACACGACAAGGATCGTAATCTCGACGCGAAGCGATCCCGCATCGTCCTTCTCGCGGAGAATAATGAGGGCTATAAGAATCTGCTTTATCTCGTGACCAAGTCGTGGACCGAAGGATTCTTCGACCGCCCACGCATTGATAAAGAATTGCTCCGCGAGCGCCGCGGCGGCCTTATCGCCATTCTTCCATCGTTCGCGGGAGACATCGCACAACTGCTGCGGGCGGGTGATGAGGATGGTGCCGCCGCGGCGCTCGCAGAATTCAAAAACATCTTGGGCCCTGACAATCTTTTTCTCGAAATAACCCATCACCCGCGCGTCGTCGGCCACGGGGCGCTGGTGCAGAAGATCATTGCCCTCTCAGAAACGAGCTGCACTCCGCTTGTTGGCCAGCATGACGTCTACTACCTCGAGCAGGGCGACCGCGAAGCGACCGAGATCATGCGTCGCATACAACAAGGCGGGCACGGAAGAAATGAGGACGAGGATTTCTCGTTCATAAATGAGAAGCGTGCGCTTGCACTCTTTAAGGATATTCCCGAAGCCGTCGATAACACGCGGAAGATCGCCGACCGATGCAACCTTTCCTTCGATCTCGGCAAATGGACATTCCCTGCCGTTCCGGTCTCCGCCGGATTTAAAACGCATGATGAAGAATTGCGCGCGAAATCCTACGCCGGCATAGCGACCAAGAATCTGGAGGAAACAAAAGAGGTTACCGACCGCATCGAATATGAATTGAACATCATCATCAACAAAGGCTTCGCCGTGTACTACCTCATCGTCGCTGACCTCCTGCGCTTCGCGAAGAGCACCGGTATTCTCACCACCACGCGCGGCTCGGCCGCCGGCTCGCTCGTCGCCTACCTCGTCGGCATCACCAACGTCAATCCCCTGTTCTATAAGCTTCCCTTCGAGCGGTTCTTGAATCCTGAACGTCCGAAGGCGCCTGATATCGATATGGACATGGCCGATAACCGCCGTGACGATATGATCGCCTATGCGAAGCGAAAGTACGGTGAGGATCACGTCGCGCAGATCGGCACCTTTGGCACTATGATGGCGCGCGCGGCCGTACGCGATGTCACGCGCGCACTCGGTCACTCGTATAGCACTGGCGATCGCATCGCGAAGCTTATCCCGATCGGTTCTCAAGGATTTCCGATGACCATCGATCGCGCACTCGAGCTCGAGCCGGATCTGAAGACGCTCTATGACGAAGACGACGAATCGCGCGAGATCCTCGACCTGGCGAAGCGTATCGAGGGCTGCGTGCGGCACGTTGGCGTTCACGCCGCCGGCGTCGTGGTCGCGCCGACGCCGCTCGTCGAGTGGACCCCTATCCAGCCCGATCCGAAGGGTACCGGCAAACTCATCACGCAGTACGATATGTACTCGATCACCGACGAATACGGCGGCGTGGGACTTCTCAAATTCGACTTTCTCGGCATCAAGAATCTCGCGATTCTCGCGCACGTGGTCGCGCTCGTGAAGGAGACGAGAAATATCATCGTCGATATCGAGAATGTCCCTATTGATGACGAGAAGACGTACCGGATGCTCGCGCGTGGCGAAACGGAGGGAACATTCCAATTAAACGGTTCAGGTATGACACGCTGGCTCAAAGAGCTGCGGCCGACAACCATCCATGACATCAACGCTATGGTTGCGCTCTACCGACCGGGACCGATGGAAACAATTCCGCAGTACATCGAACGCAAACATAATCCGAAACTCATCCGATTCGTCGATCCGCGCATGAAGGATTATCTCGATTTCTCTTATGGCCTCCTTGTCTACCAAGACGACGTGCTCCTCACTGCAATCAAACTCGGCGGCTACTCCTGGCTCGAGGCCGACGCATTGCGCAAGGCAATGGGCAAAAAAATCCCTAAAGTCATGCAGGCCGAAAAGGAAAAGCTGCTGAAAGGGTTTATTGAATATGGGAAGCTTTCGCCACAAAATGCACAAACGCTGTGGCTACTTATCGAACCATTCGCTGCATACGGATTCAACAAAGCGCATGCGGCGAGCTATGGCAAGGTCGCCTACCAAACCGCGTACATGAAAGCAAATTACCCAGTCGAATATTGTGCGGCTCTTCTCACCGCAGACTCGGGCGATACTGAGCAGATTGCGGTCTTCGTCGCAGAGGCGAAGCGCATGGGTATTCCGATCCTCCCGCCAGACGTGAACGAGAGCGGAACGGCCTTTACGATCATCTCAAATGGAACCGCAATTCGATTCGGTTTGTCATCCATCAAGAACTTCGGCGACGGTATCTCGGCCGCGATTATCGACGAACGGACGACTCATGGACCTTTTAAAACGTTGTCGGACTTCCTCTCTCGTATCGGGTCGAGAAATCTCAATCGAAAATCGCTCGAATCACTCATTAAATGCGGAGCACTCGATTCGCTCAGTCCCGATGGTATGCGCGGTACCCTGCTCGAGAATATTGATACTCTACTCACGTTCCATCGCGAAATGACGGCGCTCGTGCCGCAAGACTCTCTCTTCGGCGCACTCGTGGGGCCGCAGGAGCTCGCCCTCCCGGCCGGGAAAGCCATCTCACTGCTCGATAAGTTATCGTGGGAAAAGGAACTCCTCGGCATCTATGTGAGCGGCCATCCGCTCGATGCTCACACAGCGCTTGCCGCGAAAGCGAAAATCTCCCTCGCAAAAATTAAGGAGGAGCCGCATCAAGGCACGCTAGTCTTCCTCCCTGTTCTCGTCACTGTGATACGGAGCATTCTCACCAAGACCGGCGAGAAGATGGCATTTGTCACGCTCGAAGACAAAACGGACTCGATGGAAGCAGTCGTCTTCCCGAAATTATTCAAGGAACATTCGCTTGCGATCGCGCCCGGTGCGTGCTTCCTCGTTAAGGGCAAGGTCTCCGTCAGGAACGGCGAGACTTCAATCGCGGTTGAGGATCTGAAGCTGCTCTGATCCCAGAAGTTATTTAAGCTCCGAGCGTAGAGAGTGCGCGGGTAAGGGCGAGTTTGGCGCCCGTGACATCGGTCGAATAGCTCGAATCAATAGCAGTCGTGAGCGACATGACGAGTTTCTCGAGAGTCGGCGTTGCGAGACGTGCTGTCAGGCGAGCAATGTCGGGATCACAGGACGTACCTTCGACACGCGCGCGATAGACGTCGTCGAGAAGACAGGCCGTGGCGGAAAGAAGGCTTTCTGCGGTGCCGCCGCCGCGCATATGTTGTCGTAGTCCTGCGAAGACTGCGGTGCGATCGCCCTCGACAAGCGCCATAGTGAAACCGCGAATGTCAGCGGGAGTCGTACTCGTTTCATCCGTTTTTTTCGGCTCAGACTCAAGCGGCATTTCTGATTCTGCCGAATCAGAAATGGGCTCTACCATCTCGAATATCGGTTCGACAGTATCGCGAATAGGTTCGGTCATCGGCTGCAGACTTGCTTGCGGCGCGCGAGTAAGACCTTTCACAATGTCCTCAACTGAGAGTGCATCATTGTGGGCAAACGATCTAAAGCCGTCAAAAGATGAGTATCCGCGCGGTGCCTCTCGCGGCGATTCAGTTCTCCGCTCGCCGTGCGTTGCGACGGGCATTGCCTGAACGCTCTGCTTCATCGGTTTGGCCGGTGCCGTATACCCGTCCCGAAACTGGCGCTCGCGCTCATTGAGTGCGAACGACACACGGTCGCCAAACCCGCGCGCATAGCGACCAGCGAATGGAACTGCGCCGAAGAGCACAAGATATGCGAGCGCGAGTGACCATGCGATGAGTGCGACCCAGTAGACGATAGTCTCGGCAGGTCCGAGGTCGAGACCGGTGTAAGGAATTTGTGAGAGATACAGATTCGCGAGTGGTCCCGGCGATACGCGCGGAATCGCGCTCAGCAAAACTCTTGGATTGCGGCTTCCGCCGCCTCCGCCGCCTCCGCCCCCACTGCTGTTAACGCTCACGCTTGCCGTACACGTAATAGTCTGACCTGACGTTCCCGTAGCCGTACCGGTAAAGGTCGTCCCGTCGGTAATTGCCCGAGTCGTTGTCGCACCGCCCGCGACTGGCGTGAGAGAACCTATCCCCTGATCAATTCTGAATGCAGAAGCATTCGTAGTTGCCCAGGTAAGCGTGGAATGCTCACCCGAGTCGAGTGACGCTGGTTCCGCGGTGAGCGTACAGACAGGAGCATTCGTCACCGGTGGTGTCTCGGTGACCGTGACGGTCGCTTCGCAATGCGCGGTGCCGCCACTGCCAGTCACGGTACCAGTGTACTTCGTCGTCGCGGTTGGTGTCACAGTTCTTGAGCCGGCATTCACGGGAGTCACAGAACCGATGTTCTCTCTGACGATCTTAACCAATGTGAGAATATCGGCGATGTTAGTACTGCCGTCGTTGTTAATGTCGCAGGTTTTGCTCGCGGGGCAGGAGACATTACCCAGGCCTACCTGCGTAAGAAGATTTATGTCGGCAACATCAACAACACCTTCACCGGTGTAGTCGTAGGCACTAGTGTACACACCAATCGAGAAGGATGTGGCATGAGTGGTAGTCCACGAGAGTTCCGAGGAACCGCCATTTTGAATAGAGGGCGGATTCGCAACAAGCGTACAGACAGGAGCATTCGTCACCGGTGGTGTCTCGGTGACCGTGACGGTCGCTTCGCAATGCGCGGTGCCGCCACTGCCAGTCACGGTACCAGTGTACTTCGTCGTCGCGGTTGGTGTCACAGTTCTTGAGCCGGCATTCACGGGAGTCACAGAACCGATGTTCTCTCTGACGATCTTAACCAATGTGAGAATATCGGCGATGTTAGTACTGCCGTCGTTGTTAATGTCGCAGGTTTTGCTCGCGGGGCAGGAGACATTACCCAGGCCTACCTGCGTAAGAAGATTTATGTCGGCAACATCAACAACACCTTCACCGGTGTAGTCGTAGGCACTAGTGTACACACCAATCGAGAAGGATGTGGCATGAGTGGTAGTCCACGAGAGTTCCGAGGAACCGCCATTTTGAATAGAGGGCGGATTCGCAACAAGCGTACAGACAGGAGCATTCGTCACCGGTGGTGTCTCGGTGACCGTGACGGTCGCTTCGCAATGCGCGGTGCCGCCACTGCCAGTCACGGTACCAGTGTACTTCGTCGTCGCGGTTGGAGATACCGAGATTGCTCCGCTGACGATCGGCGTCACGGAACCAATATTTTGATCAATCGAGAATGAGGACGCATTGGTAGTGTTCCACGACAGCGTTGAAGAATTACCACTTTGTATACCGGGAGGATTCGCCACAAGCGTACAGACAGGCGCATTCGTAACCGGAGGTGTCTCGGTGACCGTGACGGTCGCGGTGCAGGTTACCGAACCGCCGGAACCGGTCGCGGTGCCTGTATATATCGTTGTGTTTATCGGAGATACCGATCTCGTCCCCGCATCCACAGGCGTCACAAAACCGATGTCGTGGTCGATTGAGAACGATGTCGCATCCTTGGTGCTCCAAGAGAGCGTCGAGGAACCGCCGCTCTGAATAGACGTCGGACTTGCAGTAAGTGCACAGGTCGGCGCTATTGGCGCAGGCGGAGGCGGTTCAACGGTAACATTGGTATGGCACGTCGACTCGCCGCCGGGACCGGAGACCGTCATTGTGTATTCGGTCGAACGCACGAGCGAGATACTCTGTGAGCCGAAGTCTGTGGCAGATACCCAACCAGAAGTGACCGCCGTTGAATTACCTTCAGAGTCACTGCTCTGGATAATCATATCTGAAGCTGCAGTCGTTTCCCACGAAAGTGTAGTCGGTCCACCGCCATTCGGCAGCGTCGATGGGTCAGCACTAAGGATGCAGGATGGAGGCGGAGGCACGCAACACGGTGGGCCAACAACCTGCGCATAGACTTGCGCCGGCGTCGTGAGGCTAGTCGCGAATGCGATTGATATGCCAATCGTCACCGTCGCGAGCACAGCAAAGAAACCCGTCCGTATCGGTCGTTTGTCGAGATATGCGACTATTTTTGTAATATTGGTCATAGTAAAATGATTACCCCTTGCTCCTCCATTCATTGTCGGAGCGTACGAAAATGGTGGATCGACGAGGGAGCCTTGCTCCCTCGTCGCCACCTGCACGTTCAATCGGTACAGCTGTCGGTGTCCCACACCCACATGGTGTCCGCAATGGGAACGCGATACCTTCCCTCCCAATCCTGAGGTCGAGTGTATACGCCGCAGGACTGTGCCCCTCGCTCGTCCTCTTCGCAAATGTAGACGAGGCGAGTCCAAACGGCCGTCGAGAATCGGAGTGTTTGACGATTCTCGGTTACACCGTAGAGATACTTATGTGGGACGCGCACTTTACTGCCCAGCATTTCGAAGAGATCATTGGGAGGAACACAGTCATCGCATTCTCCCACCCATGCGGTCCACGGACCATCACCTTGCCGTTGCGCATTGCAGTTGCTCGGCGGCAACGGACCTAAAGAACTTGCGACACCCCACCGCACAAACCCACGCACTGGGGCATTGAATGGAAGTTCCACGCACTGTTCGCCGGATGCGAGTCCCCACGCGAGGTTGTAGCAGACGTACGGAATGTAAAACGCAAATTTCTCTCCTCCGTACTCCACATACCACACCGCTGCTTTCGCCGTCTCCGCGACCGATCCCTTTCGGTACGGTCGCCCATCGGGCGAAGTGTTGACCGGTAGTTCTGCCACAGCGACGTTATTCATCACGTGCGGCTTCGCGCCTCCGCTCATCATCTGCTCGAGCTTCATGTGCGGGGGGAGCCACACATCGACACCGCCCATGCAGTTCGCGCCGATCTTCTGCTTGAGCGCAGCCTTCACGGCTAGCGGCAGGTTGAAGCCATCGATAGTGGCTGGCGCTTTCGTGCACGCCTCCACAAACGAGGTGGCGTACGGTGCGGCGTTCCATTTCTTCCACTCCTTTGCAGGAGTAGCGGCCGTTGCCGGTCGCGGCTGCGGTGCGATAACCGCGGCTTGAACACCACCCGACCTCTTCGAGACTTTCTTCTGCGCCGTTGCCGTCACTGTTGTCGGCGTCGGCATAGCGATCACCGTCGGTGATGGAGACGGCGCGGATAGCGTCGGTTCCACCGTCGGCGTTGCAGTCGGCTTCAGCGCCGACAAGAATTGCTTTCCGGATTCGAAAAGTCCGACGGCTGCTACCGCGATGATTGACGCGGCGGCAACAGCTGCCAGGATCTTCCGACCTCTCGATCGAGTCCTAAACATCATCTATCTCCTTTCGTCAGCCGCCGTGCGGCATGGGCATAGTGTGTGGTTTGTCTCGGATCAAAGATCAGTTATCCCACCCTCCTTGCGGAGAGTCACCCGAGCAGAGCTTACGCTCCGAACGAATGACTTTCAACAAAGTCAGCAGTTACCACGAAACGGTCTTCTTTCGCGCCAAAAGAATTGCAGGTCACAAGTGTAAGCACGCGACCGGTGCCAGAAAGCGCAATCTCGCCATCATCTGCGCTCTTCTTCTCAACAGTCCGTACGGCATACGTATAGACTGCATCAGATGAATAGACCGTGATAACATCGCCATGCGAAAGCTTCTGGATACCGTTGAATGTTTTATACGCCTGATTGTTCACCACCGGCAGATAGCTTGCATGACCGAAGAGCACTATGTTTCCGCTCTCACCGAGCTTCGCGGATGTCGGATATCGCACGGCACCCGAGAGAAGCAATGTATCGAGGGCGGCGATATCGGTCGTATCAGGATTGGATATAGAGGCAACACGCGTGAGTGAAGGAATTTCTATTTTCACTGGCACTTCAGCGTTCATTGAAGAAACTGTCCCGACGGAGTTCACCGCGACCGGTGCGTTTGTGATGGAAGTAGAAGGAGCATTGGGCAAGAGGTCAAACACAGCGAGTACAAACACGCTCGCGATAAACACCACCGCAAAAAGCCCGAGGAAGCTCCATTTCCTCGCATACGCCAGCCGCGTGCCGCCGACCAGTCGGACGGTGAATTCGACAATCTTGTCCATATAGTCTTATTCATTAATACCGCATCACAGTGTTTCTGTCAAGTTTCTCGTTGCTTGACATGAAAACCTGTCCGTGGTATGTATTAATCGTCTTATGGAAACAAAAAATATTCCCGAAAACAGCAGACCGTACCGCCAGTCGGCCATCAACACCCTTGCGGTAATTGGTTTCGTCGCGCTCGTGGTGTTAGGCGTGTGGGGTGCTATTTATTCCTCGCGTTACGTGCCAGCGGCCGTGAATAATATCGGTGCTGCGGCCGTCTATGTCGGTTCACTCTTTACTCCAACCCCAGCACCGGGCATCTCTGTGGTCCCGACAGCGTCATCGACGGTTATCTCTTTCGGTAATGCTTCTTCAACGACGGGTTCGACAGGCTCACCGCAAGCAACGACGGCAACAACTACTTCCCCACCACCATCTCGATCAACTGCTCCTGGCACGAGGACGACGGTCACCTATCCCATTAACGGATCGGCGCCTGCAGCGCCCGTGCTCTATGGTCTTCCGGACCTCGCAGTGACCATCAGTGCGATCGGCTATCTGCAAAGCGAGTCGACTGATTCCTTTGTCGCGGATTCGAGCGTGCCTTCTGGCCGCCGACCTGCCATTAAATTCACCGTTAAGAATATCGGCACCAACGTGAGCGGTGGATGGCGCTTCAATGCGTCGGTTCCAACTCGTCGATCGTTTACCTATAAGTCACCCCTTCAGCAAGTCCTCAATCCGGGCGACAGCATCGACTACACACTCGGTTTCGACCAGGCGAGCAGCGGAGAAAAACAAGAACTTTCAATTACTCTAAATCCGGACCATACATTCACGGAATCAAATACTGCGAACAACAACATCTCTGTAAATCTTACGATCAATTAATTAGGAGGGCGTACCGAGCAGGGGTTCTACACGTCCAAATTTGCGAGTTTCGCGTTCGATTGGATGAAGCTCTTGCGCGAAGCAACATCGGTGCCCATCAAAATATCGAAAATGCGATCCGCCGCTTCGACGTCCTCGACGTGTACCTGCTTCAAGACGCGCCGTGCGGGATCCATCGTAGTCTCCCACAGCTCGCTCGGGTTCATCTCGCCGAGGCCTTTGTAGCGTTGGATATTTACTTTTGCTGACTTCCTTGTAGATGTCGTCTCGGTTTCTTCTGCCGCTCCCGTTTCAACCGACAACTCACTGTCTGTTACACCGATCTCTACCACTTCAGTCGGTTGAACCCCAAATTCTTTTATTATCCTCGCTTTTTCTTGGTCAGAATAGGCATAGGCAATGGCTTTCCCTTTTGTAATCTTATAAAGCGGTGGTTGGGCGATATAGACGAAGCCGCCGTCGATGATCGGACGGAAATGTCGGTAGAGGAGCGTGAGCAACAGTGTGCGGATGTGCGCACCATCGACGTCGGCGTCGGTTGCGATAATTATTTTGTGATAGCGAAGCTTAGAAATATCGAACACATCGCCGATAGCCGTGCCCATCGCGACCACGAGTGCGCGGATCTCGACCGACGCGAGCATGCGGTCAATGCGAGCACGTTCGACGTTCAGGATCTTACCGCGGAGCGGCAATATCGCCTGCGTGCGACGATCCCTGCCCTGCTTGCTCGAGCCACCGGCTGAATCTCCTTCGACGATAAATATCTCGCTCTCTTCGGCGCTCTTGGTCTGGCAGTCGGCAAGTTTCCCCGGAAGCGTCATGCCTTCGAGAGCACCCTTGCGCAAGACCGAATCCTTGGCGGCTTTTGCAGCCTTACGCGCCTTGAGCGCGAGAAGAACTTTATTGATAATCGCGCGAGCGTCATCAGGATTCTCTTCAAGAAAAGCGTTTAACGCCTCACCAAACACGGTCGAGACAGCGCCTTGCGCTTCTACCGACCCGAGCTTCGCTTTGGTCTGTCCTTCGAATTGAATCTCGGGAAGCTTCACTGAGATAACGGCCGTAATTCCCTCGAGCACATCATCCCCGGTAAAGTTTTCGTCCTTTTCTTTTAAGATATTCGCGTTCCGGCCGTAGGTATTTAACGACCGCGTGAGCGCGGTCTTGAAGCCCGTGATGTGCGTGCCTCCCTCAGCGTTATAGGTGTTGTTCGCGAATGCCGTGATGCGCGCCGTGATATCGTCGATATACTGCAACGCAACCTCGACAACTACTTTGTCCTGCTCGCGCTCAACGTAGAAAATGTTTTTATGTACCGGAGTTTGGTGTTTATTGTGGAAAGCGACAAGAGACTTCAATCCACCTTCGAAATAGAAGGTCATCGAGGGAACACCGAGCTCCTGTACGCGCAAGAAGATGGTGTCTGTTTCAAATGCATTTTTATTTTCTCGCGCGTCGACCACCGAGACACGAACACCCTTCACGAGATATGCCTGCTGGCGCAGGTGCGTGACTATCTTTTCCCAATTCCATTCCACGCCCTCTTTAAATATAGTGACGTCTGGCTTGAAAAGCACGATTGTACCGTGCTCCTTGCTCGTGCCGATCTTCTTCACCTTCGCCAAGGGCTTGCCGATTTTGTACTCTTGCGCGTGCATGCCGCCATCTTGATGCACGACAACCTTCGTGTGCTCGGAGAGCGCATTCACGACTGACGCGCCGACGCCGTGCAGGCCGCCGGATACTTTGTATGCCTCGTTGTCGAACTTGCCGCCCGCGTGAAGTGTCGTCATGATCGTCTCGAGCGCAGAGACTTTTGTCTTCGGGTGGATGCCGACCGGGATGCCATTGCCATTGTCGGCAACGCGCACATAGCCGTCAGGAAGCAGTGCTACTTCAATATCATCGCAACGCCCAACCATCGCCTCGTCACGGGCGTTATCAAAAATTTCCCAAACGAGATGATGGAGACCGTCGGGACCCGTGGTCCCGATGTACATACCCGGGCGCTTCCTGACCGGCTCGAGCCCCTCGAGGACGGTAATAGACGAGGCATCGTAGGCCTTTTTCTTTGTCTCTTTTCCGACTGTTTCAGCCATAAAAATAGCCGTTTCCGGTTGTGTTCAGTATAGCACAAAATCAAAGCGATTTCCTCCATAAAAAACGAAAGCCGCCCGATAGCGGAGGGAAGAGTAACGGGTTTCGAGGCCTCCTGAGATTGGTTATGAGGAGACTTTTATTTCTTTGATCATTTGCTAGACTAGGGCGCAATGGATATACGGATTTCGAGAGTCGAGGAAGAACGTCTGAGGTCAGAATTGGAAAGGCGTACAGACGTTGACGCAGCACGAATCAAGCGATACCTGACGATGCCTGATCTGTCGCGGACTCCATCGAGCCCGCTCGCGGAGATAGTTAAACGCGTAAAGGCGTTGACAGTCGTAAAGGACTTTGATGATATCGAGATTCCGGAGATTGTCCCTGCCAGTGTGAGCTTCGACCTCTTCGACTTTCCTGTTAGTCACCCCGCCCGTTCAACCTCGGACACGTATTATGTCGATCAGGAGAACATTCTGCGGACCCACGACACGGTCTTCTGGTACTACTACTTGAATCAGCCGGAGATCAAGGAACGCATAGTTAGAAATGAATCCTTCGGCGCGCTCTGTTATGGCAAGGTATATCGCAAAGATGAAATAGATCGCAGACACCTCAACATCTTCCATCAAATGGGAGGATGGTACTTAGTACCGAACGACCAGAAAAGACTCAAGCTCGATGACCTACGAGATGTGCTGTCAGAGATAGTGCAAAGTGTCTTTGGCGAATCGACTAAATACCGATTCTTGGACGATACGTTCCCGTACACTGATCCATCGTTGCAAGTAGAAGTGAAGATAAACGATGAGTGGGTCGAGATCTTAGGCGGCGGTATGCCGAAGGAGAGTGTACTAAAGAAGATGGGCATTGCGGGCTACAACGGATGGGCATTTGGCTTCGGACTCGAGCGATTGGCCATTATTAGCATGAAGCTCCCCGATATTCGGCTGCTCTGGTCAGCGGATGATCGCGTTAAGAAGCAACTCGTGCTCGGGCACGAATTCAAGGAGGTCAGCAAATATCCGGCCGTCGTCCGCGATATCTCTTTCGTCGTCGCGAAAGGTTTCATACCGAATAACTATTTCGATCTCGTACGCGACGTTGTCGGCGATTTGGTCGAGCAGATGGAACTTCTCGACACGTATGAAAATGACAAGAAATTAGGGCGCGATAAAGTGAGTTACGCCTACCGAATTACGTATCGCAGCACTGATAAGACCTTTACGAATGATGAGGTAAATACACTCCATAAAAAGCTTGAGGATGCTACCGTTAGGAACTTCGACGCAGCGATTCGTTAAAACCAGGTTTCATGCTATAGTTCACGAGTTATGAGCCTTGAGGTGGTAACCTATCCATTCCTATTTCTCACGATTTTTTTCGAGTCATTTTTATTGGTCACGTTGCTGTCGCATCCGGCGCGGACAAGCCGCGAGCGAGTAGCGAGTAGCAAAACCCCAAAAGTAGCGGTCATCGTCCCTTGCTGGAACGAGGAGTCGACGATTGGCGGCACCATCGAGTCGCTGCTCGCGCTTGAATATCCGAGGGAAAAACTCTCCATAATTCTCGTCGACGACGGCTCAACGGATGCTACCTACTCCACGATGATGCGTTATGCAGACAATGCACAAATTAAAATCTTAAAAAAAGAGAACGGGGGAAAGCATACCGCGATGAACCTGGGCATCGAACATGCCAAAGACGCAGAACTCATCGGCTGTCTCGACGCTGACTCTTTCGTCGATCCGAAGGCGCTCCGCGAGATGATTACCTGCTTCGATGAGGAAGATGTGATGGCGGCGGCGCCCTCCATGTCCGTCCACGAGCCGCACACGCTCCTCGAGCGCATGCAAGCGGTCGAATACCAACTCGGCAATGCGATGCGCCACATTTTATCGGCGACGAATAGTCTCTACGTGACTCCTGGACCGTTTTCGTTCTACCGACCGCAGGTGTTCCAGAATATTGGACCGTTTCGCCACGCCTATTTGACTGAAGACATGGAAATGGCGCTGCGCATGCAGCGCGCGGGATATCGCATTGAGAATGCGGTCCGCGCACGCGTCTATACTAAAGCGCCAGATACACTCACAAAACTCATCAAACAGCGCACGAGATGGAATACAGGATTCCTCAGAAATGTGCTCTATGATTACCGCGACCTCGTCGGCAACCGCAAGCGCGGCGCGCTTGGACTCATTATACTGCCCTTCTCTTTAATTTCGGTCGTGTTCGCGATCGGCATGTTCGGCAATGCGATTGTACAGTTTGTACAAAACACTATTCACGCTATCGCGACAACAAGCGGCATTCCTATCGCATACCTTATGACTCCGCGCGCGATTAACCTGTTTTACTGGCCGTACTCGGCCACTGCCCTACTTTCTGGCGTTCTCATCGCTATTGTTATTGCGCTCATCGTCGTCGGCAAGCGCCTATCAAACACATCGGGAACGCTGCTGACCAATATCGTTCTGTATGTGGTTATATACAGCCTTGTGTCACCATTATGGCTCATACGATCCGTTGCAGATGTCGCACGCGGTACGGCTAATACCTGGCGCTAGTCGATATTTCTATGTCGATTTTCACACGCAATATACTCATAGCGCTTGGCATGACGATCCTGATTGTTGCGACCGTAATCTATGCCGTTGGCTATCTCGATCGGCTTCGTCTCGCTGAAATCGAGACTATACAAAATACGATCTCGACAGAGACATTCTCACTTGAGACCCAATTCTCTCTGCTTGAGGCGGCGCCGTGCGACAGTACGGCCTCCTCGACAACTCTGTCGAGCGAGCTTGCGGATTTGGGAAATCGCCTCTCATTTACGGAAGACCAGCTTGGCAGCAGCGACGCACGCGTCATCCAGCTGAAGAAGCAATACTACCTACTCGAGATTCGCGACTATCTCATCAATAAAAAACTCGCAGCGGCCTGCGGCACGAAGCCAGTAACCGTCCTCTACTTCTATAGTAATAAGGGCGATTGCAGCGATTGTGAAAAAGCAGGATATGCACTCTCATATCTGCGGGATACGTATCCGAAGCTGCGCGTCTATTCCTTTGACTACTACCTCGATCTAGGCGCATTGAAGACGCTCATTGCCGTCGATAAAGTAAAAAATACGCTTCCAGCGTTTATCATCAACGGGAAATATTCATACGGCTTCACCTCGCTCGCTGATCTCGAGAAACAATTCCCGAAAGGCGCCCTCGCAACGAGCACTCCAAGTACCACTGTAATAAATTAAGTTTTGAGCCGCCTCCCAGACTCGGACTGGGGACCTTCGCTTTACAAAAGCGTTGCTCTACCAACTGAGCTAAGGCGGCAAACTAACTGCCCCACTTTACCGCACGAATCGTTAATAACAAAAGTGGCCATCGGCCCTCCACCAACTGAGCTACGGCGCGGCACAGATTCTAAAGGATCGTTGGAACTTCAGGACGTGTTTCCTTCAGGCTATCTTTAAAATCGGACAGCGTTCTTACGAACTCACGCGTATTCTCGCCCGGCCGCATGTCGATCGTGTGGTGCATGCGCAAGTAACGGACCAGGCGGGTCAGCACGCGTTCAACCGAACGCACCGCTCGGAGCGACAAATGTGCCGCGGCGTGTCCTGCGCGGCTTATGAGATGGCGCGTTTCATCCCGCAGGAATGCGGCAAAATCGACATGTGTAAGGATGAACCCGAGGCGTCCGATGGTCTCGTCGAGGCGTTCTCGCATCGGCGTGAAGAACCGTCCGCCGCGGCGACTTTCGTAGCACGTGAGCACGAAGAACGCTATGAAGAGCACGATCGAAATGGCGATGGGAATGAGATACATCATGAGATTAACGTGCCGAGAGGCGCACAAACCGAGTTACTTCTACGCGCTCGCCGAACTTTTGTGTCGCTTCATTCAATAGATCCTTAACCATCTTACTCTCATCCTTAATGGCAGACTGCTCAAGTAGAACTTGCTCGCGGAAATAACTTGATATCTTCCCTTCCATAATTTTCTCCTGCATGTCCGCGGGCTTGCCTTGGATTTCCTTCTCAAAGACGGCTACGGCAGCGTTCTTCGCTTCAGCGGGGATCTCTTCCATAGACACATATTTTGGATCAGTCGCAGTGACCTGCATCGCGATCTCCCGAGCGAACGCGACGAAATCTGGATTCTTGGCGACAAAGTCGGTCTCAGAAGAAACAAGCACCATCGCGCCAATGCTCCCGTCGTGAATATAACTCCCGATGCAACCCGCCTTTAGCTCTCGATCCGCCTTCTTCTCGGCAGTAGCCGCCGAGTGCTTTTTTAAAATCACTTCGGCTTTTGCGAGGTCGCCGTCTGCCTCTTCGAGTGCTTTTTTGCACTGCATGACAGAAACACTCGTCATTTCACGAAGTTTCTTGATACTGTCGGTGGTGATATCCATACTGGTGGCCACAAAGTAATCTAAAACATCATAGCACGGACCAGGCTAGCTAACCTGCCCCTTTTTGAATGCCTCGATCAGTTCGCTCAAAATAAGCTTCACGGTCTCGCGAGATGCATCATTTGCAACAATCGGATACGCAGCATCGGTGAGAGCGCAGTCTGAACTCATAATGCCGATAACCGGGATGTCCGCATCATTCGCTTCTTTCACGGCGTGCTTCTCGTGCTTCGTATCGACAACGAGTAACGCATCAGGACGCTTCTCTAAGGTGGTGATGCCATCAAGCCGCTCCTCAAGCCGCTTCTTTTCGCGATCGAGACGCACGAGCTCAAGTTTAGTGTGTTGCGAGGCGCGCGTGCCAACCGTCGTCATATCCGTGAGCTCGACGAGTCGATTGATGCGTTTTTTTATTTCTGTCCAATTAGAAATAGTGCCGCCGAGCCAGCGCGTTGCAACATAGGGCGCATGTATTTCTTGCGCCGCCTTTTTTACCAGTGCCGCAACTTCGACTTTTCCGCCGACGAGGAGGATCGTCTTGCCCTCTTTCGCGAGTGTCGACACCAACGCCTTCGCGGCTTCTAGCTGCTCGACGGTTTTCACAAGATCAATAATCTCCTGCCTACCCTTCGTGCCCACCAAGTAGGGCTGCATCGTTGGATGGCGACGACTCTTCACCTGCGCGAAATGCGCCCCTGTATCGAAGAGGCGCTTCAGCTCTGCCGTGTCGATTCCTGCCGTCATTACAGGGCTACTGTACCCGAACAGCGGCTGTTACGCAAGTTGCGAAGCGACTCGTAACGCCTCGATAATGTCGCCGATGTCGCCCGCGAGAAGCTTCGGCAAGTTATGCCAGGACTCCTTCAAACGGTGATCAGTAACACGATCCTGGAGGTAATTATAGGTGCGAATTTTCTCGGAACGATCGGCGGTGCCTATTTGCGCCTTGCGCTCGGCAGCATGCTTCTCGGCCTCCTCTTCTTCATGAAGCTGTTCGAGCTTCGCAGAGAGGATTTGCATCGCTTTCTCTCGGTTCGCCTGCTGACTCCGCTCCGAGGACGAACGCACGTCGATACCGGTCGGCTTGTGGATGAGCCGCACTGCCGTTTCGACTTTGTTCACGTTCTGCCCACCTGCCCCGCCGCTTCTCGAGAATTCCATCTCGATATCGGCGGGATTTATTTGTATTTTTGACTTCGCACGGATCGGCAGCACAGCCACTGATGCCGTTGAGGTATGAATGCGACCCGACTTCTCGGTGAGCGGCACCCGCTGTACGCGATGCACCCCAGTCTCATACCGCAGAGCATCGTAGACTCCTTCCCCGGCTATCTCAAGCGTCAGGTCGTCGATGATGCGTGTCTTCCACCCCCTGCTCTCCGCATATTTCTGATACATTTCCTTCAAATCGCGGGCGAAGATAGCCGCTTCATCGCCGCCAGCACCGGCACGCAACTCCATCACGACCGAACTCGGTGGTGCGTCTGGATTCTCCTTTTTTTCTTTTAATCCGCGTAGGTAGTCCGCGTAGTCCATGTGAATTACTTCTTCTTCGCTGCCCTCTGCTTGAAGCGTTCTACCCGACCAGTTTTATCAAGCATGCGGTCCTCACCCGTATAGAATGGATGCGACTTGCTCGAGATTTCTACGTTTGCCTTCGGATATTCCTTTCCTTCATATTTTACGGTCTCGGTAGTCTCTACGGTCGATCCAATAAGAAACTGCGCGCCTGAGGCGGCATCCTCGAACACGACTGGCCGATAACCGTCGGGGTGAATATCCTTTTTCATCTCGCGATACTAACACGCGGTGACTTCAAACACAATTCATGCCCGTTACGGACAGCGAGATCAGAAATCCTGGTAGGTGGGGGGTATGTTGACCGTTACGGAGGCCGTCGCGGTCGCAAGTCCGTTGTTGCAGCTCATGACATATTCCGTTTTCACCGAAATATTAGTTGCCGTTTCTTCCCCTGCGATGACTTTATTCTCATCTGCGGTAAGTGACTTCCACGCTTCGCCGTTCTGAGTTATAGAACAGTCCGTTACATCAGTCGCGGACCATCTAATATCCGAGGAACCCCATTTTGGCACGCGGTCTGGAGTAGCCGTAATAGAGGCCTGCGGATTCAGCACATAGACCGTTACAATATTTGAAAGGCCTGTTCCACCAGCACCGGTGCAAGAGATTTGATAATCATAGCGAGGATCAGTTAGAGAACCCGTTGAGGCACTGCTGTTTGTGCCGCTGATTGCTGGCATACCGCCGTCAACTGCGTTCTTGCATGAAATCGCGTTCGTTGCGTTCCAAGAGAGTGTGGCTGACTCTTTAGGATTGATTGTTTCTTCCAATTTATCATTAACGCGGAGTGTTACATCAGGCGGCACGAGAAGAGTGAAATTTGTTTGTTTACAATTATCAGTTTTCCCAGGCGGAGTAGTTTCCGTAACGACATTATAAGGATCGACGCACATGGTGAGTGTGTGATTCGCTCCTGATAGTCCCTGCGTTGAAATGGTGGCCGGCTTAATATTTAGGGTGCCGACGGGGAGCGCCCGTGTCGTTGTGGAATATTTTATATTCGGCGCCGCCGTCGTTGTGCAATCACTCATCTGGGCTGAGTCCACGCAAAATTGAACCGCAAACGGTCTCGCTGTGAAAAGTCCCGTATTTTTAACTTGTCCCGAGATAGTTATATCGCCTCCTTGCTGAAGCAACGTTGGATTCGTAGTGACCGCAAACGCGTTCAGATTAGTCTTATTATTAGTCGCGGTATCGAGCGGTACGTATCCTGTGATATACACGCCACTCGGAGTTGCTGCTATACCAAGCGGTTGTTCCTTTAAGCCAAAATTGGAAACAGAACGATTAAGCACCGCTCCATTTGCAGTGTTGTATCGAATTGTATAGAAATGATTGGTCCAGTCACCAAACGACTTCCCCGTTACATACACTGAACCGCCATCGGGCGATATGGCAATAGCGGTGGCCTGGTTATGTTGTGGCGGATTCACATATGACCTGCCGTCCGCATATCTCTCAGAAGCTATCCATTTCCTATTTCCCGCCGCATCGTATGCAACAGTGTAGTAAATCCACATCGCGTAGGGGCCAGATACATATCCCGTAATGTACACATTTCCATAGGTGGAATTGGAAGGATTGTCATCGACGGCTATTTGCATCGGATATGTTGCTGATTCTATTTTTTTGCCCCAGACAGGGTCTGGAGTTGTATCAATAACGCCTGCATTAATTTTGTATCGAATCGTGTTATAGGCCTGAGAAAAACTGTTCGACCACGCTTGTCCAAACGCATATAAATAGCGATTGCCCTGATACGATCCCAAGGCTAGACTTCCATTGCCCTGGGTGGTGAACATAGACATATATCCGCTCTGATATTCGTACGTCCAATAATCTGAAGTACTTTTGGCGGTAGGAGTTCCTGTCGTAGTCGCGAACAGCTCCCAGTTCCAATAATTGCATATGATTGGAGAGCCACTAAAAGGACCGTAATTGCCGCCGCCGGCATATAGCATTCCGTTTTCTACTACCAGGCTTGCTTCGGCATTCGCATAACCACATTTAGTGCGCTCTTGTCTCGGCCAACCACTCATGGTTGAGCCGTCACTTCCAGAATATTTAGCGAATTTGCGAGAATACGCGCTAGAAGTGAATCCGGTATAAATATCTCCACTTAAATCCACGGCCATGGCTCGAAACTCACGGAAGATATTATTGTTTACCAACCATTGCTTGCGTCCTGATGGCGTATCGAACTTGATAATCAATCCCCAAGGATATACTGAGCTGTAACCATAACCCCCCACATAGAGAGAACTGCCAAAAGGGATCACTTGGTTCCCATAGTCCGCATTCGTTGAGACGTCGAGAATAGCATCTGGATTTGTCGCCGGATTCCAGTTTGGAAGAACGCTCTGCAAGTCTCCTGAATAGCCAGTCGTAATGACATCTTGAGACGCAAAAGCTGGCGTCACATACAACAAGGCAGCGAAAGTCGCCATGAGTATTCTGTAAACAATAGAAGACGTTGAGGAATTCAATTTCATTGGATGTTTTTATTGCAGAGGCTTTGCAATATGGGGTTCGCTAGGGTTACGCACGCGGCATTTGAAGCGGGTTTGCTAGAGATGATCGTGTAATAACTTTTACAGTCCTGCTCTCCGTCCTTTGAGAAATTAGAACAGTCCACTTTCTTCCCTTCCGATATTTGTTCTATATAAACACTGTCTTTGCATACGCCCACCCCACGCGGAATCGGGACCTTGGCACACACGCTAGCATCATTCCCATCGACAGCCGCTTTTGACCAATACTGAAAGAGACAGGAGTCCTTTAGTTCCTGAGAGCCTGCGCTATCGCAGATGATCGGGCTCGTCGCTCCATGTACCTTCTGCGTGATGATGTTACTTTTGCACAAATCTATCGGGAATAGCTCGTTGTCGAGCTTATCGCAGTACGACACATCGCCTTTTTGCTCGGCGAGGTTCATATAGATATTCCCTTCGCATACAGTCTGATATGAGACACTGCCGATGTTAATATCTTTCGCCTTTTCACATTCGATAGGATCATTGGTCTTAATGAGGTCTGCTACCCGACCCTCCAGCATCTGAACTCGTTCGACTGAGGATAGCTCCTCACTCGCCCCCGGTTTCCAGATTGTCGCTGTGTAAACACCGGCAGCGGCCACGATACCGATTACCAGTAATGCCAAAGCGATTTTGACCCTAGAATCCATTTAATTTGATTATATCTTGATATAGAGCCAGTTCAGCCCGAACGGCGTTTAGGGGTGGACAACGCGCTAGTACGAACTCCTGCAGGGTCAAAATTCCTTGAAAGCGGGCAGAATATTGACGGTTACCTCGTCTGAAGCAGTAGTCCCATCGCTTCCTGTACAATTTATTCTGAATATTGTCTGTGCGGTTATAGGGTCACTTGTCTCGCCGGGATTCATATTCATCGTTCCCGACCAAGTCGTGTCGGTTCTGTTGTTGGTTATGCTGCAGGATGTCGTGTTTGACGACTCCCAGGTGATGACCGTTGTGCTATCTTTTGGTACACGCGTCGGTTCAGCGTAAATATGCGCTCCCGGTCCTGGAGGAGGCATCGCTATCGGAGCCGTCACATCGATGCGAGTCCATTCCCCGCAATTGTTTTCTTCATTTGCTTGCGGCGGTGCCTCAGTAATCACGCCGACATTTCCTGCTGAACTTTTATCGGCACAGGCACGCATGTAGTAAATTCCGGGGTTATTAAATGTGTAGCTCCTCAATCCTGAAGTGCCAGAGGAACGGGCGGCAAGAGCAGACGAGGGATCGGTGCCAGCGAAGGCAGCCCTGGTCCCAGATGAATCAGCAGCGACTTGGAAGAGATTCGTGAAGCCGGAACCGGTTGCTGCGTCACCAATGTTTGAGATCTGAGCGGAAAAGGGACTCCCAATACCTGCGGTTACTGCAGTTGGAGAGATGCGGCCCGCAATGAGATCAGGAAGCGCCGAGGCGCATGCTGGATTATTACGCGGCCCTGAGATACCGTATGTGGTTCCGTCTTGAGCTGTGCCTTTCGCGTGAATTGCGCCGATGTTTTCAGAACCCCACGCATAATTCTGCCATGCACAGGTGGTATCTTGTACCCAACCGTAGGTCGTCCCGTCTTCAGCGGTTCCAGACAAATGGATCCAACCATCCCATCCACCACTACCAGGATCGAGGATGTCGAAAGCTGGATTGCATAGATTTTGATTCCAGGCTGCCGTAGGATCTGTATCGGAGTACGCCGCACACGCTCGAGCCCACCCTGTTATTCTCCCGCCATTTTTTACGTCAACTTCCGCATCACAGTTAGGTGCAGTAGGACAGCTGATTAGTTGGTCAGAATTAAATGTGACCCATCCAAGATAATCCTGTCCCTGCACCCACGCGTAACCAGAGAGTACCCCGGTTGTAGTATTTTCACAGACCCCATACGTACTACCACTGAAATTTATGGCCCCCAAATACTGGGACCACGCGTACCCTGAAATAGGTACGCTTTCAATAGGACAAGTGGCAGCGTGAGCGCGAGGAGTGCTAGCCACAATTCCTATGCTTGCCACGACGAGAAACACCAGGACATAAAACAGCTGAAAAAGTCTACGGTGAGGATAAAGGGTCACGATGTTCATAGTGCCGTCGTCGATTCAATTACTTTGGCAGTTGTCGTTGTGGAATATTTCGGTGATCCCTTGGCAGTGGTATTTTCCAGCAATTCGTCTGGAATGCTTTGCGGCGTGCCGACTGCTGTAGTTGAATCAATTGCCTGCTGCAACAATTCCGCTTTAGTAAGAGTGTTCGCCGCAAATGGAAACCAACCATTGCGCCAACTCACCCCAATCCACACGACGAGAATTGTAGTAACGAAAAGAACTCCCAGAACCTTCAAGGAAGGTTTCATTAAACCGCTGGAGTAGACTGGCAGCATAGCTCGTTATCGCAGAACTCCACTACCCAATGGAATCCAATAAGCATGCGCGACCGATGGGTGGCACTCATCTTGCCAAACTCTTACTGTGTCCCCACTTCTGACTGGTGACATCATCGACTGTTGAGGACCATCGTTAAATGCTGCACCGTATTGTCTGCTTGTGCCAACGGGCGTCTCAATGCGGGTACGGCAAACAACGTCCCCCCACCCGCCATTCGCATAATCAACATTAACTACTACAAATCCACCCCCAGACGCCGTGTACGATTGATTCATATTAATTGACTGCCAACTTCCAAAGTCACCGCCGCCTGAAGTTTTGCTCAAGCACTTCGTCGAATCACTGTTCAGACAGAAGTCGTCACCGCTCAGCCCACTATTCATTTGGAAATAGCTTCCGACTGTTTTTGATAATGTGCTATCGCCCAAAGTAAGGCTACCTGTCGTTCCGTTGCCAATTCGGGTTGTGCCATTTACATCCAATTTATATCCCGGACTCGCAGTCCCGATGCCAACGTTGCCGTTTGGCACAAGAAGACCATTAGGCGCAGTCCCCGTCCAATTAAGAGTCAGACCGCCATTCTTCACTTGCCCAGCACCGCTTGTGTTAAGAGGAGCAAACGCATCGGCGTTTGGAGGAGCGGTCGGCGGCTCAGTGAATCCTGCGTACACTTGAATGCCGATCGAGAAGATCATGGTCCCGATGACGAGGGCGGCTGACGGAAGAAGACGGCGGATGTTCATGGAATGAATTTGGCTTAAGTGGGTTAATACTCATCCAGTATAGCTCGACAGCTATACATTTTGACAAGTACAGTAAATCTTTGTGGATAGTCTCTATAGCACAGAGTTCATTGTACTTAGCTAGAATTCCTTAAAAGCCGGAAGAATATTGACGGTTACCGACGCTTTTGCGGCACCGCTATCGCAGTTGATGGTATAGACAGACCGCGCAATAATGTTGGTGGCCAATCCCGACCCCGCGATGGTTGGTCCGGCTGTCGTTCTCGTCGCGAGACCAGGCCCTGATATCGTACAGCTCGTTGCAACATGTGATGCATCCCAGGTAATGGTTGACTCACCGGTCTTTGGTACTCGCGTTGGATCAGCGTAAATATGAGCATCGGGTTGCGGTAGATTCACGGCAGCAGCCCTCGTAGCGGTGCAAGTAATCGCCCCATGATATCCGCAAAACCAAGACGCAGAACTTTCTGGAACAGGGAAAATCGGCGTAATGTTGACGTACGTAGTTGGTGACCATGTGCCGCCAACTTCCGAACAGCTTGGGGATGAAGTGTTTGAATAATGGCTACAATATACATCTCCCCCTGCGGCATCATCCCAACAATTATAGCCGCCCTGGCAATCCCCCTGCTTCTGCGCGTATCCAGTGGAGCAAAATGCAGTCGATGTGAGACTCGGCCACTGAGTCCCATCAGCAGCTGTGTACGTTCTGTTGGTCGCACTCGGACCACCCGCATTAGGCCCGCAAGTTACAGTGGGTGGCGAAGCGACTGCGAAGTTTGTCCATCCGTTGCAGTTATTGTTCTCGTTGCTCTCGTTGATCACCCCTGCCCAATACCCACTCCAGTTTGGGAAGTCAGCACAGAGCGCCACCGAATACGTGCCGGCTGTGTAGGTATTTGCTGGAATTGTCACTGACACAGGAGCACTTCCCCCAGCACTCATGGCGCCCAAGGTAACAGTGCCGCCTTGTACGTCATCAACAGGGCCGTTGCCCCCATTTGACCCTTTGCGAACGACAAAGGCATTTCTGAACGACCCGCCTGTGCTCGCTTGGCCTATGTTTTGAATATTTCCCACGAGGGTAATAACATTTGCCGTCGTCGGCGTGCCTGGAGACAGGAGGGGAAGATTAGTCACGGTAAGATCAGACTGAGCGGCAGGAGGCGTGCATGCTGGGTCTGACCCGCCTATCAAGGCCCAGCGGGTAGGATCGTTCAGTTTCGATATCCAACCTGTATTTGGGCCTGGATAGTAGTTATTATAGGCCCAGAGTTGCCAGTTATTCCCGTTCGTATCGTTCGCGCCTGTACAATATTTTGTCCATGTCTGTGTTTCCGTACATGAAGGACTGCTGCCATTATTGGCTCCTTGGCAAGTCCATGTCCAACTCGTAGTGTTATCCTGCTGAGTAACAGCGGTTCCCGGGCTGCAGACATAGTGGACAGCAGGATTAGAACAGGCACCGTTTAATGGCGCAGGGCTCCGACTTGCATAGCATGTAGGACTTGGGCTGCCACCATTGGTGCCGGAGCAGGTCCATGTTACCGAGCCGCCAAGTGGAGGGAAGGACGTGGTGCTGGGAGAACCACTCGCACACTGGACATACGGAGAGTAGCTTG
Source organism: Candidatus Kaiserbacteria bacterium RIFCSPHIGHO2_01_FULL_53_31 (assembly GCA_001781095.1). Lineage (GTDB taxonomy): Bacteria > Patescibacteriota > Minisyncoccia > Phycocordibacterales > Phycocordibacteraceae > C7867-001. The sequence continues at coordinate 102,872 of MFKU01000010.1, forward strand.
TCCTGTCGTAAGGATAGTTACCGGTAGGGTCGCCTTGATATGTTCCTGCGGCGTTACCACAGGAGCCATTCACCGCAGGTACAACAACTGTATACGGGAGACTACCTATAGGAAACTCCGTATAACGTTTATTACTTACCATCGGTATGCCAAATTCATTTCTGTAGGCTCCCACGTAGACAGAACCGCTAAAATCAATTTGTGAATTGATCGGGGTGGGGCCTGCATTAAATTGTGCCGAACCGACACTCCCCACATTACTTCCGTTATCTACTACAAACGCACCCGATTCACCCGCATCGGGGTCCCAAGATACAGAGGCGACTGGTTCGTCAAGGAGAGACCGTGTTACCCCGTCTCTTTTATTAGTTCCGTGGATGTACGATGAGATATATGGATCCCTGTTGGAGCAAGCTGCTGAGGTCACTCCTCCGGTTGCGGTGATAACATCGCCTGTCGCGTACGTCGTCGACTTATCCAGTGTTATGTCGTAGTCAAATGTAATAAGCTCACAGCCCAAGGGCGGCTGACAACCTAAATTCTGAATGACACTGAAAGTTTTTGCATTGGCTGCCGGCACTTTTACTGCAAAAAATAACGCAACAACTAGACCCCCCAAAGATATTCGAATCAAAAATTTCATAGGATGTTTGCTTTTCTCCCTTTAACCACTAAGGCTCCACTCACGATCAGAATTATAAATCCCATGAGAATATACAGGATTGGTCTCTCTTTGAAGGAGCTCATAAACCACGAGCCGCTCGAAACCTGCCCGGAGGTAAACGCGACTGTCTCTTGCGCGAGAGCAGAGTCAGATTCGTCTACGATGGTTGCAGTTACACGCGGATCAGTGCAGAAATGCGTAATAGAAACTGCATGACTGGTTAATGTGTTGCGTTCGATTTCATCGGACGGTACGGTGAACGTTGCGTCTTTTGCACATTTGTTGTTGCCTCCGTCCGTAATAGAAATTAGCAAATTACTTGCTGTGTTATGCGATGAAGCCTTTCGAGCTCCTATAAATGAATCCGCGGATCCGGTCCAATACACGGAAACGTTTGCACTGTCTCCTGCTGCGTAATAATCCTTATCAATTAAAACATTTTGAATCGTTGCGCTTGGCCCACGTAAGACGTAGTGAACTGGAACATTATTAGAGATAGCGATTCCATTCGATGGGACGAGCGACAACACAGCGTCATACGCCTGTGGAGCAGATGCCTTTGGCACGATGAAAGAAACTTCTTTCGTTTCATTACTTGTAAACGTCACAGTCTTTTGAACGTCTTTTGAATCAATAACCCGTTCGCCGAAAATGGTTCTCTGATAGGTAACGAATGAAGGTGTTACTGTAATGGTTCCTGACCCTTTCCGTTGTACGGCGCAACTTCCTTCTATTATTTCATTCTGGTCAATATCTACTCCTTGATTTATCGTATACGAAGGCGATCCTTTTTCTCCGACGACGTGGAGCACACAGGTGTTAGGCTTAATAAGTAGGTAGGATGGCGCTGATGCGTTAAGTGTGACTGTCCCTATGAGCATTGTCGAAAGTGGTAAGCCATTTGATGTTCTTAGCAAGCCCCACAGCTCATACTGTCCTGTAAGGTAGATCGGTGGAACATAATCGACTTCTAATTTAATTTTCTCCTTTTCTCCGAGGGACAAAATCTCGTCATAGACCTTCGTATCCCATACTTCTCGTGAGTTCGCGGTTTTTTTACGAGTTGGATACCGTAATGTATGTCGCCCTGATTTCCTAGATTGTTACTAACACTGCAAATGATACGTAGTCGCTCATCAGTCGAGGCTGTTTGCGTATACGTGCAATCCTGCATGTTCACATCCGCGACAATTTGAACGACAGGCTTAAAAGGAGAACTCGTTGCCGCTTGCGCTTGTACGAACAGTGGCAGCCCCAGTCCAAAAAAGAGTATTGCGAGACCCCTCGATATCATTGGTCTAATTGTAGCTTGTAAAACACCTGTGGTACGTAAAGGGAGTTGATAACTAATTAATTATTCGCAAGGAAATCGATGTTCGCTTGGATGGACGCAACCTTCGCCATGACCTGGCTTGCGTAGGCCTGGCCCGATGTCGCCCAGGCGCCGCCTGCGTAGTATTTTGCTGCCGCGGTACGCTCGGCGGTGTATCCGCCAGCACCGGCGCCCAGTCGTCCGAGATAGATAGACATCGCCATGATGGCGTCCTGAGGATCCCAAGGGTTAGCGACCGCGACGCCGCGCGCGGAGGCAATTGTGCCGGCGAGGCCAGCCCATGTTGACGCGATAAACTGTGCCGGCCCCATCGCACCTCCCCACCCGCCCGCGCTCGCTATGGGACACGAGACGACTTGATGATGCGGGTCGAACCCAAGCTGACCGGCGAGCGCGAGGAACGGCGGTACATCGCGTGTCGGGCTCATCACTCTCGCGAACGCAGTACCCGTGTTCTTACCAACTCCCGCGCCCGTCGCATCATCCGTGAGATAGCACTGCCCGACATTCGCACCGAGATTCGACTCCTGGGTTAGGATAGCGAGTGCGAGCGCTGGATCGACGCCTGTCACCTTCTGTGCTTTCTGCGCATATTGCAGTGCCGTGCCGAATTGAATCGCCGCTGCGTCGCGCAGCGGGAAGAGCGCCGCACGTATTGCCGCCGCCTTCGCCTGCCGTTCTGCGAGGACTTTCTTATATTGCGTTTCCTGATTCGAAGTTATCGCGAGGAGCTGCTGCTTCTGCGTTTTGTCGCTCGCTATCTTCTGCTTCTGTGTTTCCACGACATATTTCGCATCGACGGTCTGATTCTGTTTTGCTGCTAAATCAGCTTTCTCGATTTCTGTTTGTGCCTTTGCACTCCGTATATCCGCGAAAAGACTCTGCAGGTCGGTCTTGATGAGAACGAACGCATCAAGATCGGCAAAAAAAGAGGACAAGTCGTCATTTGATAGTGCAATAGCGATGATGGATGACTGGTCAATCTCGTCCTCCTTGCGCAAGATCGACGCAAGCGCTTCTTTCCCCCGCTCAATGCGACTCGACAGCTGTCCGATGACCGCGTTTTTCTTCTGTATCTGAGCAGAAAGTTGTTTGATGGTGATGTTTTTCGCGTCAATTTGCGCCTGAGCCGCTTTAATCTTCGCATTCAGCGTTGTCACATCTCCTTGCAGAGAGTTCTTTTGTGCCTGTGTATCCTTGATGATTTGCTGCTGCACGGCGATCTCCTTCATGAGCTCGTCGTATTGCACCTGCAGCGCAGCACGCTGCTCTGGCGTCAGGTCTTGCGCCTGCACCGATGGCTGAAATACCGGGGAAATAACACCATAGGATGTGACGAGTAGAATAGACGCGATGCAGACCTTTCGAAACATGCTTTTCATTATAGCAAAACAAAATACGCGAGACTCGCTACGAGTCGCGCGTATTTCATCCTCTGCCTCCCGTCTTATTTCTTCTCTTCAGGAGCAGCAGTCTCTTCTGCGCCTTCCTCCTTGCCTTTCTTCTCAACCTCTACTGAAGTAATGTCCGCTGGCTCAGCCACTTCCTCTTTTTCAGCGGCGACTTCTTGTACGAGCGCGATAACTTCTTCAGCGTCGGTCACGAGTGTGACACCGGAGGGAAGTTTGATGTCTCTCACGTGTATTTGGTCGTTTACCGTCGCGAGCACTGAAAGGTCAACCGTAAACTCGTGCGGGAGATTCATCGGGTCCGCTTCAATCTCAATTTCGTGGAGGACCTTCACGAGGTTCGCACCGGCTTCAACCGCCGGCGATTCACCGACGAACTCAATCGGTATAGCAACCTGGACCTTCTCGCCCTTGGTAACGGCATAAAAATCTACGTGGCGGGGCTGGTTTGTGAGAGGGTCGAGATCGACTTCGTGAATCAAAGTCGGCAATGATTCGCCGAGACCGGTGAGCGACACGACCGTCGCTTCTCCCGCTTCGTCCAATACCTTGGTGAAAGCACTCATAGAAATGGCAATCGGGGTCGCCTCGTGATGCGCACCGTACACCACGCCGGGCAATGTTCCGGCGCGACGCAACGCTGGCGCACCCGCGCTTTCGTCTGTTCGTTTTTCAACTGGGAGTGTAAGCATACGCGTCGTACTATATCGCATCCATCTCCATACCGCAATAATCCGGATGTGGGACATCGGAAGTCCTACATTAAGATTTAAAGGTTGTATGGTTCTTTCTGAAACAATCGACTAATGAGTATTCTCATACTGACAGGTCCTGCAGGATCGGGAAAAAATACAATAGCTGCCGTTCTCTCTAAAAGGAGGGCAAAATGTGCAGTCATTGATATTGATAATGTGCGGCAGATGCTCGTACAGCCTCACAAGGCTCCATGGGACGGGGAAGAAGGCCACCAGCAACAAATCTTGGGCGTTGGAAACGGCTGCGTCCTCGCAAAGAATTTTATTCAAAATGGTTGTGATGTACTGATTCTTGATGTCCTATCAAATGAGACGCTCTCTCTCTACAAAAAATTATTGCCGCTACACGCTCCGATTGTCGCTCTGCTATTGCCAACACTTGAGGAGATAAAGAAAAGAAACGCTACAAGACCCCAAATGATTACGACTGATCAAATAGCTCTGATCTATAAATCTCAGGAAATTTTAAAGGGCTACGATCAAAAGATTGACACGACGAAACTCTCTGCGGAAGAAGTTGCCGAAAAACTGAATGTATTTTTCTGAATATGTAATCGCGCCATAATCCCCATGTGGGACATCGGAAGTCCTACATGAAGGAGTTAGACTGAACGGATGGAACTGTACCACATACTAAACCGCGGGATTGATGGTCGTAAGCTATTTCTAGACTCACAGGACTACGTGCGGTTCATTCATAATATGTATGAGTTCAACGATGCTGCTTCCGCATTGGAATTCACACGTCGAGACGCGCGAGATGTAAATAATGGACATCGGAAGTCCCACACTCGGAAGCGATTGGTCGAAATTCATGGGTGGTGTCTCATGAAAGATCATTACCATTTGCTCATTTCCGAACTCATTGATGGAGGAATGGTTAAGTTTATGGCGAAGATAAACATCGGTTATGCCAAATATTATAATGAACGGTACGCACGACACGGTCATCTCTTCCAAGGGAAAACAAAGAAAATATTAATTAGCCGCGAAATGCATTTTCTATATATTCTCAACTATGTCCACCTGAATCCGCTCGATTACATGACCGGAGCTACTAAGTGGCGCGAAAGAGATAAAAGCACCATCAGAAATGCAAAAGAAGCACTCGAATATTTGGACAAATATCGTTGGAGCAGTTATCTCGATTATTGTGATAAAAAGAATTTTCCCTCTCTCCTCATCAAAATCCTATTTAAGAATACTTTTAGTAACTACCGGAACGAAATTAAAGAATATTTGAAAGACGTCGAAATAACGTCAATTACTGACCTTCAATTTGAATAATAATGTGGGACATCGGAAGTCCTACATGGGACTAGCTATGGTCGACGGCGGCGGAGACTTTCGCGAGTCGCGCGAGGAACGCGGCGCGTGCGGCGGGGACGTTTTCCTTCTTCCCTTTCCACATGCCAAGTGCCTCGTCTTGCAGAGCGCGCGCATACGAGAAAGTGAGCGGCCACGGTGTTCCGCCGTTTTCTTTAGATAGACGACAAATCGCAGATAAATTATCTGTTGCTTGATCTGGTGTTTGTCCTCCCGACAAGAAGACGATGCCCGCCACCTGTCGCGGGACGCTCGCGACGAGCGCCGCGATCGTATCTTCCGCGACTTCGAGTGGCGTATCTTTCTTCTCGCTGTCACTCCCAGAGAGCGCCATCGCTGTCTTTACGATAACGCTCGCGCGATCGACTGACTGCTCCTCAAGCGCAGAAAAGAGAACGCCAAGTGTTTCTTCGATGACCGCGCGCGCTCGCCTGCGTGAATGTTTCCCCCCGAGAAGCACTTCCGGCTCGAGAATCGGCACGAGCCCAGCCATCTGGACCTCCCGCGCATAGCTCGCGAGACGTTTTGCGTTCTCGTAAATAGCTACGGCTGTGGGTAACGTATCGCCGTCGATGCGAATGATCGCGCGCCACTTGGTGAACACAGCGCCCTGCTTCTTGTACTCGGCGAGCCGCTCGGGCAGATCAAAAAGGCCTTTCGTGATGAGTTCGTGCGGGCTCGTTGGGAATGGTTCGGTCCCGAGATCTACCTTCACTCCCGGGTGGATGCCGCGCGTAGTGAGCGATTTGGTAAACAATTTCTTATCGTTCCCCTTCTCGCGCAGGGTCTCGGTGAAGAGGATGACACCTGAAAGCGACTCTTCAATGCCTTCCGCTCCGATAAATAGATCTCGGAATTGCCTCCGCATCTCTTCACCCGTCTGAATGCCGTGGGACGCAAGACGTATGGTCGCTGTCTCTACGCTTTCGTCAGCCGCCAGTAATCCTTTGCCGGGTGCAAAAAATGAGCGAGCAATCGCGACAAGATCCGTCATGTATTTATCGTACCACGTGGTAGAATCCTTTCATGGACTTCATTGCGATTGGTGACACGACAGTTGATGAATTCATTCGGCTCAAAGAGGCAGAGGTAGCATGCGACAGTAACAACGAGAACTGCACCGTTTCTATGAAGTGGGGCGATAAGATCCCCTACGATTTCTCTATAGTCGTTCCGGGTGTTGGAAACGCGGCGAATGCCGCGGTTGCCGCTGCCCGTCTCGGTCTTTCTGCGGGCTTCGTCTCCAATATCGGCAGTGATCATTACGGCGAAGAGGTTCTCGCGGCCTTTACACGGGAAGGAGTGGACGCAACGCATGTTGTGAAGAACAGCACCATTCCGACCAATCACCATTATGTCCTCTGGTACGACTCGGAGCGTTCCATCCTGATTCGACACGAGCCATATCCCTATGCGATGCCGAAAGAATTCTCGCCGCCGAAATGGATCTATCTTTCCTCCATCGGTGAACACGCTGACACGTTCTACGAAGAGCTCGTCGACTGGCTTCACGAACACCCTGAAACAAAATTGGCATTCCAGCCCGGCACATTCCAGATCGATATGGGAAAAGAAAAACTCGCGCCGCTCTATGCACTCACCGAACTCGTTGCCTGCAACAAAGAAGAGGCCGAGCGCATCCTCGGACTTGGCGAAACCGACATCAAAACACTCCTTGAGAACATGCTCTCACTCGGCCCAAAAATCGTCGTCATCACTGATGGTACGAAAGGCGCGTATGCTTCAGACGGTACACAAATGCTCCGCGTCCCTATGTATCCCGATCCACGCCCGCCCTACGATAGAACTGGCGCCGGTGACGCCTGCACTGCAACCGTCACGGTAGCACTCTCGCTCGGCCTCCCGCTTGCCGAGGCACTCCGTTGGGGTCCGGTGAATGCGATGTCCGTTGTACAAGAAATCGGCGCGCAGAAAGGCCTGCTTTCGCGCGATGCACTTGAGAAATTACTTGCTGACGCACCGACAACATACACCGTATCTCCTCTGTAGAAATCACCTCCTCGCTTTCGATTGCTGAAGCGCTGCGTAATTTTCTGCGTTATCGGCAAAAAGAGCCGTGAGCGTGTCGGAGGTCGCGACGCGAATGATAAATAGCGCCGCCCATGATCCCGCGATAGTGATAATCAATACGGCGAGATACGAATTTATTTTGCTTTGCATATATTCCTAACTATACACGCGCGAACGCACGCACGGCATCTTGTATGTGGAGAACGTCGAGACCGTAGTGCGCGAGGAGTTCTCCTGGCGATCCCGATTGGCCAAATTGGTCCGCAATCCCGAGCCGTTTAATGGGGACGGGGTGATGTTCCGAGAGAAACTCGGCGATGGCCGAACCGAAGCCTCCCATCGCCTGATGCTCCTCGACGGTGACGACGTAGCCCGCGCGCTTCGCCGCCTCGAGCACTGTTTCTTCATCAAGCGGCTTTATAGTCGCCACGTGAAGCACGATGGATTCGATACCTTCTTGGGACAAGGCCTGTGCCGCGACGAGCGCCGAGTAGCTCAAAGAACCTGTCGCCAGAATGGCTACTTTCGGTGCATCAGCATCCCAGAGTGTGAGCGCCTTATCAATGTGAAATGGCGTATCAGAGGTGGTGAAAACGGGTGTTGCTGCACGCCCGAAGCGGATATAGACCGGCCCGTCTGTTTTTGCCGCAGCGATGACCGCCTTCCGCGCTTCTTCGGCATCTGCCGGAACGATGACCGTCATGCTGGGAAGCATGCGCATCATGCCAATGTCCTCGAGCATCTGGTGTGTCGCGCCGTCAGGGCCCACCGAGACGCCCGCGTGCATGCCGCAGATCTTCACTGGCATCCTATTCAGCGCGATGGTCGTTCGGATCTGCTCATAATTCCGCCCCGGATTAAACGCTGCGTAGCTCGCCATAAACGGCACCTTCCCGGCGAGCGCGAGGCCTGCGGCGAGAGCCGCCATATTCTGTTCAGCGATGCCCATCTCGATAAATCGGTCGGGAAATTCTTTCTCGAACCACTCGGCGCGCGTGCTCTCGGCAAGATCAGCACACAGCACCACAACATTCGGATCAGCGTTTCCTGCTTCTATGGTTCCTTTGCCGAAACCGTCTCGTGTCGGGAATTGTTCGATATCATCTGCGAAGACTTTTGCAGATAGTTTAGCGTCAGGATTAAGCATATTCATTTGGGACCTTACCGCTCATGGTGCGGATTTCTTTTAAAAATTGTTTGCCTTCTTCTTTTGACGGCGGCTTGCCGTGCCAATGATAATCGAACTCGATTCCGGGAACGCCTTTACCGGGGATCGTATGCGCAATGATGACGGTCGGCTTCTCGTAAATCGCCTTAGCCTCTTCAACGGCTGCGATGAATGCTGCGACATCATTTCCGTTTACCTCGAGCACGTGCCAATTGAAGGCGCGGTACTTGTCCGCGAGCGGCTCGAGCGGCATCACGTCTTCGGTCATGCCGTCGATCTGAATATTGTTCCGATCGATAACGGCCGTAATATTCGATAGTTTATTCTTGCCTGCGAACATAACCGCCTCCCAAATCTCTCCTTCTTCCTGCTCACCGTCGCCCATGATGCAATACACCCGTGGACCCACGTGGGACATCGGAAGTCCTACATCAGATGTGGGACTTCCGATGTCCTTTGATGTATCCATCCGAAGTGCGTAGGCGATGCCTGCGGCCTGTGAGAGTCCTTCGCCGAGTGGTCCCGACGTTGTCTCGAGTCCCGGAAGTCGCAAACGTTCTGGGTGTCCTTGCAGTCGACTACCGAATTTTCGGAGGGTTAGACATTCTTCTACTGGAAAGTAGCCTGCGTGTGCCATTGCCGCATACCGCACGGGGACGGTATGTCCGTTCGAAAGAATGAGCCAATCGCGCTCCGGCAAGTCCGGTCGCTTCGGATCATGCTTCAAAATATGAAAGTAGAACGCCGCGAAAATATCAGCGAGACCCAAGGGGCCCGCGGTATGGCCGCTGCCCGCCGCAACAAGCATCTGAATTATTGTTTCGCGAATCGCTTCAGCCTGTTTTTCAAGACTGCGGACTTGTTCGTCTGTGAGTGCCATCGTTCTAGTATAACCTAGACACCATAGGGACTCTGGAGCGCTTCAAACATCTCGACTGCCGCGATAGGGTCGCGTGCACGCACGATGGCTGACCCCACCACGATACTCGAGACGCCGAGCGTGAGAAGCTCCTTTGCATTTGCGAGAGTGACGCCACCATCCACCTGCACAGCGATCTCCGGATGGTATGAACGAAACATGCGCAGTTTCTCAAGAATACGTGTATCAAACGGCTGCCCCTGCTGCCCTATCTGCGCGATACCCATAAATTGTATGTACTCTACTTCTTCGAGACAATTCTCGATGAGCGCGAGATCACTATCGATATTGAGCGCGAGACCGAACGATAATAGCGTTGGTGCGAATCCTCTTCCAGAACCAAAACGCCTCCTGGCCGAAGCGAGGAGGCGTTCTGGATTTCTCGCACTTTCTGCATGGAACGTGAGTCGTGTCGCTCCAAGGGTGAGCCACGCCTCGCTCGCGGGCTCGGCGTCGAGACACATAAGATCGACTTCATAGGCGAACCGATCGAGATACGGGAGCATACGGGTCGATCTAACCATCTCGTCGAATTCCTTCGGCGCTGTGTACGGCCACGAGGCGGGAGAAGCGAAGCGGCCATCGACCACGTCGATCTGCACGCGCTTCACGGAAGTCTGACTAAGAAACGCGAGCTTCTCCTCAAGGTCTTTGCGTGAGGATGGGAGCACGGCCGGAACAACAAGGCCCATGCTGCTAGTATACTCCTAAAATTTCGCAAGACGCCGAGCGTGGCGCGGAGAATCTGAAAAAGGTGTTTCGAGAAATATCCTGACAGCCGTATCGGCTTCATCGCCCGAAATGAATCGTGCACCGATAGAGAGCACGTTCGCATTATTGTGCTTGCGAGGTAGGCGCACCGAGTCAAAACCATCTTCAGAGTGTCCTCCCTCGATATCGAGCGCTGCTGTCACACGTCTCGGACCATAGAAGACAGCGGCACGAACGCCGGGTACGCGATTCGCACACATAGCCTCTCCCTGGCCGCTTCCACCCACGATGATGCCGCGAGCGTCTTGCTCTGCCGCCACGCGCTTCGCGAGCGGTGTCATAAAATCAGGATAATCATCGTCCGACTCGAGTGTATGCGCCCCGAGATCTTCGACCTCGTAACCAAGCGTGCGGACATGCTCAATGAGCGCATTCTTGAGCGCGAATCCTGCATGATCAGAGGCAAAGAAGACTTTAGGCATCGCAAGATAAATTTAATCTGGTCTACACCCCTTGTAACCGCCAATGCTGCGCGTCGGATCTGGCTCTCCATTTGAATTATACGTGACCAATCCAGCCACTATCGGAGACCCACCTATTCCAACACATTGGTTATATGAAATCTCTCCATAATACTTCTTCGACCAGGATGGACTTACATTAACGCAATAGTCAGCACAATCATATCTGTAGCTGAGGACAACGAAATGGTCATTTTTATAGCCAATAACAAGACCATCGAAATAATAATATGTGCCCAGAACAAAAAGGATTATGAGAATTCCGGAAAGAGCCTTTTTCATTCTTGTTGACCCGCTTTAAGGACATGCCGCACAAGCGACTCAGTGTACCCCATCTCGTTATCGTACCAGGCGAGCACTTTAACCAAATTCCCGTCGACCACGCGCGTCATGCCAAGATCGGCAATAGACGCCCACGGCTCGCCCACAATATCGCTCGAGACGAGCTCCTCGTCGGTCGTTTTGAAAATGCCCTCCCATTTGGCATCCTTAGATGCAGCGCGGAGGATATCATTCACTTCTTCTTTTGTCGTGTTTCGCTTGGCGATAAACGTGACATCAGCGATTGACCCTGCTGCGACCGGCACACGAAGAGAGACCCCGTCGAATTTATTCTCAAGATTCGCGAACGCTTTGGTGACGGCGATCGCCGCCCCTGTTGACGTCGGCACAATATTTTGCGCACCCGCCCTGCCCTCTTTCATATCTTTTTTTGACGGACCATCGACAATAGATTGGCTTGCCGTATATCCATGCGCTGTCGAGAGAATCGCCTTCTCTATCCCGAGTGCGTCGTCAAGAATAGCGATCACTGGGCTCGCCGCGTTGGTCGTGCAGGATGCATTGCTGGTTATCTTGCACGTCGCGATCTTGTCTTCATTCACGCCCATGAGCACCGTTGCGCCAAGATCGGAGGTTGTAGGTTGTAAGTTGTAAGTTGTAGTTGAATTCACTATACCCTGTTCCCTATTCCCTATAATCTTTTCAGTCGCTGGAGCGGAAATGACGACGCGCTTCGCACCCGCTTCGATGTGCGCTTGTGCTTTCTCATATTCCGTAAAGAATCCGGTAGATTCGACCACCACATCAATGCCGAGCTCCGCCCACGGTAAGTTCGCCGGATCCTTTTCTGAAAAGAATTTCACCTCCTTCCCTCCGATTAGGAGCGTATTCGCTCCTTTACTATCACCTATAACCTGTTCCCTATAACCTACTTCAAAAGGTGCGCGGCCATAGACCGTGTCGTATTTAAGCAGATACGCCAGATTCTCGAGCGAGCCAAGATCGTTAATCGCGACAATTTCAATATCCCTTCCCTGCGAACGCCGCACGAATGCCCGTCCGATGCGCCCGAACCCATTAATAGCAACACGAGTAGTCATATATAGGTATGCAAGGGGTTATGAATGATATGAGTATATCATTCCCCGCTCCGTCATTTTAAAAGCCGTATCTCGAGCCGAGCACCCAAAGCGCGGGACAGCCGCGACGCGAACTCAAGAGTCGGGTTCGTGCGACCGGATTCGAAGCGCGCAATCGCGGACTGCGTCGTACCAGCACGATGGGCAATTTCAGCCTGTGTCATGCCCTTCTTATTCCGCGCATCGAGCATGGCGCTGATGAGGGCGTATTTTGGACCGAGTGCGTCGTACTCTTTTCGAAACGCTGGATTTTGCAATGCCACACGTTTCATATCCGCAAAGAGCACATACTCGACTCCGCTCTTTGTTTTATATGTTTTGATCTTTGATTTCATAAGGCGATTATAGCATACTCGCTATATTATTTGCAATACTCAGAGAATCGCCTCTTTGCGAGCTCAATCGCGGATTGCGGAAGGGCCGATCGCTGCTTTTGTAACGCGATAACAACGACGGGGAAACCATCGCAAAAACTGTAGAGCATTCTGATCTGTGGCCGGCCAGTGAGCCGCAATTCCCATAGTCCACCGCCAATCGGTTTTGCGACTGGCATTGATAAAGAGTGTCCATACTGTTCAAGTAGATCGAGAAGCTTGTACGCTTCACTCCGCACTGGCGCATCAAGCTTGTCGAGAAATGTATGGACTGTGAATAGGATGACGATCTTCATATTTGCAGGGTTGTGAGGACAATAAAACCCTATCTCAATCGTAAGTATCCTCCGATAGTACGCAAGAAACCCCCAAATAGTTGGAATCGGGCGGGAGCTACCATGCTGGTGCCGCCCGAGATTTCGTTCCCGAGTCGATAAAATGTACTCGGGCTGCTCTGATTGTTGTATTCAGCCAGAATCCAGTCAGCAGTGCGTATCGTTGATGAGAAACGTACCTCATCAATGACACCCTTAAATGGTGCGCCGTCACCTGTTGCTCCATAACCTATATTTGCGTCTTCATTGTTCACTATAGTGCCAGTAGTGTCAGCCACCGGCGTCCCTGCTGCGGCATTTTTATACAACGTCAGGTTCGTTCCTTTGTCCATGACCCCAACAAGATGCGTCCACGTGGCGTCACTTAAATTTGCCGTAGTAGCAATAGGAATATTCGTTCCGTCATATGCGTAGAAATTTGGTTGCAATCCGTTCACAGCGAGTGACCAGTTGTAGGTTGCACCGCTGTCTTTCGCCGATACTCGAGCATAGGACACTTGACTTCCGTTCGTTTTCACCCACGCGCTGATAGTAAAGTCTCCGCTCAAATCAAGGTCGTTCAAATCAATTCTGTTGTTGAGAGAGTTTTCACCAGAAAATGATGCCCCTCCGTCGATGAGTCCAGCGACTCCAGTCGCAGTTGAACCGACTGTCCCATTAAACGAGTTGGTGGAGTCGACACCCGAGAGTGTCGTACCATCGGTAAGGTGATAGACACCTTCAAACGAGGCGTCCCAGGTGCTTGTGGCTCCATATGTGGCATCGGAATTAGGATCGGAAGAAATTCCTGAATCTCCATAGGCCATATAAAAAATCGTGTCAGCGGAAGAGGACACTGCCGGTATTTTTACCCACCCCACGTACGTTCCAGCAGTTCCATTGAATACTTCACGCTCTGCAGGCAATCGACTGGTCAGTGCCGCGTCAGAATAAAAATAAACGTCGTAGCCGCTCGAACTCTGCACATGTCCGCCTCCCGCCGGAT
>MFKU01000011.1:0-25646 GCA_001781095.1 Candidatus Kaiserbacteria bacterium RIFCSPHIGHO2_01_FULL_53_31
CAGTACCAAATTAAGTGCTATTGGTGCTGGGCGTTGCAGGTTAGTACGTATAAAAAAAGAAAGGGCCGAACCTCGTGAGAGGCCGGCCCTTGTTGGCGCACGGTGCTGTATCGCCTATCGGATGTCGCCGGGACTGCCGGAGTCTGCATTGATCCACGTGCCGTTCTTGCCCGCACGATAGATCCATTCCCACACGACGTAGTCGAAACTGGCTCCGTCATTGAAGTACTTGCTGATCCAGCTGACGTATACGCAGGACGAGCCGCTCGGGTTGCATCCGTAATCGTAGCTTCCGACGACGCCCTGTGTCGGCCATTCAGACTCAGAACGCAACGTGCCGGTGATGGTTCCAACATAGCCGCCTTGCATACGACCGCTTTTGCTAACCAGCTGAATAGCGCCGCCGTCTGGATTCGCACCAGGACTCTTCTGTCCGACGATCGTGTCGAATGATCCTTGGTAGTTCACCGATGCACAGAACGTATCGTCAGCGCTCGCGTAGACCTGGATGTGGCGGGTGTAGTTGTCCATCGCCCAATTGCCGTTGAAGCCAGAATCGACATCGTTCCGAACGAATTGGACGACGTTGATGATCGGCGCCTGTGCAACCAGCTCGTCACACGCATGAACCGCGTTAAGGTCCTTGCCCCACTGCAGTTGCAGTGCTGCCGGAGCCGCATACGCGATCCTCGTGAACGCAAAGTAACCGGCGAGCACGCTCGCCGCTACCAAGAAAAAGAAAGAACTCCTCGAGATACCTTTTCCCATATCAAAACCCTCCTCTGGGGTAGGCTATTGAATAAGACCCCCGTGGTCTGAGCAGTAGATTACAACACTCTTAATCTTTTTGCAAATTCGTCGTCAGTTCTTTCGTCAGTCCTCTAACAATCACCGGGTAGAACCAGAACATCATAAGTGCTATCCAGAGTGCATTCACCAATAAGAAGCCCGTAAGGCCGTGCAAGCCATAATAAATAGCAACGGAAATGATCCCCGCCATTATCATTAAGATGTGGGGAATAATGTGGACTATCTCTCTAGTATTGTCCTCTATCTTATTGGTCACCTTATACATTGGCTTGCCTGGCAATATCGCGAGCACCAGACTCTTCAGATATACCGGCCATAGCGAGGCCCACCACTGGCTCGCAGAAAATGCGTTGCCGTTCAACTGTGCATAGAGCACCAGTAATAGTATCAGCGACGGTACTCGCAGGAGAAGATACTCCTGTGGGTCACTTATGAATTGGAAATTCGTTAATAGAGCGACCGTCGGCATAGTGAACACAATTGGTACAGCAATCGCTGAGACAATGTATGCTAAGGCCGAATCAAAATAGTGAACTTTTTGGCGGAATGTTAAACTTTTTTTAAATAGTGGACTGTCTTTAAATACCAGTCGCATGGTATCGAGAGCCCACGTTCCCCGCTGCTTATATATATTAGCCAGCCTCTTAGGGGCGGTGCCCAGCGTGTAGGACTTATTGACATATTGCGTTTTGAACCCGGCAATCTGGAAAATATAGCTGGTATACAAATCTTCGACGATATTCCAAGTCTGGAAACCGCCGACGGCGTCGAGCGCCTTCCGCGAGTAAATAACGCCGGATCCCGCCGATATGGCGGCATTGTTGCTATTTTTACCAGTCTGCATGTGCTCGTAAAATATATGGTCGTGGTTGAAATCATTTTTAGGTACGTCGAATTTCTGGCGAGTGGCGACCATCGCGAGGTTCGTATCAGCCTGGAAGTGCCCCAGAAGCTCGTTAAGAATCTCCGGATTCGTTACCTCCTGGTCCGCGTCTAATACCAGTATGTAGTCGCTAGTGCTATGCTCCAGCCCGTAATTAAGATTACCCGCCTTACCGTCTTCTCTGCTATTCGGACGCGAAATATATTCGACGTTATGCTTCATGGCTAATTTCCTGATACTCTCCCGCTTACCATCATCGAGTATGTAGATCTTCTTCCACGCGTACGTTATACCTAGCGCTTTCTCGACAACTGGCTCAAAAAGGCTTAGCGGCTCATTTACAATAGATATAAATACGTCTACAGAGCCTTTTGGCTGGTGGTAAGAATGTTCAACATGCTCCTGAGTCCAGTGGTTGAAAAGAAAGAACACTGGCAGCGAGCTTATAGTCACCTCGGCAAGGTAGAATATGACGCCTTCGTACCCGTGGATATGAAAAGCCAGCCATATAATATAGGCCGTATTCGCCAGAACGGTTATTAGCAGAAGCTTTCTGTTCATGGGGTATATAAAAGCAAAGCCTCCTGTGACGAGGAGGATGGTGTATCGATAACATACTTATTATGTTTTGTAAAGATTGGCTAGTTAGACCAGATACGCATCCTGACCGTAGCCGGCGACACCGACGTACTCTGCCTCACCGCGGAGGATCGCCTCGAATGGCCTGCAGGCGAAACATCCCGAGGCACCACGCGGGCAGTCAAACGCTTTCGCGGCGCGCGCTTCCTTCACCTTTCGCGCAATCGCGAGCACCTTCTCGCGTCCTGCGGCTGCATCCGGTAGCGCAACTTCGGTCGGCGTGTCACTCTTATCGAGATACCAATACGCCGCCCCGCTAACGCGGCGCTTCTGGAGCTCGTTCAAGAGGAGCAGGTAGATAGGAAGCTGGAGTGAGTCCTCGTCTTCTTCATTCTTCCCTGTTTTGAAATCGATAATGCGCACACTGTCGTCCGCCTCAATGTATTCGAGCCAATCGATGAGCCCGCACAAGATGATGTTATCGTCCTCGCTCAAGATGAAGTTCGGCGGCATATTGTTCTTCGTCTCCTTCAGCTTCACGGTTTTATTCGCGATCGGCCCCGGGTGCGCGACAACTCGCTCGATCATCGCGCGCCCACGCACCATTGTCGCCGCTTCCTCGTCGCTACTCGTGAAGCCACCTTTCTTGCCTGACGAAATCTTATCCCAATCCGTTTCGAAATCAGCGAGCAAATCTCTCTTCAAACGCTCATCGACCGGCAAAACTTTCAGAGCTTCAAGCGTCGCGTGCACCGCCGAGCCGAGCGAGAGCGCGGGACTCACTATCGTGATCTTCCGCCCCGTATCAGGATTCTTATAGACATTATGCAGATAATACGCGCGCGGACACTTCAGAAAGTCCCCCATCGACGAATGCGACACCCAAACTGCATCGTATTTGCCGGTCATACAATCTTCATCTTATTATTCTAACCCGCCTGCCAAGTCGCTATTACCGGGAAGACGTGTATCAAATTAAGTATGTTGAGAGTCAGATTATCACGGATCATATAGGCGACGAATATCTCCAGTCCTATGCCGATGACCACGATGAGCCATGTCGGTATTCTCCATGCCATGAAGAAACCGACGACCATCGCGAGCGTGTCCGAGACAGAGTTGATGATGCTGTCGCCCGTGTACCCCTGTGCGAGCGCCTGCAGTCGATAGTGCTGAATTACTGTTGGAGTATTCTCCACAATCTCCCATGTCGTCTCGAGCCCGATTGCATATAGTAATCGCCTCCATGCCGACATACCCGGGAAGAACCACCGCAGAGCGAGATAGAAGAGGAAGCCGTGAATGATATGTGAGAAGCTGTACCAGTCAACGAGATGTTGCGAATTTCCGGCGCTCGACACCACTCCTTCCCAGAGCTTCACGTATCCGCAGGTGCAGATTGCTGGCTGGCCAAAGGCGTAGAGCACGAGCGCCTGAACACTGAGCAACAGCACCGCACCGACGATGTAGCTGCGAGCGCTCATCGAGGCAAGAGAGAAGCCCCTGTCTCGAATGCTCCTCGTATCCACGAGATCTCTGCGAACCAAGGACCGAACACTCCGAGGGCGATCGTCGCGATGATCGCCGAGCCGACAAAAAAACCAATGCCATAAATAATCCCGATCCAGAACATCCGCCCAAGCGAATTCTGCTTCGCTACCTGTCGATTCAACTCTTCAAGGAGTTCAACAATGCTCTGAGAATGATCCGGATTCATGACATTAGTATACCGTAGCGAATCTACTTCGATAGAAATCTTTTGCGCTCAGCGGGGGAGAAATGCTCAATTGCGTAGCGCAGCGTCGTGCGCGGCATATGTGCTTTATGTTTGTTAAGAAATGCCACCAGCTCTTCGCGCGACACGCGCGTTCCCACCTCGCGCAGCATCCAGCCCAGCGCCTTATGGATCAAGTCATGCGTGTCGTCGAGGAGCCTCTCGGCGAGCGCATAGGTGTCCCTACTCTCTTTGTTGACGATAAATGCGAGCGTCGAGATGATTGCGATACGGCGCTCCCATATATTTTTCGATTCCGCGAGCTTGTATAAAATGCGTCTATCTCGGTTTACGAGGTAGTCGCCCAGTATGTTCGACGCTGAGGTATCGACCAAGTCCCAATTATTGATGTGCTTCGTATGCGTGAGGTAGAACTTCGCGATCTTCGCACGCGTCTGCCCGTCGCCGTGCCTATATTGATCCACGAGGATTAAGAGCGCGGTCAGACGGCACTCGTGAATCTTGCTATCAAGTAGCTTCTCTATTTCTACCAACGGAAGCCCCTTATATTGCTTCGCGACTTTCCGCTGTTCGGGAACCGCGACGCCCACAAACACGTCGCCATACCCGTATTGCCCCTTGCCGGTCTTAAAGAACCACGCCGACGCCAGCGCCTTCTCCCGTGTTCCATGTTTCTTCAGTTCCCTCTCAACCTCCCACGCAGTCTGTGTCATAAAGGCATTCTACCTCGCCTGCTCTCGCCGTCTGATCAATCAAAAAATCAATGGTTTCCAGTCGGGTAGCCATGGATTTTCATTGTACTCCACACAAAAAACGCCTTGAAATACATAGGACAGACCTATGTACTCTTGACGCTATATCGCGAGGCATCGCCTCGCGAGTTTATACCTCTCGGGTTTATTCAAGCCCAGTCAAATCTGGACTTATGAAATTAAGTTCTCTTACGGTGGGAGGTGAAGAGGCCCCAAACGACGATACCGAGAGTGAGGATGACGTAGAGCTTGCCGAAGGGATACACGCCGAGGAAATAGTTCGTGGGCTGGTATCCGCTCAAAAAACCTAATCCAATATTGATGCTTGGATAAATCAGTATGTCGAGGAGGACGACAATAGGGATATAGTAAAGAGAAAACTTGACCCACTTGCGGAAAGTCTCGGCATTTGCAGCGAGCAGTATGATCGCAACAACGCCAAGCATCTGGCCAAGGTCGATGAGGGGCCAGCCGAGTGTATCGAGATAGGGAGAGTTGCAGTATGTTTTACCACTCTGAATATACGACCTACAAATATTTGGGAAATTCGTGTCAACAAACCACATCCCTCGAAAATACTGTCCGATTAGATATACAACTCCTGCCGCTATAAATACAGTAATTTTTTTATACCAAAGCATCATAATTTAAGCAGCATCTTAAGTTCACGTATCATACCAAGAATAATCTCCGCATTCGTGCTTGATATCCACTCTTTTTCAACTTGCTTATCGATATGCTTCGAGGCGACACCGAGGACAACATTGAACTGCACTTTTTGCACGTCGAAGAATAGTGCGGGTGGCTTCTTTTTGGACTTCGTAGCTAGTTGCCGCTCGATAAACGATAGTTCGGCAAGAAGAGGGCTCTTTGCTCCCTGCGGCAGCTCTAGGATGTTAATCACGGTTTTCATATAGCGAAGGTACGCAAGAGGGTTGGTGCTCGGAGTGATTGCAATCGCAGTAAAATCTGTCACCCCGTCGCCATCCACATCGACAGCTGGCAGCGTTGCGGAGCCATCTTTCACAGCGAACTTAATTATCGAGTTAGCTGATGTAGGGATATTCGAGAATGTCGTGCTAGCGGTGATACCACCGTCGCTACCAATCGCGTCGACATTGAGTGTTGCGGATCCGTTACCGTATCCTGTCGCAACGATCGCGTATGCGCCGCTCTTTGGAACGCTGATGTATTGCTCGTCGTCGAACACCTGTACAGAGCTCTCAGGAACGTCTCTCTTCACACCGGCAAAGTCGCTGCCCGGAATGGGCACAACCCCACTCTCGTTATTCTCTGAGTCAGTCACGACAATGTTGACTGGGGAATGAGAACTAATACGAAGTGTTATGGGGTTGTTACCAACGGGGGGCTTCGCGTCGAAGACATATTCCTCACTTACATCTGAATTCCTTAATAGTTTAAATATTGTGCTCTGAATTGGCCCTGCTGATGTTAAATCCTGGTGAGTAATATTTCCGCGTGCGTCAGATCGGAACGCATCCGCGTTGAAATATAAATGCTCCGCTGTATCCCCCACTGCGCTCGGGGACACGACTGTTCCGTCGCCGTTTTGGGTCGTGA
This sequence comes from Candidatus Kaiserbacteria bacterium RIFCSPHIGHO2_01_FULL_53_31, assembly GCA_001781095.1. Classification (GTDB taxonomy): domain Bacteria; phylum Patescibacteriota; class Minisyncoccia; order Phycocordibacterales; family Phycocordibacteraceae; genus C7867-001. The sequence goes on from MFKU01000011.1 coordinate 6,341, forward strand.
CGGGTGAATGTTCGAGATATTGGATCTCTGCGCAGAGAGATGGGCTTGCCACGGCGCTCTGGCTATTGCAAGACATCTTCCGTTTCGTCGTATAGGCGAGAGCCTTCACGGTGTCCTGTCCCCAGCCAGCGATTGCCGTTACCGTGATGCCAGCCGGCGGTGTCCACGCGTCGAGCGCGCTATGCGTCGCGACGGCTTTATCAATGAGCGTACTCGAGAGTGCAAGTGGCGTGCGCAGATCGCCGGCACTCCCCGCCTGCGCGTTCAGACCTGCAGTGTTTGCAAGAAAGTCCACGAGTGCAGAAAAAGAGGATAGGGCAGTGCCGAAGTTCGACGCATACTTGCCTGCAAGCGATCCGTCCGAGCTAAAGGTGACAACGGGATCGTCAATATGCGCGAAGTATTCTGCCGAGGGAAGAAGGCCATAGGGCGACGGCATGTCCTTGATCACCGCGCGCACGTCACTCGCATTTGAAATGAGACCGAGACCGTGCGTCTGGTCGTCGCCGTGGAGCATCACACCGATGTCGCTCGGCGTTCCCCATTGCGGCGTACCGATCATGACAATGCGATCGATATAGTTCGGCGCGTCAGCGCCGAGCGAGAGTGCGAGCGCTTTGGCGAGGAGTCCCCCGTTACTGTGCGCAACGATGGTGACCTTCTTGCTCGCAGAGGTGGACGCCATTTCTCGCAGAACATCCTTCAGAAAAACTCGCTCGATGTTCCCCTCAAGCTTCGTCAACGTTCCGTTCTCGACGACATCGCGCACGTCATAGCGCCAGTCATAGGGATAGGCGCGCCACTCCTTCAGCCCTAACGTCGTCGAAGCGACAAGACCGTCCATATAGGTTTGGAAACCGCCGTAGGTATCGAAATTGCTGCCAAAGATTTTATCAATGACGGTCTGATAGGCACTATGCGCACCAATTCGCTCAACAATATCTTTCGTATACAGCGAATACTTGCTCGTGCCGTCCGCATTCATTTCGAGATACGGAATATCGGTGTGGTAGTTCGGTTCCCATACCTGATGCTCGATGCCGAGCGCGCCGCGATAGTAGAGACGACTCGCCTCGACCCCGGGAAGAAAAAGGACGTTCGAGACTTTCGGCGCAGGCGGATTCTTCCAGCCGTCCTTTTTTGTCCAAGGAAGTGCGTCCTGCGTGTAAGGGAAATTATACGCGGCATCGCAGATGCCATCACCACTTGTATCGGTACACCCTTCTGATGGCTCATCGAAGATGTCCCAGTAATTGCCACCGTCGGGCAACGGCAAACTATACACATTGGTTTCTCCTTCGTAATCAGTCGCGGAAATGTTGTTACGTATGAAATTATTGTGGTAAATCTTGTTCTCACGAGACGGAGGATAAAGCATAAATCCCTCGCCGAGAGTATCCTGCACGAGGTTATCGCGTATGACGTTATCATTCGAATTGAAAAGAAGAATCGCCTGATACGTATCAGAAACGCTATTCGCTATAAGCGCGTTATCATTTGAATCAAATAGCAAGATTCCCTGATTCCTTGCCGAGATAGTTACTTTCTGGTTGAGCGAGACCGTGTTGTCACGGAACACATTCTCGCGAGACTCGAAAATGGCAAATCCTTGCCGCCTAAATCTCGACGGAATGGGAAGCGATACTGAATTGCGTGAGGCGGTATTCTTGTTTGAATTGTAATAGACGATTGCTTGGTAGTCATTATTTTCAAAAATATTGTCTTCGATATGGGTACCGACTGAAGCGTTCAGACTTATGCCGAAGGAAAAATCCCTAAAGCGCATATTCTTGATCGTTACCTCAGATCGCTCATCCAGGTAGACACCACTGCCGGTGTGCGATCCGGTTGAGGTGTGGCCCGCACCATCGAGTGTGATGCCATCGCCATCGATCTCTACAGTTTCAATGAGGTCGGTGGTGAGTGTGCAGGTAAGTATTGAGGCATTCCACACGCCGATAGACGCGCAATCGCCTCCCGTCGAATTGTTGCTGATAAATTTTGTACTCTTCGTCGGCTGTATAAAAATGTAATGCGGGTGCGAGATGTCCTGTGTATACGTGACTTTCCCCTCCGTGCTTGAGAAAAGCAGCTCGAGATTGCGGTAGCTATCCTGATATTTGTAATAGGGTGTATCTGGCAATAGTCCCCGTATCGTGATCAGTGTAGAAGTAGCCGATGTTGAGCTCGCCGCTGCGTCAGATCGCATCGTAATGATATTTGGAACCGACTCCAGCCGCATCCTGATCGGCTCCGAGCTCGTTAGCGTTATGTTGAGATAATCGCTGTCGGTAATCTGAAATGCGAATCCTTCTCCTTCCTTAACACCCGGGAGAGAATCCACTGTTACAGGAAAAGTATTCGCGGCGGCAAATGCAGGGAGAAGCACACTCAGGAGAAAAAATACTAGCGGAACCGTTGTTCTCTTCATCTTCATGAAGTTATCACACCTGATGGCTAGCTGCGAGCCAGGTTATACTGCACACATGACTAGAGTTACGAACTAATATGGAAACGGAACCGCGGGGCGACATTGTGAATCGGAGTAAGTACATTCTCTATATATCGATACTGTTCGTCGCAGTGCTGATGATAGCCAACACGGTGGCGGTGAAGATAGTGCAGATCGGGCCGTTCTCTATTGCCGGCGGCATCCTCGTATTCCCTGTGAGCTATATCTTCGGCGATATATTGACCGAGGTGTACGGCTATAAGGCGAGTCGCAAGATCATCTGGTCAGGACTGGCTGCTCTCGTGCTGATGTCGCTTGTCTATTGGCTGGTACAAGTCATGCCTGCAGCGCCCTTCTGGCAGAATCAAAACGCCTACGATCTCATCCTCGGCGCGGTGCCGCGCATCGTGCTCGGCTCAATCATCGGCTACTTCGCCGGGGAGTTCAGCAATTCATACGTGCTATCTCGCATGAAGATATGGACGAATGGAAAGCATCTCTGGATGCGCACAATCGGCTCAACGGTCGTCGGTGAAGGTGTTGATACTGTCCTTTTCACGTTCATCGCTTTCTACGGAGTCTTTCCTCTTGCGGCACTCCTCACCGTTCTCGTTTCTGGATATTTGCTCAAGGTCGCGTACGAGATAGTTGTCACGCCAATTACCTATCTAATCGTCAATTGGCTGAAACGCGCAGAGGGTATGGATATTTACGACCGCGGAATCGACTATAATCCGTTTACATTGGCGGAATAAATAATAATTGACAGCTACATTCTAGTGTAATATAAATCTTGGCAGAACGTCGAGCCGATGGGCCCGTCGCTAAGCGAGCATTCAAGCAGGAAAAGGAGGATAAACGATGGACAGTCTCGTGGTTAAAGCAGTACTGGCAGGAATATTCTTCGGCATATGGCCACTCCTGATGAATCGGAGCGGAATCAGCGGTAATTCCAGTGCCATGGTCTTCTCTGCCGTGATCTTGGTATGTGTCTCCCCTCTAGCGATCGCGACAGGTGGAGTCACTGCCACCGCAAACTGGTGGATGGCAATAGGAGCTGGAGTTTCGGGGGCCATTGGGCTTCTGTTCTTCAACAGCATGCTCTCACGAACGACTCCGCAGGAGGTAAGCGCATTGTTTGTGCTTGCGATCGTCGTGCAGGTGGCCGTCCCAGCGCTGTATCAGATCTTCATCATCGAGCAAATCACCGCGACCAAAGGCGTTGGGTTTCTATTGGCAGCGATTGGAGCTGCCCTCCTTTCGCTCTGAGATCCCTTGACAGCCAGAGTCTGGCATGCTAGCCTATTCCTACCGATAGGACGCGTGGCGGTCCGGTATGAGAACAGCCACGTTCCTGACAAGGACGTTTCTCGGTCAGTCAGGAGACAAACAGGGATACCAAGCACTAGATGATGCCCTCTCGGTGCAAGGGATAATTACATGGCATCCCCCGACCCCGAACTTGCTGCGGCAGTTCGGGGTCTATCTTTTTATATTATATACTGGTTCGCATTTAAATCAGTGGACCTATCCCGCACTGATCAAGAAATGAAGGGATACGATACTCAGATTTACGAGCAAAGCAAAACATAAAAAAGCGGGTTAAAATAGTAAAATATGGATTACAAAGGCGTTATCATTGAAGAAAGTTTAGATAACAAACAAGTCCTTCAAAACGTACGAATCGTTTCGACAGAGGTGGAGACCGTTACTAAAGAACACAATACTCCCTATCTCAAACAGTGGACGCTGCATACTGTAGAGATTCCAGAAGGAAATGTCGAGAAGATTACTGAACAATTAAGCCAGTACTTAGAGAAAGAACATAATTGGTATGCAGATTTCAAGAACGAAAAATATCATTATATCATTTATCGAGGAAAAGTATTTAAAGTTGACCTGAAAAATCCAATTCTCTATAAAGAAGCGAAGCGGTACGGAATTTCGCTGGGTATTCCTGAATATCAAGTCGATTTCGCCCCTGAAGATAAGGTCTGGGAGAGGTAGAAATCGGTTCGAACATGATTCATGCAAGTTTCCTAGTATATACTAGGAAACGATGACAAATGAGGAGTTAAAGAATACGCTACAGGGCGTTGTGAAAGGAGAGGTGGTCGATGATGCGGAGACCTTAAAAAAGAACAGTCGGGATGCGTCGATGTTCACGCGGATGCCACAGGTGGTGGTGTATCCGCAGGATGCGGCGGATGTGAGCGCGGTGGTTAAGGAAGTGGCAGCCCTTCGACAGGCTCAGGGCAGCACGAGCAGTGACGTTTCCGTCACTGCTCGTGCTGCGGGCACCGACATGTCCGGCGGGCCACTCACGACCAGTGTCGTGGTCTCGTTCACTAAGCATATGAACAACATGGGCGATGTCTCCAATGTAGGACTTCCGATGTCCCACAGTGATGGATATGCGGTGACTGAACCAGGCGTATTTTACCGCGATTTTGAGAAGGCGACGCTTGAAAAAAATTTGATACTTCCCTCCTACCCTGCCAGCCGCGAGCTAGCCGCCATGGGCGGCATTGTGGCGAATAATTCTGCCGGTGAGCGAACGCTTGAATATGGCCAGACAGAGCGCTACATCGAAGAGATGGACGTTGTCCTCTCTGACAGCTCTCAGGCGACCTTCGGCCCCCTTACGCCCACCGAGCTCGAAGAGAAAAAACAATTGCAAAATCTTGAAGGCGATATCTACCGCAAGATGGATGATCTCATCACCAAGAACGCAGCACTTATCGAGGCGCACGAGCCGAAAGTCTCAAAGAACTCCGCTGGCTATGGTCTCTTGCGCGTCCGTGACCCAAAGACAGGCGCCTTTAACCTTGCGAAGCTCATCTGCGGCTCGCAGGGCACGCTCGCTTTCTGGACCAAGGCGAAGCTCGGGCTCGTGAAGCCCAAGGAGCACCGCGCGATGGTCGTAATCTTCCTCAACGACCTCAACATCCTCCCCGAGATTGTACTCCGCGTGCTGCGCTTCAATCCCGAATCGTTTGAATCATATGACAAGCACACCTTCGAGCTCGCGATCAAGTTCCTCCCTGCCATGCTCTCGCAGATGGGCTGGGTGAAGGCTGCTCGGCTCGGTATTGACTTCATCCCTGAGGCAGCGCTCATGGCCACTGGCGGCGTGCCAGAGCTCATCCTCATGGCTGAGTTCGCTGAGGAGAATATTGAAGAGGCCGATGCTAAAGCGACAGCGGCCAAGGAGGCTCTGGCTGATTTCAATCTGACCATCAAAATTGAAAAGAATGAAAAAGAGTCAGAGAAATATTGGATCGTGCGTCGCGAGAGTTTTTCCTTACTTCGCAAGAATATGCACGACCTCTACCCCGTGCCCTTTATCGACGACTTCGTCGTCCCGCCCTCCTGCTATCCAGAATTCTTGCCCAAGTTGAATGCACTGCTCGACCAGTACAAAGAGCACATGACCTACACGATCGCAGGCCACGTCGGCAACGGGAACTTCCACTTGATCCCCCTTATGGATCTCACCAAAGAGGAGAATAGAAAGATCATTCTCGAGCTCGCGCCGAAGGTCTACAAGCTCGTGATCGCAGAGGGCGGCACGACCACCGGCGAGCACAACGACGGTATCATCCGCACGCCCTACATCCCAATGCTCTTTGGCCCGGAAATGGTTGCGCTCTTTGCAGAAACGAAAGAAATATTTGACCCCTTAAACATCTTCAACCCCAGCAAGAAAGTTGGCGGCTCCTTCGCCGACATCGAGCGGGATATGATCAAGGAGAATACGCACTGAGGGGGCTTGCTGGATTGTACAAAAGTGTTATTACGTACCCCAGACGAACTCGAAGGGAGAGCAAAATGGAGTACCTGTTAACGGTCGTCTTCCTGGGCCTCATTGTCTACATATTGCGCGATACCAACAGGACTTCCAAGAGACTTGCCGATTATGAGAATCGGCAGCTGTAGCCAAGGCCCGTAGGGCCGCCGGTGATTTCATCCCGGCGGCCTTTATGCTATGCAATAAGGACTTGACGCTCGGTGTCTACCATGCTACTATATGTCTCAGAAGAAATGCTAGCGGCAGGCCTTGCCGCGTTAAAAGGAGGAGTAAATGGCCAAAGATATGAGAATTGACCGCGCTACGGGCTTCATGCCTCTGACGGGCACAAATCCACCTTCGAGCAGTGGCTTCCGGACCCTTCACTTCCTTCTGCCCACGAAGGGTAAAGGACTGAAGACCGGGCACGAAGTTGTCACCTACGTATTTACGTGTGTGCTGGCGGCGCTCGTGGTTGGATTCTTTGTGTGTTTGTTCTTCGATATCGCCGCCGACCATGTCGTGCCACTCATTGCGATTCTCGCTGCGCTGTACTTCACAGCACGGATTTTCTGCGTGAATCGCCGCAACGGCATCTACGCTGTCGTCGGACTTGCGATGTACGTAGCCGCGGGTTCATTCAACTACGGCACGGCGCCGTCAAAGATTCTCTGTGTCACGGGCATGGGCATTTGGCTCTACACCGTCATTCGCACGCGCCTCTCGTCTTGACCTCTCCGCCCGTCGAGTCCCCTATGGGACTCGACGGGTCGTGCTTTTTATACTTGCCGTCTTTTCTATTTTTGATATCCTCTCCTTATGAAACGAGCTATTGCTATCGTCATTGTCGTGCTGCTGTCGCTTAGCATGGTCGGACTGCTTATCCCTGCACTCGTTTCGGGCGGGTTCTAGCTCCACTCAAACTAAAAGAACGGGAACCAGCTTGAGAGCTTCGCGAGAAGATTCGCGAACACATTATACACAAATGTTCGGAGGCCGGTCGTGGTCGCAATTTCATCCTCAGCTGACGTGCTTGCCGCGAGAGACGAACTCGTCGTGCTCGAGGGTGGCTGGAGAGATATTTGCACCGTGCTCTTCGCACCGGGCGACGTCGTCGCCACGTCGACATTGACTTCCTCCCCCGCAGTAAAGCTCTTCTTCACCGATTCCCTACTCTCGACACCATTACTCTTTGTCTCCACGTCCACATTGATCGTTCCGCCGTTATCATTGGCGTTAATAATCGTCGTCGATTGTGCTGAGGCTGAAGAATCGCCTGTGACGGCTGACTGGCCTCCTGTCACCGTCTGGCCGCCCGTAGAAGCGGAGGATTGACTGTTGACCACGAGTGCAAACGCCGGCACAGGTAGAGCGATAGTCATCGCGCTAAGCATCACACTCAAAAAGAAATTAAAATATCGGTACATTGGATATATCTTACGCGTCTACGCACGTAACGCTACTTGAGCGCAATGATATCCTCGATAGCACTGAACGCGTCCAGCACGTTCGCCATAAGTGACCGCTGTGTATCGAGAAGCCGCGAGAACCACGAGCGCTTCGCTGGCGGCGCTTTCCCACCGTCAATATTCGGCGCTGGCGCGACACCTACTTCGATGCCCGGTGGAAGAGCTATCTCCTGAGCTGGAACGGTCGAGGTAGCTGAACCGTCCGCATTTGTGCTCGGAGACGACACTGGGCGCGAGAGGAGCAGTTGTCGCGTGGATCTAATCTCATCGATCTGATCTTGCGTGAGTGCAAAACTGCGGCGGCCGGTGCACCACACGTCATTAATCTTCTTTTGCGTCGTGTAGTACACGAAACCTGTTGGGGTGTTATAGCCCCACGGCGCGAGGATCTCATCTCCGTATTTCTGCTGGAAACGCTTGAGAGCCGCTATTGTCGCTTTGTCATACGTACCTGTCACCGTAACGCCATTCTCTGATTCGGAATCACGCAGGAATGTCTGCAATTTGCGCACCTGCTCCTCGTCATTCGTCCCGCCTGGGCGGATATACGAGGTCAGATACTGTTCGCACACGAGCTCTTGAGACGACGGCCTTATGGTTAATCCGCGCGTCGCGGTGAGAGTCTCGATCAGTACCGCATCGGCGCTTGCCCCTCTCTTTCCCGTAACGGTGACCGTGTTCGTATATTCTCCCGGCTCTGACTCACTATCGAAAACGACTGAATACGTAATCTTGATCTCGTCCCCGTTGAAAACTGTGTCGAGATCCCACGATTGCGTACTGATCACCTCACCGGCAGGGTCCGTGAGCGTATCGGTCGCGAGCACTTCATATGCCGGTCCTCCGGTGTTGGTGATATCAATCGTATAGTTGACGGTCGCAGGTGCGGTCGTCGCCATCGCATCCGCTATTTTCACGATAGATAGTTCCGGCTCTGCGGTAGAACTATGCCGCACGGTTTCCCCCGTGTGGCGAATGCGCGGATTCGTGACGACAATGGTGAGATCATCGGTATTGTCGGAGGGATTATTGTCGGTCTCATCGCTCGTCGCGGTAATGGACACGGGCACAGTGACTGATCCGCCCGCAGCAACAGCGCCCGTCCGTGCATCATACGTAAACTCCTCGGTCTCTCCGACGCGGATAGTACCAAGATCCCATGACACGTCGTCATCGAAATCGAGCATGTCCGGCAAGAACTCGGGCGAGAGCTGAACGTGATTTGCGTCGGCATCACCACGATTAGCCACAGTGAAGGTGAACGTGACGTTCGCGCCCGGCAGAGTTGGACTCGGCGTTTGTGCCGTCGCACCAAGCCAGAGATCCGGATGGCCGAAGGCGATATTGCCGTCGAGATCTCCAAACACGTTGAAAATCGCCTCGATCCAGTTCGTGCCGATAAGGTTAGTGTTCACGATATTGACCGAGTTCGCAGCGGCGTACGCGTTACCCGTCATGATGGCAGCGCCACCGAGTCCGTTCGCAATGTTATTCCCTGTTTGCGCACGAGCGTCCACGCTGTTCATTAGCCATGCCTTGTTGGTGGACGATGCGCTCACGAGTCGACCGATATCAGAGCCGCCACTCGAATCGCCGACATTTGTGATAAGAATGCCTTCGGGCGTCTGCCGCCATGACAACCCAGCAGGGAGGCCGTGAATAGCACCCGTTAAATTGCCCCAGATGCGGAAGAGAATCGAGATGCTCGTCCCACCAACGAAGTTAGTGTTCACCTGATTCAATGTGGTGGCACTCGAGAGCGCGTCGCCGGTGAGGATTGTTGCACTGCCGCTCGTCGTTGTCGCAGTGTTGCCGCCGGTCTCGGCGCTTGCCGAATCAGCGTTCGTAACGTCTGCCGAGTTGTTCGATGTGATGGTCACACCGGAGATGCCGCCGCTTCTCGCGAGCAATTGCTCGAAGAATGCCGCGCCGGGCAGAACGAAATCACCCGTGAGGGTGCCGAAATTGTTTATGCCGATTAGGAGATACTTCGACTTCACAATGTTCGTATTGATAACGTTAACGGCGTTTGCAGAGGCATAGGCGTCACCCGTCATGATGGTCGCGCTAGCACCGGTCGAGGAGGCGACGTTGTCTCCCGTGCTCGCGAACGCGGAAACGATATTCGTCGTAGTCGCCGTATTGTCCGACGTTACGAAAAGATTTCCGCCCGCGCAAGCATCGAACGAACACGTTGAAGTTGCCGTTGTGCTCGCGGTGAAGTAGGCGAGGTCGAGTGATCGCAGGTCGATCCCGAGCGCCATAAAGAAGTCGCTAAACTCAATTAATCCTGAAGAATCAACAACGTTCGTATTTATAAGATTAACGGCATTTGCCGAAGCATACGCATCGCCCGTATTCACGAGTGCGTTCCCATCCTCTCCAGATGCAGCGTTATCGCCTGTCGTCGCATCAGCCGATGTGGTGTTCGTCGTCGATGCGACGTTCTCGGCGTCAATCGTGATACTGCCGGCTTCGTCATGAAAACTCTCATCAGTGCTGGCGGCAGTGTCTGAGGTCGTACTCGCAACCGGGTCCGGTGATAGAGCGTCAGGAGTCGTGAATGTACTGGTATTGATGTCGTTCTCGGCGTTTGCGACGGAGGATGCATCGCCGGTATCCACGACGGTGTCGGGCTGAACTGGAGCATCTATCGCTTCCTCCGATTGCGCGGGCGGGGCATCGGAAACGGGTGCATCATCGGCATACGTATGCGTCGCCGGCCACGTGACCCCCACGAGCAGCACGAACACAACCGCGAGTGCAGTGATGCGAAATTGCATATGACGTGAGGTGATTATTTTTTTCATTTTCCCTCTGTGAAGATCCGACGCCCATCGGGTCCTCACGAGAAGGAGGGAGCGAACTCCCCCGCTTCCAACTGATTATCTGCGAACGCGGGTGCGATTCGTGTTCACGATATTGAGTGTCCCTGCCGATGCTCCTGCATTGCCAGTCTGGATAAGACCGCCGGCTGCTCCATCGCCGCCTGCGCCGCCGTTACCGCTGTTCGCCGAGTTGCCGCCGCCATTCTCGACTTCGGCCTTGCCGCTACGGCCGCCACGGCCGCCCTCTGAACCGCCTGCGACATTACCACCCGTCGAGGCACTCGCGCTCGTGCTGTTAATGACCTTCGCGTGATTGCTGTTGTGTACCACGACATCGCCCGAACAACAAACATTCTCGTGCTCGCACGGGGGAGGAGGTGGGGGTGGGCACGAGACCTCGTCAACAGAGACGTTGTCGAGGAATGTTCCAAGTGAATTGGCAGTTCCGTGATCCTCGAATTGGATGCGCGTCGTTGCCCCAGACGCAACTACGTTAGAACTGTACTGTGTCCAGCTTGTCTGGCTACCGCCAGCCGCAGTGATATCAGCACCTTGTTGGGTGCCGTCCCAGAACGCAGCGAGTACGTTATCCGATGCGGGAGTGCCCGGACGCGGAGAGAACCAGAAGCTGAGAGCGTACGTGCACCCTGCCGTTGTCGGCACGTCCTGGTAGATGCGTACCGATGCGGCTTCGTTATTGATTGACCCGGTCGGTCCGTCCCAGTCAGTATCAAGCTCTGCATACTGGTCACCCAATTGCGGGAGCCAGCCGTTCACTCCACGATGCAGCTCGAGATTCGCGTCTGTCGGCTTGCCTGCCGCAGGAGTCGGATCCATCCATTCGATGGTCCAGCCAGAGACTGCCGCGGTTACAAAGACATCCCACAATTGGGGTGCCCCGACTACCGGCGCTTCGAAATCGCCGTTCACGACGACATTCGCCGCGTGCGCCGTTGCCGCACTTGAAAACAGAGAAGCCACAAGCATGAGCCCGAGCGCTGCGCCGATCGCTCCCTCTTTAAGTGTTTTCGTCATACGTTTGTGAATAAGTTGCTAATGAGGTTTCCCTCAGGAGAAGCTTCCTTTCCCCAAGAAAGACTCTCCAGAGGGCAGGACCACGAGGTCCTGGCTCCTCCGAAAGGACTAACTAGCGTCGAATGCGCGTGATGTTCGTGTTGACGACGTTTACTGAACGCGATGTTGCTACCGCGCTGCCAGTAAGAACCGTCCCACCTATGCCACCATCGCCACCTGCGCCACCGTTACCGCTGTCAGCAGAGTTGCCGCCGCCGTCTTCGACTTCGGCCTCACCAGTGTCGCCACCATTGCCGCCCTCGCTACCCTTGGCCTTGTTGTCGCCAGTGTCAGCAGATGCGTCAGTGTGGTTGACCACCAAGCCACGATTATGATTGCGTACGGACGTGTCGCCGCCGCGATCTCCTTCGCAACCGCAATCATCACCCGTAACACGTGTGAGATTACTGTTTACGACGTTCAGCGAACCAGCGGTTGCCGTTGCATCGCCAGTATCGATGTAGCCGCCATCAGAACCGTCGCCTCCTGTGCCACCGTTGCCGCTCGTGGCTGCGTTACCGCCACCGTCTTCGACTTCGGCCTCACCAGTGTCGCCACCATTGCCGCCCTCGCTGCCGCCCGCGTAGTTACCGCCAGTCGAAGCCGAAGCGTCTGTGTGGTTAATAACGACTGCACTGTTGTTGTTGGTCACCGAGACGTCATTGCCACCACGGTCATGACCATGACCACTCGCGAATGCCGGTGTTGCTACCGCGAGCATGCCGAGAGCAGTCGCGATTGCCGCTACCTTCCCAAAATACTTTGTCATATTTACGATCTAGTTAATTGTTCTTTTTAATGTCCTCCGTCATGCCTCCGTACGGACGGCATGAAGTTGGGTATCGACCCTCGTGGCTTCGACTGAAGTCCACGGCACGATCCCCGACACGTCGGGGATCGTGCCGTAGAATTCAATGCAGGAAACAGAAAACGCGAAGCGCTCCTACGCTTCGCGTTTTGTTCGTCGCACAGACGGCATTGGTGTAGTGGGTTGCAGGAAACATCATCGCGTTACAGCGCTGACTTTCCCCGTATGCCCCTATCGCGGTCGGGGAGACCACGGCAGGTTGCCCCTATTATCGTCTGAAGCATCATGAATTGTCAATGAAAATCTTCATTTTGGTCTATGGCCGGCTTCACTGTCTTCATTTTTCGCTGTGCTTCACGATTTATAGCGTGTCAGACTGCTAGACTATACGCATCAATTGAGACCTGTACGGGTTCAGAGAGGGCCCAAGACCGTGGGAAAGTCAGCGTAAGCTGTGGTCTCGGGCCCGCTCTGAACTCGTACGCAGTGAGCGGCGACGGCGATGTGGATTGATTTTGATTGTAGAGCAGAGAGCGGAGGCACGTGAGTGCTCCGCTCTCATTCGCATTTGAGCGCATCGTCGCAGACGCGCACAACTCTGTCAACTTGTCGTGAGTGTCAAATTATTTCATAATAAATATCTACTGCACCGCGGCGAAAACGTTTACTAGCCCAGCGCCGTAGAACGAATCCGCACCGGCGGCACCGAGATCGGTCGCGGTCGCCTGGAGACGTGCTCTCACTTCAGACGGGTCCCATTTCCCGTTCGCATTTTCGTCTTCTTCGCTCCGTATCGCCCGATTCATAAGGAGGGCGGCGGCTGCAGCCACATGCGGCGACGCCATCGAAGTGCCAGAGAGCGTTGCGTATCCGGTCCCTTTGTAGTTCGAATATATCGACACGCCCGGGGCGGCAAGATCTACCTGCGGCCCTCGGCTCGACCATGAGGCGATGATGTTCGTGGAATCAGTTGCGCTCACGCCGATGACCTCGGCATAAGCCCCGGGATAGTTCACGGCGCCTCCATTGTTACCCGCGGCAGCGACAATAGTAATGCCTGCGTTATTTGCACGGATCACCGCATCGTGGAATGACTGTACATCGGCGGTCGTGCCCAAACTCATGTTAATGACGTTCAGATTGTTCGCAATCGCGACGTCGATACCCTCAATAATGTCCGAAAGATAGCCGGAACCACTTGAATTAAGCACTTTAATGGCATAGAGATTGGCCTGCTTCGCTCCCCCGACAACGCCCACGCCATTGTCCAGAGCCGCGATGATGCCGGCCACGTGAGATCCGTGTCCGTTATCATCATTCGCACTTCGCCGTGGCTTGATAGCGTTGTAGGTGCCCTTAATGTTCGCGGCGAGATCAGGATGCGAGAGCGAAATGCCCGTATCGATAACACCAACCTTGATCGGATCCGCGCTATTACCTGTCGGCCAGACAAGCTCGGCATCGATGCGATCGACGCCCCAAGGGAGTACCTGTGCGGCGGCAGCGTTTACTTGCGTACCACCACGTGCAAGACGCTCGACGCGCTCGAGCGCGTACACAGTCACATCGTCATCGATGCGCTTCACGCTCGGATTCTGCGAGAGCTCGCGAAGCCTTCCAGCGTCCACGCCCTCGAGCACATCCGCTGACAGAGCGCGGGTCAAGCGCTTGATGCGGTTCTGCACCAAATCGCCGAGGGCGGCATCCCGCTCGGAGAGCGAGACATCATCATTGAAAACGACGATTTTCCGGTCAGACGAAAGATCCTTTTGTACCGCCCCGCCGGCTACTACCGGCAATCCTACTCCCGTCATAAGCCCCATCGCGACTGCAAGCCCTACAATGGTTCTATAGTTCATATGTGTCATTTCATAATATTCCCATGAATAAAAGATTCTCGGCGATGGATATCCTGTGAATACGTCTATTTCTGCATCAGATTCGCCAGCTCCGAGCGATATTTCTTCATGACATCCATGCTCGCCTTCATCTCGCTCTCACCTCCTTTCTTGCGGCGTTCGATCTCCTCGCCTATCTTTTTGAAAAGCTCGGGATCTCTCGACACCAACGCGGTCATCTGTTCACGCTGTGCCTCAGGGACGTCTCGCAGCTTCCAGCGCGCATATTGCTTAAGAATGAAACTCTGCAAAGACATGCGGGCATCATACCACGCAGGAGAACTGTCCCGCGAGAACATGTTAGATGAGCGTAGGCCGCAGGAGAATGCCGCGAATGGTGCGCGTCGTGAAGTACAGTGCGAGGAGGGAAATCAGCGCGAGTGCCTCAACGTATACGAAAGAGGGGTCGAAAATGCTAATGCCCGCTCGATAGCTCGTAACTGCTGAAGTGCCGAATAGGAGAGTGCCCATGGCCGCGAAAAATGCGTTCACCCAGTGGATCCAGAGCTGTTTCGGATTGGTGATACCCGCAGCGATTACGAGAAGCGCGGCTGATAGAACGGCGGTAAACGTCGAGAGAGGCAGATGCTCCGCGCCTGTAGATTCAGCAAAGATGATCGTCAGCGCACCAAGTACAAAAAGACCGCGCACTTCATCGCCGTGATAATGCGGCATTCCGGGTAGTTTTGGAACGACCTCGTCGATGCTCTCGCCGCCGCTATCATCCGTCATATACACAAGTATACGCTCGGCGGGCGTTCTGTATGCCTCTCAAGCAAAAGATGGGGATAGAGGCTATGCGGCCACCGTAGCGGCAGCTTTCGGCAGAATCTTGTACATCCCGGTGCCGCAGACGGCGCATTTGCCTTTCGCAGCAGGACGACCCGGTTTGATTTCAACTTTTTCTACATCCTTCATCTCGCGACCATTCACCTTGCACTTCACGCAGTATCCCGTTGTTTTTTCATCCATATCTGAAGAGCATAGCACACATATGAGACACGCAAGGGAAAAATTCGTCAACGGTGTATAACAAAAAAACCGCCCTCGCCAGGTGGCGAGGGCGGTTTTTTGCGTCAGCTGCTTACGCAACCTTCGAGACCTTGACCGCGTTCGGCCCCTTGGGGCTGTCCGCGACTTCAAAAGTCACTTTGTCTCCTTCGCGAAGCGATTCAAAGGTGGTGCCAACAAGCTCGTTGGTGTGGAAAAAGAGATCCTTTTCCTGACCATCGACTTTGATGAATCCGAAGCCTTTGTCTGCGATAAGACGGGCAATTGTTCCTTCTTGCATATGATGTAAGAGAAGAGCTAGTAATACATCAAACACAGGAAGCTAATCGATAAGACTCGATCGTTTCTCGCAATTAGCGCTGAGTTGATAGTGCCATTATAGCACATAGCAGGACAAAATGATATCAACGGCAAATGGCAAGAGCCCGTGAGAGGGCTTCGGCGAAGCGGACTAGGTCACGAGAGCGAATGCCTGGACCCCACGAAATGCGCAGTGTCGACTTAGCACGTGTCACGTCTCCAGTGAGCGCAAGCACGGCGCGCGAGCCGTCCTCAGAATCTGTCTCGCACGCACTTCTTGTGGAAACGGCAAATCCTGCCTCATCGAGGAGTGCGACGAGATAGTCCGTGTCAATCCCGAGAAGCGAAATATTTAAAATGTTGGGCGCCTGTACCCTCCCCTCATTTATGTTCAACACCAGGTGTTGAACAGTCACGAATTCCGTAATCAATGCAATAAGCTCTGTCCGATCTTTTTCTGCCGATACACGGAAGTTTTCGCGACCTGTCACGGCGGCGTGCAGCGCCGCCGCGAACGATTGAGCCAACTCGGACGCTTCGCTCCCCGGTCGGAGCCCCCGCTCCTGCCCGCCACCTCTGTACAACGGCTCGATCGATCCGCCAATTGATGGAGTGCGGTGCGCGACGAGCGTCCCGATACCGCGTACACCCACTTTGGACCCATCAAAGGTGAGCATGTCGGCCCTGAAATGCGCGCGCGTAATCTTTTCGGTCAAGGGCGCCTGGCTCGCGTCGACATGCAAGCGAACGCCAGAAGTGCTTGTCGCAGCGACTGGCTGACTCATTCTTATGAGGCCCGAAGGGGCGAGAGAAGCTCTTCTGGCGTTCGCGTTACGAATCACCTCCGCCACTTCTCGCGTATTCCACACCACTCCCGTCTCGCCACAGACCGCGTCCATCGAGACAAGCACTGTCTCATCCCTCAGCATCTTCGCAAGCGCGTTAGTGTCGACGCGCGAGTCCCGAATCGGCAATGCCTCGATCTCGACGCCCTCCTCGGCGAGCTGATGCATATTCTCCACAACCGAAGCATGTGCGCTCGGTAAATAGAGCGCATGTAATTTCTTACTGCCTACTGCCATCTGTCTACTGCGAGCAGTTCCAAGGATAGCGAGCGCGTTCGCCTCGGTCGCGCCGCTCGTGAAGATAACGTCGTCGGCCCGCACTTCCAAGAGTCTGGCAATATTGGTGCGCGCTCCCTCGAGAATCTCTCGGGACCTTCGGCCTTCCTTATGCGGCGACGAAGGGTTCCCACCCGCGCCGGCCGCGTTATCTAAATAGACTCGTTTTCTAAACCACATCAGTCGATTCTACGGTCTTTTGCGTTACTTGACAAATATCTTGTCATATGCTAACTTATGCGCAGGCATTTCGGGGGCTAGCTTCCCGGTTTATTTCCGACCGCGGTTCACGCCGGTCGGAGTTCCCAAGGCCTTGACTGGCTAGTTCCTCCCAAAGGAGCTTATCGCTCCTCACGATCTCCTGGTGCTCAGGAGTCAAGGGCACCGACATCGCGTCGGTGCTCTTTCCGTTTTGCAATCTGAGCATTTTCGTGATGAAATGGAGCCATTATGGCGCGGGCAGCACGACCGCCCATCATCGCGGTGATGGGCCACATAGATCATGGGAAGTCATCTCTCCTTGATTACATTCGTAAATCAAACGTGGTTGCCGGCGAGGCAGGCGGCATCACGCAACACGTCTCTGCCTACATTGCGCTCCACAATGACCGCAAGGTCACCTTCCTCGATACTCCCGGGCATGAAGCATTCAAAGCGCTCCGTACCCGCGGCGCAGCAGCCGCTGACATCGCTATTCTCGTCGTCGCCGCAGACGAGGGTGTGATGCCGCAGACGCTCGACGCGCTCGTCGCGATTAAAGAGGCCGGCATCCCTTTCATCGTCGCGATAACAAAAATTGATAAAAATAATGCGGACGTCGAACGCACAAAGAATTCCCTTCTCGAGCACGAGATATTCCTCGAAGGGCTGGGCGGTGATGTTGCCTATTCAGAAATCTCTTCGAAGTCGGGGCAAGGCGTTCCCGAACTCCTCGACCTCGTCCTCCTCGCGGCCGATCTGGCTGAGGTTACTGCAGATCTAGACGCGAGTGCGACTGGCTTCGTCCTAGAATCGACGCAGGATCCGAAACGCGGCGCTTCTGCGACCCTGATTATTCGGGACGGCACTCTCACCAAAGAGGGTTTTGCCGTCGCGGGCGACGCCTTCGCGCCTATACGCTTTATCGAAGACTTTCTGGGGCAGCGAATCGACAGCGCCGGCCCTTCTGAACCGGTGCGCATTTCCGGCTTCAGTAAACTACCGGCGGCTGGTTCCCTGTTCGTCATTGCGAAGAATAAAAAAGACGCAGAGGCGCTCTGTGAGAAGAATGCTTCGACCGTGGTTACGGCAATGCCGAGTGCCGCAGTCGAGGGTGTCGCCGAACTCCCGCTTGTCGTGAAGGCCGATGTCGCCGGCTCGGTGGATGCGATCATTCACGAACTCGCGAAAATTACGCATGAGCGCGCCATGATTCGTATCGTTCATTCTGGTGTGGGAAGCGTCTCAGAAAACGACGTGAAGACGGCATCTGCGTCCGGAGCGACGATAGTCGCGTTCAATGTCCTAACGGATTCGATCGCACACGAGCTCGCTGAGCGCGATCACATTTCAATACTTCCGTTCTCTATTATTTATGAACTTTCCGAGAAAATCGCCACTCTGCTTTCTGAACGCGCTCCGACGGTTACGCTCGAGAAGGAACTCGGTCGAGCTGTTGTGGTGAAAGCGTTCTCCTCAAGCTCGAAGAAGCAGGTGCTCGGTGCACGCTACGTTTCTGGAGCGCTCACGGTGGGCAATCGAGTGAAGATCGTCCGCAAAGGAGACGAGCTTGCTCGCGGCAGCATCGCCAATCTCCAACAGGCGCGGGCTGACGTTAAAGAGATCAAAACCGAGGGGACCTTTGGCACGGAGATCGAGGCGCGTGTCGACGCCGCGCCGAACGACGAACTCATCGCGTTCGTCATCGCCGAATCATGATGCCGAGCGGAAATGCACGTGTGCAGAACTGGCACAACGAGCGCGCGAGTGAGGTAATCGCACGCGAGGCAGCACAATTTATTGCGCGTGAGGCCGGCACTGAATCGCTCATCACTGTCATCCGCGCAATTCCGCTCGCGCACGGGGAACGCGTTATTGTATTCGTGAGCGTCTTCCCTGAGGAGCAGATTCGTTCCGCACTTGCCTTCCTCGAACGGCACCGTGAGGCATTCTCAAATTATTTAAAGTCGCATGCACGACTTGGCCCCCTGCCTCGCATCGACTTCCAAGTTGATAACGGTGAACCGCCAGAGATAAGCGGAGGCCCGGGCGGGAATTGAACCCGCGCATAACAGTTTTGCAGACTGTCGTGTTACCACTTCACCACCGGGCCGTTCTACGAGGATAACAGAAGTGATAGTATCATCAAAAGATGACCTCCGTCGTGTAAAGCATTGGAGGACAAGCCGAGGTGGCGGAATAGGTAGACGCACAGGACTTAAAATCCTGAGAGGGCCTAAAAACCTTCATGTGGGTTCGATTCCCACCCTCGGCACAGATGGAATTTAGGTTGTGCGTGAGCAGATTGCTATCGATTCGCGGTACATTAAGGTTCGATTGTGTTCGACCACAGTAAA
>MFKU01000011.1:25668-70349 GCA_001781095.1 Candidatus Kaiserbacteria bacterium RIFCSPHIGHO2_01_FULL_53_31
CGATTGTGTTCGACCACAGTAAATCCGATCTGCTTAGCCTGAAGATGAAGAAAACGATAAGGGGAAGCGGAGCACTCGAATACGCCAATCCCGCGCGAGGGAACAAACATTTTCAGGAGATACAAGAATTTGCACGAGCTTATCATTATGCATTTCGATCTTTACAAACGAAGGGAAGGACTGGCTCGGTAATTGCTCGAATGGCAGGAATAGCTCAGCGATCACGCGCAATCGTCCGTCTTTCGTCTTGTTACTGCTGCCCAGATTGCTTGCCACTGGTGCAGTTGCGACCTGATAAAGGGCAGACTCAACCTTGAGTTGGCAAGGGATCAAAAACGGTACAGCAATCCAAAGCACAACCAACAACAGAAGTACTATGCCCACCAGTTTTAAAAGATGTTTCATAGCGCAATTATAACTCAGTCAGGCGAACAGAGTGAGAAAGTTGCCGGATCCGGCAACTTACCCCGTCTTGAAGTGAATCCAAACTCGCCTACGCTAAAGGACACGCAGGTGTGGCTCGTGATTACGGGTTAAGCGGCCCGCTTGCGGATACGAGCGTCTCCGATCTGCTTCAAAGAAGCGGAGTATTGAGCGCACCAGAAAATGCCACTTTTCATTGTAGTTTGAACGTCTATCGGGTCGCCGCACTGAAAGTTGCTTAATATAAACCCGCTAGTTTGAGTAGGTTGTTCGGGATTGCTTTCTTGTTGATTTCGACAGAACGCCGCTTCAAGATTCAAAAGCGCATCAAAAATCGGAGCCGAAACAGATTTTATTATAATCCCGTTCAGCACCTCAAAGTGGTCCCGGTTTTGGTGAATAGTTGATTACTCTTCACCGGAAATGGTAAAGAAATCTTTGCTACGACCAACGAGTTCTCGTCCGCCTGCTGGATAAACTTCAATTCTGTATCTGTTCTCGGCACTTTCAGAAGTCACTATCCACTTGTAGGTTCCGGTTGAGGCGGCGGGAACACTGGAAGCAACAATTTTGACAGAAACTTGGTTGCTTGGTGTTGTAGCTTGCAGAGCGATAGTCAGCGGTTCTTTTCCAGAATAATTTGTCCAGCGCACATCATATGTCTTGCCAACTTCTAGCTTCTCGCCACCATTTGGAGAAGATACCTGAATTCTATCCTGTTCGGGAACAAAACTAGCACCTTGTCCTTGTTGCGATTGGTCTACGAAATTCTGACCTCGAAATTCACATTGAGCAGGCAAAGTTTTTATGATAAACCCTCGAGTAGCCCCCTTACATTCTTCAAAGTTGGTTGGGGTTTTAGTCCAGTATCTTATAGGTGGTAACCCATAAAAATAAAAACCAATCCCAGCTAATAGAATCAATGAAACTATAATTAATATTATCTTTCTTGAAATCATATGACTAAAGATTTTCTTCTTCCAAAATTAAAACATGGTTCGAGCCGATGTTTTTCTCCGGGTTCTTTTGCGGTTTTGAGCGGTGCAGGTTCAAGTTCATCTTAACATAATTTCCTATCTGTGGTGCGCCCGCCTGGATTCGGACCAGGGACCCATCGCTTAAGAGGCGATTGCTCTAACCAACTGAGCTACGGGCGCATGGTCCTAATATAATTGAGATTAACCGGTTTTTCAATGCTTCGCAGGTGTATCCACCTATTATGTATAGTGTCTGATCTTTTTTTATATCGATGTAATGCGCCTTGAAGCCATCCGTATATTCGATGCTTATTATCCGTACTCTTTGGCACTCGTATCTTGATAGTTCCGTAATACAGATTATTTTTCTTTATTCCTTTTGAGATTGGCTTCACAAAACTTTTCCCAAATTGCGAAATCGGGATGCCGGTCAGCGATGACCAAAATCGCTTAAGTTCTCTATCGTCCTGTTGTGGATAGATATTTAGCCACGCTTTAAATGTCACTGGAGGAACTTTAAATATATCGGCGAACCAGTCTGTCATAAAAAGAATTAAAAGCGGATCAGAATTCGTTATTTCAATAGCACCGCCCTTGGAACCTTCTGCCCAATACAGACCTGCGCCGAGCAGGCGGTAGGCTTCTGACGAAATCGGCGATGATATTTCTGCCTTGGCTGATTCGATAATAGCCTCGACTTCGCGCCGGCGACGCTCCTTGTTGCTCTGTGATCCAAGAGACATATTTCTAATACGTGCGGTATAAAGTCGCTCGCGATGCTCATTGGATAACGGAATGCTTTTCAACCAGAAGCTCAGAGTGCTTTTGGACACCCCGAGTTCGCGACCGATAACGGTATAACTGATGCCACGTTTTCGCATTGATTGAGCTCTCCTTTTCAATTCCTTTCTGTTTATATCCATACCTCGGTATTATACCATATGCAGATGCTGGACTTAATGGTTATCAACAGGGTTCTGATATAGTAACTATATGCCCTTCTTCGCATAAAGCCTCGAAGGACAAGCTGGGGTGGCGAAATTGGTAGACGCACTAGCCTTAGGAGCTAGCGCCGCAAGGCATGGAGGTTCGATTCCTCTCCCCAGCACAAATGAGAGTGGAACGAACGATTGTGCTGGGAGCACGACGCCTGCGCGTCGTGCTCGAGAGGACTCGAACGCCGGAGCATGTTTTCTTCAGCAGAAGAAAACGGCGAGGTGGTGCCTAGCCCGAATGCGAGCGACGGCGAGCACGAGAGACGAGGGAGAGATTCCTCTCCCCAGCACTGCTTGACTTTTAGTATGATTAGTGTATTATGCACATTGGTATAAGAGGTCTTTGAGCAATCCAACAACAAACAATCAGCACAAAGGAAGGAGAAGTGCATGATAAGCCCAAAAACGAGCCAGGTCACTGGTCTGGCAGTTAGTGTGATCGTCCTCGTCGCAGTCTACTTCATAACGTCGAGCCTCTTCGCTTACGTGCTGGATTTCTGGCACATCGGTGAGGTGCTCGGCCCCGTGGCAGGAATTGGTCTCGGCGGTCTCGCGGCCTTCGAGATGTATACACTCCAACAGCGGGAAGTCCCTCTCTATTGGGTCGGTGTCGTCCTTTTCCTCGGCAAGCCAACTGGCTGGATATGTGAAAACGGTATCCATTGGATTTTTCCGCTCTGTTCTCTCCAAAACGTGCCGGGGGAAGATAAGAAATACATCGTCATGATGCCCCAAGAGAAGATCAGTGCGCAAGATGGCGCGTTGATTTTCTTCGGGGTTTCAGATGAACCCATGAAGAGAAATCGCGTGCAATACTCGGTGATTGATCCGTTGTTGTACATAGCGACGGACAATCCCGAAGACTCGCTCAAAGAAGCGTACCTTGAGCAAGCGCGCCTCTTCTTCAGTCAGGCAGCGAGCCCGATTGGAGTAAAAGACGAAAAGACGGTCTTCAGCGACTACGTCATGCTTCCACCAGAGGATGATCCCGACCCAACTGGATCTCGCGATGACTTCAGAGAACGTCTGGGGAGCATGACGTACCTTGACACCGGAGTCCCCGACGCTTCTGGGAAAAAGTCCCGCCCGTGTTTATTCAGTAAAGAGTCGGTTGCCACAATCATGGCGAATGCCGGCGAGTTCAGAGAGAACGCGGCCAAATGGGGGCTCGGCCGGATAATGGCCTTTACGCCGAACGTCCGGGCTAACCCGGCAACGGAGGAAGCGGCGGCGAAGAAGCAACAAGAGAAGGAAGCCGCCGAGAGCCTCCGGATCGAGGCGGAGAATGTGATTCGGCTTGCGAAGAAAATGATTGACGACGACGGAGTCAGTCCCGACCTCGCGGGAACCTTGATTGCCGCAATTGGAGGACAGAACGTCAACGTTGATAACAAGACGTTTACTATTTCCGGACTCCCTGAGGTGATCCGCCTTCTCGGGGAGAAGGCGATCGAAAGCCTGAAAGACAAGAAATAGGAGGACAAACATGGCTAATAATCCATCAGTGCTGAAGCCGCCACCCGCGCCACCAGAGAGCAAAAAGGATACTCCGGGGGCGCGTGTACCCATCTCGGCGGACGTGAAAAAATGGACATTGCTGATGCTCGGTGCGTTACTGGTCATCATTACCATAACTCGCATAGCTGCACTCATGCGACACGACCAGGATCAAGAGCGACATGACACCTGTGCGGCCGTAAGCGCGTACAAGACGCTTCGGTGTTCAGTCGGCACATCGTGTTCATATTGGTTCGGCTCGGAACCGGACGCAGCATTGCCCGGGTACAATGCGTGCAGCTTCCCCAAAGAGATGGTACGAAGCGAGTACCGTATCAACAAACGCGGACTCGGCGAATACCGTCTCTGTGCGGAGACAGGGAGAGTTGACGTCGCCTACCGGGCGATCAAGGGCGACTGCCCACTTACCCTTCCTGAGTGAGCTGTTGTTTAGGCCCGCGGCGCCCCTGGCGCCGCGGTTTTTCTTTTTTATGAACCAGCCGGCTTTTGTATAGGCGCCAGATCAAATGTCCCGAGCGCGATATTAATAATGCCGAACGCTCCGAAGATAATCACAAGCCCGATGAGCCCCCAAAATATCGCACTGCGTCCCTCCTCGCGCTTCTTTACATCTCCTGCGTGCGCAATAAACTCAAACACGCCCCAGATGAATACTATAAAGGCGCCCGCGGAGAGAAGCAAGATAACCGGATTGATGATCTGCGTGACAACCTTCGCGATGAATCGTTCGAGTACGATCATTAATCGCCGATCTGAACACCAGCATCCGGCGTGCCGCCCGCAGGGCCAGTGTTATCCCCGAACCGTATGGTGCCGGTCAGGATATTCACGAGACCCCAAATGGAAACCATCACGAAGAAGCCAATAAGACTGTAGAGCATAAGGTTCTTCCCCTTGTCCTTCACGTCATCGGAGTTAGCGCCCAAGATGAAAGTGTTAAACGCGCCCCACAGGAAGAAGATAAACGCAATTGCGAAGAGGACCGGTACAATGACGTTGTTGATCGTATTGATGATAAACGAGCCGACGTCCGAGACGTTGTTTATCGCGGCGAGAGAGACGAGCGGAAGCGTGAAGGCGGTAGCGAGCGAGACGAGAGCGAGGACTTTTTTCATAATGTAGGTGAGCTGGTAACGTTGATAAGTATAGCTTTCCCGCGGCAGAGCGGTCAAACCTTCCCTGCTTACAGTAGTGGATAACGCGGCGCGACGCCGCCCTGCGGGAGATTAAAAGTGCCGCTCACAATATTGACGAGGCCCCATATCGAGAAAATGACCGCGAAGCCGATAATACCCCACAGGACAAACTGTCTTCCGTCAGCGCGGTTCTTCTCGTCGGTTGCGCCGAGAATGAAGTAGTTATAGACACCCCAGAGGAAAGTAATGAATGCGATAGCCAGCAGCACCGGCACAAAGAGGCGGTTGATGATATCGATAACGCTCCTCGAATAATACTGGAGATACGCGATGTTGATCCCATTCATAGGCACTTTTTAATACGATGTTGGGGGAGGTGGTGCGTAGTAGCCGGCGAGACCGAAGGTACCCACGACGACGTTCACCAGGCCCCAGATCGATATCATGATGGCGAACGCGACGACGCCCCAAAAGACGAGTTTGTGCCCTTTCTTAATTTCCTCCGGATCTCCGTTTGAGAAGATATATGCACTTGCAATGCCATAGAGAAAAACGATAAACGCAACCGCGAACAATACCGGAATCAACACGCCATTAATGATATAAAGAATCGTGCCAGCGACTTCACAGATTGAGCCGGCGCACCCGCCCCAGCCGCCGCCACCCCCATTGCCCCACGAGAATCCGAGAAAGCCGCTGCCATTGCTCGAAAGGCCCCCTACAACGGTCTGTGCCGATGCAAGAACTGGTGCAATAAAAATAGCGCTGATAACAATGGTGCGGGCGATTGATTTCATATGTGCTCAGTATGACACGCTATGCGGGAGGCAGGACGCCGAGCGTGGATAACAAAATATTAACGACTCCCCACACAGAGAAGAGCAACGCCATGCCGAGTATCCCCCAGAGAATAAACTGGCGCCCTTCCGCCCGCTTTGACTCATCAGCGCCCTGCAGAAAGAAATAATTGATAACTCCCCAGACAAAGACGAGAAACGCAAGTGTCATGATGACCGGTACAACGACGATATTTAGTGCGCCAATAATGCCCGTTGAACCGTCGCCTACGTATTGTGCGAAGGTCATATCAATTCCCGACGCGTAGCGCCTGTACGGTCTCGTAGATACCAACCGCGATTACTTGAGCACCAAGCAGGATAAGCGCACCGACTAGGGTCCAGAGGAGCGCAGTGCGGGCCGCAGTGAGCTTGCCCGGGTCGCCGCGCGCGACGACGAAGAGGAACCCGACATACACGAGCATGAAGATAACGACCACCGGGCCGACAATATCGGTAATTATTTCCAAAATATCGAGAACGAACGAATTGATTGTGGTGCCCGTGCCGAGCGGATTAATCAGAGTGACCTCAGAGCCAGCGTTTGGCGACGGAGCGGTCGGTCCCATGTTGTTGGTACTCTGCGCAGGAACGGTCGGACCCATTAGATTAGTGGCCGCAAATGTCACTGGCGCGAATGCGAATAGAAGTAAGAAAGCGACGACTGAAAGGCGCGTGATCATGGTTGTAATAGCGAAGTAAGCGAGCGTGCAGCATTCGAAACCGCGGTATCAGACATCGAGCGGCCGCTCACCACGTCTCCAATCATACTTGAGAAAACCTTATCGACGTCGAGCGGCGCTGGGGACAGCCAGCCCTTTGCGTAGAGCGCGGACGTGTAGGCGACGACGGCAGTCGGATCTGCCGGTGCGGTTGAAAGCGCACCCCGCGTAGCCGGAGCGAGTCCGGTCATCTTAGCTGCGATGTCTTGCTCCGCAGAGTTTGTGAAGAGCGCGGCAGCTTGATAGGCGCCGGTCGGGTTCTTCACACCGCGTGGGATCATAAATGCATACACGAGACCGTAGGTGCCTTTCCCTAACGCCGTAACCGGCTGCGGCAATGGGGCAACACTAAAGGCGAGGTTTGGATTCGTCGCCCGTAGAAAAAGTACTTCAGAGGCATAGCCGAGATAGAGCGCAAGATCACCCGCCCCGAATGCTTGTTGCGAATCCGGCTCGGAGCTATTCCACGTGTACGAAACCTTTGACGGATCAGCGAACTGGGTATAGAAGCCGACGACCGCCTCGCCAGTGGGCACACCGCCTCCCGTTTGCTCGCCAAGATCAGCCGAGAGGACGCCTCCCGCCGAATATCTGACCATAGGCACATTGGTCTGGAGAAATAGCGCGGATAGTATGCCACGCGCATTATGCACATTGTCATACGTGCCAAGCGCGATCAAACCGCGGGTAACCTGCTTGCTCGGAGTGAGTACGGCAACATTTGGCATGAGACCGATGAGCGCCTCCCACGTTGCTGGCGGTTTCGCGATGCCGCTCGAAGAAAGGATGTTGTTATTCCAAAAGAGGACGAGCGGATCGACCAGAAATGGTATCCCGAAGTACCCCGCTCCGCCGGGAGCGGTGAACAGATTACCTTCGTCAATGAAAGTGCTCGTGAATGTACTCGCGGATATTGTGTCTGTTCCGATAGGTGCGATGAATTTCGCGAGTGCGAAAAGCTCTTCCTGTGACGCGAGCACGAGATCGGGGGCCGTTTCCGTCGCAATCGCCGCAGCTAGATCGGCTGGCAGGGTCGAAGGATCTTTCTCGACATATGAGACATTCTTCATGCCTTCATCAACCTGCGTAACGGAAGTCAAAGTGGCATTCATCGCCTCCTTCGGGAGCGTACCCCACACCTTGACTGTGCCGATGGTATTGTTACCGCTTCCATTGCTGCTGTACGTTGCGAAGACGAAGAGTCCCACGAGCGCCCCGAAGCCGAAGACGCCGATCAGAATGCCCTGAAATAATGAGATTTTCATATTGGAATTATGCTGCAGGTTTGGTGAATACGATAGCGTAATGGTGCGGGCCGGCCTTAAATGACTTCTCCTTCGCAAAGGCGTTGCTGACGAAGAATTCCTCTGCGGTGTGTTCGGAAACGACGCACTCTGGCGCGGGACCCATGCCGCTGTAGCTGCCCGACCAATCAATCAACAATAATTTACCGGTCGGCTTTAACACACGCTTGATTTCAGCTACTAATCCTTCCCTATTCTCAATTTGAAACAATGTGTTCGCGAGGATAACGGCGTCGAGCGACGCATCACGCAGGTGGGTGCCGCCCGACTTCTCGATGTCGCCCCAGACAGTCTCGATGACGCTCTTGTGGTGATCGTGCGTATTCAGCTTCAGATGCTTGAGAACGTCTTCCTGTACGTCGATCGCATAGACCTTGCCGCTGTGGCCAACAATTGCCGCCGCCGCTCGCGAATAGTGACCGCTGCCAGCACCGAAGTCGCCGACCTTCATCCCTTCGCGTAGTCCAAGCTGTAAAATGTTGTCGCGCGGCTCGCTGAACGAGGCAGTCATACCTTTAAACTACCACGCGCGGCCCCTCCAGAGCCGCGCAATCAACATAATTAATGTACTAATAAATATTCGCCTCGGGATACCGTGTGCCACGCTTGAAGAAATTCACCTCAACGTCTTTGAGTCCAAATGCGTTCACGATGAAATTCTTGATGTACTCCATATCCATACCGTTCTTACAGGTATATACATCCGCGGAGACGAACCCGCGCTTGGGGAAGGTGTGTACTGCCACGTGACTCTCGGCAATAATCACGACGCCGGTGATACCACCCGGGTCTTTAATGTCATTTCCGTCTGTCCGGTAAACCTTTGGTTCCGATAAAAGGTGCATACCGAGGTCGATAGGCAACTTCTCGAGGCACGAGAAGACAACCGACTCATCGTCCAAGAGGCGTTCGTCGCCGTTATAGCCGTCAACCGTATAATGCTCGCCGAAATGCATATTTCAATCTGTGATTACAGTTCATAGTAAGAGTGTTGCCCGAGGGAGCCCGAACAATGTTTGAAATATAACAGGTACTCCCGTTCAATTCGAGAAGCGCGAAGTGAACTGTGTATAAATACACTACAGAACGAGCCGCTCCCAAGAACGTCCGACGAACTACAACGCAACCATGCTCGCGATCGAGTCGCCTTCGTACAGGCGCATGACGCGGACGCCTTGGGTGGCGCGGGAGAGGAGCGAGATTTGAGCGACGGGCGTGCGTATCACCTGCCCCTTCCTCGAGATAACGACGAGTTCTTCACCATCGAGAGCACCTATGATAATTTTAGCGCCGATAATTTCGCCCGTCTTCGGTGTCACCTCTGCGGTCTTGATGCCCGAACCGCCGCGCCCTTGGACCTTGTATTCAGACATCTTGGTCCGCTTGCCATATCCCTTACTCATCACGACAAGAAGCGATGCTTCTTTTGCATTTTGTGCCGGAATGACCTCGGCCGAGACAACACGATCTCCCTTTCGCACACTCATGCCGCGGACACCGCCGGCGGTACGGCCCATCTCGCGAGCGTCTTCGACATCGAAACGAATCGACTGCCCTTTCGCCGTTACGATCGAAACAGTGTCGCCTTCTGCAGCGAGATTCGCCGAGACGAGCCTGTCTCCCTTCTTAAGATTAATAGCGATGATCCCCGAGCGTCGCACGTCGGCGAAGCTCTTCGCGGCGACACGCTTCACGACGCCTCCTTCAGTCACGAATGCAATTGATGTTGCGTCGAGCGCGGCTCCCTTCGGGACGGGCAAAATTGAGGTCACTTTCTCATCTCCCGCAAGCGAGAGGAAATTCATGATGCTCTTGCCCTTGGTCGCACGCTTGCCTTCAGGGATTTCGTACATCTTGAGCTGATACGCTTTGCCGAAATCGGTGAAGAAGAGGAGATCGTTATGCGCGCTCGTGACGAGGAAGTGCGTGACCACGTCTTCTTCCTTGGTCGCGATATCGACAACGCCGACGCCGCCGCGCTTCTGGCTTTTGTATTCGCTCGGGTTCGTCCGCTTCACGTAGCCGCCCTGCGTGAGAAGGAGCATCGACTCCTCGTCGGGTATGAGGTCCTCGACGGAGATACTCTGCACGCCGCCCTTCACAATCCGCGTCCGCCGATCATCGCCATATTTCTCGCCAAGCTCTTTGAGTTCGGACTTCACCACAGCGAGAATTTTCTTCGCTGACGAAAGAATCTCCTTCAGCTTCTTGATGAGCGCTTGCACATCGGTAAGCTCGTCTTCGAGCTTTTTGCGCTCGAGACCGGCGAGCTTGGAAAGACGCATTTCCAGAATGGCGGCGGCTTGGAGCTCCGAAAAAACGAACTTCTTCTGCAATGCAGCACTCGCGGAGGGAATGTCCGCAGCCTTTTTGATTATCAAGATGACTTCATCAATATGGTCAAGCGCTTTACAGAGCCCGAAGAGGATATGCTCGCGCGCCTCAGCCTGGCGCAGATCAAACTCCGTGCGGCGCTTCACGACCTCCTGTCGATGCTTGACGAAGTGCCCCAGCATGCCCGGCAGAGACAGCATCTCTGGCACACCATCGACGAGCGCCAGCATGTTGTAGTGGAAGGTGCTCTCGAGCTCGGTGTGCTTATACAACGCGTTCAGAACTGCTTGCGGATGCGCCGTACCCTTCAGCTCAACGACAACGCGGATGTCGCTCGTGGATTCATCGCGCAAGTCCCGAATGCCTTCAAGCTTTTTTTCCTGCACGAGATCAGCGATGCGCGAAATGAGTTCGCTCTTATTCACGCGATAGGGAATCGACGTGATGATAATGCGCGAATCCTTTTTTCCATCGTCGACGATCTCTGCTTCGCCGCGTACGACCACCGGACCTTTGCCCGAGCCGTATGCGTGTTTAATATCGGTCTGATTAAATGCGACTCCACCGAGCGGGAAATCGGGTCCCTTCACAAATTGAAGGAGATCGCCAGTCGTCGCGTCCGGATTGTCGATCAAGTGCATCGCCGCATCGACGACTTCGCGCAGGTTGTGCGGTGGAATGTTTGTAGCCATGCCGACTGCGATACCGAGCGTACCGTTCAAAAGAAGATTCGGGAGCGCCGCCGGAAGCACGTTCGGTTCTTCACGCGTCGCGTCATAGTTTGGATTCCATGCAACGGTGTCTTTCTCAAGATCGGTGAGCAGCGCTTCGCCGATGCGCGACATTTTGGCTTCGGTGTAACGCATCGCGGCCGGCGAGTCTCCGTCAATTGAGCCGAAGTTGCCTTGACCGAGCACGAGCGGATAGCGATGAGAGAATTCCTGCGCCATCTTCGCCATCGAGTCATAGACGGCGATATCGCCGTGCGGGTGGTATTTACCAAGCACTTCGCCAACCACAGTCGCACTCTTGCGGAACTTCGCTCCCGGTACGAGCCCCATGTCCTTCATTGCGTAGAGAATGCGGCGATGCACTGGCTTCAATCCGTCGCGAACATCCGGGAGCGCGCGCTCCGTGATAACAGTCATCGCGTAGTCGATGTACGACTGACGCATCTCCGACACTATCGGCTGATGTATGACATTTGCGGCGACTGGAGTCACTGCATCATTCTCCCTGCTCTCTTTTCCGCGGGCCATGAGATTCCTAGTACAACATTAAAACGGCAATATCGTCCGCTCGCTCTCACCTTGGACTGGCGACGACGAGGCGACGTTTACGATCTCGATGCGCGCTGGCAGAGACGAATCGTTCGTAAGTGCGGCCGCGGCGCCCGCAAGATTTTTATCTGCGCCGCTATTCATATTCGAAGCGCCCGCCACTTGGAGAGAACCTTGACCCGCACTCGTAGCAAATGAGCTCCCTTGAATCGCGAACGCTCCTGCTGAGAGGGAGGCCACGAGCCACACTAGCGCGACAAGTGAAGTGCCCCCGATCGCTGACCCAAACGCGATCCGCTTGCGCACGTGACGCGGCTTCCCTTTTATATTCTCGAGATGATCAAAAAGCGTTTTCATTGTAAAAATGATGCTAATGGGGAGTAATCACCACTATACTCCCATCTCGACCGACCAGATCCTTTTTCTTCAGTGTGAGCTTATCGACCGTCTCACTCCCATTGCCAGCTTCCTTCAAAAAGGCTTCGAGCGCACCTTGCTGACCGATACCACTCCAATGCATCGGCACGATGATTTTCGGTTCGAGCGATACGGCAAGCTCATGTGCGGCGGAGGGCGAGAGAACCCCTTTCCCGCCGATCGGCACGAACAACACATCGATGTCATCGATATTTTCGCGCGCTTCCTTCGGAAGCTCGGTATCGACGAGCGCGCCTAAATGTACGAGGGTCATATCCTCGAGCTGAACACTATATATTGTGTTGACGGCATCCTTCGCGTCTTTGGCGAGGCCGTATGCGCTCCTAGAAAGGAACCCTTGGACGACGACGTCCTGCCGCTCATATTCGCCGGGCCCGAGGATCGCAAACGGCTTCTTCTCGCCGTAGGACACCTCTTCAACACCGTTCATATCCGGGTAATCACGTGAGACAAGCGCGATATCCGTGCCAAAACGCACTGACGGCAGGGTCGCGCCCTTCGCAATAGGGTCAAAAACAAGGGTCAGATCGCCAAATGTCACTTTGAAGCATTGCCCTCCATGATGGGTGATAACCATTGCGTGTATTGTAGCATTTTTAACCTTTATTTGCTATAGTATTCACGTTGCGTGCGGGAGAAATACGAGCCGGCTAACACCCCGACAGTAGGTTGGAGCACCGTCTCGGAAAATCCCCACCGCTTAATATATGCCTGATGAGACTCCGGCCGTAAAAGCAGCTCCGGTTCCTACTATCCACCTTGCCGAAGGGCACCCCATGGAGGCCTTCCTTGAGGAAATTCAAACACCGCCGAAGACGGGCGACCTCGTCGAGGGCACGATTATTGCCATCAGCCGCGGCCGCGTGTATGTCGACCTGCCACCCTTTGGTACCGGCATCATCTATGGTCGTGAATATTTGAACGCCGCTGACGTCCTGCGTAAGGCTAACCAGGGCGACATTATCAGCGCAAAAGTCATTGACCCCGCCGGACGCGAGGGCTATATCGAGTTGTCGCTCAAGGAGGCTCGCCAGGCGGCCATTTGGGGCGAGGCTGAGCAGGCGATTGTCGCGCAGACTCCGTACAATCTCACGGTCGAAGAGGCCAACAAAGGCGGCCTTATTCTCACCTGGCAGGGCATCGCCGGGTTCCTTCCCGCGTCACAGCTCGCGAAGGAGCACTACCCTCGCGTTCCTGAAGGTGATAAGGAGAAGATTCTCGGCGAGCTCATGCGCCTCGTCGGACACCCGCTCTCAGTTCGCATCATCACGGCCGACGCGAAAGAGGGAAAACTTATTTTCTCTGAACGCACTGAAAACGAAGCGGAAGAGAAAGCATCACTCATCGATAAATATCAAGTGGGCGACGTTGTGCAGGGCGAGGTCACCGGTGTCGTCGACTTCGGCGTCTTCGTGAAGCTTGAGTCCGGACTCGAGGGTCTCGTGCATATCAGCGAGATCGACTGGGGCCTCGTCGAGGATCCTCGCACACTCTTCGCCGTCGGTGATGCGGTCAAGGTCAAGGTTATTGAAATCAAGGAAGGTAAAGTCTCGCTCTCGATCAAGGCGCTAAAGGAGAACCCGTGGCACACGGCCGGCGAGCGCTACAAGAAGGACATGGAAGTGCCGGGCGTTATTATCAAGTACAATAAGCACGGCGCGCTCGCTTCGATCGAAGAGGGTGTTGCGGGCCTTGTGCACGTAAGTGAGTTCACCTCTCCTGCACAGCTGCGCGAGACGCTCGAGCTCGGGAAGACGTACCCCTTTACGATTACTCTCTTCGACCCGAAGGAACAGCGTATGACGCTCACCTATACCGGAAAGAAGAAATAAAGGCTTCGGCGAATGCGATTTCGAATCAAGAAGCGTCTCGGCCTCTAAGCACATGCCGAACAAGAGTGTCCGCCTGCCTCAGCCGCGCCGCCCCGAGTAAAGGGGCGGTTCCTTTTTTAAGTACATCTGATATCCGCAGACCGAAGGGACAGCGCGTGACGCTCACGTACACTGCGAAGAAGTAATGATTTCGTTCGTAAGAACGCTTGCACGGCCGCGGCTCCACCGCGGCCGTGTCCAATGCTATGCTATAATATTTTGATGAAACAAAGAACTTATTTTTTTATTATTCTCCTTCTTTCATGGGCATGAATGATCGGCGTTATCACCGTTAGCAATAAGATTTGGAAAATATACGCTGGTGATCAATATGTTAACCTAAGCAAAATTACGTCATTACTTGCAGCTGTCCTTACTCCTCTTGCTTTCTCATATTTCATTCCGTCCATCAGAAGAATTGTCTGGTTTGCCATACTCTCTTGCAGCGTGTTAATCATCATGATCCTTCTTATGGGGGCAGGTGTGAATTCGTTTTTCTAAGATTGAAATGCCGGCTCCCTTCACCATTTATGGACATCGTAAGTCCATTAGAAATCGCACGGGTGATTTTGCAACCGATTTATACAAATAATGGAAATGCCTGTTGCAATAGGAAAATAAATAGCGCAAAAGCAATGATAATTCCAAGACTTAAATACTTGTGTGAAACTGTTATAGGTTTACTAGCATCATCATGTCTAAACGACAAATAAATTAACGCAATCGAAACAAGTAAAATTAGTGCGGTTAAACCACCAAAGTGGGGCCGCATTTGTATGAAGTAAAAATGATGTTAATCCCGATTGATAACACCGTTATTGTTCCAGCTATCAAATAATTCTTCATGGATTAAAATTATTAACGCGTGTTGGCGAACTGAGTGGCGGTGGCGACGTCTTCAGTAGCGAAGAGGCGCACGGCTTCGGCAGCTTTCTTCAATACTTTTTTAAATGCTGCTTCTTCGCCCGGTTTCCATTTGCCGATTACATACTTGATGACTTTTTCTTCGCCCGAGACTTTTCTCGCTTGATTCTTCTTGCCCGCTGCTGAGACGCCGATACGTAGACGCACAAAATCTTTTGTCTTGATCGTACGCATGACGCTCTCAACGCCCTTGTGACCGCCACTCCCCCTCCCGACAACCATTTTGATCGTGCCGAGCGGCAAATCGAGGTCATCGTGGATCACGAGCAAGTTTTTTGCAGCCTTCGGACTCTTCACAAACACGCTAACGGCTTTGCCGGAGAGGTTCATCATCGTCTCTGGAAGTACTAGTTCCATTTTTTCTCCTTTCACTACACCTTTTGAGACGAGTGAGTTCGCTTTTTTATTAAAAACAAACTCATCGAACTCCTCTTGCTTTGCGAAAAGCTCTACCGCGCTTCTCCCCGCGTTGTGTCGCGTCTTTTCATATTCTTTTCCCGGGTTCCCGAGACCGACGATGACGAGTGACATGCAGCAACTCTAACACAATACTTGCCCACCACTGAAGATTTTAGTGCTGGGCTTGCGTGCGTTTGCAGTACGAGTACAATGCGCACATGCAAGATACTGGAAAGGGTCTCTTGAAGGATCTTTTCATGCTCGCGCTCCTTATTGTCATCGTGGTCATCCCGATTCGCGTCTTCGTGGTGTCGCCATTTATTGTCGACGGCGAATCAATGCACCCCACGTTTCGGAATCTCGACTACCTTGTCGTCGACGAACTCGTCTACAACTTTCGTTCACCCGAGCGCGGCGATGTCATCGTCTTTCGCTATCCGAATAATCCTTCTATTTTCTACATTAAGCGCATTATTGGACTTCCCGGCGATACGGTTTCCATCGATCATGGAGTTGTCACGATCGCCACAGGCGACGGAGATAATTTGGCGCTCAACGAGCCCTATCTCGTGAATGAAGATGCGACGTATACCAAGAATGTCACACTCAATCAAGACGAGTATTTCGTCATGGGTGATAATCGTCCCAACAGTTCCGATTCGCGCGTGTGGGGCGCATTGCCTGCAAAAGACATCATCGGCCGAGTTGATCTGCGGCTTCTGCCGCTCGCACAGGTTGGCTTCTTCCCGGGCGATGCGACCTACGCACTAAGCTCAACCTCCAGCACTTCAACTGTCCCGGCACCATGATGCGCTCGATTATTCCGGCGGAGGAACTAGTGAGTAAGGCACGGGCCGTCGGTCAATATTATGGGTTCATTCCTCTCGCAACGCTGACAAGCAAGACACGCGGCAGTGCGCGCACGAATGCAAACGACGCTCTAATGCTCGCCGATCTCGTGCTCGACCCCATTGCGGACACCGTCGTACATTTTTTGAAGCAATGCCGCAATGCCGCGTGTGCTCCGACAGCACGACAGCCGCTTTTCATTTGGCATACGAATATTGCACAGGGCCGCCCCGCACCAAAGAAAGCTACAATACAATTCCACGCGCTCGGTGCAGACCGTGCACTCGCGGACGCTGTCGTGATCCGCGCGCTCCTTGCGCTTACGCGCGACCTCTTCCACTCCGAACCGTCGATCCGTATCAACTCGATGGGCGACAAAGAGACCCGCGCGCGATATGCACGCGAACTCACGAACTACTTTAAGAAGCGCGCGGCAACACTGCCGGAAGAATGCGTCACTTCTGCTAAGGAAGACGCCTTCCTCGCCGCCGAGATCGCCATAGCCCGCGAATGCGTAGAAGATTTGCCATCGCCAATCGAACATCTCTCGGACGCGAGCCGCAAGCGTTTTGAAGACTTGCTTGAGTATCTCGAGATGACGGAAACGCCCTATGAACTCGCGCGCAACTTGATCAGCCGCGGCGGCGTATGGAGTGATGCCTGCTTCGAGCTCGTCGTCGACGGGCAGCGAGTCGCCTGGGGCTCGCGCTATAGCGATCTCGCACGTCGCTTTTTTCCCGCGGCACCATTCTCGGCGATCGGCGCAGTACTCCAGATTGCGAGCGAAGGATCGGCCGTGAAGAAAGCTTCTCTGCCCCGTTTGCGCTTCTCATTCATCCACATTGGCGACGAAGCCAAGCGCCACTCGATCCGTCTCGCAGAAGATTTCAAACGAGCGCACGTTCCGCTTGCCCAACATATCGGTATTGAGTCCCTCACCGAGCAATTAAGTATCGCTGAGAAAAGCGCGAGTACTTATCTCCTCATAATGGGACGCAGAGAAGCGCTCGAGAACTCGGCGATCCTGCGTAACCGTCAGACCCAAGAAGAAACCATCCTTCCGCTCGAAGGCCTCGCCGAACGTCTGAAGGCGGTCGCGTAGACAATTTAGGTTGTGGTGTGCTAGAATCTCAATACAATGACAGCCGGTACGCGAGTGGAAGTGGTGCGCGGGAAGAACGAAAGTTCTTCTGCGCTTATTCGTCGTTTCACCCGCCGCGCGCAGGACCTCGGCCTCGTGCGCGAAGTGCGCGACAATCGCTACTGGAAGCGTGCTCTCTCGAAGAATGTCGGCCACAAGCGCGCCCTTATTTCTAAGACCCGCCGTGAGAATTACAACGAGCTCGTAAAGCTTGGGAAAATCGACCCCGCTGCTAAAAAAGTGCGCGGCAAGCGCTAGACGAATGGGAAAAGGGGTCGTCAGAGTTTCGA
Organism: Candidatus Kaiserbacteria bacterium RIFCSPHIGHO2_01_FULL_53_31; assembly: GCA_001781095.1. Taxonomy (GTDB): domain Bacteria; phylum Patescibacteriota; class Minisyncoccia; order Phycocordibacterales; family Phycocordibacteraceae; genus C7867-001. Next base: position 43,106 of record MFKU01000011.1, read on the forward strand.
TAAAGAATTTTACCCGCCAGAATCTGAAAGTCTTGACGGGCGTTCCTTTTTCTACTGTTTCCGATGCCGTTCTCCCCGGTTGGGAAGTCTCACTTGTCTTTGTCGGCGCTACGAAAGCGCGCTCTCTGAATCAAAGTTTGCGGAGCAAATCGTACATACCAAATGTACTCTCCTATGAGGTGGGGACGAAAAGCGGCGAGATCATCATCTGCCTTTCTGAAGCGGCGACCGAGTCGCCGCGATTTGGCATGAATGAACGCAATTTTGTCCTCCTTTTATTTATCCACGGTTTACTGCATTTGGAAGGGAGGGCTCATGGCGCTACCATGGAGCAATGCGAGCAAAAGCTCTTGGCTAAATTTTTGCCTGCGCAGGCAAGTGCCAAGGGTCGTGTTCGCACCTCACCAAATGTCTCGACGAATCGCAACCGGAATCGACATCGGCACATACCAGGTAAAACTGGTCGTGGTTGAAGAAGTTGCTGATAAACGCGAAGGACGAACATTGCGCGTTCTCGGTACCGGCCTCGCAGAATCAAAGGGCTTGCGGCATGGGTACATTGTTAATAAGGAAGAAGTCGCGACGAGCATCCGCGAGGCCAAGCGGCAGGCGGAGTCTATCGCGCGTGTGCCGATACGCGCCGGCTTCCTTGCGGTCGGCGGCATCTCACTCGACGAGGCACGGGCGTCGGGCAGTGTCATTATTTCGCGCGCCGATCAAGAGATAACCACGCTCGACCTCGAGAAAGCAGCCAAGGTGGCGCGTGAAGCGGCTGCACCTGGATTTCTCAATCGGCACGTTCTTCACAGCATCCCACTCGAGTATCGCGTCGATAGAACGAAGGTGCTCGGTGATCCAGTCGGTATGAAAGGCGTGCGTCTCGAAGTAGATTACCTTTTTATAACCTGTCTCGCCCAGCACGAGGAAGCCCTCGCCGAGGCCGTCGAGGACGCCGATATTGAAATTATCGACCAAATGGCGTCTCCCCTTGCCGGTTCCTACGTGCTCCTCGAAGGCGATCAGAAAATGAAGGGCTGCGTGCTCGCTAATATCGGTGCAGAGACCATTTCCATAGTGATATATGACGAAGGTATTCCTGTGTCGGTCAAAGTCTTCCCCATGGGCTCGAGCCAAATCACTGATGACATCGCTCTCGGCTTACGCATATCACTCGACGAAGCGGAACGCGTGAAGCTGAAAAGACTTTCCGGACAAATGTATCCGCGTAAAAAGGTTGACGATATGATCGAGAATCGACTGCTCACCATGTTCACGCTCATCGATAAACATTTAAAATCGCTTGCGCGCCGCAGTCCTTTGCCCGCTGGCATCATCATCTCCGGCGGCGGAGCTGGCGTCGGATCTGTCACGGACGTCGCGAAAGGATCGTTGAAGCTTCCCGCACGTCTCGCGGAGTTTCGTCTCTCGACGGATACGAAGATTCGTGATGCGACATGGGCTGTCGCCTACGGTCTGGCGCTCTGGGGACTCACGGGAGATACCCGTGCACCAAAAAAGAGTCTGAGCGCGCACTTTGGAAAATTTTTCCGTCAATTCCTTCCTTGAACAGCGGCCTACATTCCCTCTATTGTCAATATTTGCATATTGCGTGGCTCTGCTATGATGGGCCTTACAAGACCCTGATATGTCAAAGCGCGTTGAACCCGAAATAGAAACATTCGCAAGGATTCGCGTCGTTGGAGTCGGCGGCTCGGGTAAGAACGCGATTAACCACATGATCGATTCGAAGGTGCGCGGCGTCGAATTTATCGCCGTCAATTCTGATGCACAGGATCTCCACCGATCGCTCGCCAAACGCAAGATCCATATCGGCAAGAATCTGACCCGCGGCCTCGGTACGGGCATGAATCCTGAGCTCGGGAAGCGAGCAGCGGAAGAGACACGCCAGGAGATCCAAGAGGCCCTCTCGGGCAGCGACATGGTATTCATCACGTGCGGCATGGGCGGCGGTACGGGTACGGGTGCTTCGGCCGTTGTCGCAAAGATCGCGAAGGAGATCGGCGCGCTCGTCATCGCGGTTGTCACGAAGCCGTTCTCATTTGAAGGAGCGCAGCGTAAAGATATTGCCGAGCGCGGTCTCGCCGAACTAAAAAAAGAAGTCGATGCATTCATCGTCATTCCAAATGATAAACTCCTTGCGATCGTCGACATGCAGACATCGGCAAAGAGCGCATTCGCTATGTGCGATGAGATTCTCCGCCAAGCAGTCGAGGGTGTCTCTGACATCATCACGACACCCGGTGAAATCAATACTGATTTCAATGATATTAAGGCGATTATGGAGGGGGCAGGCCCCGCGCTCATGGGCATTGGCATTGCCGAAGGCGATGAGCGCGCTCGAGATGCCGCGCAACAGGCTGTTAATTCCCCACTGCTTGACGTTTCCATCAGCGGCGCAAAGGGCGTCCTGTTCGTCGTCGCCGGCTCTGACGATCTCGGCATCATGGAGGTGCAGGAAGCCGCCAAGGTCATCAGCGAGTCAGTCGAGAAGAATGCGAAGGTTATCTTCGGCATCATGCGCGATGAGAAGCTCAAGAAGGGCAGTCTCCGCATTATTGTCATCGCTACTGGCTTCCCTGAGAGCGCCGCGCACGCGTCGCACTCTGGACTCGAACGTTCCCTCTTCGCTCAGCCGGTTGAACAACGTGAGGAGGAGCGCGGTCGCATCTATCATGAGATCCTGAAGCGTGATGAAAGAAAAGAGACCGAGAAAACGGCGAAGGAAGATATCGACGATAAGAATAAATTTGAAATGAAAAAAGAAACTCCTATTTCGATTGATATGGAGGGACCTATAGTGACGGCGATGCCCCACAAGCGCGAAGACGCGCCTCCTTCTCCTGAAGACGACGACGCATGGGGTGCTATTCCGGCATTTCTGCGTAGACACAAAAAATAGGAACTAGGTTGTAGGGAATAGGTTGTAGTAGAATGCAACGATGCACTATACCCTAAAACCTATCACCTATTCCCTTCTCATATGTTTGATTTGATAATAATTGGCGGCGGCCCAGCAGGAGTCGCCGCCGGCGTGTATGCGGCGCGCAAACGCCTCACGACTGTGCTCATCGCAAAAGAAATCGGCGGGCAGTCGAGTGTCTCAGAAGGTATAGAGAACTGGATCGGTACGCCGATGGTGAGCGGCACTGATCTCGCGAAATCGTTTCGCACGCACCTTGATGCTGTTAAAGACCAGATCATGACCCTCGCGCTCGGCGAAAGAGTTACCTCACTCGTAAAGACTGATGGTGGATTTAGCGTGAAGACTGGTGGGGACAAAACATTTGCTGCGAAGGCAGTCCTTATTGCCACTGGCGCCGGGCGCCGCAAGCTCACTGTCCCCGGTGCAGACGTTTTTGAGAACAAGGGCGTCACCTATTGCGCCTCCTGTGACGGCCCTCTCTTCGCGGATATGGATGTCGTGGTGGTGGGCGGCGGCAACGCGGGCTTCGAGACCGCGGTGCAACTTCTCGCATATGCAAAATCGGTAACGCTCATTCATCGACACAAGGAATTCAAGGCCGATCCGGTCACAGTGGAAAAGGTCTTTGCTTATCCACACATGCGCGTTATTACGTGTGCCGAGCCTGTCGAGGTACTGGGTGACAAATTCGTTACCGGCCTCACCTATACTGATACAGAATCGGATGAAATTAAAAAGATATCGGCCTCAGGCATTTTCGTTGAGGCGGGCGTAATCCCGAATACCGACTTTGCCGAGAAGCTCGTCGAGCTCGATCCGCTAAAGCGCATCAAGGTCGACCCTCACAATCAGCGCACGAATATCGAGGGTGTTTGGGCTGCGGGAGATTGCACCGATGAGCTCTATCACCAAAATAATATTGCTGCAGGCGACGGCGTTAAGGCGATTGAAGATATCTATCTCTGGGTAAAGAGGCAGTAACGGGTCGCAAACAATACTTTATCCTGGACAGGCCACAAGTTGTTTGATTCTGTTTGGATTATTGCGATTCCAGCACGTAATACTAGTGCGCTTCCCGATACAAATGCTATTGGTATAGCCGAGGACACTTTTTGATAGCTTCAAACCTGAACATGTGCACTCTATATTGGTCGCCTCAATGGACGAACCAGAAGAACCGCAGGCGCTGGTTGGGTAATATATATCAACAAGATAATCACTAAGCGAATCTACAACTAAGAGAGCGACTAATCCCAAAGCAATAACTGAGACGACGATTGCGACTTTCTTCATAAATTGAACGATACCACACGCATCGATTAAATTTTCGCAACTACCTAAAATTCCTGGCGGAGAGGGTGGGATTTGAACCCACGAAGAGCTTTCGCCCTTACTGGTTTTCGAAACCAGCGCGTTCGACCAGACTCTGCCACCTCTCCCGTGTTCGCTATCCTAGCATTTCGGCGCGGAAATGATAAGTTGATGTAACGGCCCTATCGTCTAACGGCTAGGACAGCGCCCTTTCACGGCGTAAATCGGGGTTCGATTCCCCGTAGGGCTACAAGTTGAGTTGGACAGGCAAACCTTTTCTAATATGATATATTCCAATAACTGCGCGGTTAGCTCAATTGGTAGAGCGCCACATTGACGTTGTGGATGTTATAGGTTCAAGTCCTATACCGCGCACATGCGAGCCAAAAGGCAATTCGGCAAACATATCAAACACGCAAAAAGGCGTGAACCTTTACGGGGCAAACCCGCGAGTGGAGGGAAGATTTATATATACGGGAAGCATGCGCTTACCGAGGCTATTCAGAATACGCCGCAGGTCATTCGCAAAGTATTTCTCGCACGCGACCTGCATGACACTGAATTGAGGACGCTTCTCACAAAGCACAATATCCCTACCGCCGAACTAGCGACCGGCAAGGGCAAAGAACTCGTGGGGAGGGACACCGCGCACCAGGGCGTCATCGCGACGATGGATCCTGCTTCCCTGCTTATGTCGCTCGATGATTTTCTTAAGACCTTGGACACAAGTCGGAATCCTGCGGTGGCAGTCCTTGGTGAAGTCCAGGACCCTCACAATGTTGGCGCCATTATCCGCTCGGCCGCTGGCTTTGGCCTCTCCGGCGTGCTTATTCCAGAACACAATCAGGCAGGCGTCACCGGCGCGGTTGTGAAGAGTTCTGCCGGAATGGCCTTCCGCATCCCGCTCGTCTCAATCAGCAATGTGAACCACGCATTGCAGGTGCTGAAACAGCACGGATTCTGGATTTACGGACTCGCGATGCACGGTACCACATCGCTCGGCACCGAGACATTCAACGCGCCGAGTGCGTTTGTTGTCGGGAACGAGGGCACAGGCGTCCGGGAAAAGACGCTTGAGACATGCGACGTTACGCTCTCTATCCCGATGCACAAGCGCACAGAATCATTGAATGCAGCTGTCTCTGGAGCGATCGTCTTCTACGAATGGTCGCGAAAACACCCGGAGGCGCTATGATGAAAAACGACGAACATCTTGTCGCGCTCCCGTGGAGCTCTTACGAGTTGCTTGACTCGGGCGACAACATGAAACTCGAACGCTTCGGCGACATACTCCTCGCGCGACCCGAAACGCAAGCCATTTGGAAGAAACAGCGACCGGAACTCTGGGACGATGCACACGCCACTTTTGCTCCGCCAGCTGGCGGACCGGACAAGAAAGGCCTGCCTGCCGATAGGCAGGGCCGATGGAATATAAAAAAATCTGTACCGGAGTCATGGGAACTTTCATGGAACGATGCGCATTTCAACGCGCGCCTCACGAGTTTCAAACATACCGGTATCTTTCCCGAGCAGGCACCGAATTGGGTTTGGATTAAGGATCACGTTAAGGACATCGGAAGTCCCACATCAGATGTGGGACTTCCGATGTCCTACATTCCAAACGTGCTCAACCTCTTCGGCTATACGGGTATCGCGAGCATTGTCGCCGCACAAGCTGGGGCGCATGTCACGCATGTCGATGCATCGAAGCAGTCGCTCGATTGGGCGCACGAGAATGCACGACTTTCAAAAATATCAGAAGATGCTATTCGCTGGATACCGGATGATGCGTTCGCGTTCGTTAAGCGCGAGGTCCGGCGGGACGCAAAATACGATGGCATCATTCTCGACCCGCCGGCATTCGGTCGCGGCGCAAAGGGCGAAGTGTGGAAAATCGAAGAGGACCTTCCAAAATTGCTCAATACTCTTAAAAAATTATTATCGGAAGCGCCGGGCTCATTCTTCCTCGTAAACGGCTACGCCGCGGGCTACGCCCCACGCTCTTTTACGCAGGCAGTCGAGAGCGCCTTTGGTCCGACAGACGGAGAGTCGGGAGAATTGCATATTAAGGAGTCTTCCTCAGAGCGTGTTATTCCCGCCGGCATCTACGTGCGTTTTATGCGGTAAAGGGTAGACTGAAGTCAATGCATTCTAAAGAAATAGCGGTCTTATACCACGCGAGCTGCCCGGACGGTTCAGGAGGTGCGTATGCGGCGTGGAAGAAATTCGGCGATAGTGCAGAGTACATTCCTGTCAAACATAATCGTCCAATCCCCACCAATCTTGAAGGAAAGGATTTGTATTTTATCGATTTCTGCTATCCGCAGAGCGTTATGAACGCAATCGCGGACAAAGCGAAGTCCATCACGGTTCTCGACCACCATGAGGGCGTGCGCGACGTTGCGACGAGATTTCCAGGTGTTTTCGATCCTTCTCATTCAGGCGCGATTATCGCGTGGAATTACTTTCATGCGACAACGCCAGTACCGACATTCCTAACGTACGTCGAGGATGGTGACCTCTACCAGTTCGCATTGCCTCATTCACGCGAAATACTTGCGTATACGTATACGTTCCCACTAAGCTCATTTGAACACTGGGAGACATTGGTACGCGAAATGGACGATCCCTCGCAACACGAGCGCATTATTGCGACGGGAACGCTCTTTGCTCAATATCACAAGCACATAGTCGACACGGGGATTCTTCATGCTGAGCTTGTGCGATTTGAAGGATATGAATGCTATCTGGCGAGCTCCTTTGGGGAATTTATAAGCGATACGGGGCATACTCTCGCGCTTGAAAAACCGCCACTCGCGCTCATTATTTCTGCGGACGCGACCGGCCTCCGAGTATCGCTCCGAAGTGATGGGAGTGTTGACGTGTCCGCACTGGCTCGGAAATATGGCGGGAATGGCCACCCGGCCGCAGCTGGATTTAGAATCCCGTTTGGTACGGCAGTTCCATGGGAACCCGTCGAGAAAAAAGATGAAAATCCTCGCGATTGAGACCAGCTGCGACGAGACCGCGATAGCGATACTAGAGTGTGCGCGCAATGAGAATCGTGCTGAGTTCACGATTCTCGGCAATACGCTACTCTCGCAGATAGAGATTCACAAACAATACGGCGGCGTCTTCCCTGCGCTTGCGAAGCGCGAGCATGCAAAGAATCTTGTGCCGATTCTCGAAGCAGCACTCGAGGAGGCGGAGTTACTGTGTGAAGACAAGCAGGAGATTCCCGACGAAATGCGCGCCAGGATTTCTGAGCTCTTGGCGCGAGAAACCGGCCTCGCTGCAGCGTTTCTTGAATTCCTCGGTGAATGCGAACCGCCGATGATAGATGCAATAGCGGTCACATCTGGACCCGGACTCGAACCTGCTCTCTGGGTCGGCATTAACTTCGCCAAAGCGCTCGCGCTTCTTTGGAATAAGCCCCTCGTTGCCGTGAACCATATGGAAGGGCACATTATGGCTGCGCTCGCCCCGCAACAAGACGGTCCATTGGTAATCGAGGACGTCGCAATGCCTGTGCTCGCGCTCCTTATCTCCGGTGGACACACTGAGCTTGTGCTCATGAAAGACTGGCTCACGTATGAACTCATCGGGCAGACGCGTGATGATGCTGTGGGCGAGGCCTTTGACAAGGTCGCGCGCATGCTCGAACTCCCGTACCCGGGCGGTCCCGAAATTTCGCGTCTCGCCGAATCAGTAAGGTCGAACCTTAATTCAGATTCCCAAGGTTCGACCTTAGAATTCAAGCTTCCGAGACCGATGATTCACGACGCGAACTGCGACTTTTCATTTGCAGGACTAAAGACGGCTGTGCTCAACCTCTTAAAAAAATACCCATCTATCACCGAGGAGCAGAAAATGCTTGTTGCCCACGAATTCGAAAACGCCGTCGCTGACGTGCTCTGGAAGAAGACATCGCGCGCGCTCGAAGAGACGGGTGCGCAGACGCTGGTCATTGGCGGCGGCGTCTCGGCAAATACCCAAATTCGTCGCGTTTTCACAGCTCAAATCGCTGCTGATGGTGAACATCCTCACGTATCTCTACGTATCCCCGCTGCATCTCTCACGACGGATAACGCTATCATGATCGGACTAGCAGGGTACTTCCGTGCACTCCGAAAGGAATTTGCCGATCCAGTCACAATCAAAGCGAACGGAAACCTCCATTTGTCATAGGAATGCGTCAAAGTTGGTGTGGTGGTATATTTTGTAGGCAATGCCGGAGAAATTCTTGAAACCTTTTGATCCCTCGGCCACCGAGGGACGCATCTACGCTGAGTGGGAGAAGAGCGGCTATTTCAACCCTGATAATCTTCCGGAAGGCTCAAACAAGCAGCCATTCACGATAATGATGCCACCGCCGAACGCGACCGGCGTCCTCCATATGGGCCACGCGCTCGGTCTTACCATTCAGGATATTCTGATCCGCTACAAGCGCATGTGCGGATTCGCTACGCTCTGGCTCCCCGGAACCGATCATGCCGCCATTGCCACACAATCAAAAGTAGAAAAAGAAATTTCAAAAAAAGAAGGGAAGAGCCGCCACGACCTCGGACGCGATGAGTTACTGAAGCGCATTGACGCATTTGTCGCGGAAAGTCGTTCGACTATAGAGAAGCAGATTCGCGTGCTGGGAGCATCCTGCGACTGGTCACGGGAAGCGTTCACGCTCGATGATACGCGCAATCGTGCGGTAAATACCCTTTTTAAGCATATGTACGATGCGGGGCTCATATATCGCGGCAATCGCATAGTGAATTGGGATCCGAAGGGCCAGACGACGATCTCTGATGATGAAATTGTGTACGAAGAACGTCCGGCGAAGCTCTATACCTTCCGCTATAGCAAAGACTTCCCCATCCCTATCGCGACGACGCGACCCGAGACCAAGGTGGGAGATGTTGCGGTTGCTGTGCATCCCGATGATGCACGGTACCAATCATATGTTGGAAAAGAATTTGATGCGGTCTTCTGCGACGTTCCAATCCACATAAAAATCGTGGCTGACAAGGAGGTGGACCCGGCCTTCGGGACGGGCGCGGTGGGCCTCACTCCTGCCCATAGCCACATCGACTGGGACATTGCCGAGCGACACGCGCTCACACACGAGGTCATGGTGATCAACGAGTATGCAAAGATGACCGTTTCAGGCTGCCTCGAGGGGAAAAAGACCACTGATGCTCGCGAAATAGTTGTCGAGTGGCTCACGAACGAAGGATTGCTCGAAAAAACAAAAGACATTCAGCAAAACGTCGCGACAGCCGAACGTACGGGTGGCGTCATTGAACCCTTACCGAAACTGCAGTGGTTCGTCGAAGTGAATAAAGAGATACTGGGCCGCAACAAGACGCTGAAGGAGATGATGCTTGATCCAGTGAGATCTGGATCAATCGCAATGATGCCCGAACACTTCGAGAAGACATACGTCCACTGGATCGAAAATCTGCGCGATTGGTGTATCAGTCGGCAAATATGGTACGGGCATCGCGTGCCCGTCTGGTACAAGGGGGAGGAAATTGTGGTCGGTGCTGCACCTGCTGACGAGGGATGGACGCAGGACGAAGATACACTCGACACATGGTTCTCCTCCGGGTCGTGGACGTTCTCCACGCTTGGCTGGCCGGACAATACCGCTGATCTAGAGCGCTTCCACCCTACGGACGTTCTCGTCACGGCGTATGAACTCATCTTCTTCTGGATTGCTCGCATGATTCTCATGACCGAGTTTGCACTGAACACTATCCCTTTCCGAACTGTGTACTTCACCGGCATCATTCGTGACGCTAAGGGCCAGAAATTTTCGAAATCGCTCGGCAACGGCGCTGATCCGATCGATATCGTCGAAAAGTTTGGCGCGGACGCCGCACGCATGACACTCGTGGTCGGTAACACACCTGGCACTGACATGCGCCTCAGCGACGACAAGATAAAGGGCTATAAACATTTCGCGAATAAGCTCTGGAACATTGCGAGGTTTGTTTTGGCGAATGCGAACGAGGAGAAAAATGGTAATAAGACTTGGCCTAGCGGCCCGGAGCGCGACCATCTTTCGCCTCGCGAGCATGAGCTATTGACTGAATGCGACGCGCTCACGCAAGACGTTACTAAGGACCTCGAAGAATACCGTATCTATCTCGCGGCCGATAAGCTCTATCACTACGCGTGGCACGAGCTCGCCGATAAAATCCTGGAAGAGTCAAAGCCTATTTTGAGTGGGTCCGACGCGCCTGCAAAGGCGTCGCGACAGGCGCTCTTGCTCACACTGTTTGACCGCACACTCCGACTCCTCCATCCCTTCATGCCATTTGTGACGGAGGAGATATACCAATCCATGCCGACGAGAGATTCGGAATTTCTGATGATCGCGAAGTGGCCGGAGTGAGCCAGCGATGCGGCCTGCTACAATACATGCATGACCGCGACGACGCTCGGCTATGCATTTCTCGGAGGACTTCTGCCCTCCCTTATTTGGCTTTATTTCTTACTCAGAGAGGATGCGCGGCATCCAGAACCGAAGCTCCTCGTCTCCTTCGCTTTCGTGACAGGCATGATTGCGGTGCCGCTCGCGCTCCCGCTTGAACAATGGGCCTGCACGCGCCTCGCTATCGATCCGTTCCTCGCCTGCGCTCTCCAGGCCCGCGGGCTCGATACGATCATTAGCTGGGCGCTCATCGAAGAAGTTCTGAAATACATCATGGCGGCGGCGTTCATCCTCTGGCGTCGTGCCGTCGACGAGACGCCGGATTACGTCATCTACATGATTACCGTCGCCCTCGGCTTTGCATCAGCGGAAAACATGCTATTCCTTGTCGCACCGCTCTCGGAGGGTCAACTCGCCATGAGCGTCTTCACCGGCGATTTGCGTTTCTTGGGCTCCACGCTGCTGCACGTTATCGCCTCGGCGGCGATCGGTCTTGCGTTCGCATTCTCGGCAAAATTCCGTCCGCTGGCACGTGCTATCGCCGCTGCACTCGGAGTTATACTTGCCATCACGTTGCATACTGCGTTCAACATGCTTATTATCAAGCAGGGTACTTCGACTGCGCTTGTCGCATTCTTTCTCGTATGGATGGTGGCGGTTATCTTCTTTGCCGCATTTGAAGTACTAAAATATTTCCAGTATCGCAATTTTCCTAACAACACTTACTCACAATGAATATGAAACTTTCGTTTTTCGATCGTCTTGCCGGTGGCTCCTCTGCTTCCGACGCCTTTGACTCTTTCGACGAGGAACTCCCGACCGCGACGATACCCGTGCGTAAGGGAGAACGCGAACACGCGATCGAGGGCGTGCACCGGCCGGCACCGCTCGATGACGATGTCTCCTCCGCAGGGGAAGGACAACTCCCCGTCGACGTCCATCAGACAGCGAACGAGATTATCGTTCGCGCCTTTGTCGCGGGCGTGCGCCCTGACGAACTCAATATTTCTATAAGCCGTGATATGGTCGAGATCGAGGGGTCGCGCATGGAGCGTGGGCAAATCGCCGGCCCTGACTATTTCACCCGCGAGCTCTTCTGGGGATCATTTTCTCGGACTATTATGCTGCCACAAGAAGTCGACGTCGACGCCGCCACCGCAGGCGCTAAGGACGGTCTCTTAACCATCGTTCTCCCCAAGCTCGATAAAAAGCGGCAGACGAAACTGCGTGTCAAAGCGGGCTAGCGTGCTGCGCACTGCGTAGCTTTAGCGAAGCAGTGCTTGGACCCGGGCTCGAACCGGGGACCCCTTCCTCTTCAGGGAAGTGCTCTACCAACTGAGCTATCCAAGCAAAGAGCTGGCTATTGTTGCCCAGCTTTGTAAGAGTTTATCAGCTTTTGTATGTCGACGGAAGTCGGAAGGCCGAAGAGGTTTGAAGTCGTCGTCGTGGACGCCGCAGAGAACTTGGATACGATGGGGTACAGATATTGCTGATACAGATAGAGAGGCAGGAGCAGAACGATAGTCCAGATAATTATTCTGGCAAAAAAACTGGCCCACTGATACCGCCGTATCGCACGCAACATCCGATGATTATCTTTCGAAAGCGCGTGTATCTCCTCGAGCTGCCGTTTAATCTCTGGATCCATGTACTGTGTATTCTAGCACCTGTGTGCCCTTGCCAAGAATCGAACTTGGATTTTCGCGTTAGGGGTGCGAAGTTCTATCCGTTGAACTACAAGGGCGAAGCGAGGTCAAAAGAACGTTAGTAATCTAACATTCTTTTGCGCCGAACGAACCTGCGTATCGAGTCTTCGAAGATATAGCGGCTGAAGCTTATGCGACAACGCCAAGGGTGGACACGAGCTTCTCCTTGTCGAAACCGACAATAAGTTCATCCCCAACGAGTATAACGGGTACGCCCATTTGGCCGGACTTCTGGATCATTTCCTGACGCTTCTCGAGATCGTGCGCGACATCGAACTCCGTATAGGTAATCCCCTTTTCTTTAAGGAAATCTTTGCTCATCTGGCAAAAGTGACAGGTCGGGGTGCTGTAAATAGTGACTTGTTTATCCATAGTGCTGGTGGTTATGGAGCGAGTATACCATGTGGAGTTATCCACACCACAATCAAAAACCAAAGAGCCGCACATTCGTGCGGCTCTTCTGGGCACAAAAGATCTATATAACATAATTACGTTCGAATCCGTGGCTCATGTCGCCTGGCTCGGGCATCCCCTAGCCATTTGTCCCCGACCTGAGTCGAAGTGTGTCCGCCGAAATCACTACGGCAGTCTTCTGCCGCCTGGCATGAGTCCGTTCCTTCCATTCCTGACAGCAAAGAATCAGTACCGCTGCCTGTCGATACGTCTTGCCTCGGAAAAGAAGGTACCATGCTGCTCGGAGTCTGACGTTCATCCGAAGTAGCCCTGCAATCGTTGTTCCCTCAAGGCGATTCGGGATGTGGTGACGATTATACCCCGCATGCCACCACTCCTCACACTGGAGAAGTGCCACTGCAGACTGCCGAATCGTCATGTTTCCGAACAGGACATGCCACGCCGCATGACGCCTCACATCCAATCTGAGCATATTTTCAAGCGTCGTCCGTCCACCGTTGACCGCATTAACGATATGGTGATTGTCGAAGCGCCCTGCGCGATTCCATGCGCGTCTCCGGTGGTATCGTACGATATACCTTCTCTTATCCCTTCCTCTCCCCATGTAGCACTCCTTTATAAATGAAAATGTGCTCCATTCATCTTCTGTCAAACACCTCCCGCTTATAAGTATATATCACTAAAATTGCCGTCCGTTAGTCACCTGTGCGGGTACCGAGAATCGGACTCGGGTCCTTTGCTTGGGAAGCAAATGTTCTGCCATTGAACCATACCCGCGCGCCCTTCGTAGTCCCATGGGCGAAGTAGGGCTACTTAAACCAGTTTAATATCTTTTGCCACCAGGGCGGAGTCGAGGTTGACACCGTTGTTGCCGGCGGCACCACTACGATAACTTCTTCTCCGGGACGCGCAACTCCAAAGGCCATGCGGATAGCCGCATCCTGCCCGCGTTCTGTCTCAAGCGCAGCGAGACTTGCCTGGAGCTTCGCCTTACGTTCCTCGATCATCTGAAATTGCCGCTCCGCGTCATGCGCCTCGGTGACGGCAACCTGCGCCTTACCGGCAAGTCCCCAGATGAGCGACACGAGCCAGAAAGCAGCGAGTAACAAGACCCCGATCGTTATCCCCTGCCGCAGTTGCTTCGCGCGCATATGCGAAGTATAACGCAAAACATGGTTCGACCTTAAATTCAAATTCCCAAGGTCGAACCACGTTTACTCGGTCGAGGACTGTACCATTTTCATAAAGACGTCCTCAGGTATTTGAACGCGGTTCTTGTCGAACTGAGCGCGATGTTTCTTCCCCTTCTTCTGCTTCTGGAGGAGTTTATTCTTGCGCGAGACGTCCCCGCCGTACAGATAGCCGGTCACGTCTTTGCGCATGGCTGAAAGGGTTTTTGACGAGATGATGCGTCCTTGCGACAAGGCTTGAATCTTGGTCACGGAGAGCTGGCGCGGCATAATTGATGCAAGTTTCTCAACCATCTTTTCAGCCTCTTCCTGTACCCGGCGCCGAGCGATGACACGCGCGAAGGCCGGTACCGGTTCTTTGGCAACAAGTACATCAAGTCGCACCACGTCGGCGAGTCGCTCGCCCATAATCTCGTACGAGAGCGACGCATAGCCCGAAGAGATATTCTTCAACTTGTCAAAGAAGCCACGCATAAGCTCACGAAGCGGCATCTCTACCGTCATCTCGACATGTCCGTCTTGGTAAGTCTCGGTACCGAGTGTCTGTGCCTCGTGCTCGTAGAGTAGCTGGACGAGGGAGCTCAACGAATCAGCTGGTGTAATGATAATGACTTTCGCCCATGGTTCCTCTATCTGAGCGATGTCTCCGTGCGGAGGAAATTTCGAAGGCGTATATATAACCTCTCGCTTGCCGCTCGTCGTCGTGACGATGTATGAAATGGTTGGAATGGTGACCACGAGAGCAAGACCGAACTCTCTTCGCAGGCGTTCGGTAATTATTTCGAGATGCAGGAGCCCGAGGAATCCACAGCGGAATCCTCTCCCAAGCACGCCCGAAGACTCCTCTTCAAAGGAGAGCGAGGAATCTGAAAGCCGCAGGCGCTCGAGAGACTGCCGTAAAAGGGGAAGATCGTCCTGGCTCTCTGGATAGACCGAGGCCCATACGACCGGTCGAGGCTTTTCATAGCCCGGGAGCGCAGGCAGTGTTCCTTTCGCAGCAAGGATTGTATCGCCCACCGCGACGATGCCCGGCTCTTTGATGCCAGTCACGATATACCCGATCTCGCCCGCCGACAGTACATCAGCCGGCGTCTCCTCTGGAGAAAAGGTACCGACTTCGAGAGCGGTAAAATCTTTCCCCGCGACGCTAAACGTTAACGGCTCTCCTTTTTTGAATGCACCATCGAAGACGCGCAAATACACTGAAACGCCCCGATGGGTCGAGTACGAAAAATCGAAAATGAGTCCTCTCGGATCATCGGCGTTTATTCCCTCTCTGTTCTCTGTGCTCGCCGGCGACGGCGCTGGAATGCGCTCAACAATGGCCCTGAGCAGTTCGTCGACGCCTTCACCAGTCTTCCCTGATACGGCGAAAACAGCCCCCTCCGACACTTGCAAACGCTGCGCTATCTCAGCCTTCACTTCATTTACGCGTGCTATTGGTGAATCGATCTTCGAAATAACCGGGATAATCACGCATTTCTGCGTCTCAGCTGCGGCGAGCGTGGTGAGCGTCTGTGCCTGTATGCCCTGCGTCGAGTCCACTAAGAGCAACACACCCTCGACTGCTTTAAGTGCCCGCGAAACTTCATACGAAAAATCAATGTGTCCGGGCGTGTCAATCAAATTAAGAATGTAATCTTGTTCGCCGCCACTTACGGTGCTCTTAGCGCGATATTTCATCCGTACGGGCTGCATCTTTATCGTAATGCCGCGTTCTCGTTCGAGATCCATGCGGTCGAGCACCTGGTCGCGCATGAGACGTGCGGGAATAGTTCCCGTGCGCTCGAGCAAACGATCAGCCAACGTCGATTTACCATGATCGATGTGGGCGATTATTGAGAAGTTGCGAATATATTTTTGGTTCACGGTCGTATCGGTTCCTCAGCAGAAGGAGACAGTATCTGAGACGGCTCTTTCCGACCGCGGAGCAGCTTTCCGACTACCCTTGTTATAACCGCAAATTCCTCATTACCCATAAGGTAGAGAGCGACCGCACAAGCCACGAGTCCTACGACGCCTGCCGTAAATCCCTGCGCGAAGACACTCACGAGAGTCGTGAGGGGCGCAATGCCGCCGAGGAGCGCGAGGGAAGTGTAGGCAGCGGCGGCACCGGCAATAGCGGCAACAGAACCGTCAATGCAGGGACGCACAAGGGAACGCGAGAGTCCCGGAGCGATGTTCCGAAGAGCCACAAGCGAGAGAACCAGAAGAAAGAGCTGCCCGATCGTGGACGCAAACGCAAGGAGCAGAATAGATGTTTCCGATATATCGCCTACTCGCAGTAACGAGGCAAGGGCTGCGGGCATTCCGCCCTGCGGCATCGCTAGAAACTGGAGCGCGAGAAATACCGTGAGACCGCCAGCGGCGAGCTGATAGAGAAACGGACGCCAGGATTGCCGCGCCGCGTAGAGCGCACGGGAAAATAGCAGCTTCAAAGCATCCGCCACAAGACCTACCGCGAGAACGACGAGAAGCGCAGCGGTCAGACGGGTCGCGTCCCAATCGAAGGCGCCGGTTCCTAGAATCACACGAACAACATGTGCTCGCAGAACCGTGATAAGACCGAGTGCAATGAGCGACCATAAGATGATATGCCGCGCGCTCGCCGATAAAATGTGTGTGAATTCACCGCGCTTCTCGAGCGCTGATGCTGCGGACAGCGCAGGAAAGGCGGCGATGGCGTAGGACGATCCGATAAGAGCAAGCGGAACCGCCTCAAGATTCCCGGCGAGAGTAAATACGGACACAGACCCCGTGCCGATTCTCGAAGCGATTGCGGTGAGCGCTAGCGCGGTGATTGAGTTCATGCCGAGAGCAAGCGAGCGCGGCACCGAATCGCGCACGATGGGCAACATGCGCGAGAGTCGAGGAAAGCGCAAAACTGGCACGACGCCTCCCTCAATAAGCACCGGGATATTGACCATGAGATACGCGAGCGCTCCTATAACGACACCAGCGCCTATCCCGGGTAGACCGAAGCGCGGATAGAGATAGACCGTACCCAATATGATGCCAAGGTTATACAGCACCGGTGAGAGCGCGAAGAGCGCGAAACGTCGGTTTACCTGCGTCACGCTCCCGAGTATGCCCGAAAGGCCAAGCAGAATCGGTTGCAAAAGCAGAATACGCGCGAGCATGATGAACTCTCCCTGCGCGGGAGACGCGGCAAGATCCGGATAGAGAAACGCGAGGAACTGCGGCATAAAGAATGCGAGCGCCAGGCAGACCAACCCGCCCACGCCGAAGAGAAATGTTGCCGACTCGGAGAGTAAGCGTCTCGTCTCCTCTTTATCCATTCCCGTAATGCGCGGAATGATGACATACGCGCTCACGAGCGAAGCGACCACCGCGAAGACGAGATCCGGGATGCGGAATGCCGCGTAATAGATATCGAGCGTCTGGCCGGCGCCGAACGTATGCGCGAACGTCCTGTCGCGCAAAAGCGCAAGCGCCTGTGAGGCGAGAGTGAGGGCCGCGAGCACATAGGCAGCCTGATGAAGCCCTTGCACCGGCGCAGTAATGCGCTCATAGGCGACCGTAGGTAGGACGCGTATTTGCGTCGTAATGCGCTTCAGCGTCTGACGAACCATTTCCTTATAGTACTATTGTAGATTCTATTGTTCCACTCCCGGCGAGGGTGACATAGAAAGCAGGTTTGCAGGGAATGGATTCTTGCCCGTTTCAAGCGAGGCAATAAGCGGTGCGACTGTCGAGGCATTTTCGCTTGAGAGAGACGAGACCAGCTTCAGCTGCTCGAGCGCTCCCTGATTGTTCCCTTGTTTTGCGTACACGGCGGCGAGGAAATAGCGCGCGTTTGCAAACTGCGGATTCGAAGTGACTGCGCCAGAGAGCGCTTCACTTGCGCCCGGCAGATCACCTTGCGCTGCACGGAGGACACCGACCTGGAATAGGATATTCGGGTCGTTCGGCGCGAAATACGCAGCAGCGAGCGCCGCGTCAAGCGCACCCTTCACATTGCCCTCCTGCACCTCGAGCTGTGAAAGAAGGAAAATGGCGGTGGTGTAATCCTGCTTAAGCGCGATTGCTGCTTTGAGATCGTCTTTAGCTGCCTTACTGTCTTTGTGTGCAATATCGAGCTGCGCAATAATATACAGGATCTCTGGATTCGTGGGATTAAGTGCTTTCGCCTTGTCATACGCTGTTTTAGCACTCTCGTATGCGCCAGAGACTGAAAGCGGCACTGCTTGCGAATAGAGATTCCCGAGAGCGAGCCAACTTTGATAGTCGGACGGAGCAAGGCGCGTTGCGGTCAGGGCGGCATTAATGCCTGAAGAAAGTTCTGTCTGGAACGCCTGTTGCGCCGCCGTGGCCGGCATCGTTGTCGAAGCCGCTATTTGGCGCAATCGCACGAGCGCGATATCTGCCTCGGCCACATACGCCGCGGAGGAGGGGGCGAAGGAGATTGCATTCTGCACGGACTGGCCGGCCGCAGTTAGATCGCCAGCAGCAAACTCAATATTCGCGCTCGCAAGCTCCGTTGTCGCGATATAGCGTTCAACCAAGGTATACGCCACGACGATTGACGAGAGAAGAAGAAGAGTGAGCGAGAACACAATCACGAAACCGAGACGAGGACTTCGGGAGAAGATGACGCCCCATTGTCGAGCGCGCGTTCCGAAACGTGTGGTCGACGCGAAGAGACCCGCGAAGACAAATGCGAGCGCAAGAATGACGGCATTCGGTAATTTGAATATCGCTGCTCCGAAGAGGTACACCAGTGCAACGAACGACAGTATTGCTACGTACCGAATGAAGGCGTCCTCAGGCGTACGCGCGATAAGCGTACGCAGGCCGAATACGATGAACAGCACGAGGAATGCTAACCATGCGATAGCTCCGACGAGACCGGTCGTAACAAGCGACGTAGGAATGAATCCAATGCCGGAGGAGAAATCGACATTCCAGAATATCGTTGAATTGAGCGATACGTCACGGTATTTGAGCCACTCAACACCAAAGGTGCCCGGACCCGTACCGAAGACCGGCGAGGTCGCATACGTTTGCTCCGCAACGGCGAGTGTCGACTGCCACGATGGCGTAACGGAAAGCACATTTACATGGAGAGCGCTCGCGAGAGCGCCGCCGAGCTGTCCGCCGACGAGAAAGAAAAGAGAGACGGCAAGGACGGCAAGCGGTAAGACAATGGGATGTCTGGTCGTCTCGCTTTCGAGAAGAGATTCTTCCATCACCGCCACGTCGTCGAGATCAGCATCATCCGGCTTTGGCCCGCGCATCATTATCGTCTCGATAAAGAGACCGAGCGAAACCAGAGCAAGAATGACCCACACGAACGAGGAGTTCGCGATAGCGAGTAACACGAGCGATACGACCGTCACTACAATCAGAATACGGCGCGCGCGCAACCCGAGCTCATGAAATCGGAATGTGATGAGAGCGCACGTAACGCCGAGACCGAGCAGAAATGCAAGATCCTCGAACGAACCGACAATCGAAAACGCTGGCGAGACGGTCGCCGGCGAAAATTGTCCAATGATAATGATCGCGGCTTGAATAACCGCTATGAGAACAAATACTGATGCGCCGGCTGAAAGGAAAGATCGGTACTGCTCAGCGCGCCTAAGAACAAGCGCAGTGAGCGTACCAAGACATGCCACCACGAGCATGAGGCCGAGCGTGTCCGGCTCAAGCGATGATCCCCACAAGGCGATCGCGAGAGGCGTTCCAGAAAAGGCAGACGAGAGTGCATATGCAATCACGGGAAGCCAGAGCGCGCCCACGAGTGCAAAAGGCGGCAACACAACATTGCCGCGAGAAAGACGGGCAAGAATGTAGAGCGCTAGGGTGAGGATTGTGCCCGCTGCAAGAATAAAGGTCTTTGTGGTGATGAGCGAAACTGAGAGAAACGGCGTGACGGCAACGAGTGCCGCAGCAAGTGTTGCGACGAGAGCCCATACACTCCACGTCTCGAGCGAACGACGGCTTTGGACGAGCACTGATGATTGCGGTGGCATGATAATTGTATTAATTCTTCCCTGTGATAATGAGCTCAAGTATACCTTACAATTCCGCGTGTCCAGACACTATTAATCCACAGACGAATGTGGTATAAAAGCAGCGGACTAGGCAAGATGATCGACCCGCCCTTTCTTTTGAAAGGGCGGGTAGGAAAGTCCGAACATGCTCCCACCTGTTCTTGAATACAGGAACAGGCTGGGAAAACAGGTAGCGGGTAACGCCCGCCGTCCGCGAGGACAGAGGTGCCTACAGAGACGCCTCCGAACGAAAGTGAGGAGGTATCCCGAAAGGGATAAGTCTTCGTATAAGCTTGAGGCTTGCCCTGAGCGAAGTCGAAGGGTGAAACGAGCAAATCCTTACTCGCATGCAAGGCCGTGCTGCCAATGCTCCGCGTTGGTGGAGTGCCGCTCGAGCCTATAAGTAATTATGGGCCCAGATAAATGATCATCCATGTTTGCCGTGAGGCAAACGGGACAGAATTCGGCTTACTACCCTAGTCTGCGAAAATGCGAAAGCCCGCGCTCCTGCGCGGGTTTTCGCATTTGGAGAACACGCTGTTCGTAACTACCTACACTATCTCGCAGGTTCCGCCGGCACACGCTAGCTCTTTCTTCATTTCGGTCTCGTCCTGGCGCTCATACGCAAAGAGTTTCGAATAATCGACCTTCGGGAAGCGATCCATACGTGCCTCATAGTCCTCCCTAGTGATCGCTTCGTAGGGCGCGAGGCGATACACGTGATTTGTGCGAGGAAGGAATGAGAGCCCGCCGATAATATCCCAGTTCTTCTGGATCCAGTCGACCACGCTGATCCACTCATTCTCGCTCACTGAGATCGTCGCTGACGGATTATGATCAGTGAAGTTCAACTTCACCCGCTTCCAGTACTCGAGCTGATCGAGCGCGGTGAGGTCGTCCTTGAAGCGCGCTTCTTTCGAATGATCAGGCGCTTTAACCGGAAACTCGAGCACATAGGTGTTCGCACTCTCTATGGTCTGCCCGACTTCCGGATAAAACGGCACGCCCTGATCACACATCATCTTAAAGAGCGAGTCAGTTGCGCTGATACGCACACGGCGAATGTAGTACGGTGCATGGCGCGGGTGAATACCTGACGCACAGTTAAAGGTCTGTGAGACGGTGCCAGACGGCTTCACTGCAGTCACGGCCATCGACTGAGCTACGCCAAATCGCTTTGCGTAGGTCGCATTCACTTTCGTGGCGATATCACGCATCTTACGCATGACCTCGGGCCGGCGCGCGATTGGCGAATCCCATTGGCCCGTAATCGAGACGCCGAGGAGCCGCTCTGTGGCACAATGATCTGCCCACTCTTTTGATATATATCCGAACTTCGTCAGTGTTGACTGATACGTACCCAGAATAGCCGCAAGACGCGCCTTACGGGCAAGCGATGCCTCGGTGTCCTGTGCACGCGCGATGACCTCTGAGAGATTGCAGAACTGTTTCGATTGCAGAATGATCTCGGCACAGGGGTTCGTCCCGATTGAGCCGCGTACCACACCGTCTTCACCTATAAATCCGACTTTCTTGAAATACTCCGTGCGTCGCTTCGGAAACGTGACCGCGAGCGAAGCGCGGTTGAAGATGCCGCGCTCGCCCGCTCCGCTCTTCATGAGCGCTACCCATTCGTCCATGAGCTCGGCATTGGTCGGCTGCGCCTCATACACCGCCGAATTGTTCGCGACCGAACGATGGGGCTCGGTTAGGTAGAACTGACCCTTTTTCGCATCGCGCATCTCTACATCGTCGAGATCAGAGAGCGAGATCATCGCCGTGCGCCGCACTCCGCCAGCGACAACGCATTCACCAATCTTGCAGATGACATCGTGTACGTCGATCGCGCGCAAGCGTCTTCCCTGACGCCGAAGCACGCGTTCGCGCGCGAATGCCAGCAAGCTTTGCAGCGGTTCGGGGCCGCTCGCCTTCCCACCCATAGTCTTCAGGCGCGCTCCCGCAGGACGAATCAATGAGAAATCGAAGTTGATATCTTTTCCGGAATACCAGATCTTCAACCCGAGCGTGAGCGCGTCGCACCAACCTTCCTTTGAGTCGGCAACAACGTGCGTTGGCAATTTCTCGCCCCGTTGCTTCATGATTTGTGGAAGCTGTTCAACGTTCTGACTCTCGACAGCGAATCCCACACCGCATCCTTGCATCGATAGATACATTATTTCGGCGAGATCTTCGAGTTTGGTCGGCGCGGTGAAGGTGCAGTTATACGCGCAGGTATTGCAACGGCGCGCCGCTTCGCCAGAGAATTGCATCAGACGCATAGAAGGCATCACTTCTTGCTTCAGGATGCCCATGCGCACTTCGACGTACTCCTTCTCGGTGAGTTTATTGCCGAGATTTTCGCGCATGAAAGACATGTAGCGATCAACGGTTTCGATCCACGTCTCACGACGCCCTTCCTTCGGAATCCACTTCGCATAGGTGCGTAGGTAGACGAATTCTCCGAGTGCATTACCGGCAAAATATTTCTTACTCTCCTCAACCAGTTTCTGCACACGTTCGGGAACTTCTACATGCGCGGCGCGCAGCTGCGCACGCTTATCACGGTAGAGAATATACGCCTTCGACGTCTTCACGTAGTCGTTCAGAATCAGATATTTCTCGACAGAATCCTGTATTCCTTCAACGGTCGGAAGAAAATTGCGATATTTTTTTGCAAATCGGCCGAGTTCACCCGCGACTTGGTGTGCAATCAGACTGGAGTCTTCTTGATTACCCTCCTCTGCTGCTGACATCGCCTTCCACACTGCGGCCGCTATCTTATCGAAATCAAATGGTACGAGGCGCCCGTCTCGTTTCTCGATCTGCGGAACCATTTCGCGATATCGGAGTGTCTGTTTCGACACAGGCGGCTCTGTCTTTTCAACATTCGCATGTACGCGCGTCTTCACACGAACAGGAGCTTTTGCAGTCTTAGACATAGGCGAGGCGATTACGCGAATAATGTATTTCTTAGAAAGTTTACTCCTGCAAAAATAAAACGCACTGTGGATAGTGTTACTGCAAAACGGTTGGGAAAGTTGGCAACATAAGCAGCGCGCCCGTCGCGATACGGTGCTCACGCGCGAATCCAGATTTCGTCTCTAGGACATACCGAACCGGTGCTGGCGGGTAAAAGACATTTGGATAGGTCGAGACCACCACATCGGGAGTGATGAATATGACTTGTCCTTTATCATCGAGCCAGAATATGTCGATAGGGACGAGCATATCTTTCATCCAGAATCCATATCTGTCGGCTTTTTCGAATATAAACAACATGCCGTAATCATCCCTAAGACCGCTTCGGCCACTCAAGCCTCTTTCCCGAGCAGTAGTTGTGGTCGCGAATTCTATGCTCAAGGACACACCGCCAAATGTTGCAATCGTCAGAGATTCTGCTGGTTTGAGATTTGTCCTATAGAAAAATAACCCGGTAAAAATTGCCACTCCGAGCAATAGCAGACCAAAAAGGAATCGAGACATCTTATCCACCCGCTTCATCATCGATCTGTTCCAGACGCGTGAGAATGTCATCTTCTAGCTTCCTCAAGTGAAGTTTCAATTTCTCCAGAATCACGTCCTCCTCTTGTGTTAACTGACGCCGCTGTTTCGCCTTATGCAACAACACGGCAAGTGAATGGAGGTCGTCCATGATGAGTTCAAAATCATGTTGAGCTCCGCGTCCCGAACGTACCGTGAGCTGTTTGAGACGGCGACGCAAATGCGAGAGTCGGTACCACAGGATGTAGCTCGCACCTACAACAAGCACGACTGCAGCAACGACGGCGAATGCAAATAAGAGATATCCAAACACCGTACTTCCCCACTGCGCAAGTGGCGTACCCGCCACCACGAAAATGTGCGATTCGGTCGGCAGACTCGTAGCTCCTGCGGCATTCCTAGTCACTGCCGTAAAGGAATATGCACCCGCATCAAGGTGTTTCGTCCATGCGAGTGAGAAGCTCCCTGAACCATCAGCAACGGTCGATTCAGTCTCTATGTCGCCACTCGAGTCCTTTATTGTTACTAGCACACTTGCGCCCGGATAGGTGGTGCCGGAGAGTGAGAACGGATCACCGACTCTGAGTTGTTGGCTGTATGTCGTAATGGTTGGCGATTCAATCGCTACGATGTCGAGTGTGATTGAATCCGTGGCGGTATTCCCCGCACGATCATACGCTTTTACCACAACCGTCTGTTGACCAGATTCCTCGACCGAGAGCGCGTATGGGCCTTTTGCGATTTCGCTCGGCAGCACTATCACGGGATCGGCATCGCCGATTGTCACTGTGTAATGATCGACACCTGAGGTTGCGTCGCTCGTCCTGAAGGAAATAGTTGCCTGTGGACTGTTCGTGTCACTTTGATGCACAACGGCGATAGAAAACGGTTTTGGTGCTGTCGTGTCTATCTGAAACCGTATATGGGAAACGGCTCCCCAACCGCTTGCATTTTCAAACTGCGCGTGGAAATAATAGGTACCGTCACTGACGTCCGTTAACTGTTTGCGAGCAACGGCGGGGCTATAGAGAATACTCGGTGACGAAACGGGACTTCTATCATAGAGGAGTCGCGCAGCGATGATATCCGTCGGTACCTTCCAAGAGAAGAGTGGACTTCCGTTCTTATACCGTGTGCTTGGATTCGGGTGTGTTGACGAGGTAATGACTGGTGCGAGTGGCGCACCGCGTACGGCGCCTGGACTCGTGGCCTCTGGTGCAGAGTCGCCGAGCGAGAGTGTTTTCGCATACGTTTTCGAGAGAATGTTACTGCCGAGCCCGTCGTTCGCGAGTATGGACGCACTCGAGAATGAAATAGTTGCCGTGCCAGATGCTTTTACTTTGAATACGAACGTTACGACGGTCCCGCTCTGGCCGCTCCATCCCGGATTAGGCACGACGCCTTGGAGCGATGCGGTGCCGTTGCTATTTGAGAATGAAGGATCTTCAGCCCAAAACGACATGACACTGCCAACCTTCGAAATCGATTGAAGGGTCAGCGCTTGTGGAGGGAACCGTACTTCTGCAGATACTGCATTCAGTACCTCGCTCCCTTCGGTAGAAACAAGAAGAGGTATCTGTATCGTTTGACCGATGGTGGCACTATCACCCGATGAGAGTGAGAGGGTTGCCGCTACTGCATGCGGCGTGACACCAGCAACACTACCGATGAACAACGCGAGTGTAGAAAAAAGGAATAATTTATGGCGAAGCATAGTGACGCTTCTTCCTCCGCAGCCACCACGAAAAGAGGACGAGAGTCGCTATCAGTATACCCATCAAGAGGCTCTCAAACCATGGAAACGGGCGCGATGATGTGAACAACTCGGTTCGAGCATTCCCTTGTTCATCAACGGCGCGCACATAAATATACCTCGTCAGCGATTGATCGGACAGTTGGTACGGGCTCTCTGCCTTTGTCCAATTGAGAGCGCTTGAGTCTGCCCTACGCGCGGGCGATTCACTGACCTCGTACCGCGCGATGCCGGAGCCCTTGTCCTGCGTCGCGAATATAAGCGTCCATGCGCCGTCATATAGTTGCGGAGTGCGAATCACTATTGGCGTGAATGCTTCGGGCGGTTCAGTATCAATGGCTGGCACCGAAGTTCTCGCCGTCCCGTTCACAATCTGCAACACGAGTGGCTCTATGGTTGTCGGTTCAGGAATGCCGCTCGGGCCATTCTGATACAGCGTTGTATGAGCGGGATCGAAGGAGAGTGTATATGTGCCGGGAGCACTTGTCTTTAGCGTGAGCCCTAAAAGTCGTCTTGTCCCGGAAAAACCATTCGGTGTGATGCCAGAGAACGTAAGCGTGCGCGTCTCACGGTCGTAGCGCGGCTGTTCTATCCAGAAGTTTATGAGGGAATTGCCGTTATTCGTGTTCACTAGCTCAAGCCCATGAGGAATAATGAGAGCGGCTTCAATAGCGTTGATGTCGTTCTTGGTGCTGAGAATCACATTAATCTCAAATGGATCTCCGGTTCCGACCGTTGTTTGGAGCATGGTAAACGATAGCGTCGCGGCACCGGCAAATACCGGCGCGAAGAGAGCACTCAACTGGCCAAAGACCTCTCCATCATGGAGAGGCTCTTTCCCCACATTGTCAGGTCGGACGATTCTGACAGCAAGAAGGGGAAACTTGCTGCGTGAGATTTCTCAACCTCAAATATGCTTAATCATTGCGGTGTACAATACATCTACTCATGGGACTGCTAGCTCGATACAAACGCGAGAAAGAGAAGGCCGATACGCTCTATAGGAACATCGGCAAAGTCCGCTGTCCCTATTTCGGTACCGATATTGTCTTCAACTCCGACGGATTCCACCACCTCCAATTCTCCGCTGAGCGCGAGCGACCAAAAGAGGAACAAATGCTCAAGTTTAGTCTCCTGCCTGCTGTGCCACCCATTTTAAGAAATGCCGGCACCATTCAGGAATACCGACATACCATGGAGCCCGTGGGCCAGAAGAGATACTCAGATGGCGCCCGCGAGATGCGAGAGATCGAGTACTGGGGAATCGTCGCGATTACCAAAGGTGAAAGGCCGATACGCATCAAGATCATCCTACGCAGGGTAGGGAACGGGAATATTATTTTCTGGAGTGTGATGCCAACCGTTAAACTGAAAGATGGTGATGCCTATCTGCGCCTCGCGAGTCCCACTATCGCGAGCGAATGAAACGACAAAACCCCTGCACGTGGCAGAGGTTTTCTCGTCGTGCCTGCCTTCAGCTTACGGTTGTTAGCTGAACGGGGCTTTCGCCCACAGGCACATTACTACTATACACTATCTACCCTTCTCCACAACTACTGTGCACACTGTGGGAATAAGGCGTAAATGTGCCATCACGCAGATTTCATTGTGTCAGGAGTCGCCACAGCCGTAACAGCCGGATGGCTTCTTCGGCAGCCTCGTCGTCGGAGAGCTCAACGCCAAGCTCCTTCTGATAAAGATACTTGAACTCTTCGATCGTTTTTGTGGATAAGTGCATAATTTCAACATAGGGGCATCTAGTCGGCTAAATAATGAGGTTCGAATCTCTCCGGACCTCTCTAGCAAACTAGCCAGAAGTGGCGAATTTCCCCGTACGTGAAAAAGCCTGCAAATACGTGCTGAAATGAAAAAAGTTGCCGGAAGTGGCAACTTTTTGGGTCTTGCGGTGTGTATTATACAAAGTTCGAATGTATTTTGAAAGCAACCCTGATGCCGACTAATCGCACGCGCGGAG
>MFKU01000012.1 GCA_001781095.1 Candidatus Kaiserbacteria bacterium RIFCSPHIGHO2_01_FULL_53_31
ATTCCATCGTCATGTTGCCGCGGCCTTCGGTCATTGAGCGGAGCGTGGTGGTGTAGCCGAACATTTCTGAGAGCGGAACCTTAGCGTGAATTGCCTTGTTCATACCGCGCTCTTCCATCCCCTCGATCTGCCCGCGCTTGCCCGAGAGATTTCCGGTGATATCACCCATGAATTGCTCTGGGACAACCACTTCGACTTTCATTATCGGCTCGAGGAGTGCCGCTTTCGCCTTGCCTGCCGCTTCTTGGAAGGCCATCGATGCGGCGATCTTGAAAGCGATTTCTGAAGAGTCGACATCGTGATACGAACCATCATAGAGCTCGATGGAGATGTCCACCATCGGGAAGCCGGCGAGGAAGCCTCTCGCCATCGCTTCGCGCACACCCTTCTCCACCGCGGGAATGTACTCCTGAGGCACCACACCTCCTTTGATGTTGTTGATGAATTCAAAATGGTCTTCGCGCGTGATGTTTTTCGGTTGCTTTTTCTCGGGGTCGATGGGCCCCATCTTCCTCATCTTGATCTTCACGTGGCCATACTGGCCGCGACCGCCGGTCTGTTTGATATATTTGCCCTCGGCTTCTGACGAACCGAGAATGGTTTCGCGATACGCGACTTGCGGCTTGCCCACATCGGCGGAAACATTAAATTCACGCTTCATGCGGTCGACGAGGATCTCGAGATGCAACTCGCCCATGCCTGAAATAATAGTCTCCCCCGTTTCTTCGTCAGAGGTGATGCGGAACGTCGGGTCTTCGTCCGAGAGCTTGTGGAGCGCGATGCCCATCTTCTCTTGATCGGCTTTGGTTTTCGGCTCGATACGAAGTGACACGACCGGCTCAGGAAATTTAATCTGTTCGAGCACGATAGGATTCGCCTCGTCGCAGAGTGTATGTGAAGTCTTCGTGTCTTTCAGACCAACAGCAGCAGCGATTTCACCCGTGAACACCTGTTCGACTTCTTCGCGTTTGTCAGCTTGGAGACGCACAATGCGCCCAATGCGTTCTTTGGTACCAGTCGTTGAGTTATAGACGTAGGAACCGGCAGCGATAGTGCCCGAATAGACGCGGAAGAAGGTCAGCGCGCCGACAAACGGGTCGGTCTGTAGTTTGAAAGCGAGTGCACAGAATGGTTCATCATCCGACGCGTGGCGTTCAACTGGTTCGCCTGTCTTTGGGTTGGTGCCGGTCGCCGGCGGCAGGTCCAAAGGCGACGGAAGATAGTCGACGACAGCGTCGAGCGCAAGCTGCACGCCTTTATTCTTAAGCGCGCTACCGCAATACACCGGGAATACCTCGTTATGTATGACCGCCTTGCGGAGGAGCTCTTTCAACTTCGCGAGTGGTGGCTCAGTACCCTCGAGGTACGCTGTCATAATTACATCATCTTGTTCAACGATACGCTCGATGAGTTCAGAGCGATATTTCTTCGCGGTCTCGAATAGCTCGGCAGGAACTTCTCCCTCAACCACGTCCTCGCCCATATTCCCCGTGAAGGTGTACGACTTCAGCGTGAGTAGGTCGACGACGCCTTCATGCGCGGCCTCGAGGCCAATAGGTATCTGCATGCGAATGGCCCGCGGCGAAAGTCGATCAAGAATACTTGCATATGAATCTTCAAATGAGGCGCCCGTGCGATCAAGCTTGTTGATGAAGCAGACACGGGGCACGGCCGCCTCGTCAGCATAGCGCCAGTTCGTCTCGGACTGCGGCTCGACGCCCGCAACACCGTCGAAGACGACGATAGCGCCGTCCAAGACGCGCATCGAACGCTTCACTTCAGCAGTGAAGTCGATGTGCCCGGGAGTGTCGATAATATTGAAACGAAATTTCTTCGCAACATCTTTCTTATCCTTCTCGTCAGTCTTACTCCAGAAGCAAGTGATGGCGGCCGCGGTGATGGTGATACCGCGCTCCCGCTCCTGCTCCATCCAGTCGGTCGTCGTCTCGCCCTCATGCACCTCGCCGATCTTATGCTGACTGCCCGTGTAGAAAAGAATTCGCTCGGAGACAGTGGTTTTGCCCGCATCGATGTGGGCGATGATGCCGAAATTTCGTACTTTCTCGAGTGGATAATCGCGTTTCATAAGTTAAATAAAAATAAAATGCCCGAGGGCATGCCCATAATAACACAATCCTTCGACAAGCTCAGGATGATTTTGATTACAAAATCACCACGCAAAGTGTGCGAAAGCTTTGTTTGACTCTGCCATACGATGCATCTCATCCTTCTTCTTTATCGCATCGCCCTCGTTCTTCGCAGCGAGGAGGAGCTCCGTGGCGAGCTTCTCCGCCATCGGCTTACCCTTCTTCGCGCGTGCAGCATTGATAATCCAGCGGAATGCGAGTGCGAGACGACGATTCTGTGGAACCTCACGCGGCACTTGGTAGTTCGCACCACCGACACGTCGCGAGCGCACTTCCATCAAGGGAGAGACATTACGCAGCGCCGCTTCAAAGGTTTCGAGAGGGTTGGCGCCACCCTTCTCTATCTCAGCGAGGGCATCATAGACTACCGCGCGCGCGGTATCCTTCTTGCCGTTCCACATGACGGCGTTGATAAAACGCGTCAGCGTCTCTGAGCCGTACTTGAGATCGGTACGCCACACCCGCTTCTTCTTAAGTGGTCGACGCATGGTTATTTAGCGCTCGGGCGCTTCGCACCGTAGCGCGAGCGGGCACGGCGGCGCTTCTCGATACCGGTCGTATCGAGCTTACCGCGCACGATGGTGTACTGGACGCCGATGTCCTTCACGCGGCCGCCGCGCAGAAGTACGACCGAGTGTTCCTGGAGCGTGTGCCCCTCGCCTGGGATGTAGGCCGTTACCTCCATGCCATTTGTCAGGCGGACACGGGCAATTTTACGGATAGCGGAGTTCGGCTTTCTCGGGGTCTTGGTGGTCACCTTCGTACACACTCCTCTCTTAAAGGGCGACGGGTAGAAGGTCGGGCGATTCGTGAGCGCGTTGAAACCGCGCGTCAGCGCGACGACCTTGGTCTTGCGCGTCTTGTCTCGACGACGTTTCTTGGTGAGTTGATTGATGGTTGCCACAAAAATAAGACCCGAGGCGGGTCAAGAGCAATATAAAGGAATAGCGCGCAGAACGCAACTATCTACCAGCTTCCCCATCAAGGGGTTCACGGTAAGGGTCGTCGGAATATGGTGGACGAACGAGAGGAGGAGTCGCTGATGGGCGCACCTGGGGCGATGGAGGAGCAGGTTGCTGGATAGGTGCTGCAGGGCGCTCGTGATTTTGTGGCGCAGTACGTGATGATTCACGTGGCGCTTGTGCTTCCATCTGGAAAGTGCCGGGAAGATTCGGTGGGGGAGGCGCGGTACGTGCCTGCGTGCCTCGCGGCGCTTCATTATGAAATTCAATGTGCGGCTCTTCGTGATCTTCAAGTAACGTGTCGCTTTGCATTGGCGGGAGAGCATTCCTGAACACAGGCGGTCTCACACCGAACTTCGGCGGTAGTGGCGCAATGTTATTTGTTCTGCGAGCGACTTGAGGAGTCGATACTGGTATCGGACGCTGGCCATAATTCGGCACCGATGCATTTACCGTCTGGCGTTGCGATGCGGGCGCTGGAGTGTTTCTCATCTGCGCGCGAAGCGGTACAAATATCTGATCGTTTACATCCTGTACTATGCCGCCTACCGTCCGATCGTCGAGCCGCGCCTTGTCAGCGAGAGCTTGCACAAATTCTTCTGGACTCTCAATACCCGTTAAGAGCAAAATTATTCTATGTTCGAGAACTGTTCCCTGGTCAACATGCAAGCCGTATTTGGCCATGAGACTTTTTACAACTATCGAATATTTCTCATCCGCGAGATAGTCGCGAATGGCGGGAGGCAATGTCTTCATCACAAGCTGAATGCTTTCTGCGAGAGTGGGCTGTGGCTCAGGTTGATTCATACTTCAATTAGGGATTCTTTTCCTTCTCCTTATCGTTGCCGCCCTCCTCACCACCTTCCTCCTCTCCTTCTTTCTTATCTTTTGCTTTCAAAACTTTCTTTACGTCATCCCACGCCTTGTCCGCGTCAGATTTCGTGGAGTCCTTAATAATCTTTCGAGCAGCCTGCGGCGCGCCCGCACCGAACATAACCCATCCTGGGAACGAACTGCCGAAGAATTTGCCTTCAATATTTTTAACGTACCTCTTTTCTGCTTCTTTCTTCTCTTCGCTGAGAGCACCCTTCGCATCTGACTCCGTTTTCTTTGCAGTCTTGAGTTGCTCCGCAGCTTCGGTGAGTTTCGTAGTCGCGGTCGCGAGATTGTCTTCGCTCGTCTTTAGATTCTGGCGGGTGGTATTGAGCTTCTCGTCAACCTCAATCTTCTGTTCCAGGCTGAGATTTGGATTCTCTTTTTCTTTCTCAAGCCGTGCAACTTCTGCTTTGTAATCGGTATACTGCTGCTTGGCTGTTGCGTGTTCGTCTTCTGCATTACTTTTATTCTTATCTGCAGTTAGCCGTTTTACCGCAGCATCGTTAATAGCCGTTTGCTGTTCTTTCGTGTTGCCACGATCACCGATTGCGTCGGTAACAGACTTAAGATAATCTCTGTATTCCTTAACATTCTTATCGTATTTCGCTCGGTAACCGCCCACCGCGACCTTATCAATTTTGCCGGCATCAATGCCACCAAACGGAATCTCTTTCCACGCCTTGCTCGCGCGGGCATCGAAGCTGCCTTTTGCCCCACGGTCGAGCATCTTCATCGTAAGCCGTCCTGTCTTGCTCGAGCCAAATTTGGTTGTGCGAAGCGCTTGCGCGGCACGGTACGATCCCCAGCCGACCGTGGTTCGCATTCCCCAGGCAGTTCCGCCAAGGACGACTTTACCTGCTGCCTTCGTCGCCCACTCGCCGCCGAATGCACCCAACTTCTTCGAGAAAATAACGACCGCAAGCAACATCCCCATCGCGACAAGATATGACAGGATCATGCCGGCGAAGCCGGTGAGATCCCCCTTCCCGATAAAGGCCGTCCAGGCAGAATCCTGCGAGCCATTCGTAACACCGAACCCGGTAAGAAATTGCACGTCAGTGATGACCGCAAGCGCGATATAGAGCATCAGGAGAAGGATGGGCGCAATGATGGTTTGACTGAAGAGTTCATCTCGCCACTTCTTCGACATGCCTTCGAGCTTGGGTATCGCATACCCGGCGAAGCCGACGGGCGCTGCAATAATAATAAATACCAGCACAACGAAACGCGCGATGAGGATAAACGCGAGAGCGAACATGACGAACCCTGTAATCATGAAAAGAATAATCCCCATGAAGCCGATGATTATGGAACTACCTGGTGCAAAGACTAATGTATTGTTCATCGCGTCGCCATAAATCCTTTGGAGGCCTACTTGCCCCATAATTTTATTTGAGATGCCTTCATTCATAAAACCGGAATAATTCGTCGGCTCCGCCGGCTGACCGCCGTTGATCTGTGTGTAGAACTGGGTCGCGAAGAGGTTGCCGACGTCAACAACTGCCTCGGTCATGAAGAGAGAGAAATTGAGGAGAACGGCGCTGATGAGCAACTTCGGGAGCAGATTGCTCTTCCAGCCGAAGAGTTCCGTACCAAGAATGATGGAGATGCCGATCGCGAGGAATCCGAATATGAGAAAGATGTTGCCGATGTCGCGCAGGATGCGCCACGCGACGCCGATGGCGCTCAAATCATTGACCACGTCGCCCATGGTGACTACGGTGAAGTACACGGCGTTATCAAGAGTGATCGCCGCGACGCCGAGAAGCCATGCGAAGAGCGTCATGATCCAGGTCATAACAGAGCCGAGCCAGCTATCTGTATTTGCAGACGGCGGCACCGACATTCTGCCGGCGGCGTTGAGATCTTGTGTGTTCGCGGAAGGTGGAGGAGTCTTGTTCAAATTATCCACGGATGTTGGTGCAACATATACTTCACCGTTCGCCGTACTCATATTTGGTTCTTGACACGACTGGACTGCGGGATCGCATGGCACTTGTGCAAATGCAATGCGCGCGTGCGTAGAGATGACTCCGATGACAGCGAGAGTGATGAGAAGTGTGCTGAGGAAGTGCTTCATATCAAGGCAGGATGACGGCGCAGGAGCTCTGAAGCGCCTGCGCATTCGCGCTCAAGAGATTCATCTGGTCAACAGTCGTTCCTTCTGACACGGCAAGTGCGTTTGACGGGCTCGATGTCGCTGTGTCACTCGAGAATGCTTCTTGCTCCGCGTTCGCGACGTCGGTCGCCGTTGGCGGCATGGCTTGCAACGCCTGTAGATCGGCAGAGTAGGCGCCGCTAGATCCGGAGCTTAGTTCCGACTGCACTCTCTCTGCCATTGCGCGTGCCTTCGCGATGATCGTCGACGCGGTCGTCGCTTTCGCGAGCACCGGCGCGATCTCCGTCGCGAGCGCTCGCTGTGCCGCGCTCACGGTGGTAGCTTTCGCCGAACAGGTCGTTATGAGAGTCGTTACATTCGTCGATGCACCGTTCGCCGCATCGCGGATGGTGTTCCAGGCCGTCTCATATCGATTCACATTATCAAGTAGCTGCTGGTCTGACCCGCCGGGCAGCGTCTTCGCATTCTGATTGATACCGGACTGAGTCAAGCCAAGATAGCCCGAAGAACGCTGGTAATCGTCCATATAGGAACGCCCGTAGGGTCCGCGCTCGCTCGCACCGGCGAGGCCGCTCGTGGCACCATATACGCTTGCACTGCCGAGTATGTTGTTTGCGAAATTCGCCGTTTGTATAACCGTCGCCATATTACCCAAAATGCCGTTGATCTGCGCAGCGGCGTTGCCCATCGCGGCGAGCTTGTCAGCATTCAGCCCCAGCGTCTTGGTCAGCGTCGTGCTGATGAGAGAACCCGGTGTCTGAATAGTGCCGGGCGTGCCATCGCTCTTGGTGCAAGGGTCTCCCAGTCTTGCAGGCGATTGGGCGGCAGTCGGTGCGGGAGTGCTGCCGGGTGCAGGCGGACCCATCTGAGTACTGCCGGGTGTTCCCGGCTCGAGCGCGCCAGCGTTTAACGCCGCGTCGCCTCCGCACCAGGAGAGCATCCCGCCTCCCCAAGCAAGTTCCTGGAGACGAGCCGCGGTCTTGTCCTGAATCATGAGTGACAGTTCTGCTTGTGCGCGTTGATGGAGCATGTACGGATTATTTTGACCCTGCGTCGTGAGTGCGAACCACGCTGCGGTACCGCCCTGCGACCAATCACCGGCCAGATACGCATTCTGATTGCGTGTGTACTGCGGTAGCGTGTTCCGGTTCGCGACGAAGAAGCCGGCGAGACTTGTCTGCTGGAGATAGTTCGTGCGCAGCGACGAATTAATCGATCCGGCAAACGGCGAATTAGAGTTCCTGCCGAATTGGAAGAAGAATGCGCTTGCCTGCGTATCGCCCACCGTTTGCATATGTCCCTGCAAATTTCGTACGAACTGTGACGCGCCCGTGCCGTTTGATTTTCCGTTGACGAAGTCGATGATACCCGCGGTCATTGACCGAATGAGATTCCCCGAAGTGACGAACGCGATAGGCTCAAGAACGTATTTGTTTACTACGAGCGCGTCGGTTGATGCTGCGGATGCGACCTCTGAGATAGCGGAGATCGTATTCTGAATCAAGTTCATAGTATCAGGTCCTACGATGGACACTGGAATCGCTGCATGAGTCTTTTGTGGCGCAATGAAAAATGCCGAGGGGATGATAATCACGACAGTGAGAAGTACCGCGAGCGTTGAAATGGAAAGGGATCTACTCATGGCTTTTCGAGGCTTTCTGCCTTTCCGCAATATTACCGATGAGATTCACAAACGATGCCCCCGGCTCGCCCGCCGAGAGCGAGATGCCGGCTGTCTTGTATACGTTGCCGATACGTATGAATGCATTACCGAGATCGAGCACCGCCTGCGGATATTGTTGGAGCGCGAGCATCGTCGCGAGAGGATCGTCATTCACACGTGTGAAGTCTTCTGCGATCTCGCTCACACGCGCCATGGTATTTATTAGTACAAGATCATCGCTCGAGAGTTCTGCAGGCATCGGAATCACGGCAAGCCCGGTAGCGGTACTTCGATACGCTTTTGCTATCAAGGAAATCTGGGCGAGAGCAGTTGTGTCGTTGCCCTCGATTGCATCTTGTAGATAGAAAATCTCGCTCTTCGTCGCGCTGCTCTTATTAGCTTTAAACACGGCCTCAGCAGACACTGCAAACGTTCTGAGTGCTTCGGGGCCGGATCCTGAAATTGTGAGACTTTGTGCTGACTTGAAGTCGGGCGCGAGCGTGATCGACCCTGCGAGCTGGCTAAGTGCCTCGCTCGCGACGTTCTGCATATCGGTTTGAGACAAGTTGCCGTCATTACTCGATTGCACCGCGGACAGATACAGTGCAAAGAAATTCTTTGCGAAGGCGGCGGTCAGTGTCCCTTCTCCCGGGATCGGGAGCGAAGGGTCAGTCAATATCGCACGTGTTGATGTGGAGGCAGCCCCCGACACATCAGCAATCGCTTTCGGCACGACGAGACCCTGCGCGACTGCCGCGCCATCGTCCATGCCGAGGTCAAACGTGTCAGAATCATGTGAATCGGTACCGTATAGTGCTTCTTCCCAGTCGGGGAGACCGTCGCCATCGGAATCACGCGACGCGATGGCTTGCAGCAGCTCGGTCTCAGTCGACGCCTCCGCAATGGGTGGGGATGCTACACCGCGCGCAGTGACGTATGAGCCGATGACAATTGCCAATGAGAAGCATGCTGCGCCAAGAACACGCCAATTTCGTAGAGTTACCCCCATGGTATGACTCTAAGTATAGCAAGCTCGTTCACACGAGAAGCCGCTATCTACATATATAGTGTTACTAGTTCAATCCTTTCGTCGTACATAAGGCAAGCCATACAGAAAGCGGAACGTCCTCTGCCCGCGCTTTTTCCGGAATGTCTCCCGCAGAAAACCCCGCATCAATGAGATTTTTGCGTACAAACTTGCGCTTGTGTGCGAAACCGGCATGCAAAAGCGTAAAAAACTGTTTCTCTTCGGCTTGATTCGCAAAATTCTTGCGCGAGATGTCGCGAACCGTAAGCACAGCCGAATCTACCTTCGGTGCAGGATTAAACGCACCGCGCGGAACAGTGAATTCGTACTTCGGCATGCCGTACGCCTTCACTGAGAGCGCGAGAATGCTTTCCTTTTTTGAGCGGGCGATACGTTCTGCAACCTCCTTCTGCACGAGAAGCGTCATTGAACTCGGCTGATTGCATGAAGTGAGAAACATTCTGAATATTTCGCCCGTGAGATAGTACGGAATGTTCGCGACAAGCGAGTACCGCTTCGGGAGTTTTTCAATTTCGAACGTTCGAATGTCGCCGTAGATGAGTTTAAGACGTCTTTCTGCAATATAGTTCGCGAAATCAATTTGCAATTTTACAAATAATTCATGGTCGGCCTCGAGCGCTGTCACCTTCCCTGCTTTCTTAAGCAGTTCTCGCGTCAGCATCCCCGTTCCGGGACCAATTTCGAACACGGCCGTGTCCGCTGTGAGACCCGCGACCAGAGCGATGCGTTCCGCGATGCGCGTGTGCATCAAGAAATTTTGACCTAAAGACTTCTTGGGGCGTGAGGTCGGCTGGACAAAAAGAGAGTTGAATTGGCCTAGCGGCCTTCGCTCACGCAGCGAGCGAACTCTCTTTTTGTTCTGCCGACGAACGCTGTCAGGCCTCGATGATTTCATATGGTTGCGTTTCATCATAAAGCATCAGTGATGGATCGATGTCCGCGAGGAAAGACGACGGTTCCGAAAGGAAATCGCTTCCATATATTTTGCGAATGCGAGCGAGCGTGAGATATAAACGCTTTTTTGCGCGCGTCATCGCCACATAGAAAAGCCGCCTCTCTTCCTCTTCATCGCGGTTTGTATCGCCCCCCATGCCTTCATGGGGAAAGAGTCCTTCTTCCATACCGCCTACAAACACCGTTTCGAACTCGAGACCCTTCGCCGCATGTACGGTCATCAGTGTCACGCCGCGCTTGTCGCCGCGATCAAGCTCATCCTGGTCGCTTGCAAGCGCGGCGTCGGCGAGAAACGCGGCAATACCCTCTTTGCCCAGCGTCTGATCGTGCCGCGCAGCAACCGACGCGAGTTCTTCGACATTCTCGAAACGCTCGCGATCGTCTTCACTACCCTCGAGCAGCGTTGTGCGCATGCCACTCTTCTCGACGACGAGCTTCACAAATTCCGATGGGCTCAGATTATTCGCCACTTGCGCTAATTCCTCGATTATCTGTTCGAACTGCGCGACCTTCGCGCGCTCGCCGGCGCGAAGCACGTCTCGCTGTCCGGCCGCGAGCTTCCCGAGCGTTACGCGGCCGATGCCGCGCGGCGGCGAAGCCGCCGCGCGCATCTTGTCGACCTCGCGCGAAGGGTCCATCGCGAGCCGTATCCAGGCTAGCACGTCTTTCACCTCCTTCCGCGCGAAGAAATGCGTGCCAAGTAACTTGTACGGCACTCCGGCGCGCAGCAATCCTTCTTCGAGCGCGCGAGATTGGAAATTAGTACGAAAAAGTATCGCGACGTCCTCCGGTTTCGTACTGCTCCGCATAAGTGCGCGTATTTTCGCTGCAATCCACCGTGCCTCATCCTCGGCATTCAGCGCCGCGTGAACGATAATCGGCTCGCCTTTCGCATTTTTCGTTGTCGAATATTTTTCTTTACGGTTTTTATTCTTTTCAATAATGGCGTTTGCCGCATCGACCAGGTTCTTCGTTGAACGGTAATTATGTTCGAGGATAATCGTTTGCGCTGCCGGATATCGCTTCTCGAAATTCAATATATTTTCCATCTTCGCGCCGCGCCACCCATATATCGCCTGATCGCCGTCACCGACGACGAAAAGATTCGTGTGCTTTTCGGCGAGTAGACCGGCGAGCCGTTCCTGCAAGACGTTGGTGTCCTGATATTCATCGATATGAATATACCGCCAACGACTTTGTGCGAGTGCGCGCACGTCATCGTGCTCTTCAAGCATTCGTACGGGTAACGCGATGAGGTCGTCGAAGTCGAGCGCCTTCTCCGCGGCGAGCGTTTTCTCATAACGGAGCCACGCTTCAGCAGCAATGCGCGCGGCGAAACTGCCGCGGCTGAACTTCTCGTAGAATTCGCTCGCGCGCATTCCCTCGCCTTTTGCGCGCGATATACGGCCGAGTACCGCGCGGGGCGAGAGCTCTTTTGATTCAACATCGAGCGCTTTGAGTGCTGCTGCGAGCGCTTTCTCCGAATCGTCGCGATCGTACACGCTGAAAAAACGCGGAATACTCATGACCCTCCCGTAGCTCTCGAGAAGTTCGCGACCGAGCCCGTGAAAAGTGGCAATGAACGGGACTTCGGAATGCATCGCAGGTCGTCTCCTGTTCTGCGAAGCTTCATGCTCAACAGAAAGCATCCTGCGAACGCGCTCGCGCATCTCGCGCGCCGCTTTATTGGTGAAGGTGACGGCGAGAATCTCGTGCGCCGGTACCCCTTCGCGGATGAGATGGTAGATGCGCGTCGTGAGCACACGCGTTTTACCACTCCCGGCGCCAGCGAGTACCGAGATCGGTCCCTCGA
Organism: Candidatus Kaiserbacteria bacterium RIFCSPHIGHO2_01_FULL_53_31; assembly: GCA_001781095.1. Lineage (GTDB taxonomy): Bacteria > Patescibacteriota > Minisyncoccia > Phycocordibacterales > Phycocordibacteraceae > C7867-001. Next base: position 11,583 of record MFKU01000012.1, read on the forward strand.
TCGCGAGGACCGCTCGCCGTTGCGCGTCATTCAATCCTTCGAGGTATTTCACTTGTCAAATATACCTTATAAAGCGCTCTCCACAGGCGTGCTGGAGGCCGATTGACTCCAGTTCTCCTTCAGCTATACTTCATTTGTAGTTGATACGCAGGTATTCAAGGAATGGCTTATATACGAGGGTATGTAGGCCATTCTTGTATGAGGCCGACCAACCGATTCCCCCAGGTTACCTATAAAATCACATCAAAAAATTTTCATAGCATTAGGATTGGTGGGCATCACGTTCGCTCTCACAGTCGAAGCCAATAACGCGGTAGCGTTTTGGCCGTTTTCTACAAGTGCAGGCGCGGCGATGAACTCTCCTGCGCCGAGCTCGGGCACGCCGGCACTTATGGCTCCGAAGAACGGCGACCCGAGTGCGGGCGATTTCGTTGCACTGACAACGTCCGGCGACACCGCGCTCGTCTCCTACAGCGGTCCGTCCGGGACGATAGCTGACGTTGCCGGTTCTCCATCGTTCGACCGCATCTCGGTATATGTCGTCCGTCCGGGCGACACACTCTCCGACATTGCGAGTATGTTTAATGTCTCGGTCAACACCATCGTGTGGGCTAACAATCTGAAAGGGATAAAAGACGTCCACCCGGGCGACACACTGGTTATCCTGCCGATCTCAGGAGTGGAGCATAAGGTTATCAAAGGTGACACTCTCAAATCGCTCGCAAAGAAATACGGCGCAGATGCTGAAGAAATCGCTCTCTTCAACAACATTGATTCCTCAACGGGACTTGCGGTCGGCACCACGATCATCGTGCCCGGCGGCGAGCTCTCTGCTCCGACGCCTACGAAGAGTAGCGGCACTCAGGGTGGCGGCAAGAAGGACATTTTGTTTGGCGGCGGCGGGAAGGCGCTGCTCGGCTATTTCGGCAATCCGCTCCCGGGAGCAATCATCACCCAAGGCCTCCACGGCTGGAACGGCATAGATATAGGTGCGCGGCGCGGAACGCCAATCTACGCAGCTGCCGCTGGTACGGTCATCATCGCGCGCACGAACGGCGCCTGGAACGGCGGCTACGGCAGTTACATCGTCATCACGCACGATAACGGTTCACAGACCTTGTATTCGCATTTGAGTGGCGCGGTTGTCGGGTATGGCCAGAGCATATTGAAGGGCCAGCTTATTGGCTACGTCGGCACGACCGGTCGCGTTACGGGACCGCATCTCCACTTCGAAGTTCGCGGCGCTGCCAATCCTCTCCGAAACTGCCGCGTCGGCAGTGTCTGCTCTCCTCAATAGTTTCAATACTTAATTATTCAAACCCGAACAGACCGCGGGGGCGGTACTGGAGCGCTTCGTGGACGAAAGCGGGCGTGACCGAGTCGGCGCCGGCGAGGTCAGCGATGGTACGCGCGACGCGCATCGTGCGGTGGAAACTCCGCGGTGAGAGGTTTAGCCGCGTGGCGGCCGACATAAGGGCTTCTTTGGCCGCGGCCGTGAAGCCGCTTTTTTCATCGAGCTCACGACCGGTGAGCGCCGCATTCGCACTTCCCTTCTTTCCCGTGCGTTTCTCGGCGCTCGTTCGCGCTGCAATCACGCGTTCACGCACGCGTGCCGAAGACTCGCCCGTTGCAAGCTGCGTCAAGGTCGCGTGCGGCACGAGCGGCACTTCGATCCAGAGATCAAGACGGTCGACGATTGGTCGTGAGATCCTGCGTGCTTGCTTCGCGGCCGCGCGCATCGCGACGCGCGCGTCATCGGAGAGCGTCTCTGCCGGATTCATCGCAGCAACGATCATACAATCAGCGGGAAACGTGATGGTCGCGCGAGCGCGCGACACCGTCACGATGCGATCCTCAAGCGGTTGTCGAAGCGATTCGAGCGCGCGCGACTCAAATTCGGGAAACTCGTCTAAGAAAAGAACGCCCTTGTGCGCGAGCGTTACCTCGCCAGCTTTCGGGAACGCGCCGCCGCCGACAATCGCCACGTGCGAGACCGAATGGTGCGGCGCGCGAAACGGCGGCCAATAAACCGCTTCGCCGTCTTTCAGAAGACCCGCGGTCGAGTGAATCGCCGTGACTTCAAGCATCTCGTCAGCGGTTAGGGGCGGGAGAATCCCGGCGAGTGCACGGGCGAGCATGGTCTTGCCGGTCCCGGGTGGCCCATAAAAAACGATGTTATGGCGGCCTGCGGCCGCAATCTCGAGTGCGCGTTTCGCGCTCTCCTGTCCCTTTACATCGGCGAGATCGAGCGCGATGGGCGGCGAGGATATCTGCGTATCACGCGCGAGACGAGTGAGCGGCTTCTCCCCTTTCAGATGCTGCAGGAGTTCGACGAGCGACGCCGGCGCGTACACGATGACGCCTTCGGCGAGAAGCGCTTCGCACGCGTTGCCGGGTGGAACATAGATCGTTTGTATGCCGTGCCGCTTCGCGGCGAGAACTTGCGGGAGCACTCCGCGTACACTCCGCAGTGTCCCGTCGAGCGCGAGTTCACCGATAAATAACGCTTCGTCAGTGAGGGCGCGCAGGTCCTCGGCGGCGATAAGGTATGCGATAGCGAGAGAAAGATCGTAATGCGCGCCTTCTTTCTTCAAATCGGCAGGCGAGAGCGAGAGGATAATGCGCTTATTTTGTTGTTTCGGAGATTTATTACCCGAATGACGTATCGCAGCGCTCAGTCGGTCGCGCGCCTCCTCAACCGCCTTGTCTGCAAGACCAACTATTGAGAAGTTGTGGAGTCCGCGCGTGAGATCGGCCTCGACAACGACAATCTCGGCAGCCGACCCGATCGGCTGCGCCGCCAAGGTCTTCGCGTAACCGTGCTTCGAAACAGCGTCTGCCTTTCGACGTGGAATTGCAGGCGCAGGCGCTGCCATGATTAACGCATGTGCTCTGAACAGGTTGTGGCGGATGGATTTGCTTCTAGACGCGCTGCTTCAATTTTGCTGCCACAGACTTCACAGACACCGTATGTTCCCTTCTCGATTCGCTCTAGCGCCGTGAGAGTCGCATCGTAGCGCGCCTCAAGATCAGCGAGCACTGCCGCATTATTTTCTCGATTCACGACGACGTCGGCCTGATCAACGGGATCCGACTCAACTTCGGCACTCGATGGCGCTGGTTCCCAATCGTCTGGGACACCTGGATTTCTGCGTCCAATATTCTGCATCTCTGACTCCAATTTCGCTTTTTCCGCTTCGAGCTTCTTTTTAAAATATTCGGTTTTCATGGGAAGCGTATAGTACCAGATCTCAGGATTCTGTGCGCGAGTTCGCAAGCCGCCCGAGTATCTCGATGAATGCCTCCGGGTCGCGTGCGATAACAAGCGTCGTCTGATTCCAATAGCCGTAGAGAAGCAGACTACGACCAAGCGCATCGCGGTATACGCGAACATCATGATTCGCGACGATTTCATCACGGAACGCAGGCACGAAGACCGGCGGCGGCTTCACGGCTGTCGTCTGGGCTCTCGCTGGCGTAGCGGCAGCAGCTTTCTTCGTCTTAACGGTAGTCGTGGCGAGAGGTGTTGTCGTTGCTGTGGTTGTCGCGGTAGAAAGTGCGCTCGTGGGAGACGGATACGGCGGGAATAATCCTCGCAGATCGTTTGCCATTGTCGATTCCCACCACAGCATGCCGGCATAGGTGTCGTTGTACGAGCTCACCGAAAGTACGAAGAACGGGCTCTGCGTTCCGCCGACATTCACGATGCCAGCCATACTACCTCTGGTGCGTAGATTCCGTAGCAGGACGCTCGGTGCTGGCGATTGCAGGTTAGAAAAGACACTGGGACTTGTCGACGCGGTATCCGTATAGAGCAGTCGAACAGCGCCGGCCGAGAGCGAACGACTCATTGATTGCCCGATTGCTTGTATGAGAACAGCGCCCTGGCCAGTGACTCGCTCCTGTTCTTCAGTAAATATGGGCGCTGAAATTGTAGGAACGAGAGTCACAACTGCATGCGAGGCAATGTAGCGCGCATACGCATAATAGATACCGCCGACGCTGAGCGCAATAAGCACTACTCCAACGGTGACGAAAAGGATCCTGCTCTTTGGCGACTCGCTCGGCACCGATGGCGCGGGTTCACTACGACGCGCGGCGTCTTGTTCGGCGGCGAGCACGGTCGCCGTTGATGCGTGCTCCGTCTTAATGCGATCAGAAAAATCTTCCGAGTATGTATGTATAGGCGACGGTACTTCAGATGGACGCTCCGCCACGGGCGGCAGTGGTGTCACGACTTGCTGAGTCACGGGCGCAGGAGGCGGCGCGGGCGGTGATATCACCGGAACCTCACGCGGCAATGGAGAATATGGTGCGTTTATTATGCGCGGGTCAACAGCAGGAATGTTAGCGTTATTTTGTTTCGCAGACGAGGCAGCGGTTCCCTGCGAGCGAGCTTGCGCCATCGATTTCAATATATAATTCCCATCCGAGGTCTTCGTATAGTTATTGACGTATGCTTGTATTTTGTCATTGGACATCCCGCCCTTTTGTAGAGCGTCAATGTTCTCACGAATCTGGATACTCGTCAGTCGGGGAGTGAGATTGTTCATCGGCATGTTAGTTGGGCAGGACTATGCCATTGTACGTAGTATCTTCGGCAGGCTGCGACTCAATTGGTGCCCGGCTTTGCGGGTTGCTCGCGCTTGCGACTTGCGCAGGCGGCGGTATGTCTTTGGTCACCAGCGGAACGGTAATCTCTACCGGTGTCGGTGTGGGAGTCGCGGCCGACACGGGCTCTGATTTCTTGTCACTTACGAGCGGTGCGAGATCGGGAATGCCGCCTTTCTGCACCACTTCCATATCACCCGCATATGTGCGGATGTACTTCTGTGGCTCGGTCGAGCCGGCGGCATCACTCTTAGTTTTGGACGCATCAGTATCCATTCGCTACTAATAGTAGCGCACATGGTAACGGAACGTGAAGTGAGTTATCCGCGTGAGGTGATCGTGAACTTGCGCGGATCGTCGCACATGTCAGTGAAGGCGTGTGCCGCCTCCTTCAGTTTGCCTGAAGATGACTTGCCGAACGAGATGACCTCCACCTGACACCCTTCATTCATGTCGAGATATTGGATGAGCGGCACGAAGTCGCCGTCGCCCGTGACGAGGACAACCGTGTCGAGTTTGGGGGCCAATTTGACCGCATCGATCGCCATGCCAACGTCCCAGTCGGCTTTCTTAGCGCCATCGGCAAAGATCTGGAGATCTTTCACCTTAGTTTCGATGCCCATTTTAGTAAGCGCCTCGAAGAAGTTCTTCTCCTCACCTGTTTCTGTCTTGATGACATAGGCGATGGCACGCACGAGAATACGCCCGCCCACGGCTTCTTCAAGAATGTTCCCGAAGTTAACGCGTGCTTTGAAGAGATGCTTCGCACTGTGATAGAGATTCTGCGTGTCGATAAATACGCCCACACGCTGAGCTGGATGTTTAATTACTGCCATAAAAATAAATGCTTATAAAAACAAGATTATTAAAGACGCACCGTCCTATCCTAACACCTAAAACCGGGGTTATTTCTTCAAACCGAGTTTCTTGATAAGCGCGTTATAACGACGCTTATCGTTCGTCTCGAGATAGCGCAAGTGCGTGCGGCGGTCAGCGACCATCTGGAGCAGCCCGCGGCGAGAATGAAAATCTTTTGGATTCTTCTTCAAATGCTTCGCGAGCTCGTCAATCTGCTTTGAGAGGAGCGCAACCTGAACATCCGGAGAACCGGTGTCCGTGTCGTGCCTGGCGGTGCCTTTAATCACCGCCGCCTTCTTCTTAGTAGTTAGCATGGACTCCTCTACCCTACCACGGCCAGCACGAAAACGCAAGATGGCGCTTTTGGTGCTGGCCACGCCCTTAAGTGCGCACATTATTTACAGGTATACTGTGCGCATGACCGCCGAAGACGCGAAACGCCAATTCCTCGAATATATTGAGATAGAGCGCGGGCGCGCGGTGAAAACGATCGAGAATTATGACCGCTACCTCACGCGCTACTTCACCCAAATGGGAGTGAAGAAAATCAGCGATATCAGTGAACAAAATGTCCGCGACTTCCGCCTGTGGTTGAATCGCCAGCCGGGCACAGGCAGCGACTCGATGAAGCGCCGCACACAAAATTACTACATGATCGCCCTCCGCGCTTTCCTGAAATTCCTTCGCAAACGCGACATCCCTGCGATTTCTCCAGAGAAAATAGAACTCGCCAAGCTCCCCGAACGCCATCTCGATCTCATCACCTCTACCGAGCTGGAGCGCCTCATGAGAACACCCCGAGAGGCATTCGAGAAGGAAACAGACAAGGATAAGGCGATGCAATACCTGCGCGACTGCGCTATTTTTGAGCTTCTTTTCTCAACGGGGCTGCGCGTTTCCGAACTCTGCGCCCTTAATTCTGATATTGACCTAACGCGCGACGAAATCTCTGTGCGCGGGAAAGGTGAGAAGGTTCGCGTCGTCTTCATCTCCCCTGCCGCCAAAGAAGCCGTGCGTGAGTATTTGAAAGCGAGAAAAGATATGGAGGAGGCGCTCTTCGTCGACGGTCGACCGAATAAACTGCATCGCATTACCCCACGCGACGTCCAGCGTCATCTGAAAACGTACGTAACGCGCGCTGGAATAACTAATATTGTGACACCGCACACGCTCCGCCACGCCTTCGCGACCGATCTCCTTAACAACGGTGCCGACATTCGCTCCGTCCAACAGCTCCTCGGCCACGCCTCCATCAGCACCACCCAGATCTATACCCACGTGACCGATGCGCACCTGCGCGAGATACATAAGAAGTACCACTCTCGAGGTCGAGCTATATAAACAAAAAGGGGCGGAGAGAAATCTCTCCGCCCCCCGTCTTCGCGGCGCACGTCCGCGAGACTAGTTGAGCTTGACCGTGATTCCGGTTCCAACAACTGGCTCCACTTTGCGGTCGTGGATACCAGAAACCGGAAACGACAGTTCAAAGAGCAATGGATCGAACGTGAACCCGTGCCCGATCGGGACGTGAATCCCGAGCTTGTAGCGGCCCATGAAGCCCGGATTGCTCTTGAAGACGCTGCTGTCGTACAGCGCCCAGAGTACCTGGTCGGCCGATACGCCGTCCGAAACCTGCCAGTGGTGCTTCAACCCGGCGATCGAGAAGGTTGCCCGTATTGACACCGGAGTGTCGTAGGGCTTGCACCCACTCGAATCGAGCGTATGGCGTGAGCGAGTGCTTCTCACTCACTTGCCAAGGGGCATCCACTTCGATGAAGGGATTGACCACATTCCCGTTGCCGTCCTTGAGCGGCGGCGTACGGTCTCTGTAAGTCACACCCAACTGCAAGTTCCTACTTCTCCAACCGATGGTGCCGTCGATCTCCTGACGTCCAGGCTTCGTGTGTCCGCGGAAGTTATCCTCGCCTAGTAGGTTCATGTAGACACCGTTCGACCACGCCGCAGTGATATCACCTTGGATAATCGGCTGGTTGTAAGGCACCACACCGTTCTTGATCAACTTCGCGCTATCGAACTGTAACGTCGCCACCAGCGATGGTTTAGCGGGGTGCTGAGCAGCCACTGGCGCTGCAACTCCAGCAAGCGCGGTAGTTAAAACTGCCGCTCTGCAAGCAACTGCAGGCATTTCCGTAACGAGTTCACCGACGTTTGCGACAGCTTCGTTCATTCTTTGTCCGCGAGCGTCAAGTAAAGTCTCCTCGTCGTCGCGCCACTCACAGACCGTTTCGTTGTGAATGCCCTGACGCTCTCTCTTCACGCGGTGCCAGTAGTTCTGTAGATAGCAAAATCGATAGCTGTACCCGCCAAGCGCGAATAAAAGCCAGACCGGCCAGAACAGAAAGACCGGGCCGAGCATGTCGACCGGATCTCGCAACGCAAAACTCATTTCGGACCAGAATGAGGTCTTCTCTGGATGCCGCCACGCCGGGTACCATGCGGTGAATAGCACATTCCCGATCGCACACACGAAACTCAATTGCGCCCAGAACGCGACTTGCGCATCATCCGAGCGCATTGAGGTTGTGTAAATCACCAATCCGACTAGCACCAGAAATCCCATGTTTGCGTCGTCTGGATTGTACGAATTGCCATCGTCATCGACCCACGACCTATTTTCGTTCATGTTTGTCAATCTCCTTTGTCGCGGCACTTTCCCAGAACACACTATGTGCATCGAGAACAGTGCACCGGTATCATCCGCATCGACTAATAGCACGCGGAGTCGTGCATGTCAATTTTTCTAATCGCACACCGACCTCTCCTTTTTTGTTGCAAATAGTTGAGAATCATTCCGCCCGTGTCTCGGGCGGCGGAGGTTCACTGACTGCTTCGGACACAACGTCCTCAAGCGTGGAGATGTCTTCACTCGTTGCGTCTGCTGATTCAGTTACTTCAGTAGGTTCGGGCGTGTTTATTTCCTCTATTGCTCCTGAGTCAGTCGCCGTTTCTTCTTCTGTTGCCGGTTCACTCACTGCGTCACCCTCCTCCGGCACAGGATCGAGAATATCAGGCGTTGAGCTGGCGGAGTCGTCAGTCACTGGAGTTTCGCTAAGGGCCGCAAGCGGTTCTTCGATTATTGGCGCGTATTGATAGTCGAACACGAGCGACACGCGATGCGTGTCGGTGTATCCGTTCCCTTCTCGCACACCGTCGTTCCAGCCCTTATACACGACATCCACGGCACAGGTGTCTCCGCTCACCACTCCTGCATCGTCGGGCAAACTCACGAAGAAATTCTGCGGGCCCATCGTGCTCGTTGTTGCCGTTTGGAGGGACGCAAGTAGTCCATCAAACGCAAGCGGTGCATCGCCAAGAACGGTAAGCGCGTTGCACAGAGCGTCGTTCCCGCCAGTTTTCTCAATCTCGACATAATATTGCATGGGATCGCTCCCCACTCCCGGAACCGTCGCGATGACGACGGGCGTGTCGGTATTTATTTCTGCCCCATGAAACGTCTGCGCAGTGGTACTCGCCACGACCGAAAAGAATATCGGATCGGCGACAAAAGAATTAGCAATGGCTTGCTCGGCGTCGGTGAAATATGAAATCGTGCTGTGCGATTCGACTCCCGCAATGCTTATAAACAACATAAGCCCCACCACAAGGAGCGAGGCAATTCTTGGAGCACGTGCAACTCCGCGAACAAGGAGTCTCCGTCGAGGCACGAGCACATCGTCCATCGGGCGGATGCGTTCGTATGACGTCTGAACAATATATTTCTGCATATAGTCATTGGCTCTGCCGCCGCAAGTCGAGCACATACGTCGCCGCGCGCTCCCGCGGTGGCACGCGCAGCACCGGCGGGCGTCCCGGCGCTTCCTTCACACGCCGGAGCGCCCGCCGACGGGCGCGCACATTCAGCACTTCATGCCAGATGGCGAGACACTCGTCGATGATGATGAGCGCCGCCGGCACACCGATGAGCAGAGTGAACCCGAGCGGCTCGCGCGCGAAGCTCAAGATGTATCCCAGGTACGGCACGGTGAGAAGCACTTTGCCATGCACGGCCTTGGTGGGCGTCTGTGAGGGATCGGGCGCGTTGTTCGCGTCTCCCTTCGTCGTTAGCATCGCGCTTGGGCCCTCGCCATCGATCGCGAGGATGCGATGCGTCGTCGGTATCTGCGTTTTGGTGTCTTCGCCGAAGGTAACGACGTCGCCTACCTTGTAGGCAGCAGCGGGGCGATCAACAATGATGCTCCCTGTCTTGATAGCGGGCTCCATAGAGCCCGACTTCACAATCTTTATCTGGATGTTGCCTGTAATTGGCAACGTCGGGGCCACGAGCAGAGCTCCGAGTGAGAGCACTGCCGCCATCAGGAGACAATAGAATGTTTTGAAGATCGCGTTCATTCGTTAGTTGATTTAATTCACACAACTTGTCTGCGAGAGCTTAACGTCGTCGAGGAACGTGCCAAGCGAGTCGGCCGTACCGAGGTCGGTGAACTGCACCCGCGTCGTAGTCGTCGTCGCGACGAATGGGAACGGTCCTTTTGCGATCCAGGTGATGCCAGCATTCGGGTCAGCGACACCGCCCGTATCGTCCATGACTATCCCTCCCAAGCGCGACTCGAGTCGATTGTTTGCCGCGACCGTACTCGGTCGTGCTGCAAACTGGTACGTGAGACTATAGGCGGCACCGATCTGCGTCGGGATGTCCTGGTAGATCACTGTAGATGCCGGCTCGTTGTTGAGCGGACCGACGTGCCCGTTCCAGTCGCTATCGAGCTCAGTGTACTGGTCGCCCTCGGCGGCGGCGCCAAGTACTCCTTCGTGTAACTCAATGTTGGCTGTGGCAGGTCGACCCGGAGGACTGCCCGGAGGCGGATCGCGCCATAAGACATTCCACCCGCCGGCTGGCGACGGGAAGATGTCCCACTTATCTCCTGAAGTCACTTCCGGGTTCTCAAACCCTCCATCGACAACGAGATTGGCGGTCGAGTCAAAGGCGCAATTACCGGCGCATACGAAGTCCGAATTGTTGCGCGCCTGCGTCGCGGTGAAAGTAACATCTGCCGTCAGTGAATCGGTCTGGGTTGAATTGTTAAGCCCCGAGCCGTTGCACGAAATACCGCCGGTTGAATTCGCTGGTGTGCGCGGACTTGCGGGTCCGAGACTGTCTTGAGCGAGTGCCGCTGATGCAATTGTTCCGAAGCACCATGCCTTGCCAATGAATTTGTCGGTATTCCCCGGCAAGGGACCGGGACTACCCCAGATGTTGGTGTTTGTATCGGCGAGAGTCACATTGACAGAATCCCCGACCGCCCCAATGTTGCTCAGTGGTCCTTGCGATATGACCGTCTCGTCGCTCTCGAGTACGTTGTCGCCGTCGTCCGCCCACCAGATGAAATTGACGTTCTGCGCGAGCTCGCCGTTACCCGGCCCGTCGGTCGTATCCACGAGCGCTTCCGGCTCATTGAGACCGTTGTCATCATTGCTTGTCAGCTTCACATTCGCGCAGACGTATGCGTCATTGGTGTTCACGTGGAGCGAGATGGTATCTTCGCCCAGGTCGCCGGGTTTTAGATCGAGGAAGTTGAAGAACTTCTCGATCGTGAGATCGCGCAAGTCCCACGATGTACCTGAAGTCGCTGCGCCGTTGTAGTAACTCGTGTTGTCTATTTTCAGATCTATCGCCCCTGCCGTGAAGGTGTTCCCTAAGCTCGTTTCAGTGTCGCTGAAGAATGCGCCAGTTGAGCCGAGCGCGGCGACGGAGCCGGCGAGAGTAACTATCGCGAGGCTCAAGAGAATTCTCTTCATATATCTTTGCTGAAGTTAATAATTATCGGTCGTAATCGTCGTCGTCATCGTGATCATCTCTGGTGTACCCTTTGGTACACGTGAAGCTTTTGTTGTCGCGCGACTGCACCGCCTGGAAGGCCACGTCAACCCTGATGCCATCGCTCTGATACTTGTTGCCGACGGGTTCGCCGTCGCAGGTGAAGCCCGTCCCGCGCACGAGTGGGCCATTGGTGCTGTCACCCACACCGGTGCCGGTTTTCCCCACTCCGTCCTGATTGACCGGATCGGGCTCGAAGCTGCCGAAGCACCAGGCCTTGCCGATGTATGCGGTCGAGTTCCCTCGAAGGGGATTGCTCTTGTCGTTGTTATGATTCTTGTTGTAGTAGTCGTCATCTTCGTCGTGCCAGCCTTGCGAGTCGAAGTGATAACCGCCCGAGTGCGGCTGCCAGATACTGTCGCGCGAGTCGGCGATCGTCCACCACTGCCCCTTGAAGATATTTTTCACCAGTCCCTCCTTGAATATCTTCTCGCCTTTCTCGTAGACGTTGTCGCCGTCATCCGCCCAGAAAGCGAACTTCAACACTTTTTGAAGTTCGCCCTGGTTAGCGCCCGTCGATGAATCAACGGCCGCCTCCGGCTCGACGATGCCGTTCTCCGGCGTTGCGGTGAGCGAGACCTTCATGCACACCCACGCGTCGTTGTTGTTGACGTGGAGCGAGATGGTGTCTTCGCCCAGGTCGCCGGGCTTCAAGTCGAGGAAGTTGAAGAAGAGTTTGCCCGCGAGGTCCGAGAGTTCCCAACTCGTCGTGGGGCTGAACACGAGCTCTCCCGAGTTATCGGTCACGTAGCTCTCGTTGTCGACTTTGAGATCGATGACGCCGGTCGCGAATGTGTTGCCGGTCGAGCTTTGTGTCTGGTTCAGATACGCTCCAGTCGCCCCGGCGAATAAAGCGCCGACGAAGAAGAGCGAACCCACGCTAAGCAGAATCTTCTTCATGTTGGTAGTAATTCGGTTTGTCCGAGAAGATCAGTGTTTAGAGGTGGTTAGTGTCGTCGTAATGGATGTAGACGTTACCTTCAAACAAGTACTGGCTTGGGTTCCAAGCAGTCATCGGACCGGTAGCCAATGTACCGTTGTTGTAATCTGACGTTCGAACTAGCCAGATTTTTGCACCAACAGCAAAGTTGCCGTCGGGTAATTCCGGTAGGTCGGTGTTTAGATTGGGATTGGCAGTCGTACTTGCGATTGCTCCAGCACCGTCAGTAGTGAATGTGCCAATGAATGCGCCAGGATTATTCCCTGGCCAACCATCGGCGTAATAGATTAGGTCGTAATTAGTACTCGGAGTCAAACCCTGAGCACTGAAGGTGTAATTGAATTCATTAGCATCGCCAGTCCAGGCAAGATAACCATGAGTGCCGTCATTGATTATCGTCCACGGACCATCTGCTACGATTGTCTCATTTTCAAGACGGAGGCTATGGGTGACGCCCGGTTGCGGAGCGACGTTCCCGCAGACAAAGTCCGAATTGTTGCGGGATTGTACGACACGGAACGCAATGCTTGCGACCATAGAGTCAGTCTGAGCTATGTTGCCCATACCTGCGCCATCACAGTGAATTGTTCCAGGTGTTGGTGTTGTTAGCGTCCCGGCACACCATGCAAGACCAATGTAGTTGGTAGTACTTGCTACGAGTGGTCCTGTTTGAGAGTTGGCGAGAGTATAACTCTTACCGCCGAGGACATCGCTTGCGGGACCGATATTGTTTGTGAAGAGAGGCGGCTCGCCTGCTTGCCAGATGTTGTCACCTGGTATCGCTCCCTGAGTTCCAGCGCCGTTATCAACCCAAGCGAAGAAGTTGAGGTTTTGGGCCAATTCTCCGTCAAAGATACTGTCTGTGTTGGCTACGTCTCCCGCCGTTAATTCAGGTTGGACAGAGCTCACATCGTCATTTTTGGTAATTGCCACATCAACACACGCATATGCATCATTAGTGCCCACATGGAGCGAGACGGTGTCCTCGCCACTGTCACCCGGCTTTACATCGGGGAAGTTGAAGAATTTCTGCGCACCGAGATTTGCCGGTACCCATGTGCCGTCACACGAATCTCCAATGACTGGATATTGTGGAATAGTTGCATTCGCACTTGGTGCAAGTTGCCAAGTTCCGTGACCGTCTGAGTCAAGCACACAGACTGCATTGTTGTAATGCTGTGTTGAGTCCACCGTAAGGTCGATGGAACCAGCAGTGAACGTGTTCCCTGTCGAAGTTTCTGTATCACTAA
>MFKU01000013.1 GCA_001781095.1 Candidatus Kaiserbacteria bacterium RIFCSPHIGHO2_01_FULL_53_31
TACGGGGAGTCGAACCCCGACCTCGTCCATGCCATGGACGCGTTCTACCGCTGAACTATAGGCCCGTATGTCGCACTATAGCAAATGCTTACTAGTAAAAGCACAGCTTCCGTGGTGCCTGCCCTGCGAAGCCTCGGCGAAGCAGTGGACCTAGGGAGAATCGGACTCCCGCCTCGTCAATGCGAATGACGCGTAATACCACTTTACTATAGGCCCGTTGAGGACGATTCTATCATGAAGGAAAGCAAAATTCATGCTATATACTGTATTTGGAAGGAGGTAGAGCGTGATGACAGCACAGCGATTAATAGGAATAGTCGTAGTGCTCACATTGGTCTTTTTGCACGCCAAAGAAGCGAGAGCTCAGATGCCACCAGCGATGCGTTTTCTCAGTCACGAACGATACGATCAGATGATCACCGTCTCTGGTCGAAATGTTCGTCTGGCAGAGCAGGATGAGAGACCCAATTATCCTCGTCTCCTGTCCGGCTGGCGAATAAATTTTGACAGTATGTGGCTTGGGGCCGTCTTCGACCATCCCCTGCTCTACTTTCTAGAGACAGCTGCCGTCGAGTCGATGCGGAACTATTCAGAGTCGCGGGCCGGCATGGTCGATGGTAAGAAAGTCGCTGTTATTTCTGCTAGTGATGTGGGGAAGGATTACCTACGGCGCATTCTGCTAGAACCACTTAACGCGCGGTACATGCCGGAGAATATGAGTCTCATATTCGACGTGAAGACTGGCGGTGGAAACGTCGGAGTGGTACTTGGCCTCAAATATCGTTTCTAGACACTCCTTGCGGTCCACCGCTGCAAGGAGTGTTACTTTTATGTCGGGCCACCGGGAATCGGACCCGGTCTACATGCACCCCATGCATGCGTACTACCGGTATACTATGGCCCGTTACGGTCGATGTTCTCTGTCGGGCCGCCGGGAATTGAACCCGGTCTACACGCACCCGAAGCGTGCGTACTACCGGCATACTCCGGCCCGACACAGAACACCTCCCGAGTGCGCTCTGGAGGATTCGAACCTCCGACCTTACGCGTGTGAAGCGTACGCTCTAACCAACTGAGCTAAGAGCGCATTTCCAAACGATACCAGAAATCGCATTAGATTCCCAGATTCGTGAGCGCCCGCGTTACTTCGCTAATCGGCACGGCGAAGCCGATGTTCTGCGAGCCCTGCACCATCGCCACGTTGACGCCTATCGCCTCGCCCGCGAGGTTGACGAGCGGGCCGCCCGAATTGCCAGGGTTAATCGCCGCGTCGGTCTGGATAATGCCCTTAAGCGTCTCCGTTGAGCCTTGATTATTTGAAGCGGTAATAGTGCGGTTAAGGCCCGACACGACGCCGACCGAGACAGAGTTGTTGTATTCACCGAGCGCGTTGCCAACTGCGAAGACTGATTGTGCGAGACTGAGAGAAGAAGAGTCGCCGAGCGGAATAGTCGGATATCCACTCCCCGTAATCTTTAGTACTGCGAGATCTTCATTTGACGAACGCCACACGACCGTGCCCGACTTCTGCGCGCCAGTGGATAGCAAGACGGTGTACGTCGCGTTCGCGTCGGGCACGACGTGCTTATTGGTCACGATGTAACCGCTCGAGCGGACGAGGAATCCCGTACCGGCGCCGACCTGCTTCGTCGTCGTGCCCACCTGCTTATAGACCGGCACCCGCATGCCGAAATCCTGAAAAAACGGATCATTACCGAACGGATTCTCATAAGTGACCTGCAGCTTAGGCACCACCTTTGTCTCAACAATCGATACGACCGCAGGCGTCACGAGCGCCACAGCATCTTGCAGTGTCTGGCTCTGCGACTTCTGTGCTACCTGATCTCGACGCACGAGCTCAGAGATATTTGCGCTCGTGGCGCTGCTCGTCGCCGTCGATTTCGCGAGTTCAGATACCGAAGCTTGCAGTGTCGCGACCGAATGCGAGAGTCTGGCGATCTCCTGATGCTCATACCAAAACCCTGCACCAATCCCTGCGGCCACAATCGCAACGGGTACTGCGTATAGTGCGTAGTTCTTCATGTCAGATTATACCTATTATACAAAATCGTTTTACAAGAAAAAAGAAAACAGGGCTGCGGACGTCGTCCGCAGCCCCTTACGCCTGGCAAAAGATCTACGCGTGGAGCAGTTCTTTGAACGCGTGCCTCCACGAGTGCTTGGGTAGCTGGTAGGGACGCGTGTCGTACCCGACGAGCATCTCATCCCATGCAATACCAGCGAATTCCACACGCGCTGAGACCGGCACTCCGTTTCGCTGAATAAATTGACCAGTCCCTTTATAGGGCATGATCACAGCGCCGCGCATCTCCTCAAAGTGAATTTGCACATGACACGACGGACACTCAAACAGTGCTGCATCGTTCAAGCACATGTCTGGGTGGTGCCCACATTCAATGCATTGCCCGATCCAAACGCAACCGATTAGGTTCATATATGTCCTTTCCGTTTAGCAGATTTCTAACAACAATATACACTTTTACACACTGTTGTCAATGGTTGTGGACCCGAGCGGGCTCCAACCGCTTACCTCCTCATTGCAAATGAGGCGTTCTACTACCAAGCGAGCCGAGTAACAAGTGAGCGTCCTCATTTACTTGTTCGAGGCAAGCGCCGGGAGGAAGCCGTTCTGACGGCTTACATGGTGAGCTACGGTATACTGTTATCCAAAACTTTGGTGGACCCTACCGGGATTGAACCGGTCACCTCCTCATTGCAAATGAGGCGCTCTACCAAATGAGCTAAGGGCCCACCAAAGTTTTCGATCCAGTCTCTCCTACCCTATCATTTCTTCCCGATAATCTGAAGCCAGACGGTTTTCCCCGACGGACTCGGGTTTCGCAGACTCGTGATGATCTGAAGGCCTGCATTTGTCATATACTGCTCGATCTCAGCTATAGTGAAGTAACTAAAGAATCGTTCATAGTCATACCCATAGTCATGTTCTGTTACGATCTCTTCGTCGGGCTTGTCGTCGCGTTTTTCTTTGACTGCAATGTAGAGGAATCCGCCCGGCAGGAGTCGCTCAGCCATCTTCTTCACTACGCCACCGGCATCCTTTTTGGGGATGTGAAGCAATGAAGCTTGTGCAAACACCCCATCAAATGTCTCTGCGAGGGAATCGAGATCTGTCATGGAGAGCTCACGGAACTCTCCTTCTGGAACCGTACGTTTTGCTATTTCAAGCAACTTATCAGAAATATCAATGCCGGTGACTTTACATTCATGATCAATTAGATATTTCGACTTCACACCACTCCCGCAACCAACATCGAGAATGCTCGATTGCGGTGGAAGTAATGCGATAAACGCATTTGTACCCTCCTTCCACCAATCATCACTAGAATGATCAGTATGCCAATTCTCAGCAATGCGGTTGTACGTCTCTCTTAAATCCATATTTTATTTCGCAAGCGCCAAATTGACCAGATGCGACAGGAATTCGGGTAGCTGCACACCGACAGCGGCGAGGGACTTCGGATAAAGTGATTCGGCGTTGAGTCCCGGCAGAGTATTTGTCTCGAGATAATACACCCCCCTTGGAGAGACGATGAAATCAGACCGTGAGTAGTGGCGCAGTCCCAGAGCCCGATGCATCACCTTTGCGGCGCGTTTTAATTCTTCAGTTTCAACACGAGAGAAGTTGCCGGGGCAAATCTCTTTTGTCTCGCCGTTGTATTTGACCTGCGCGGCGAAGTATCCAGCCTCGGGAGGGGGAATTATTTCTACCGGTGGGAGTGAGTAGAACTTCTCGCCGCGCAGATTCTCGACGACACCTGCCGTCGCTTCCCTACCTCGGATAAACTCTTCGACCAGAACGCTTGGCGCACCTTGTTTGAAGAGATTCTTGACTGCCTCTACCACCTTTGCATATCCTGCCGCGAGTGAAATACCAATCGATGACCCCCACCCAACAGGCTTCACAATCACGGGTTGGTTAAAAGTGCGAATGATTTCTCTCGCAACAGTTTCGGCCTCAGCCTCATGCTCGATGTAGTGGAAGTCTGGCGTGAGGAGCCCGGCTTCGCGCGCACGAGCCTTCGCTAGTATCTTGTGCATAGCGAGATATGAGCCAAGAGAACCCGCACCGGCGAAAGGCACTCCGAACCGTTCTAAGAGTTTTTGCACTTCCCCGTCCTCTCCGTATTCGCCGTGCAGGCCTATGAGGACGGCATCAAGCTGGCGCAATACTCGATCAGGAGAGGTCGGACGCCCGCGGTCATGCCAAGCCCCGCTCTTATCTATGTATATATCGTGCGTCTCGAAGCGATCCTTAGGGAGGTGCTTCAACATTGCCGCGCCCGTCTCGAGCGATACCTCATGCTCGCGCGATGCCCCGCCACGCAATACGCCGACAATGGTCTGCATAGTAAGATTATACCAACTATTTTGAACGCATGTTGCGTGAACGAGCACGACGATGTCGAGCGAGTGAGAATCGGTGGGCTTCACTGTTGGCGAGAACGGCGTCCGCTTCAGAAATGTGCGCGCGGATGGCACCAATGACTTCACGAGGTCGATGCCGCTCATCTTTCACGACGGCAGCAACTGGGATCTGCAACCTTGCCTCGGCGAGCACCATTTCAGCCGCTTTCTTGTGTGTTCGTCCACCATCGACGACAATAGCGGCTGGGAAAGGCCATTCTGGGTGCCCAAGCCGCCGCGCAAGGATCTCTTTCAGTGAAGCGATATCATCATTTCCCGACGCTCTGGTTGGGACCCCGACCCTTCGGCGTCGGGGCTTCATAACACCACGTATGCGAAACGTCCGATATTCCCTTTTGACCGGCGCACTATCTTCGACCACGACCATGACGCCAATTGCGTTAGTACCGGAGAGATGCGCTGTGTCATAAGCCTCGATTCTCCCTTGGGAGAATCGCCCCGAACTTGTCGAGGGGCTGTTCAGATTTTCGTCCTTAATAAGCGACACATCCTGAATATGATCTAGAGCGAATAGTTCTCGACGGATTTCTGCAGCGACTTCAAATCGTTCCTCCTTTGCCGCCACGCGCATCTCTCCTTCAAGCATCGTTCGAAGTCTTTTGCCTCGTCCCGAGAGGAATAGTCGTATATTTCGAATCGATTTTCGATACTTTTTTTCATTGACGATTCTCGGATACTGTTTGATTTGAGTATTGAACTCTATTCGCGCGTGATGATGTTTACTCGCTCGAAGAGCATCAACAGGCCGCTCAGTATCGAAGAATGGGAAAATGCGTTGGACCAGTCGGAGCGCTTCGCGCAATTGAGCACCCGAAGGAAATGGTCCAAAAATATCTTGGAATTTCTGCCCGCCAGTGATGGTTTTCGCTTCAAAACCAATATCTTTTCCACGAATCGTAAGTACGCGCGGAATCGATTCTTGAGTTATCACGACGTACAGAAATGTCGAGTCGTCAAGCCCCGTGACATTTGACGCGGGCAGATATTTCTTGATGAGCGCGGCTTCGCGCACGAGCGCTTCGAGTACTGTTGGCGTCGTTTCGAAGGTAATTCTGTCAGCACGAGTCACCATATCGACGATGCGCGGCCCGCGCGTTTCTATCACGGCGTCGTCGAAGTACGACCGTACGCGATCGCGCAGACTGGTCGCTTTGCCTACGTAGAGTACTTTACGTCCTTGTTTAAATAGGTACACGCCGGGTACGTCAGGCAGATTAACTTTTCTTAGCTCAGTGAGTTGCATGGCGTTTGAGTGCCTTCGCTAGATAATCGCCCGTATACGAGCCGTTGGTCTTGGCGACTTCCTCGGGTGTGCCTTTCGCAACGATAGTACCACCCTTCTCGCCGCCCTCAGGACCGAAGTCGATAATGTGATCGGCGTTCTTGATCACATCAAAATTGTGCTCGATCACGACGACAGTGTTGCCGCGCTCCACCAGTGCTTGAAGAATCTCGACAAGTTTTCGAACGTCCTCGTAATGCAGACCGACCGTCGGCTCGTCGAGGAGATAGAGCGTTTTCATCGAGATCGGCCGATAGAACTCGCTCGCGATCTTCACCCGTTGCGCTTCTCCGCCCGAGAGCGTTGTCGCGCTCTGCCCGAGCGTGAGATACTCGAGTCCTGTCGCGTTAAGTGAGACGAGACGGTCGGCAATGGCCGGAATATCGCCGAAGAATTTCTCAGCTTCCTCGATGGTCATCTGCAACACGTCATAAATGTTCTTCCCGCGGTAGGTCACCTCGAGCGTCTCTTTCATAAAGCGCTTCCCTTCACAGATGTCGCAGGTGACGTAGACCGTCGGGAGGAAGTGCATCTCGACGGCGATGGAGCCGTTGCCCTGACAGGCCTCGCAGCGGCCGCCAGCGACGTTGAACGAGAACCGACCGGGCTTCCATCCTCGGGCACGCGCCTCGCTGGTAGCTGAGAAGAGGTCGCGTATGTGGGTGAACGCGCCTGTGTACGTCGCCGGATTGGATCGCGGCGTGCGGCCAATCGGCGATTGGTCGATGAGGACAACGCGGCTGATGTACTCGCTTCCTGTGAGAGATGCGACGTGCTGGAGCTTCGATTCGCTCCGCCGGCTGGCGGAATGCAAACGCGCCGCGATGTTTCTATGCAAGATGTTATAGAGGAACGTCGACTTCCCACTTCCGGAAACACCCGTGATACATACCAGCTTCCCGAGCGGCACATCAATATTTTGATTAACGAGGTTGTGAAGAGTCGCTCCGCGGACTTTTATCCAACCTTTCTCGCTTTCACGGCGCTTCTCAGGCAGAGGTATCTCCTTTTCCTGTCGCAGATACGCGAGCGTCGAGGAATTGTGCGTATTCTCCTTGGCAGTCAAAAGATCGTCGAGCCAACCGGTAGCGACGACTCTTCCGCCATGAATGCCCGCGCCAGGGCCGATGTCCACGAGATAATCAGCAGAATAGATTGTGTCCTCGTCATGTTCAACGACGAGAATTGTGTTTCCAAGTTCTTTCAACGTGAGCAACGTCTTAATCAGGCGATCATTGTCGCGCTGATGCAGGCCGATCGTCGGTTCGTCGAGCACGTAGAGCGCGCCCGTGAGACCGCTGCCGAGCTGCGAAGCGAGTCGGATGCGCTGGCTCTCGCCGCCCGAGAGCGTCGCAGCAGATCGATTGAGCGTCAGGTAGTCGAGGCCGACGTTTAGCAGGAAGCTCAAGCGATTATCAATTTCTTTAACGATCGGCGCAGCAATGTCTTTCTTCATATCCGATAGCTCGATTGAGTCAATAAACTCTTTCGCGTCTCTAATTGACAGATTCGTAAAGTCGACAATGTTTAGACCCAACAGGTTTTTCTTACTGCCTACTGCTTTCTGCTTACCGCTTTTCAGAAACACGCGCAGTGCTTCAGGTCGTAGTCGCTTCCCTTCGCAGACGGGACAGAGTTCCTCTGAGAAGAGCGATTCGGTACCGAGGCCGTGG
>MFKU01000014.1 GCA_001781095.1 Candidatus Kaiserbacteria bacterium RIFCSPHIGHO2_01_FULL_53_31
AAACCTTCTAATCTGAGCTTCAGAGGGTATTTGTTTGAGTGTGTACATAGCTTCCATGATACGGGAGCTGTACCAACTGGGTCTGGATACCCATTTAGGAGCACTAGAAGTAAAATAAAGAACCTAATTCTCTATAGAATATTCCACTGCGTTCCGTCCCTTATCTGATTTTGGCTTCGGTACATCAAACCATTGAGGGTGTTGCTTGAACATGGCTCGTAATTCACGTATGCTTTTATCAAGATCCTTGAATTTGAGCTACGTTTTCGGTTCAAACTTCCGGACATCGTCACCGCTTGTGCACAAAACTGCAGATACGAGCGAAGTCGCTCTCTAGGTTCTGCTATTATTTACTCATGTCTCGCGCCGCTATTTTTGAATGGGAGGGTCGAGAATATACTCACGGTCCGAAAAGCGCTGATTGGTACTGGGCGCTTGGCATCATCGCGGTGGCCAGCACGACAGCGTCGATTCTCTTCGGGAATTATCTGCTGACCGTTCTTATTGTTGTGGCTGCCATAACTCTCGCGCTGCACGGAGCGAAGCACCCGCCGTTGCATCGTTTCCGCATCGTCGAGCAGGGACTCGCTATCGGCGACGAGTTATATCCATTTGATAACATGATCTCTTTCGCCATCTTAGAGGATGTGGAAGACGAATTTCCTCCTCTCCTTTCTGTAAAGAACGAAAGTTGGTTGTCGCCGCACTTGATGATCCCGCTTGAGGGCGTTAACGCGGATATGATTTATGAATATTTCCTCCATCACGTCGATGAGGGTAAACACGAACACTCCTTCAGCGATCTCGTCGCCGCGTGGCTTGGGTTTTGAAAAAAGGGCAATACTAAGGTACAGTCTCCGTACTGCTCCCGTCGTTCAATGGATAGGACATCAGCTTGCGGAGCTGACGATGTCAGTTCGATTCTGGCCGGGAGCACATGTGAATGCTGGTGCAAAGCTTTTTAATCTGCGAGAATGGCCAAACATGAATCACCATCGGATCAATCGGTATACAAAAGATTTCTCCATCGCGGTGGGTATCATTATCATTTGGCGAGGAGTGTGGGTGTTGCTTGATTTATTCGATAAGTGGATGTTCGGCAATAACCATGTTGTGACGGCCGTGTTGGGAATAATTGTTGGTATCATCATCCTCTATCTTCCCGACCACAATCTCAAAACACTCGAACGGCTATAAACACGACTAAATACAGCGTGGTATCGTAATTTTGCAGCTCTCGTCGTTCAACGGATAGGATGCGGCCCTCCGAAGGCTGTGATGCCAGTTCGATTCTGGCCGAGAGCACTACTTCGCTCAGTTAGGAAACAGAGCTTCGAAGTGCACGCACTAAACTTTCGAACGTTTGATGAGCCCGGTGAGGCGGGACTTCTTGCGAGACGCGGTATTGGCTTTGATGACGCCCGTCTTACGTGCCTTATCGATTGCGGCATAGGCCGCTGGGAGCAGTTTCTCAGCTTTGACAACCTCTTTGGCAGTGACCGCCTGAATCACGGCCTTGGTCGCATCATAGAGCGCGTTCTTGCGGCGCACGTTGAAAACATGCTTCTTAGCCGCCGTGCGGATTGCCTTCTTCGCGGAACTGGTTATTGCCATGTGCGCTTACCATAATGTATACGCAGTATAAGTGCAAGAGTGATAGGATATACGCATGATTCGACAAGTACGCGGGAAAGTGGTTTCAATTGGCCCGACGAGTGCCATCGTCGAGGTCGCCGGCCTCGGCATTAAGGTCCATATGAGTTCTCCCCAATCACTTTCAGAAGGCCGCGAAGCTTGCCTGGCCACCCACCTAGCCGTGAAGCAGGATGGCATGGATCTCTACGGATTCCCCGATGCTCTTGACCGCGACTTTTTTGAGCTCATTCTATCGGTTTCGGGTGTAGGCCCTAAGACAGCGCAGAGCGTTCTGCGTCGTGCGCCTCGCGAGGCACTCGAGGGAGCCATTAGCGCACGCGATCTCACGTATCTCACCAAAGTCGTCGGCATCGGGAAGAAAATCGCGGAGAAAATGCTCGTTGAGCTCGCAGACAAAGTAGGCCCGCGTGCCCACGAGAGCCAAGACGGCGAAGTATTTGATACACTCGTCGCCCTTGGCTACACAGAACGCGAAGCGCGCAAGGCGCTGCAAAATATCCCCGACAGCGCGGTCGGCAAAGACGTGCGCCTGAAGGCCGCTTTGTCGTCCGGCCAATAAGTTCATATGTACGAACTCGTTAATCGCATCGTTCGCCTCTTGCAGACGGTCACGCCACAACCGGTGGTGCGACTGCTGCGGTCGCCGTATCATGCGTCCCTCGCTTCGCTTGCAACCGTTTCGTACCGATTCCCTGCAAAAAAACTAACGGTCATCGGTATCACCGGTACCAAAGGTAAATCCACAACGGCTGAAATGCTTTTTTCAATATTCCGCGCTGCTGGCTATAAAACCGCCCTTATTTCAACGATACGATTCGCGATCGAAGACGACTCTGAACCTAATCGATACAAAATGACATTGCAAGGGCGCGGCTTCGCACAGGCCTTTATGCGCAAAGCGCTCACGGCCGGATGTTCGCACCTCATTATTGAAATAACGTCAGAAAGCACGCTTCAATATCGGCACTGGTTCCTCAACCTCGACGCGCTCGTTGTGACGAATATTCAGCGCGAACACATAGAAAGCCACGGGTCGTTCGAGAAATATGTAGCGGCCAAGCGCGCGATCGTCACTACGCTCGCACGCTCACCTAAGAGCGCGCGAATTCTCGTGACAAACGCGGATATTCCAGAAACGAAAAATTTTCTTTCCATTCCGGTCACTAAAGCAATCGGCTTCACCGCGGAGGATCTGCATATGCTAGTGAGCGATGACCGCGAAGTGCGTTTTACCTATGCAGGAGAGGAGTTTTCGCTTCCTTTGCCGGGCACGTTTAATGCAATGAACGCACTGGCCGCCATAAAGCTATGCGAAGCATTCGGCATACCTCTCACCACCATGGCGACGGCTCTTGCGACGCTTCCTACTGTGCGAGGCCGCGTCGAGCATATCGACGCGGGACAGGATTTTCTCGCAATTGTCGATTACGCCCACACGCCGGATTCGCTCCGCGCTCTGTATGGTGCGTTTAAAAACCGTAGGAAAATCTGTGTGCTCGGTAACACGGGTGGCGGCCGAGACACGTGGAAGCGTCTGGATATGGGAAAAATCGCCGATGAAGAATGCGCAGAAGTTGTTCTCACCAACGAAGACCCCTATGACGAAGACCCACGCACGATCGTCGACGCGATGGCGGCTGGTATGCGCCGCGCGCCGACTATCATCATGGACCG
This sequence comes from Candidatus Kaiserbacteria bacterium RIFCSPHIGHO2_01_FULL_53_31, assembly GCA_001781095.1. Classification (GTDB taxonomy): domain Bacteria; phylum Patescibacteriota; class Minisyncoccia; order Phycocordibacterales; family Phycocordibacteraceae; genus C7867-001. The sequence continues at coordinate 3,331 of MFKU01000014.1, forward strand.
TCGCGAAGCGATTCGACATGCACTGTCGCTTGCCAGGAAAGGCGACGCCGTGCTTATTTCTGGGAAAGGCACTGATCCCTACATCATGGGACCAAAAGGGTCGAAGCTCCCGTGGAGCGACGCGGCTATTGTCCGAGATGAGTTGGGTACGTTGCTAGCAAATAAGCTATAGTAGTCTCGTATGGAACGAGACGCATGGTTCTTCGTCGGAATCCTGGTTTTTATATTCCTCATTTGGATTGCTACCGGAGGACCTACGCATCCGATCTCCTTCACCGGCCCGACACTTGCGCAGCCAGAAGAGCTCGGCGGCGGCACCTATCTGCAATTCCCGCGTGCTCCGTTCACCATCGGCAGTCCCGAAACACGTTTGCTCGGCTCCTCAAATGGTGCGGAACGGCCGGCGGCGGCACCTCGATACGACTCATCTTTCGGCCCGACTTCAGCATACCGAAACATCGTCTCGTTGAATGACTACATCTCGAACGCAGACACCGTGAAGGAATATGTCGAGATCAATGTGTCACAGAACGCGGGCGGGCCTGTGAACATTACCGGATGGACGCTGGCGAGCGAAACGACCGGTAACACCGAAGTGATACCGCGCGGGACCGCGGTTCCCATCCTCGGCGTCGTCAATCAGACTCAGAATATTCTTCTGAATCCCGGCGATCGTGCGATTGTGAGCTCCGGGCAGTCACCTATGGGGGTATCCTTCCGCGAGAATAAATGCACGGGATACTTAAACACGTTTCAGAATTTCTATCCAGCCCTGCCCCAGAATTGCCCTACGGCGGCAAAGGAGCTCGAAACCTTTTACGGCTCGCGAGGAAGTCACGATCTCGCCTGTGTCGATTACATGGAAACCGTCCCGCGCTGTCGCTTCCCGCTCGGAGGGAAAAATGATTTGAGTGTTACCTGCAAGGCGTTCCTCACCGATTATTTGAACTATAACGGCTGCGTGAATGTACACCAGGGCGACGCCGATTTCGCAGGCAACACCTGGCGCATCTACTTGGGCCGCAAAACGACATCGGGCAAGACGAAGCCGATGTGGCGCACGAGCCGCGAAGTCGTTCAGCTTTTCGATGAGAGGTATAAGACCGTCGATGAGTTCAGTGACTAGAAAAAATTACCTAAAAGGGGTACGGTATACACAACGCGCCCATAGCTCAGTTGGTAGAGCAGCTCCCTTTTAAGGAGAAGGTCGCAGGATCGTAACCTGCTGGGCGCACAGTGTGGTTCTTTTTACTGGAAGAGGAATTTGCTTCTTAAGAGCGGAAAAGGAGGAAATCATGGAAGACGTAAATAACGCCTATGTATGTGCGCGTCGAATTATCGTGGAAATTGATCTTCCTGAAAGGTGTGCGAATGAATTTAAGAGAGAATTCCACGCCAAATTCACTGAGGACGGTGAATATTCAGAAGATATCGAGACACGAATGGTCGGCAGCCACCAAAAAGAGGACCAGTGCACGGTTATCTTCCGCACTTCAGAAGAGGAGGAGGGACGCATTTACAAGTTCTGCGAGCTCTTTTTCCTCGATAGGAACATTTCATTTCACATCTGATACGTGCACATAGGGTTTCGCTTCCAGCGAAACCCTTGAAATTTATACCGATAACGCGAATCGCTCTAAGGATTCTGCCAAGTCGAGTCCACGACGACGAGACTCTTGTAGGAGAGATACGAGATCGCGAGAAAGTTTCCTGGCTTCATCAAACGGCCACGTTCTGCTTCCCTTTTCCATCAAGTCGCGCGCTTTCCAGTGCAAGAGGCCATGGAGCATCTCGGGCGCGTCGCCCGCGTAAAGCGCTCGGTTGATCTCCAGCCAGAGTCTTTCGCGACTTCGTGCACCGAGTGCATTAACGAGATTTGAATTGAATCCTCGTTCGGTCGAGTGCGCGACAGATTTGTCGTATTTGTATTCAAATTTCGCTTTGGCAATAATCTTTTTCGCTTTTGCCGCCAGCAGTTTGGGCGCGAGAATCACGATGGCGTTGTCTGAGTCAGCAATCATATCAATATAATCATCGAGCACCGAGCTCTTACTGGATTCTGACACCGTTAGTGCATCATCAGATGGTGGGCTTACGGTGTCCCTCACAGTCGGGAATGGATCATCGATGAGCGTGAGAGTCCTCTTCGCGAAGAGACTGTTTGATAATGCCGCATCGAGCAATGTGCTTACGTTCAGTTCTTCGCGCGAAAGTCGCACGTAGACGAGATTTGGCTCTTTTACTCTTGCTTTCTCGATCCATTCAAACGCTTTGGATCGCGTCTTCGCGACATCACTACCGTGGAAGAGATATATCATAGGCTCTGCATCGTGCCCCAGTTGGGCCCGCCCTTCACAGTCACAAGGATCGGAACGTCACGGACATCTTCTTTGGACAGCACTGACTCCATAATTTCCTTTATTCGCGCAGCGAGCGTTTCAGTGCGTTCCATTCGAACTTCGTAGACGAGTTCATCATGCACCTGCAGTACGACATGCGCGTCCTCCTGCACGCCATCTCGCACCATCATGTCGTCGACTCGCACCATCGCGAGTTTAATAATGTCCGCTTCCGTTCCTTGTACCGGCGCATTTATCGCCATGCGCTCTGCCTGCGCCCGCACATACGGGAGCGATGATTTCATTTCTGGGAATTGGCGGCGGCGGCCGAAGAGCGTCTCGGTGTATCCGTGCTTGCGCGCGAAGCCGCGCGTGCTCTCGAGATATTCCGAAAGCGTCTTGAATGTAGCGAAGTAGTCCTCGAGATATTGATGCGCCTCGGCGGTAGTCGACCCGAGTTGCGCGCGGAGTGCATTCACCCCCATGCCGTAGAGAATACCGAAGTTGATAACCTTCGCGCGTCGGCGCATCTCGGGGTCAACCTTCTCGGGTGCAACATGGAATACTTGCGCTGCGACTTCTTGGTGCACGTCCCGGCCGTTTCTGAATATCGCGCAGAGCTTCTCGTCGCCCGAGAGGATGGCCGCAAGCCGCAGTTCTATCTGCGAATAATCGAGCGAGACGAGCGTAAACTCTGGAGGTGCGATGAATGCGTGGCGGATGGCTCTCCCGCGTTCGGAATGGAGCGGAATATTCTGGAGATTCGGATTTTGACTCGCCATGCGGCCGGTCGTCGTACCTGCCTGAAGAAATTCAGCGTGCAGGCGGTTGCCCGCATCGAGGAGCGGCGGGAGATTCTCAATATAGGTTGAGAGCAGTTTCTTCAGTTCGCGATATTCGAGGATGTCGCTGACGATGGGATGCGCATCGCGAATCTTCTCGAGCTCGCTCTCGCGCGTCGATCGCTGGCCGCCCGCCGTTTTCCTCTGTTTCTCGGGAATAATCCGGAGCTCATCGAAGAGCACTTCACCGAGTTGTTTAGGTGAACTCACGTTGAACTCACGTCCCGCCGCACTAAATATTTTTTTTTCAAAATTGAGAAGTTCGGAACGATATTTTTTTGCAAGGATATTTAGTGCGCCGGGATCAATGAGAACGCCGCGTTTCTCCATTCGGTCTATGATCGGTATCAGCGGCTTTTCAATTTTTTCATAGACGTCGCGCACTCGCCCTAGTTCGGCTATTTGTTTCTCGAGGACCGCATACGCTCCGTCAAATGCTCGCTCTTTGGTAAACGCAAGAATATCGTCGAGTGATGGATTGGTGAAGTCCGACGAAATAAGCCAGAGCATGACTGCCGCTTCAGCGAGGAGCGTTGCCTCAACTTCTTCGACGGGTATGTCTGGCTCAAAGACTATGTCTAATGACCCATTTTGGAGCGATGTGAGGCCTGACGACTTCGCGAGAACACTCTTCACCCGTTCGCGTAGTGAGCGGAAGCCGAACTCGTCGCACATACTAAGCACTTTCTGAATATTCACGCCCTCGTGCCAGAGTCTTTCTGGCAAGGTGAAAGCGATTGGAGCGTCGAGCCGTATCGTCGCAAGAGATTTGGAGAATCGTGCATCCTCTTCATGTTCTCTAAGCAAGCCAATCATGCGAGCTTTGATGCCTTTTTTTATGAATGCATCATCACCCTTCTTCAGGGCCGCATATATTTTCTCAATCGAGCCGAAGCCCGTGATGAGTTCTGTCGCTGTCTTCTCGCCGACGCCGGGAATACCCTTAATATTGTCGGAAGGATCTCCGCGAAGCCCTTTCCAATCCGGAATGAGTGCAGGAAGAAAGCCGAATCGCGCGAGCACTGCCTTCTCGTCGTAGAGAATGGTGTCATTGATGCCTTTTTTGGGCGTGTAGACACGAACGCGCTCGTCGTCGACGAGCTGGAGCGTGTCCATGTCGCCCGACGCGATGATAACGTCAACTCCTTTCTCTGTTTTTAATTCGTGCGAGATCGTACCGAGCAAGTCATCAGCTTCAAATCCTTCGCGTTCATATGCGGGGATGCCAAACGCGTCAAAAACCTTTCGCGATTCCTGTAGCTGGAGGGCGAGAGCGTCATCCGTCTTCACGCGTGTCGCTTTATATCCTTCATATGCCTCGTGACGGATCGTCGGCTTCGGCAAGTCGTAGCAGGCAGCAATGTAGTCGGGCTTCAGATCAGTAATAATCTTGAGCAACATCGCGACGAGACCGTAGAGCGCGCCCGTGGGCGCGCCCGTGGGGCCTGTGAACTCAGGGAGTGCGTGGTAGGCGCGATGAATGATCGCGTGCGTGTCGAGTAGAACGATTCGCTTCTTGTTTGTAAGTTTCTTAGCCATACACCAGTTTCCGCGCATTGTCGGGCAGTACCTCTATTGAAATGGTCTTCGCTGTGAATTTTACGAGGGCATCAGCTACTTTCTCTGGCCATTCGAGCAGAATAAGATTTTCAGGTTCCTGCATAATTTCATCGAAACCGAGCGAAGCGAGATCGCTCCCCTTTTCGAGCCGGTACGCGTCGATATGAATCAATCTTTCAAACTCGGAATTCGCACTTCCAAATTTATATATTTTCTCGAGGACAAACGTCGGACTATTCACCGTTTCTGTAACACCGAGCGTTCGCGCGACCGCTTTCGTAAAAGCAGTCTTCCCTGCCCCGAGCTCTCCCGAAAGGGTGATCAATGTCGCCCACTTCACCGTCGGCGCGAGTGAGTGCGAAAAGCGAGCTGCCTCTTCTTCAAACTCAGTAAGTGTGTGAATGATTCTCTGCATGAGAGGCTCATTGTACCGCTGAAAATGGAAGTGCGCCCGGGCCAGCGAAGGCTCGAGCGCACATTTTCCTACCAAGCCCGCCGATATCCGCGGATGCGGTCACGATGCCCCCAGCCGAAGCGAAAATCGAAAGCGGCAGGTGGATAGAACGATGGCGCAACATAGGTTATCGGCGGTCCGTCATAGAACGGATACACCGACTGATACGATGGCATCGTGCATACCCAGCGTGTACCCGTATATACCCATCTGCCCGGGTGGGTACATTCAGGTAGAGCCGGTTGTGCTTGCTGCGCCATGACTGGCGCGGGCGGAGCGCTCGGCATCGGAGCCGATTGATAGGGACTCGGCTGGCAGACGGGCATCGCGCACCCAACCAGGACAGTAAAAAGAACCGGTACTAACCATTCTATTTTCATGGTTTCTCCCTCCAAACCTGAATGTATTATATCACCATATATACGTCTTTGTCAAGTATCCCATTTGAGCCAGTATTCTGGTGTTATTATTCCGTCATGGATTCACCCTTTGATACTCAAAGTGAGGACGCGAAACTCTCCGAAATGCATGCGCGCGAGGAGGAGGATGTCGTGCAGATCCTCTCCGAGAAATATGGTATTCCTTACGTCGATCTTTCACTGAAAGAAGTAGACAACGACGCGCTCCGCACTATTCAAGAGGCGCAGGCGCGCGAGGCCGAGGCAGCAGCATTCGCTCGCGTTGCGCATGAACTCTCGCTCGCCATTCATAATCCGAACAACCCGGCGCTTACCAAACTTATCAGCGACCTCACGGGACGCGGGTTCAAGCTTAAAGAATTCCTCGTCTCGAAGCGGAGTTTGGAAAAAGCGTTTGCACGGTATAGCGACTTGTCGCTCGCGACCGAATCAAAGGCAGGGATATTCACGGTCGCGCCTGCAACGCTCGCGAAGTTAACTCGGCAAAACGGAACGCATGCCGCATTCGGCGCGGAGCTCGATACGGCGGCGGCGGCGAAATCACTCGATCACGTGTCGTATGTTTTCGAAGTCATTCTCGCCGGAGCATTTGCGCTCCGCGCCTCTGATATTCACTTCGAGCCCGAAACCGAGAAAACGCGTTTGCGTCTGCGTGTGGACGGCCTCCTTACTGATATTCATTTCTTCGATCCAAAAACGTATCACCAGCTCAATTCGCGCATCAAACTTCTCTCGGGAGTGAAGCTGAATGTGGCTAATCGTGCGCAAGATGGACGCTTCAGTGTCGCGCGGGAGGACGGTCAGGTAGAAATGCGCGTCTCGTTCATCCCGGGCAATTACGGTGAATCAATTGTTCTGCGCATCCTCGACCCAAAAGCGACAAAAGTTTCTTATAAAGAACTCGGTATTCATCCGAAGTTGCTCGCACGACTGGAGACAGAAATCCGTCGATCAAACGGCATGCTCCTCACGACGGGACCTACGGGGAGCGGCAAAACAACGACGCTGTATTCATTCTTGCGCGAGATACATTCTCCCGAAATAAAGATCATTACTATTGAAGACCCGATCGAGTACCACCTCGACGGTATCGTGCAAACGCAGGTTGCGGGAACGAAGTACACCTTTGCCGAAGGTCTTAAATCTATCGTGCGCCAAGATCCGGACATCATCATGGTTGGTGAAATTCGCGATGGCGAGACTGCCGATATTGCTATTCAGGCGGCGCTCACCGGCCACTTTGTCTTCTCGACCTTACACACCAACGATGCCGCTGGCACCTTCCCGCGCCTCTGCGACCTTGGAGCAGACCCGAAGTCCTTCGGGTCTGCTGTCACCGTCTCGATGGCCCAACGCCTCGTACGCACGCTTGATCCGGACAAAAAGAAAGAACGTCCACTCACCGATGCTGAGAAAAAAATGATCGCAAACGTATTTGAGCCGCTAGCCGATAAAACTTTAATTCCTGAAAAAATAGAAACGGTCTGGGAACCATCTCCTGCGAATGAAGAGGAGACGGGTTACAAAGGCCGCATCGGCCTCTACGAAGCAATCTTTATGAACGACGAGCTCGCCACTCTCTTGCGCGATAACCCGCCCGCAAACGAAATCGCGAAGTTGGCAGCCAAGCAGGGCTATCTCATGATGGCGCAAGACGGCATATTGAAGGCACTCGCGGGTGTGACTTCCCTCTCCGAAGTCGCCGCCACCATCGACCTGCCACAATAAAACCAAGCCAGCAGACGATTTCTCGCCTACTGGCCTCGCTCCTGAACATATTCCTCCAGGCAAAACCCGCATAAATGCGGGGGGAGCGTAGCACCTGAGGATATTCGCAGCATTAATACCGAGGTACTAGACCATGAAGTCCTTGGGGAAACGCTCGAAGCCGTCAAGCCTTGCCTAGAGGAATATGCACAAGATCAAAAAACGTGTGGTAGAATGCTAGCACATACCTTGTTTCTATGTCAACCCCCTCCTTAAAATCGATCGTCGTACCTCAAGTTCTTGATGCGGCACTGCGCCCGGTACATTGGGACGATTATGTGGGGCAGAAACAGGTTAAAGCGAACGTCCGCATCGCGATCGATGCTGCAAAGAAGCGAGGCGGGATGCCCGAGCACTTCCTTTTCTACGGGCCGCCGGGAGTTGGTAAGACAACGCTCGCCCATTTAGTCGCGACAACGCTTGATGCTCCACTCAAAAGCACGTCCGGTGTGGCAATCGAACGTGCAGCGGATCTCGCCGCTATTCTTACGAATCTCGATCCGGGTACTGTGCTTTTCATCGATGAGATCCACCGCCTCTCGCACAAAATCGAGGAGTTGCTGTATCCGGCGCTTGAAGGTTCGCATCTCGATATCGTCCTCGGGAAGGGTCCTTCGGCGCGGACGGTTGAGCTCGCGCTCCCCTCCTTCACTCTTGTCGGTGCGACCACCCGCGTTGCAGAACTCTCGGGTCCACTCCGTTCGCGCTTCGGTGGCGGCATCTACCAACTCGATTTCTATACCGACGACGACCTGCGAGATATCATTCGCCGTTCCGCACAGGTGCTTGGGCTTACTGCTCCGGAGGAAGTGATTGAACGCATCGCGGCACGAAGCCGCGCGACGCCGCGTGTCGCAAACGCGCTTCTGAAACGCGTTCGCGACTTCTCTGAAGTCCGAGAACGTGCTCTCACCGCCGCACTCTGCGATGAGGCATGCAAACTCTTCGGTATAGATTCTCTCGGCCTCACGAAAGATGATCGGCGTTATCTTGAAACGCTTATGAATGGTTTCCACGGCGGTCCAGCCGGCGTGCGTGCGCTCGTCGCCGCTCTGCACGAGGATGTAGACACCGTCGAGCACGTGTATGAACCGTATCTCCTGCGGCTCGGTTTTATCGAGCGTTCTCCGCGCGGTCGCATCTTGACCCCCGCAGGCCGCGAGTATTTGAATGGCGACACTCTGCCAATTTGAATTTCCTATCTGCTGATTTACTATTCCCTGCAACCTATTCACTAACAAACTAGTTCATGTCCGGACACAGCAAATGGTCACAGATAAAGAGACAGAAAGGCGTGACCGATATCGCGAAGTCGCGCGTCTTTGCGAAATACGCGCGTATGATCACGCTTGAAGCGAAGAAGGCGGGCGGGCAAATTAATTCCCCAGCACTTATCGCTGCCATCGCGCGCGCGAAGGCGGCTAATATGCCGAAGGACAACATCGACCGAGCGATGGCGAAGGGCACATCAAAGGACGCGGGTTCGATGGAACAGCTCCAGTGCGAGGCGTATGGGCCCGGCGGTACAGCTATTTTGATCGAAGCACTTACCGATAATAAAAATCGCACCGTACAAGAACTGAAACATTTGCTCTCACGAAATGGTGTCGAGCTTGCGGCACCCGGCTCCGCGAGTTGGGCGTTTTCTAAATTTCCGGAAGGCTGCTTGGTACCAAATGAGCCACTGATGGAGCTCGGCGAAGCAGACGAGGAGAAGTTGGGCGTTATTCTCACCGCTCTCGACGAGCATGATGACGTCCAGGAGGTGTATACCAATGCGCTCGGCTATGAGAAAGTATCCGATTAACCATGAGGATACTTGCGATTGACCCCGGCTATGACCGGCTCGGCGTCGCGGTTGTCGAAGGTGATTCATCGCGGCCGACGCTCATCATGAGCGATTGTGTGATACCCAGAAAAGGCGAACGCAAGGATCGTCTCGCCACAGTATCGTGCACGATTTCTGCCGCAATTGAGAAGTACACACCTGATGCACTCGCTCTCGAGACGCTTTTTTTCAATGCAAATGTAAAGACGGCCCTCGGCGTCGCTGAAGCGCGCGGCGCCATCTTGGCGGCTGCTGGCATCGCTTCACTCACTGTTATTGAGTGCTCGCCACAACAGGTGAAAGTTGCGATTACCGGCCACGGTGGCGCCGATAAAACTGCCGTCGCGCAGATGATCCCGCGACTTCTCACCCTCCCGACTAAAAAACGGCTCGATGATGAACTTGACGCCATAGCTATCGGCATCACCGCGCTTGCGACAAATCGTTTTTAGAACTAATCCACACCTAGCGAAAATAGTGCTTGCAAGAAAACTTATTTTCGTTTAAATATAGCGGTCTCGCTTGAGACGCGATTACCTATCTACACTATATAGTATGAATGAAGAAATTCGTGATGAGAACATCTTTGGCGATGACGTCGACGGACTCGATAAAGATAAAGAAGGCGAATTTGAGGAGGAGGACGTGGAGGAGGACGTCTAAACGACGAGTTACGACATAATTCGTGTTAGCATACGAGCCATGATGGCTCGTATGCTAGTTCATACAAAGAAATTGCACGCTTGGTGGCGTACGTCGCGACGACACATTCTTATCGTGTCAGCTTTTGTGATTTTCGGCCTCGCGCTGACTCTCGCCGGGGGGACCCTACTGGCCGTCGCCTTCACTCCAACACCGAGCATCAGTTCCTTTGCTGATCGCCAGGTCGATCAGTCGACAAAAATCTATGATCGCACCGGCCAGATACTCCTGTACGACTACAACAGAGATGCGAAGCGCAACATCGTGCCGCTTGCTGACATATCCCGAAATGCCATCAGTGCAACGTTGGCTATTGAAGATTCCGATTTCTACGCGCATGGTGGTATTCGTCTAACCTCCATTTTCCGCGCGATTATCTTTGACATCATTGGTGGTTCTCTTTCACAGGGCGGTTCAACGATCACACAACAGGTGGTGAAAAATACGCTGCTCACCAATAAAAAGAGCATCACGCGCAAAGTGCACGAATGGGTACTCGCGCTGAAACTCGAGCAGTCCTATTCAAAAGATCAGATTCTCGAGACATATCTGAATAGCATTCCGTACGGCGGGACGCTGTATGGAATCGAAGCTGCATCTGAAGCGTATTTCGGCATTCCCGCAAAAGATCTTTCCACCGCGCAGGCGGCCTATCTCGCAGCGATGATCCAAGCGCCGACGCACTACTCTCCTTATGGACCGAACCGCGCCGAGGTTGATTCGCGTAAAGATCTTGTGCTTGATCGTATGCGCGCACTCGGATTCATCGATGACGCCACTCATACTGCGGCCAGAGCGGAGCTCGTGTCCTTCTCCCCTTCGGGTCAAAATTCTATCATCGCACCTCATTTCGTTTTCTATATTCTCAGCCAACTGGAAGAAATGTACGGGTCAGACGCCCTCATGACGGGGCTTAAGGTCACCACGACGCTTGATGCGGATCTTGAGATAAAGGCTGAATCTATCGTAAGCCGCTATGCACTCGAGAACGTTAGTAAATTTAAAGCATCAAATGCGTCGCTCGTTGCAATCGATCCGGCGACCGGGCAGATCCTCGCGATGGTCGGCTCGCGCAGCTTCTTCGATACCGGCATCGACGGACAATACAACGCGACGCTCGCCCTCAGACAGCCCGGCTCGACGATGAAGCCATTTATATACTCTCTTGCACTTATGCGCGGATACACACGCGATACGGTTATCTTCGATGTTCCAACACAGTTTTCAACCGCGTGCAGCCCTACAGACGTTATGAATAGCACACCGCCCTGCTATGCCCCGAAAGATTATGACAATAATTTCCGCGGCCCCATGACGTTTGAGACGGCACTCGCCCAATCGATCAACATCCCTGCTATCAAAGTGCTCTATCTCGTCGGTATCAAAAATGCAATAAATCTTGCTAAATCATTCGGGCTGAACACGCTTGGCGACGCGAGCCAGTACGGCCTCACGCTCGTACTCGGCGGTGGTGAAGTCCGTCTTTTGGATCTTGTCGGCGCGTATAGTGTCTTCGCCAATGATGGGGTGAGAAATACTCCCACAGGCATTCTTGAAGTGAAGGACGGCCAGGGGAACGCACTCGTAAAATTTAAAACGAGTGCATCACAAGTATTGCCTGCTGCGATTGCGCGCGACCTATCCGCGATGCTCTCTGACGCACCAGCGCGCTTGCCTGAATATCCACTCAATTCTCCCCTCTCCTTCCCCGGATACGACGTCGCGGCGAAAACGGGTACAACCGACGACACGCGCGATGCGTGGGTTATCGGCTATACACCCTCGATTGCACTCGGTGTGTGGGCCGGCAACAACGACAATACGCCGATGGTGAAATCTATCGCAGGATACATCGCGGCGCCGATGTGGCACGAGGCGCTTGCGTACGCACTTACGAAATATCCAAAAACATACTTCGGCGAGCCAAATCCTATTTCAGCTTCCGTGCCACCAATGCTGCAGGGTAATTGGCAAATACCTGACGGTGCAGGCAACGTTGCTCCGCACAGCCTCCTGTACTGGACTGATAAAAACAACCCGCAAGGTTCTCCGCCTTCCAATCCTGCGCAAGACCCTCAGTTTTCGGCGTGGGAATACGGAATACAAGTGTGGTACGCGAGCTACCCGAATCTATTCATCAATCCGCCGATCTTCGTTCCTCTTTCTTATACAACGCAGACAACTTCACAACAATAGGACGTTCATATACGCTCGTGTATCCCAACATACGAAAAACACCTTCTTAAAAGTGTCCTTGAAACAAATGCTTCGATACAAAAAAAGAAATTGATGGTGATGACAAAATAGACTGAGCACCTTATTGATTCATCGGGGAGATGAGATAGAGAAGTGAGTTATCGCCAACACCTTTGATAATGATGGGGCGGCCGATGCCGGCTGCGGTGAGAGAAATACTTTCAGAAGTTGTGAGAGAAAATACCGTTGAGAGGAAGCGATGATTGAATGAGAGATTCAGGTCGCTGCCTAAGATTTGTGCCGAAAGCGATTCGGAAGATTCACCGATGTCGCTATTTTTTGCAAAGAGTACCAGATGTTTTCTTTTCGGATCGAAGCTGAGTGAGACTTTCTGGAATGAGTCTGCAAAAATAGTCGTTCGCTTCAGCGCTGTTTCGAAATCCTTTCGTAGTACAACTGCTTCAACGATGGAGTCTTTTGGTATTATTTGGCGATAATCGGGATACGCCGCACTTGTGAGTCGTGAGACGATCATTCCTTGTGAGCTCACAAATGCACACTGGTGTTCATCAAATGAAATAGTTACATCGCCGTCCGGGAGCGCCTGCGCTATCTCAAGTGCATTTTTTGCCGGTATGAGGAACGTCCCTTGGATGCCTTTATTACTGAGTGGCACTTTTTTCTCTGCGAGCCGAAAGGAATCAGTTGCTACAACCGTTAATAATCCTCCTTCGACCGCGAAGTAGAGACTTGCGAGCTCCGGCCTGATGGTTGATGGTGACGCACAAGCAGCAATAGAGCTAAAAAGAGTTCGCAGCAGAACCCCAGGAAGAAGTATATTTTTTTTTGGGTTCTCCGGAAATGGAATCGAGGGAAAATCGTCGTAGGGAACGGTCTTTATGGCACTTTTACTGGTCCCACTCGTGAGGGAAATGACATCTCCCGAGTGCTCAAGGGTTATTTTTCCCTCTCCCACGAGCGAACCCGCTATTTGTTGGAGCAGTGTCGCAGGAATAGCAACGACACCCTCACTCATACATATTCCTTCTAGTTTGAGGTCGATACCCGTTTCAAGATTCGTCGCGCGCATTTTTATTCCATCATCTCCTGCCAGTATGAGAATCGAAGAGAGTGCTGGTAGTGTCGAGCTCTTACGCTCAGCAAATCGTGCGACTTTATACACAGCTTCAGAGAATATCTTTTTTTCAATTGAAATATTCATACATGCCTTATTAGGGTTGTTGATAGCGCGCATCTATGAAAAGAAGTGAGATGTGGCTTATGTATTTTTGTCAGTACTGATTTGATAAGGTGTGGATACATAGTGTTTTATATCTATACAAGAAGTGAACGAATATTTTGAATTTCTTTTGCCAGACTTGTATCCACAACTATTTCACGCTTTATCTTCTCGCAGGAGTGGATAACTGTTGTGTGATCGCGACCACCAAGTTTCGTTCCAATCGAGGGATACGAAATGCGAAAATCTTCTCGCAAGAGATACATAATTACTTGACGCGGACGCACCACTTCCCTTCGGCGAGTCTTCTCGTAGATACTTTCTTCGTTGATGCCGTAGAATTCAGCAACCCTGCCAACAACATTCTTCACCGAGATGCTCTTCTGTGGTCGTGTAAACGATCGCAAGGACTGACGAACTTCAGCGATGTCCGGCGCAAGTCCTTTTACTTGCGCATGACAGACAATACTGTTCACCATACCCTCTAATTCCCGTATCGATCCAGTCAATGTTGTCGCGACATACTCAACGACGTCGTCTGACAGAATAACCCCATGTAATGCCGCCTTTTTCCGTACTATCACCATACGTGATTCAGGGTCTGGTTCGCTGATATCGACTGCCATTCCGCTCGAAAAGCGACCTTTCAAGCGCTCGGCAATGTCAGGTATCGCGACAGGCGCACGGTCTGATGAAAAGATAATTTGCTTATTGGTGTCGTGCAGCGCGTTAAAGAGATGGAAGAGCTCCTCTTGAGTTTTGTCTTTTTTCGACAGAAATTGCACGTCGTCCATGATGAGGAGATCATATTGACGGTATTTATCTTTGAAACGATTCGCGGTTCCCGCCTGCACCGCGTCGGTGTAATCAACAACGAATTTTTCAGATGTTAGGTAATATACTTTTCGGCCGGGATACTGCTTCTTGTATTGATTGCCAATGGCTTGTACGAGATGGGTTTTTCCTCTTCCAGTATCACCGTAAATAAAAAGAGGGTTGTAGGTGATGCCGGGACGCTGAATCGCAACTTGCGCGGCAGAGTATGCGAGATCGTTGAAGGATCCAACAACAAAGGTATCAAACGTATAGCGCGGATTTAAATTGTCGCTTTTATTGATATAAAACTCATGTAACGGTAGTTCTAGAGCACCGCGTCCCGCGCTTACCGTCTCTTTCATGGGTTTCCTGCGTTCATCCTTCACGATCATGTATTCAATATTCCTGAATTCGTACGATACATCGCGAATAATCTTCAGTAATAACGTGTGGAACTTCTTCAGATACCAATCTTTGAAAAATTGGCTTGGGACGCCAATGTATACAACGCCATCCTCACCTATTTTAACGACGAAACTGCTTCGGAACCATGTATTGAAATTTGCCGATGATATTGAAAGTTCAACCTGCGTGAGCATATATTCCCATAGTTCACGCGGATTACCCTTGTCCATAGTGCTCTCGATTATACGCTTATTACGGAATATCTGCAGGACTAGCATTTCGGGGAGAACCTGTTAGTATCATGTGCATAAGCTAATTTCTTTTTCATGTCGACGAAACGAACCTATCAACCGAAGAAGCGCAAGCGTGCAAAGGCGCATGGCTTCCGTGTGCGTATGAAAACGAGCTCAGGACGCAAGATCGTCCGAGGACGTCGTCGCGCCGGTCGTACGCGCCTCTCAGTCTAGACACTGTGTTCCCACACAAAGAGAGAATTTCGCGTGCGGAGTTCCCTATCCTCAGCAAGACTGGCCGGAGAGTCTGTTCACCGCGTTTTAACATTGTCGTAGAAACAAATAATGGTGTATCTGCTCGGAATCATGGGTATTCTGTCGTCGTGTCCAAAAAGGTCGCGAGGCTCTCAGTAACCAGGCATCGCTTAAAGCGCCAGGTGGTCGCGGCACTCAAATCACTTTCGAACGGGCTTCCCGCGGCGCTCATCGTGTTCCCTCGGGTATCGGCGGTCGACATGGATTTCAAAGATATAAAGGCCGAGCTGGTAACACTCCTTTCTAAAATTCGGAAGTAGCGTAGAATTGTCTTGTGATAAAGATTTTCTTCTACTCGGTTTTCTATAATCCTATCTACAATGCGCTTGTCGCGCTTGTCGCGCTTGTTCCGGGTTCGGACACGGGCATCGCCATTATATTGCTCACGATCATCATCCGGCTCATATTACTCCCCTTCTCGCTCTCCGCAGCACGCACCCAACGCGCGATGAAATCACTCGAGCCGAAGATTAAAGAGCTGAAGGACAAACACAAAGGCGACAAAGAAAAAGAAGCGGTAGAGACACTCGCGCTCTATCGTGAGGCGCGCGTCAATCCATTCGCAAGCATTTTAACCGTTTTTATTCAGCTTCCGGTGCTTCTCGCACTCTATTTCGTCTTTCTCTACGAGCCGTTTTCAACCATAAATACGGCGCGATTATATGCCTTTACACCTATCCCGGGCGCTATTTCACTCCAATTTCTCGGCCTGATTTCCCTCACTGCTAAGAGTATGATTCTCGCGATATTCGCGGGGCTCACACAGTTCCTCCAAGCCCACCTCGCTCTCTCAGGCAGCTTGAAGTCCGCGGACGGTACCAGCGTGCAAGGAGACTTCCAGAAAGTAATGAACCTCCAGCTAAAGTACGTATTCCCCTTCATCATCGCGACCATTTCATACACCACATCTGGCGCGATAGCGCTCTATTTCATCACCACCAATCTCGCAGGATCGCTCCAGGAATGGTATGTCCGCCGCACGATCGCGACACAGGAAACCGCAGTCGAGGTTCTTATAGAAGGTTAGAGTTGATAGACCCAGAGGGAACCGTCGGTTTTATTGATAAACGCGAGTGTGGTGTTCGCGGAATCGAGAGCGAGTGCCTGCGCATCGAGCGATACCTTGGCTTCTTTAGAAAAATCGAGTACGAGCTGCGCGTACCGGCCGGCTACATCTATTTTCCAGATACGATCAGAGAATTGCACGGCACCCTGGTACCAATCGTCCGGGTATACATAGTTGGCTGACGGATTTGCAGGAACGCCGCAGTACACGCCTGAATCATCAACCGCCCAGACACACTTGTCGGCGATCGTGGCGACCGGGAGAGGGAGCGTTTCGCGCGTTGTCGTATTGACTAGCTCCATCTGCATCTCGTTACTGCGCGTATAACTCACGAGCACCCACTTCCCCGAAGGGCTTGCGAGGGCGACAAGGCCGTTATGAGGACCAACAATATGGGAGAAGAGTCCCACCGCGTCGACTAGAAATGCATCACCACCGAGCGTCGCCGATGGTCTGGTGAACGCGAGGTAGCGCTCCTTTCCTGCAAACGAAGCGCGCAAAGATGAGAGCGGCGTAGTAAATAAAGCTTTTGTATTGGTACCATCGGGGCGCTCGATCGATGCGGCAGAGCCGTTCACGCCCGAGGCGAGCATGAGGACACTCGTGGAAGCAACAGCGATATCGGAAAGATTTTGCGGCAAGAAAAAGCCGGACGCGCCGTTTGCGGGAAGTGCATAGGTGTTCGCCGTAGAGAAGTCAGCACCTGAGAGATAGCGGACGAACGCTATACTTGCGTCGGGCAGCCATGATGCGGTCTCGATACCCGGGACCGTACGATTACTCGTACGAGTGATCGTTCGAGCGTGCGTGAGATAGCGGAAGATGTTACCACTCTGACGCTCGATGTAGTTGACCGCAACGTCCGAGGAAGAACTCGCGTTTGTTGCAGGTACGTCCACAACGACCAGCCCCCGCGCGACGGGGCCGGTGCTTATTCTCACCAGGCGCTGAGTTACAAGCGAGGCCGTTATGATGGGAGTCGTAGTCGCGTCGTCACCAACCCGTGCAGTCTGTCCGGCCGCGGGCAATGAAGACCCGTTCTTGGGCGCGACAATGATACTAGCGGTGTTGGCGAAGAAATAGAAATAGACCGCCACGCCGATCCCGAGGATGACAACCAGACTCGCGAGAATAATAAGTGCGCGTCGCATAATAGTTAAGATGAACTCATGCTGCACGTTAACTCCTCGTTTGCGCATTTAAAACCATATTGGTTATCTGAGTCAACGATTGGAAGATTGGCATCGCCTGGGCAATCATATGCCGATCCAACCATGAACTTAACGACCGTTCCGCCACCGACGGCGCAGGCCGCAGTAAACGAACTCTCAACGTTGGTATCGCGCGGTACGATCTTGCTACTCTTCTCATCATAACTAAGGCCGAGGTAATGAGTCGGGAAATAATATACGACCGTCACAGATTTTCCCTCACACGCAACCGGATATGTATCGAGACACTGTTTCGCATTCGGATCATAATTCCGACAACCACTCTTAAACTGCAGTGTCCTCCGGCCCCCATTCTTACATGGGTAAGCCCGAGCTAGCTCTATGGTTGGGCATACAGCAGTTTCTAAATACTGATCACTATGAACTGTTACGCAAGAGTTCGCAGGAGGGATGACATCTCTGTATGCATCTGGGTCTGTAGTTGATTGGGAAGTATTACCACCCGAGCTTCTGGACGCCGTATCGAGCGGGGGAAGATTTAGAGACAGATTCAGAATACTTGGATTGATGACGGAGAAGACGATGACCGGAGAGAGGACGAGTACGAGGCCGAAGATCGCCTGCACGATGTGCCCCTTGCTGTCAGTAATGGTGCTTATGCTGTCTTGATTGAGTGCAATCCGAATACCGGACCAGATAATCTGAATAATGGCGAGTATTGCGGCGAGTCCGATCAAGTATTTGTAAAGGTTATTGAAAAATATTGCGAGAGATTCCGAGTTCACAACGGCGGTCTGGCTGAAATCGGTGAGACCCGTGATCGGTGCTAGGGCCACAAAACCGCTCGGCCGTGATTGAATCAAAGAGACCTGCGACGAATCAGGAATACATGATTGGATGGTCGGATCGCATGAAGGAATGGTAGCTGGGGCTGGAGCTTGGGCGGGAGTTACCGCATCGGGGCACGATGTTCCTGGCTCACACTCGGCTTGCGCAGAGTGTACTCCGGCGAAAGCGGAAATTATTCCTACAAAAACAAACGTGGTAATGAGAAAGTAGTTGTTCATAGGCCAAAGAATCCTTCGCCGGAGACTGCGCCGAAGGAGAGCGAGAGGTTCACCGTCGCGGTCGTCAGCTCGCCGGCCGAGGCGACGAGGGAGAGCGAGGCATTTCCCTTCCCCGAGCCGGTCGGCCGGAGCGTTATCATGCTTCCCGTCTGTGCGAGGGCGCCGTTTAGAAACCATTTGATGAGCGGCGCGCCCGCGCTGGCCGGGAAGGAGTATGCCGCACCGTAGAGCGAAGACTCCGCACTCGTAATATCGTATGAATTAGAAATAGCGCGATCAAACATGACGCCGAGCAGAGGATCATTCCGGTAGATGCGCACAATGGGTTCCTCGGCGGTGAGCGAGAGCGATGCACCGCTCGCAACACTGCCGTCCTGACTCTGCACGCTCACTGACACATCTCGATTGCGGTATTGCAGTGGTGACGCCATGATAATCGCGTCCCTACCGATACCCGAAGCGTTCGCGATCCTCGTGCCGTCAATGGTCCATTCGTATGACAATGTCGCGGGGTTAATTGCCTTGCCGTTCGCACCTGTCAACTGCGCGACCGCGACAACTCGCACAGTCCCCTCGATTGGCACAAGCGGTTTGCCGGGGTAAAGCACCGGAGCCGAAGAGATTGGTTCAGCGATGATTGCGACATCCTGAGGACGGAGCGAGAGAGTTTTGGTGTAAGGAGTGCCGTCTGAGGTCATCGTAACCTTGACGGAGGTGAGTACACCGGGTGCATCAAGTGTGACCGCTGCCGGCTGTGCATTGCCTTTGTATATTTCTTTGCCGTCCACTACCACCGTCATGACCGCATTCGCCAAATTGACTGCGTTTGAGGTTGGATTGATTACTATTGTGCTATAGGGCCGCGGGTACTGTGGGCTAATCGAAAGAGTAAATGGATCGGTGGCATCCATCGATTGTGCAGACACGATAAGCGGCAACACAAACATCACACCGGAAAAGAGTTTCAATGATAGTCCTAAAATGCGCGGAACCATACCGCTATAGTATATCGCTTCTTGCGACGATTATGCCGCCTCGCGCATTCCTTCTGGGGAATCCTGTATTTCTCGCTCCTGTTCCAACCCCTCTTTTGCGATTTCAACTTCCTGCTCGTCCTCCATTTGGCGTTCAAATTGGGTTTCAGCCGCATCGCGTTCTTGGCGCGCCCGCGTGAGATCTACAATTTTTTGATCGCGCTCCTCTCTCGCAATCACTTCCTGTTCTTTTTTCCATTGTTTTAGCTGTTTTTTCTCCACTGTAATCTGCGTGCGATACAACTTCCCTACCATGAAGGTGAGAGCCGGCAATGCACTCAAGAACGGGAGTTCACTTACGCCAAAACCAAGAAGAAACCAGAACACAGCACTCTCATTCGCCTTAAAAATGCGCGAGTTTTTCAGAATGAGAATAAGTCCAATCGTGAGCCAGCCGAGAATGCCGAGCGCCATCGCCATCACGGCTCCGAACATAATCAACGCTGGAGACAATACGGCACCCGCCTTGACGGCGACTGCTGAGCATATCGTGGCCACCGCCTTCGTTCCGAGCGCTCCCCCCGTGACGGCCGCGACAGTGTCACTCGCGCCATAGGTGCAGTATGCAGCGGCTAACGCCGGTCCGAAGAGCCAAAACATGCTAAAAAAACCACGGGTAAGATCGAAAATGACGCAGAAAACAAGAACGAACGACGCTTTTAGCCACGTCATCGTCTCTGGCGGCGGGCTTGCCCCTCCGACGCGGCCTCGCGCGGGGGGACTATTTTTGTTCGGAGACATGGCGCTCCTTCTCTTGTTTGATCGCGAGCAGCTGTGAAGGGTCAGACGTGATGATTTGATCCTCGGTGTAGCTCGCGACGATCTTGATCGCCACATGTTTAAGCCCTGCGAAGAACAACCCCTCGCCTACCCCGGCCTCGAGCAGAAGGTATTTCTCTTCATCGGTGAGGTTGAACGTTTGTTGGAGCACATCGATGGTCGTCGGCGACTGCTTGAGGAGTAATTGCATTGAAGAATTGGTGAGTATCGGCCGCCCGTAGGGACTCTTCAAGAAATCCTCAACGTCCTGCGTGATGGTACAGACACCGAGGTAATATTTGCGCCCGCGCTTCGCGAGGGAGTAGAGGAATGAGGCGGTGTCCTCACTCTTCATCATCCACCACGCCTCGTCGATGATAAGCAGTCGTTTTTTAATCTCATGGCGCACGGCATTCCAGATATAGTGGGTGACAATGTACATCGCAACGGGCTTCAGCTCATCCTCCATATCGCGCACCGAGAAGACGACAAACTGCTGCTTAATATCGATGTTCGTCGGCTGATTAAGGAATCCTGCCCATGTGCCGCGGGTATATTTCGATAAACGCTGGACCAGAGACTCGCTCCCTTCCATGCCGGAGAGCACTTGTTCGAAGTCGGAGAGGAGCGGCGGCTCGGCACCCGTGAAGTCGGCGTCGCCCGTAATGTCTTTGAGCGCATAGGTCTCACTGATTGCGCGATCGACAATAGCGTCCTCCTCGGGCGAGAGACCGCCGAGCATAATGCGGAAGAGCCCGACCAGATTGATGATGTTGGAACGCAAAATATCTTTTGGATCCTCGTCTTCTCTAACCGGTGGGAGATCAAATGGATTAATGTGGTGCTCCGACGAGAGTGAAATGTGGAAAGAACGTCCGCCGGTCGCCTCGGCAAGCTGTTCGTATTCGCGCTCGGGATCGATGACGATAACATCAGTGCCGAACATGAGTGAACGCAGTATCTCGAGCTTCGTCTCGTAGCTCTTGCCGGAGCCGGATTTCGCGAAGATGACGGAATTGTAGTTCTCGAGCGAGAAGCGGTCGAAGAGAATGAGAGAGGAATTATGGCGATTGATGCCGTAGAGGATGCCGCGGTCGCTCGTGAGATCGAAGGAGACAAAGGGGAAAATCGAAGAGAGCGGGGCTGAATTCAATTTCGAATTGACGAGGAGTTCATCGGTGCCGAGCGGCAGGCACGAGCGGAATCCCTGCTCCTGCTGGAAGAGTGCCGGCTTGGTGTAGACCAATTTCGCGTCAAGAATGCCGCGGATAGCGCCCTCGGTCTTGTCAATCTCTTCTTTGGAATCACCATAGAGTGCGAGATAGAGACCGACATCAAACAGCTTCTCCTGCGCTTGCTGAAGATTGTCACGCAGACTCTCAAGGTCTTGGTACGCTGTGTCCAAGAGAGGATCGCGCACGAGTCCGCGCGATTCGCGCTCGTTTATCTGGCTCTGTACCTCGGCAACCTTCTTCTGAAAGCCGCGTAGAGCCTGCTCAGTCTCAATCGGATGGATGAAAAGAGAGACATCGAGCACATGGTCGAGATTAATAACGGGCGCGAACCAGCTGTCGGAAAGAAAGCGGGGATATGAAATCGTATAAAACGCGCGGACAAACTTCTCGCCGAGTTCGAGCTCGCGCGAGCCGATCTTAAGCGCGGTCGGCGCGATCGTGTCGACGAGATCGAGCGCTCCCCGCACATAAATATTTTTCGGCAAGACCGGTGTTACCGTGGGTGTCTCTTCTTTCTTGTGATTAAGAAAATTGAGCAGGGACATAATTAATTATCTAGCCTAATAGGATTCTCAAGTTCGCCCGGGTTGAAGGAGCGGTACAAGAGTTCGATAACTTCTTCAGTGCCGAGCGGGATCGCACGGACGCCCGTACCCGCGAGTCCCGATGCGACGAGCGTGAGTCGCTGTTCGAGTTGGGCGCGATCCTCCTCGAACGAAATGTCAGTGGTGCTCTTCGCTCTCGGCGTCCCTCTCCGTAGGAAACTGACTGCGCTCGCGGCAGTAACGCGTGGTGCATAGGGCACGACGACATAGAATGATTTCGTCATGATGTTCGCTTGGTCGGCGAAAGAACGGACGAATTCGACATACTCATGCAGTTGGATCTTCATGAGCTCAGTTTTCTGCACGGACGCCTTTTCTTCGAGGAGTGCGAGATAGGGACGCAGGTCCATCTTGCGCGAGTTCACAACAATCTGGATGGAAAAGTCGAGCGTGTTCAGAAAATTCTGGAAACCGAGAGTGATGGCGTGCTGCTCATCTGCTGACTTGAGTCCGAAATTGATAGAGGAACAAATGAGGATACCGCGGTAACTGCCGTCTTTCAAAACGACGATGCCATTCCGAATCTCTTTAACCGGAACGAATTGTTGCGTCGCGCCTGCGGGTTTCGTCGCCATACTTAGGTTGTTTGTTGGTCGTCAACGGGCGGCTGCTGCTGCACATCGAGCGACCACGCGAGCTCGGAGAGCTTCCCGCGAGTGAGCTTGGGCGTCCCGAGCGGCTGCCGCGCGGCTTCTTCGGCGGCTGCCGCAGCGGCTGCCGCGGCACTCACCTCCCCCGCCTTCAACTCTTTGTGCTTCCAGAGGAAGAACTTCGCACCGGTGTAGTAGTTGAATCCGGCCTCGAGGAGCTCAATAAAAGGTTTCCCGTTTATTTTATAAAAAGCGAGTGCACCGCCGAGCGCCACGACCGGTACGGAAAGCACTATAGCGAAAACAAGCGGCAGATAGAACGCGAACACGACACAGAGACCGACGGTGCCGGCGATGTAGATAAATTGTTTCAGCGTGAGTGGACCAATGATTTTGTCCTCAACTTCAATAAATTGCGGCACTTGGTATTCCATCGCATACCATTATAGCAGTCGCGCGAAGCGCGAAATGAAGAAATCAAGTGGGATATTACTCCCCGCTCCCCCTTATATCCTTGATTTGGATCGGGCTCTCGATGCCGGGGGACCACTTCGCGTCGATGGTTCCGAATTTCTTCTCGTATTCGTCGAGTTGGTGCGTGAGGCTCTGCACGACGCGCTTCATGTGTGGCGGCGTAAGTGCGTAGGCATTCGCCGTCTCTCCCACGTTCATAAGTAGCACAAAATTCTCCTGTGAATGCCCGGCGACAACGTTCTCGCAGAATTGTTTAGGTATTTTATTGAAGTCCATAGCGGCATTATATGCTTCCACCTGCGACGAGTCCAAAGAGCCAGAGAACGAGATTGAAGAAAGGTCCAGCGAGCACCGCCGAGAACACAAACAGGAATATAAGCAGCGAGAACACGCCGGCGCCCCGAATCTGGTTCTCAAAGCGGCTTAAACTCGAGGATACATCCCACGGAAGCGCAGCGCGCAGCGTCGTAAATCCATCAAGTGGAGGAAAAGGGATGAGGTTGAAGAGGCCGAGGAACAGATTAACGAATGAAATTGTTGCAGCGATCGACAGTGCTGCGACGTTCAGACCGACAATTGACCCGAAGCGCACGACGAGGCCGAACAGAATCGAAAGAAGGATATTAGTTGCGCTTCCAGCGATAGCGACGAGTGCTTCACCCCATCGCTGATTCTTTAGGTTATATGGATTATACGGAACCGGCTTCGCCCAGCCGAAGAGCATTGGGGAACCGGTGAAGATAAGCAGCGCCGGAATGACGATCGAGCCCATAAGATCGATGTGTGGAATTGGATTCAGCGTCAATCTCCCTTGGAGGCGGGCGGTCGGATCGCCGAGAGAGTTCGCCGCATAACCGTGCGCTACTTCGTGCGCAATAATCGAAAGAATAAGAACGACAAGGGCAAGAATAGCGTCAGTAGTCATATGGTTGCTCGTTTAGCATCTTATGGTACCATGCGAGAACTATGGCACGCGTATGCGAAATCACCGGCAAGAGCACGCAGATTGGCGGGCGGTACTCTAACCGCACCCGCGCGACGCAATTCAACCCGACCGGTAAGGTGCGCCGTAAGGCGAATCTCCAGCGGCGGCGCATCTACGTCGCTGAGCTCGGCAAAACCGTCATCGTGGACGTTTCAGTAAAAGGGCTTAAAACTATAAAGAAAAATGGCGCCTTCGCAGCGCTCAAGAAGGTTGGGGTGGTTTAATTTTCCTTCGTAATCGTTTTTCCGTCTGAAATATAGACGCCTTTGGGTGTGGATGTTGAGATCGTGAGTGCGGTCGCGCCGTAGGATAGTCTGACGACGGGCGACTTTGTGGTCGTCAGGACATCAATAGATACGGCACCTAGCGAGAGGCGTTTGCCGTAGGGAGACTTCTCCATGGCGGAGACATGATATCGGCCCATGACGGCTGGTAACCCGCCCACGAGATTTGCACTTCCACTGGTCAGTATTATTGCGTCGAGCCTGCGTTGCCACATAGGGAGTGCAGTGCCGAGTGCGCGTAAAATGCTCGCATCCGGCCCGGCATTAATAAGCACTGTTTTACCATGTGGGGTGCGCACGAGTAGCGCGCTGCCCTTCCCCACGTCAAGCATGATGATCGAAAGGACTGGAGCGGCGAATATGTCTCGATATATAAAAATGTTCGCCACGATAATTCCGCACAATATGAAAATGAGATGCGGCGTCTTAGCTCGTGTGCGAATCATGAGTCGAGTATAGCGTCTCGGTTTATGGTATTTTTATGCATAATGAACTACACAGCAAAACAATTCAATATCCCGAACTTGGCGGGGATTTCGGAGAAGCAAATTAAAGTGCATTTGGGATTGTATGAGGGGTATGTGAAGCAGGTGAACTTCATTGGCGAGAAGCTCGCGGCTGCGCGCGCTGGGAAACTCGAGCTCGATCCATACATTGTTTCGGAACTGCGGCGGCGATTTGCATTTGAGTTCGATGGCATGCGGATGCACGAGTATTATTTTGAACAGCTGCAGGGTGGAAGTTGTAAGGTGAAAGAAGAAAATGCATTCGCGAATGCAGTAAAGGAAAAGTACGGTGAGCAGGGACTCGAGGCGCATATTCGTGAAGTCGCAGGGAGTCGCGGGATCGGTTGGGTCGTTGTGTATTACGATCCGTTAAGTCAGTCGCTTATCACAACTTTCGTCAGTGGTCATGAGGTCGGCCAGCTCGCGGGGCTACCGATAATTCTCGCACTCGATCTCTGGGAGCACGCCTTTATGGTGGATTATGTCCCTGCAGATAAGAAGAATTATATTGATGCTTTCTTTGCCAACATCAATTGGGGCGTTGTTGAAAAGCGGTTCGACGCTACAAAATAAATTAGAATCGCATACGCGACGAGGACGAGCCAGAACGGGAATAATGGGAGAGTAAACGCCGCGAACGGTAATGCGGCGCTGCCTCGCGCGATGAAGATTAAATACCAGTTGGCGAGATATGCCGGGAACGCGAGCACGATGCCGAGAAGTGGTGCGAGAGAACCGAATAGTATGCCGGCGAAGCCAGCGAGGGCTGAGAGCGCCATCGCCACGGGCACTATCGGCATCGTGAGCAGGTTTGCGGGAATTGCGACCAGCGAGAGGTTGCCGGTGTCATAGAGGAGGATCGGAAGGACGGCGATCTGTGCGGCGAGGGTTGTGGCAATTGCTTGCAGCCAAAATCCGCTTGAGGAAGAAGATTTTTCAGAGCGTTTCGCCTCGCCTGGTGGCGAGGCTGCACTTGGCATCACTCTGAAAAATCTTCTTCTTCGCGCTCCTTCAGTCAGAATTATTTCAATAACGGGTTCCAACCAAATGAGTCCAGCAGTTGCCGCCACCGAAAGGCCAAAGCCGGGATCGAAGACGAGGTAGAGAGGGTTCCACACGAGCATGAGAAACACGACAAAGAGAAGCGCGCGGCTGGCGGCGTAGGTGCGGCCGGTCGCGCGTGCGTAGAGCGCGATGAGTGCCATCAGCGCCGCTCGTATTGCGGTCGCTGATGTGCCGGCGACACCGACGAAGAAGATCAGGGCGAGCGCGCCCGCAACAGCACTTCGCCTACGCGAGACATTGAAATACGCGAGCGCTGCCATGACCCACTCGGCAACGACCATCACGTTGTAGCCGGAGAGAACGATGATCTGCACGAGACCGGAGCGGACGAACGCATCTTTCAGGCCAGTGCCGAGACCGGACTTCCCTCCTATCACGATGCCTCCGGCGAGCGAGGCATAGGGCTCGGGCAGTGTCGCCGAGAGTCCACCAAGAAATGCATGCTTCACGCGCGCGAGCCCCGTTAAAATTCTGATTTCTAACGAGGCAAGCGCAGCAGGACTTTCTAGGACTCGTATTGTTGCGAAGTTGAAGATAAAGCGTACGCCGTCTCGTTGTAGATATTTATCATACTGAAATGTTCTCCCGCCTTCGCTCGCAAATGGTTCGGGCTTAAACAATGTGCCAGTCACGCTCACACGATCGCCAACGGTGACTATTGGATACAGCTTCGCGACTGCGAGCACGATCGTCGACACGTCTTCGTCAGCTGGTGAATTCACCCGAATTTGTACTCGCTGCGTGGCATCGCGTACGTCAGGATCTGCGACGACAATTCCCTCGTATGAAACGCGATGCCTCAACTGGCTCGCAAATGTTTGTGGCAGCGGCGTGTCGGCGAGCACCGCGCGTAGCATGCCGAACGCAAGCAGAAAGCAAAACACCGCGCCGAGCGAGTACACTTGGCGCGGTTTAAGAAATGCAGCCGCTCCAAACAGCATCGCAAGTAACACTGCAAACACCATCGGTTCCCACTTGAAAATAAAAATTGAGCGGAGAAATACCCCGCTCGCAAATCCCGAAACGGCAGCAATGAAGGAAATCATGCTCTTATTGCAGTGTTGTTATTAAGATCCCCTATCCATCGCTTCGTTGGCGAGGGCGTCGGCGTCGCTGTTTTCTTCGCGCGGAACGTGCGTGAAGGTCACGGAGCCAAATGCCGACGCCCCCTGCGCGAGGCGCGCGTACTGTTCTTTCAGGACGGGATGCTTCACTTTATATTCTTTTTTCATCTGCTTCACGACGAGCTCGCTGTCCATCTTTACCATGACGGGAGTGTCTTTACACTTCCCCGCTCCGACGAGTTTCGCAAGCGTTTCAAACGCGAGAATCACCGCTTCGTATTCTGCGAAGTTGTTGGTACGCGTGCCGAGGAATTGTGAGACGCTGGCGACTGAGTTACCGCGCTCATCGCGAATCATCGCTCCCGCGCCCGCTGGCCCGGGATTTCCCCGCGATCCCCCGTCAGCATGAATAGTGAAATGCATTCCGCCTACTATACACCTGTGCTTGCCCGGACAGAAATGTTTTTGAGAGCGTTCCGCTCCGCCTCTTGGCGTAGCTGCACTTGGCAATTAACTCTCAAAAACATTTCTACGCTCGCTCGCGGTTACACGAGTCGAATGTCCAAGAGGCGCAGGCGGACGGGGGTGCCGCGCGAGAAGGTGTCGCGTTCGAGATGCGCGAGGAGACTCACACGGCTACCGGGCGCGAGATCGGTCGCCGTGCGTGCGGTCTGACCCT
This sequence comes from Candidatus Kaiserbacteria bacterium RIFCSPHIGHO2_01_FULL_53_31, assembly GCA_001781095.1. GTDB lineage: Bacteria > Patescibacteriota > Minisyncoccia > Phycocordibacterales > Phycocordibacteraceae > C7867-001. The sequence goes on from MFKU01000014.1 coordinate 31,032, forward strand.
TGGTGAAAAATTGCACGGCGTCGATGGTGCGAGCGCCGTCGTCCGCAGCGATTTTTAATTTCAGGTGTTCCTGCCCTTTCCCGAAGCGTGAAATCTCTCGCAACGAGACATCACGCAGAAGGAACAGCGGTTTAGGATTCTTCATGCCGAAAGGGGCGAGTCGCTCCACCTGCGACAAAAATTTTGCATTCACTTCCTCTGGTGTGATGACAGCATCGGCATGCAACGAGAGATCATTTGACTGCGCCTCCCCTCCTTCGCCAAGGCTACGGAGGGCGAGGACGAGTCGATCTTCAAGAAAGAAAACGGCTGATTCTTGGACGGTGAATCCGCCCGCTGCAGCGTGTCCGCCGCACTCAACAAAGGTGTCTTCTGTCGCCCGCATCAGCTCGAGCGCATGCGTGGCTCCCCCACTCCGTACCGAACCTTTGATGCTGTTGTTGCCCTCGCGACCCCAGAGGAATACCGGCCGCTCATATTCTTCTGCAATCGTATTCGCAACGAGACCGAGGAGTCCCGGTCGCCACGCTGGGTCGCCAAGAGCGATCACGCTGCGCATCTCGCTACGCTCTTTGAGGCGCGCATGTACCGCGCGCGTGATAGCACCCGCTTCCGCTTTACGAGTCCGATTGACCGATTCTAATTTCTTCGCGAGGGTGTCGGCTTCGCTCTCGGAGTCGGTCGTGAAGAGGAGGAAGGCATCGCGTGCATCGTCCATCCGGCTCGCGGCGTTCACGCGTGGTGCAATCATGAAGCCGATATCGTCTTCGGTGATCGTGCACTGCTCGACGCGGATCACGCGACACAGTTTCTGCACGCCAATGCGCGGCGATTTGCGAAGCACAAGGAGTCCATACGTTGCGAGCACGCGGTTCTCACCAACAAGTGGCACCATATCTGCAATGGTTGCGATCCCTACCATATCGAGGAGCCACTTCTCCCATCCCTCGGGTACCCTCTCGCGAAATGAGGGTTCCACTGCGAGCGTGGCACACACAAGCTTCCACGCTACCGCGGCACCACAGAGATCGTGAAAAGGGTACATCTCGTCTACGCGTGCGTTTGGATTAACAACTGCGTATGCCTCCGGCAATCCCTTTTCTGAAATCAAATGGTGATCTGTCACAATCACTTCAATACTGAGTTCTTTTGCACGGGCGAGTGCTGCATGATCAGTTATGCCAGAATCAATGGTGACCACGAGTGATATTCCCCTCTTCGCAAGTTGTTCGATGCCAGCGACGTTTACTCCGTACCCTTCCCTATGCCGGTGTGGAATGTAATTTTCAAAATTGGCACCACTCTTTTTTAAGAAATCGTGCAGCACGACTGCGCCCGGGATACCGTCGCAATCATAATCGCTCCACACAGCAATTTTTTCCTTTGCGAGGATGGCATCTGCGAGGCGACGTGCCGCCTTCGGCATGTCAGTCATCTGGAGAGGGTCGTGCAGGTGCAAATCATAAGAGGGATTCAAAAATCTATCTGCGTCTTCCCTCGTCACAATGCCTCGGCGGGACAGTAGTGCCGCCGTGAAATCATCATATTGAGAAAATTCCGCACGAAGTGCGTCATCAATAGTGTCATGGAGTGAGAACATGTAGGGCGATTGTATCAGGAAGTGAATGGAGTATCCTAACGGCATATGAACGACTGTATTTTCTGCAAAATTGTGGCGGGTGAGATTCCTGCCGACAAGGTATATGAAGATGAGGACTTTCTTGCCTTCTTGGATATCCACCCCGCGTCATGTGGGCACACACTGATTATTCCCAAAAAACACTATCGATGGGTATGGGACCTGCCTGCCGACAGGCAGGCGTCCCCGAACATTGGCGCCTACTTTGAAGTGGCTCAGAAGATCGCTCGCGCTCTGCAAAAAGCATTTGATCAAGAAGCAATTTGGAGCGGCATCAAGGGAGACGAGGTGCCGCACGCACATGTCTCTATCCTTCCTCATTCGAAGACGAAAGGAAATAAAAAAGATTTTGCCGGTAACGCAGCAAAAATCCGAGCAAATCTGGCTGCTTGACAATAGACAACATTCGTGTATACTATACAGATAGTTCTTTGATATCAACTTGCGTTCGCCACAGCAGAAAGTGGCTTTCCGTCAGCTGGCGGATCTAGGCCGTTCTCTGCTGTGGCGAACTCACTAACGAGAAGACCACCAATACTGAGGCTACCCGCAAAGGAGTAGCGCTCAATAGGAGGAACCTATGAGCAAAGCAACATTCGGACAGGCGCTTCAGGCGTTGAATCTGATTCACGCAAAGGACCCGACTGCAGAACGCCTCACGGCGCTCTACAACTCCGGCATCCTCGCGGATGTGCTCGACGCAGACCTTTCGAAGGTCGAACGCGATGCTGTCCGTGCTGCGCTCAAGCTCGGAAGCATCTTCACTCGCAACGAGCACGGCCACGTTGTCGTGACCTTCACCGGTCTCGACATTACGGGTGCCGAGGAAATCGCTCGGCTCGAAGCAGGCGGGTACCGCGTGGGCAACTACGCGAAGCAGTGCTTCACGAGCACGAACGACGACAGCTACGACAAGTGTCATCGTCTCGTCGCCGGTCAGCAGTATCGGATCGCCCTCGTCCCCGGAAAGGACATCGAGCGCGATTCCGAGCGGACAACCGCAGCCCTGCAGAAACTCGGCGAGAAGTGCGGCTATGGCAAGGCGCTCGGCGGACATATCCCGCGAATCCGAGAGATCATCTCGGACAAGCAGATGGAAGAAATGGGGATCTGGTACATCGCAGCCCTCCATGACCCCATCAAGAATTCCGGCGGCGACCCGAGTGTGCTCGACGTCTACCGCTACGATGGCGAGCGATGGGTCAGCACCTATTGGGGCTCTCCCGACAGTCAGTGGGATGGCAGTGGCGCTTTCGCGTTTCCCGTTGCCGCAAGTTAGCACTTAGGACTTGGAACCTTGGTCTTTTGGACTTAGGAACTTTGTTCTTCGTATTTGGGCTCCGCTCGCTTCACTGCGCGCGGAGCCCAATCTGTTTTGATACACTGCAAGTGGCAGTAGGTGCATACGCGGGAGATTACGGTTTCCCGCTACCGAACCCAGTATCCATACATCCAGAATATTCGCGATTACGGTTTCGGGTACCGTGGTGTATGCAGACACTTCAAAAATTGAAGATACTTGGTGTGGAGTGCTCTGGCATTACAGATGCCGAAGACCGCGGGACCCCCGCAGACAGCCCCGAGAGTATTCAAGGGTGCAGTGATATGGACGGCACTCCACACATCTCCGGCGGCAACCCGAATGTGCTCAACGTCAACCGCTACGATGGCGAGCGATGGGTCAGCACCTATTGGGGCTATCCCGACAGTCAGTGGAATGACAATGGCGCTTTCGCGTTTCCCGTTGCCGCAACTCCCTTCACTTCTCGCCCCGCTATACGCGGGGTTGAGTTTTGCCTAGCTGCCCGTTCCAACCACCCAGCATTTTACCGATTTCTTCAATCGGGACGGAGAGCGCAACGTATTTCTTCGTATCGAGTGATTTTGTCTCCCAGAGCACGAGTAACATCACCTTCAGGGTATCCAGTTTGCGAATGGCGAGCCGTACCCATGGCTGTTTTTCGGTTTTAGCGAGGAAAGTTGCAGAGGAGATCGCTTCTATCGTTTCTACAAAGAGCTCGTCTATCTTTCCGCCGAGAGTGTATCGATGTGTCTTGGGAATGGTCTGATAATATCCGTACCAAAGGATATATGCTGTCTTCAAACGCTCAAGCACGGGGAGAAGTCGTTGGGGGGGGGGTTACTCATGGACGCTCGTATACGACGATATCATTTCGGTCGAGAATTTGCTTGAAGCTTGGCGCGAGTTCAAACGAGACAAGCGCAAACGCGCTGATGTGCAGGAGTTTGGGAGAAACCTGATGAGCAATGTTCTCGACCTACATCGAGAACTTGCGACCGGTACGTACCAGCATGGTGGCTATCATCATTTCAAGATAAGCGATCCAAAACCGCGTGATATCCACAAGGCGAGTGCGCGCGACCGGCTCGTACATCACTCGCTTCATCGAAAACTATATCCATTCTTCGATCGCATCTTTATTGCTGACTCATATTCTTGTCGTATCGAGAAAGGAACGCACAAGGCGATGAATCGCTTTCGCGCATTCGCCTACAAAGTTTCGCAGAACAACACACGCACCTGCTGGGTTCTCAAGTGCGACATTCGCAAATTCTTCGCGTCTATCGATCACGAAGCGCTCGTCCGTATCTTGCGTGCACATATTTCTGATGAGCGTCTGATGTTGCTTCTTGTAAATATTATCGGCAGTTTCAATTCAGACACTGTGGGGAGAGGTCTCCCGCTCGGGAATCTCACATCACAGTTACTGGTAAACATTTACATGAACGAGTTTGATCAGTTCGTGAAGCATAAAATCAAAGCGAAGTATTACATCCGCTACGCTGATGATTTTGTGATTTTCTCCCATGACCGAACTCATCTGGTAGAAATACTTCCATATATGGACGTATTTCTACGTTACCAGTTGAAACTTAAAATGCATCCGAACAAGGTTTCCATCGCAACCCTCTCTTCTGGCGTCGACTTTCTGGGCTGGGTCCATTTTCCCGATCGCCGCGTGCTACGTACGAGCACAAAGAAGCGAATGTTTAGAAACATACAAGAGAAGCAAGGGCACGAGGCAACAGTCCAGTCGTATCTCGGCCTGTTGAGTCATGGGAATGCTTGGAAACTTCAAGAAAGTGTAAAGTCCTTGCACGAGGTAGCGCTCGCGAAGCATTCGGTTTGACAGGGAAGGCATACCTAAAGTAGTATATTGGTATGAATACGAAGACAACCATCACCATCAAAACCGACAAGAAGTTGCGTGACGCAGCGAAGCGCACGGCCATGAAATTGGGCATTCCACTCTCAACCGTGATGAATGCCCAACTTGCGCAATTCGTCTCCGAAGGGCGTTTTGAGGTGTCGCTCACTCCCCGTCCTGAAAGGGTACGAGCATGGGAACGCATAAGTGAAGAAATGGATCAACACCCGGAGCGCTATAAAGTGTTTACGAATGCCGATGACTTGCTTGTTGATCTCGGTCTCGCATGATCATTGTCTACGCGTCCAGCTTTAAAAAGCAGATTCGCCACTTGCCTCCGGGGATCAAACGGGCACTGTCTGAACGATTGCGTCTGTTCGTGGACATGCCATACCACCCATTACTCGACAATCACGTATTGAAGGGAGATCGCCGCGGATACCGTAGCATCAATATCACCGGTGACTGGAGAGTTATCTATGAATATGTTGACGCAACAAACGTACGACTCATCGAAATAGGCACGCACCACGATCTGTACGGTACCTAGCCGAGTGCTTCGATGCCGGGCAGGGTGCCGCCGTGCGCTAGGAATTCGAGCATGGCGCCACCGCCCGTAGACACGAAGGAGAATTGAGACAGGAGCCCGAGTTTCTCGATCGAGGCGACCGTGTCGCCACCACCGATGGTGGAATCGGTGCTGGACGAAGCAACGGCGCGCGCGACCATATTCGTAGCATCAGCAAATCCATTTTCGTAATTCCCAAGGGGACCGTTCCAGAGAATCGACTTCGCCCTGCGTATAAGCTCGCCGAGAAGGACCGTTGTTGCCGGCCCGACATCAAGAATAATCTCGTCGGAACGCACTTCCTCCACCAATGCAACACGAGCGTGTGAACGCGCGTCTGCGCTCGCGAGGGCGCTTTCCGGAACCACGAGAATGTCGATCGGCAGAACGAGTTTCGGGTTCGAGAGGAGTTCTTTAATTTGCGCTGAACCGCCGCTGCCGACGAGGGACTTCCCCACCACGTGTCCCGCCCCTTTGAGGAAATCGCTTGCAAGCGCGCCACCGACAAATACGCGGTCGTAGGTCGCGATGAGCGCGCGGAGCACTGGTTCCTTGGTAGAGAATTTAGCGCCGCCGATGATCGCAAGCGCGGGGTGCGTCGGTGTGCGTGCTCTCGTGAGCGCCGCGACTTCTTCTTCGAGGAGGATGCCGGCATACGAGGGAAGAATCTTTGGTAGACGGACGATAGATGCGTGCGTACGGTGGCAGGTATCGAAGGAATCTTCCACGAATACATCGCCGAGTGCAGCGAGCTCATGCGCAAACGTCACGTCGTTCATTACTTCCCCGCGGTTACGACGCAAGTTTTCAAGAACGAGCACTTTCCCCGGCATAAGATCGCGAACAGCCGCGCGCGTGGAAGCACCGATCGTTTCTGGAAAGAATGAGACACCGGGCAATAATTTTCTAAGTGCATCTGCAACGGGCGCCAGTGTTTCTGTACCCTTCTGACCAAGGTGACTTATGAGTACGACGCGTGCACCGCGCTGAGTCAAATAGCGGATCGTCGGTATCGTACGACGCAAGCGATACTCGTCGGCGATGACGCAATGTTCCGTCGGCACGTTTAGCGTGGCGCGGACCAGTATGGGGATATTCTCGAAGAGTCCGATGTCTCGAACGAAGCGCATGCTAGGAGATCTCCTTGATCAGTTGGCTGAACGTCTTTGGATCGATTGAGGCATGGCCAATGAGAAATCCGTCGACGCCGGAACTGGCTGCGAGGTCACGAATATTGGCCGGTTCGACCGAGCCGCCGTAGAGCACGAGCGTATGAGCAGAGCTTTTGCCGGGGAGAAATTCGGCGAGCACTTTGCGTATGTAGAGCACTATTTCGCATAGATCATCCGCGTGAATGGCGAGCGCAGCCGTTTTCTCAATCGCCCATTCTGGTTCGTAGGCCACAATGACCTTGCGCCGCTCTTTCGGAGAGAGCGATTTTATAGCGAGGGTCAGCTCTTCTCTTAGAAAGGAGAGGTAGCGGCCTTCAGTGTCACGCTCCTTCTCGCCGATACAGAGAATAGGTACGAGTCCATGGGCGAGCGCGTGCGCCAGCTTCTCGGCGATGACCGCGTTAGAATCGCCGGCGGCGCGACGTTCCGAGTGCCCGATGATTGCATAAACAGCGCCCGCGGCAGCGTACACCTGCGCAGTCACTTCACCGGTTTGCGCGCCGCCTGTCGTCGCCGAGATATCTTGGGCTGCGAAGAGAATGGGTGAGGAGTTCCCGAGCGCGAGAGCGCCGAGGAGAACAGACGGCGGCGCAAGTACGACGGTTGTCGTTCTCTGTCCTCGCACGAGTCGTTTGCCAAGCGAGAAGAGCTCCTTCGCTCTCTTAATATCCTCGACGTACGCTTTCCAGTTAGCAACGAGTAACATATATGAAGTATACCAGCCCATTCCGGCCTTCTCGCTTGCTATACTACGCGTGTGATTCGTACATTTAAAGAACGCGGATTTACGTTAATCGAGATATTGGTTGCGCTTTTCATTCTGTCGCTGACCGTTGTCTTCGCGACGCTCATCATCGGATCAATTAAGATAGTTGGGGATGCAAAATATGAAAATGTGGCCTTCCGCATCGCGAACAACAAGCTTGATGAGCTCCGTGCCGGAGGATACGATGCATTGTCTGCGGGTGGTCCGTTTGTCGACGACGAGCTTGCTAATCTGCCCCAAGGATCGGCGAGTACGAGCATCACCATCCTTAACGAACAGACCAAGCAGGTAATGTCGGGCGTTTCGTGGCGCGGCGCAGACGGCATCACACGCGTCGCCTCGCTCACGACCTTGGTGACCGAATTTGGCGGCCTATAGATATGTTGCGAGGCGTAACCTTAATCGAGATAGTGATCACCGTGGCGATTTCCGCTATTCTTATGCTCGCCATAACGCAACTCTATGTGATGTATGGGCGCGTTATCGAATCGCAGCAAGCATCGATCGAAATGATGCTCGGCGGGAGCAGTATCATGGACACCGCGCGTGCCGCAGGCCTCCAAGCTGGACAGGTTGTCGCTTCGCATTCCTTCTCCGGCACAACCTACGCAACGGGCGCTACAACGGTCGTTTTTGAACTTCCTGCCGTCGATATCTCGGGAGGTATAGTTCCTGGTGCATACGATTATATTGCGGTTTTTTCTTCCGGTTCCAATGTGTACCGTCTGGTCGATGCAGCCGCCGAAAGCGCGCGTATTTCAGAACAAACACTTTTGACGGACGTGCTCGGCGCACTCAGTTTTAGCTATGACAACCCTGACTTTCCTTCCGCGACACGGGTGACGGTCGATGCGACAACCAGCATACGCGTGCGAGGTGTGGCAGCCGAGGCGCATTTCTATGAACAAATTTATCTTCGAAATATATGATGCGGAACCACGAAGCGTATAAACGCGGTTATATCCTTCTCGTCGTCCTTGTCGTTAGTGCCGTCGTTATCGCAATTACAAGCGGTTTTTTCAATTATTACGGGAGCGCAGTTTATTCTGAGCGCCACGCATTCGCTTCAGCGCGAGCACTCGCGCTCGCAGAGGCGGGTATTGATAAGGCCGTGTATGAGCTCAATCAGGATGCGGATTACTCGGGAGAAAGCGATACTGTTCTTGGCGCGGGTTCCTTCAGCGTCTCGGTCGCGAGCATCGATGGCAATACAAAACGCTTGACCGTCACCGGTTTCGCCCCGAACAGCGCTAACCCAATCGCCACCAAAGTCGTCAAAGCGACCGTCAGCATAAATTCGTCCGTCGTGTCGTTTCGTTACGGGGTCCAGGTCGGGCAAGGAGGAGTTAGTATGAGCAACGGTTCGCGCATTGAAGGAAATCTATTTTCCAATGGCAGCGTTACCGGCAGCGGCACCATATCGGGCGATGTTACCGTGGCGGTGAGCACAGATCCTATTGCCAATCAACAGTGGACGGTACAAAACACGGGCTTCAAAATTGGAGACATCGCCGCACACGCCGACGTAGCGCAGTCGTTTAAGCCTTCAGTAAGCGCGTCGCTCGCGGGAATCAGTCTGCAACTTAAAAAGACGGGGAGCCCAGGCGATATCACGATTAAGATCGTGAACGACATTGGCAGCAAACCAGGATCGACCGTACTTGCGAGCGGCGTTATCCCCGCATCACTCATAACTTCTGCATACGGCTTTGCCGACGTTACTCTTGATGCTTCTCCTACAGTCACATCGGGAACAACCTATTGGATTATTGCGATCGCAGCCGTGAGTGTGAACGATTATTTCATGTGGGGGCAAGATAGCGGCGGCGGTTACAGCAGAGGTGTTGCGAAATACAGCAGCAATTGGAACGCACCGAGTCCGTCATGGAATAATATCACAGGCGATTTAGATTTTAGGATGTTCGTGAACGGAATAGCTACGACATTGAGCGGGATAACGGTAGGCGGAGATGCATGGGCGCATACCCTGTCAAGCTGCACCGTCGGTGGCGATGCCTCGTATCAGACCATTTCGAATTGTGATGTAACCGGAACGGAAAATCCCGGAACAGATCCGGCGACGCCAGTGCCGCTTCCTATTTCTGAGGCGCAAATTGCAGAGTGGGAGGCCACTGCCGAAGCCGGAGGCACATTGCCCGGCCCCTATTCATATGAGGGTACTCGGACATTGGGTCCGGTGAAGATAGATGGCGATCTTACCGTGACGAATGGCGCCTCGCTCATTTTGACCGGCCCGGTGTGGGTACGAGGCAACGTGACGTTCTCTAACAACGCTGTTCTTACCGTTTCGCAAAGTACCGGCAACAGCGGGGCGGTCATCATCGCCGACGCAACCGGAAATACGAACGTTAAAGGCATCGTTAATCTTTCTAACAACGTCATTGTCAGCGGCAACGGAGAAGAAAATAGTTTCCCGATGATACTTACCACGAATACCGGATCAAACGCGGTTGAACTATCAAACAATGCAGTCGGCGTTATCCTGTACGCGCCCTACGGATCTGCCGAAATCAGCAATGGCACGCACGCGACCCAAGTGACGGCGAAGAGTCTTGAATTGGAGAACAACGCAGTCGTCAGCTATGACAATGGACTGCAGAACGCAAGCTTCTCTAATGGACCGGGTGCGTCGTGGGCGGTCGTTTCCGGCACCTACGCAATCACGCAGTGATCAAATTGCCGAGGAGAGCGAGTAGATAGGCGAGATCATCGAAACGGCGAAGATGCCGACCACCCCGCCGATAAGGAGCATCAAGACCGGCTCGATAATAGTCGAGAGATCTTTTGTCTTCTCGGACACATCTTCTTCGTAGAATTCGGCAACCTGTTTCAACATCGGTGCGACCTTCCCTGTTTCCTCGCCGACCGAGAGCATCTCGCTCATAAGTATGGGGTAAATCTTTGTATGTTCTGCAAATGCTATCGACAGTGGCTCTCCTTTTTTGACTCGTTCCTCGGCTTCTTCAATGACGCGAGCGAAGGCATTGTCACGAACCACTTCCTTGGTAATCGAAAGTGCGTTCAGCACCGGAACGCCGGCAGAGAGGAGCGAAGAGAGCGTGCGCGCGGTGCGCGCCGCAAATGTCTCGCGAATGAGTTCGCCCACAACCGGCACATAAAGTGCGCCGGCGAGTACGATCGCACTGCCCCGCCGCGAACGGACGAAGGCGATAGTTCCCACTACAAACGCGATAAGTGCGGCGAAGACAAATGGCGCGTACGCCACCATGAAGTTTGAAAGCGAAATGAACAGTTTTGTCGCGGTTGGCAAAGGCACCTTAAGTTCGGTGAAGGTCTTGGTCAGCGTTGGCACGACATAGATAAGCATGAGAATGCTGACGATCAGAATTGCCGTGATGATGATGAACGGATAGATCATTGCGCCCTTTATTTTCCGCGTTAGCGCTTCGGCGCGTTCCATCTGAAGCCCGACGACCGCAAGTGAGTCAGACAGTGATCCTGATTCCTCGCCAGCGCGCACCATCGCGGTCAGTATTCCCGGGAACACCTTGGGATAACTAGTGAGCGCCTCGTGGAATGAGGACCCTTTTTTAATCGATTCAGAAATATTGGTAACGACCGCTTTCAGATGCTTATTCCCGGTCTGTCGTTCGATAACGGAGAGCGCACGAGCGAGCGAGAGTCCGGCGGAGAGCATCGTAGCGAGATTTTTCGCCATAAGACTCACATCGGAGCGCTTGATGCCGGTACCGAATATGCTGTAGGACAGCAGTTTTGAAAGACTTAAGTCCCATTTGTGCTCCGTAAGGTCGACTACGAACCCTCCCTCCTTCTGAACTTGTTCGTATACTTCGAAGCGCGACGCTGCGTCGATGACGATCGTGCTGTCAGGCGCGCCCTCTTTGCGTATCGTGGTGCGGAATTTCATCTTATTCGGTTATCGCGCGCAGGACTTCTTCGATGCTTGTGATTCCGCGGGCAGCTTTATAGAGACCATCTTCGAACATCGTGAGCATGCCTTCCTTCTTGGCTTGCGCCTCAATCGAATCCGTTGTGCTGGTGTGGAGCATAATCTCACGTATTGCAGGTGAGACCGCGAGCACCTCGTGAATACCGATGCGACTCTTGTAGCCGTCCTCGCTCTCGGTAGAGGGCGTGGGACGATAGAATCGCAAATCATTCACGGCCGCGTCCTCCTTCACTAGTTTTTCCGCACGGAGCGAGTTCAAAACAACATCGAACTCGGCGTCGCTCGCAATCTTCGCGCGCGCGACCTTATCGAGCTCGTATTCTTTTTTGTTCTCGCAGAGCTTACGTACGAGCCGCTGCCCGACGATAACGCGAATAGTCGAAACGAGCAGAAAGGGCTCCACGCCCATGTCGATAAGGCGCGGAATAGCGCCCGCGGCACTGTTGGTGTGGATGGTGGAGAGCACGAGATGGCCGGTGAGTGCGGCGTTTATAGCGAGCGATGCCGTCTCGCTGTCGCGAATTTCGCCGACCATGATGATGTCCGGGTCCTGGCGCACGAGCGATCGAAGACCGTTCGCAAAGGTGAATCCGATGTCAGGATTCACCTGGGTTTGATTGACGCGCTTCATCTGATATTCGATAGGATCTTCGACTGTGGAGATATTGACGTCCGGCCGATTCAGAATGTCGAGCATCGTGTAGAGCGTCGTCGTTTTCCCACTGCCCGTCGGTCCGGAGATGAGGATGATACCGGTGGTCTGTTGGAGCGCGTGATGTATGTGCTCCATATTTTCGCCATGGAGGCCAAGTGCTTCGAGCGTGAAGCCTTCGCCGGTCTCGCGCAGGAGACGCATTACTGTCTTCTCGCCATAGAACGTGGGCAGGATAGAAACGCGGAATGAAACGCGGTCTGCCTCCGTTTCCATCTTGAATCGGCCGTCTTGCGGGAGGCGCTTCTCGTCGAGCTTTAAGTTCGCAAGTATCTTGATGCGCGCTACGATGCCCGCCGCCGCGTTTTTTGGCAAGGTCATCGCGTCGTGGAGCATACCGTCGATGCGATACCGGACCAGCACCTCGTTTTCCATTGGTTCAATATGAATGTCCGACGCACTTTGCGAGATCGCATGTCGTAGTAGTGTGTCGACGATGCGGACGATCGGCAAGTCCTCTGCCATTTTCTTCAGATCGTCGCCGGAGAGATCTTTGGTTCCATCGGCGACGAGGCGAATCTTCCCCGCTTCAGTCGAGATGATGTCCCCGAACTCGTCCTTCAGGGATTTCTGATATTGCAGGAGCGAATGTTTGATACTTTCGGAATCCGTCAGCCGTGGAAGTATCTTAAGCCCCGTCTTCTTGCGTACCGAATCGACTGAGGCGAGATCCTCGACATCGAGCATCGCGACTTCAAGCGAGTCGTTCCCCTTCTTGTAGGCGATGATGTTGTGCGTACGGGCGATTGGTTCCGGAATGAGGGCGAGGACTTCAATCGGCACGTGATGCTCCTTGAGATTAACGAACGGAATGCCGAACACATATGCCTGAATACGTCGTAGAGCATCATCGGTCAGTGATCCGCGCGAGACGAGGATGTCCGCGAGCGACTGCCCTTTCTTCGTCGCTTCTTCTGCAGCAGCGTCGATATCTTTCTTTGCGACGAGGCCAGAGTCGATAATGAATTCTTTCAGCTGCCCTTCTGAAACGTGCATGGTGCACATAGTATAACGTGCATCGCTTCCTATACGACAATAAATACACACTGCGGCGCCCCGTAGGGGCGCCGCAGTGTGTCAACAGATTTATTTAACCGCGAATGTGCCGCTCCGCCAGCTGGCGGATTATTTTACGGCATCCTTCAATGCTTTTGCAGGGCGGAACTTTGCCGTGCGAGAAGCCGCGATACGGATGGTCTCGCCGGTGCGAGGGTTGCGTCCTTCGCGCGCAGGGCGTGCCTTCGTCGCGAAGATGCCGAGGCCGGCGATCGAGACTTCGTCGCCGGACTTCAAGCTCGAGACGATTGAATCAATGACGGTTTCGACGGCGCGTTCTGCGTCGGCCTTGGTCGAGCCGAGAACACCATGGACCTTGTCGACAATGTCAGCTTTGTTCATGAGTAAATCTTTAGTGATAAGTGCCCACCTCTGTGCTCCACTTAGGCGCTGCGCCCGACGTAGCCGAGCTCCGGCGAGGCGAAGGCGGGGGGCTGCGAAGAAGTATAGGAAATGAGCCATTTTGTGCAATAGGGTTGACAATAACATGTTGATACTGTATACTCCCCCCGAATGGCATCGGTGGACAGCTCGCACATTACCGTCTGACAGGAGTACACTATCGGTGGAGCGCATGTTTTGTGGATAGGAAGGAGGCGAGAATGTTAACCAGCATGTTGGTGGCCGTACTCGTCTGGCTTTTCGGGAAAAGGTGCCCAACCCCATCCTGTTCCTGTCCGCTTGGATGTGAACATCGAATCGGATGAGGGCATATCTCCTAGCGATCTAAGCCCCGACGCGCAAGCGCCGGGGCTTCGAAGTTGTACGGATGAGAAATTATCGGGCGAATTCAACGACGCGGTTCTCGCGAATGATATTCACTTTTATCTCTCCCGGATATTTAAGTTCTGCCTGGATACGTGTTGCGATAGAGCGCGCCAGCTTATGCATAGCGAGATCAGTAATTTTTCCCGGATTCACGAAGATGCGTATTTCCCGCCCTGCTGAAATCGCGTAGACTTTCTCAACGCCTTCAAAGGTGCCCGCGAGGCGCTCAAGGTCGCCGAGCCGTTCGAGATATCGCTCGACGGTGTCACGGCGTGCTCCCGGGCGGCTGCTTGAGATCGCGTCCGCCACCTGCACGATAACCGCCTCGGGCGTCTCGTAAGGGTACTCGTCATGATGCGACTGCATCGCGAGGATAATACGCTTGTCGACGCCGAACTTCTCGAGAATTCTTCGGCCAATTTCGACGTGTGTGCCTTGTACTTCGTGATCAACCGCCTTGCCAATGTCGTGCAAGAGCGCGCCGGTTCGGGCGATTGAGGGATCGGCGCCGAGCTCGGTCGCCAATATGCCGGCGATATGCGCCATTTCGATGGAATGTTGAAGCACATTCTGGCCGTAGCTCGTGCGGAAGTAGAGTCGACCGAGAAGCGCCGTCAGTTTCGGATCGAGTCCAATAACGCCTGCGTCGTACGCAGCCGCTTCGCCCTTCTGCCGCGTCATATCGGCTACTTCAGCGCGTGTCTTCTCCACGGTCTCTTCAATCTTTGCCGGCTGGATGCGGCCATCCGCAATCAGCTTTTCAAGCGCGATCTTTGCGATATGGCGCCGCAACGGATCGAAAGAAGAGAGCGTAATCCGATCTGGCACATCATCGATAAGCACGTCGACACCCGTCGCGCGCTCAAACGCTTTTATGTTGCGCCCTTCCTTCCCGATGATTTTCCCTTTCACCTCGTCAGACGGCAGTGCGACGAAGAGCGACATAACTTCGGCATTCACGGTATTGCCCAGCCGATGGATAGTGCTTATGAGGATATCGCGCGCCTTATCCTCGAGGCGTTCACGCCCGTGTGCTTCGAGCTTCTGCAATCGCAGAAGAATAGACTCTTCATACACATGTTCAATTTCTGAAAAAAGTTCTTCGCGAGCTTTGTCTTCTGAGAGGTTCGCCACTTTCGCCAATTCCTTCGTGCGCTCTGTGGCGAGGCTCTCCGCGACGGTTCGCAGATGCTTCGTCTCCTGTTCGTATGAGCGCAGCTCGTTCTCCTTATCATCGAGATCGCGCTGGCGCGAATCGAGAAACTCCTCGCGCGCGCCGAGGCGCTCTTCTCGCACCGCGAGTTTTTCTTCGCGCTCTTCGATTGGAGCAAGACGTTCCGTCTCAGCGACCTCACTACGAAACTCGGCATCAGCGATAATCTGTGCCGCGGTCTCTTTCGCCTGGAGCATTTTCTGCTTTATTTCGAGTTCGACTGAGCCGCGTTGAGCGAGCCCGATGAGGACTCGTAGAACGTAGCCAAGCGCAACGCCACCGACGCCCGAGAGCGCAAGCATTATCAATATTATTTTGAGTGACATACCCGCTTTTTATTAGTTCCATCCCCTCTTTTGCGAGATGGCTTACGTTCTAGAAATGGGACAAATCTGAGTTCAGCCGAAGCGGTCGGACGGTCGTGCGGTGAGGCTTTGACTGTAGCACAAAACACCGCGCGCCGCGATCCGGCACGCGGTGTTCACTCGAGTGTCGATTATGCGTACACCTTATCGATGAGACCGTACTTCTTGGCTTCGTCTGCCGTCATGAAGAAGTCACGTTCGACGTCTTTCTCGATTTTCTCGAGCTGTTGGCCGGTATTCTTCGCGAGAATCCGGTTCAATCGCTCTCGCAGTTTCAAAATCTGCTTCGCCGTGATCTCGATGTCGGTTGCCTGCCCTTCTGCACCGCCGTGCGGCTGATGGATCATCACTTCCGCATTCGGAAGCGCGAAACGCTTCCCTTTCTCTCCGGCCGACAGGAGGATCGCTGCACCCGACGCCGCCATGCCGACACAGACGGTTGATACCGCCGGCTTCACGTGGTTCATCGTGTCCACCATCGCGAGCGTTGCCGTCACCGAGCCGCCCGGTGAGTTGATGTAGAGAGAAATATCTTTTTTCGGATCTTCCGCTTCGAGAAAGAGGAACTGTGCGATAACGAGGTTCGCGGTGTCGTCATCAATGACCCCACCGAGGAAGACGATCCGCTCCTTCAAAAGACGCGAATAAATGTCGTAGGCGCGCTCGCCGAACTGGCTCTTCTCGACGACCATCGGCACCAGCATCGAAGCGCGAGGATGGGTGTGTGTATTCATAGGAATTAATTATTTATAGTGTCTCCTGCTCAGTCGTTGTTGCCGTGTCTATCGGCCCTTGTGCGACACGCTTGCCCCACGCATAGAACGCACCGACGATGATCATGAGCACGATGATGACGATAGAGATAACTGCGCCCCAGGATTGCTGCTTAGGCGTTGGCATCACTGTAGGAATCATTACATCATTCACAGAGGGTTCAGAGGTCATAATGGCAGTATACTAATTCGACTAAAAGAAAGCGGCGAGCGTTGCGAGCAAGAGCAGAGCTACGATGTTCGTGATCTTGATCATCGGATTGATCGCAGGGCCTGCAGTATCTTTGTAAGGATCACCGACGGTGTCCCCCGTGACTGCGGCCTTGTGTGCGTCTGATCCCTTACCACCATGATTGCCGTCTTCAATATGTTTTTTTGCATTGTCCCATGCTCCCCCGCCTGAAGTCATCGAGATGGCGACGAACAAGCCCGTCACAATGACGCCGAGCAACATAGCGCCGAGCGCATTAAAGGCAGACGATTTCCCGGCTATAAGGTTCACGATTATAAACAGCGCAACCGGTGATACGATCGGCAGAAGCGAGGGGAGCAACATCTCGTGAATGGCCGCTTTGGTAAGCATATCCACGGCACGACCGTAATCCGGTTTCTGCGTGCCCTGCATGATGCCGGGCATTTCCCTAAACTGTCGGCGTACTTCTTCTACTACAGCACTGGCTGCGCGACCGACTGCAGTCATCGCCACTCCGCCGAACAGATACGGCAAGAGGCCGCCGAGGAAGAGACCGACCACGACCCACGGATCGGTGAGACTAAACGAAGGTACATCAATTCCGGCGAAGAAGGGATACGCCCCGGAATTGACGAAATATTTCAAGTCCTCTGTGTAGGCGGCGAAGAGGACGAGTGCACCGAGTCCTGCAGAACCAATTGCGTACCCCTTCGTAACCGCTTTCGTCGTGTTGCCGACTGAGTCGAGGGCATCGGTAACCTTACGGACGTCGCCCTCGAGACCTGCCATTTCGGCAATACCGCCTGCGTTATCAGTCACGGGACCAAATGCATCAAGGGCGACAATCATGCCGGCCAATGACAACATCGTTGACACGGCAATAGCGATGCCGAACAGACCGGCGAAAGTGTATGCCGCAATGATACCGACACAAATAACGACTGCTGGCATCGCCGTCGCTTCCATAGATACCGCAAGCCCCTGGATGACATTGGTACCGTGACCGGTGACTGACGCCGCGGCGATTTTCTTGACCGGACGGAAGTTCTTGCTCGTGTAATATTCACTGATCCAGATCAGGGCGCCGGTAACGGCGAGACCGACGACGCCCGCGAAGAACAAATCTATGCCGGTAAACGTAAGACCTCCTGTCGTTGTAAGCGGCGCAGTTAATCCGCCTGGAATCAGTTTATTCATGAGCGGCCACAGTCCGATGAGAGATAAAACACCGGTTGCTATGACTCCCTTGTAGAGGGCGCCCATGATGCTCTGTTTTGCGCCGAGTCGTACAAAGAACGTGCCGACAATGGAAGTCAGAATGCACATGGCGGCGATGGCGAGCGGCAGGAGCATAAGCGCACTCTGTAGGTCGCCCGTGAAATAGATCGAGGCGAGCACCATCGTGGCAACCGTGGTCACCACAAAGGTCTCAAAGAGGTCCGCTGCCATGCCGGCGCAATCGCCAACATTGTCGCCAACATTGTCAGCGATGGTTGCAGGATTGCGCGGATCATCCTCAGGTATACCCGCTTCTACCTTGCCTACCATGTCGCCACCCACGTCGGCTCCCTTGGTAAAGATGCCGCCACCGAGGCGGGCGAAAATAGAAATGAGCGAAGCGCCGAAACCGAGCGCGATGAGTGAGTCCTGGATTACGCGGGCTCCTGCTGTCGAAGCGCCATCCAGTCCAAGACCGTACATCATGAAGGCATAGTAGCCGGCAACACCAATGAGCCCGAGACCAACCACAAGAAGACCGGTCACCGAACCTGCGCGAAATGCCAGCGTGAGTCCTTCAGCGAGGCCTTTGCGCGATGCCTCTGCAGTACGCACGTTGGCGCGCACGGAAACATTCATGCCGATATAGCCGGCAGCTCCGGAAAGTCCTGCGCCAATCAAGAAGCCCACGCCGACTTGCCACCCGAGGAAACAGGCAAGCACAAAAATAACTGCACCGACGATTGCAATCGTAGTGTATTGGCGATTCAGGTACGCCTTCGCCCCCTCTTGGATCGCTGCAGCGATCTCTTGCATGCGCGCATTCCCCGGACTCTTCGACATGACGGACTGTGCTGCCCATCCGCCATAAAGAAGCGCTGCAACTCCGCACGCGAGTATAAGTCCGAGTACTGTAATCATAGGTATGATTGATTATGTTTTAGTATTATAGATCTTTTGCCACATCGCGATCTTCTTCTTTATCCGCGACGGTCTCATCGCTGTTCGGAAGGATTGTCGTCTCTTCTTCCGCGGGGAGTCCGGTCTTTTCTGTAGTTTCTTCAGTGGCGATTTCTGAGCTTTCCGTCGGAGCAACTCCTGCTTCAATAGCCGGATCCACGGCTCCATTTCCTGTGCCTTGACCCTCCTCGTCAGCCGACATGGCGACGGATTCGCCATCGGATCCTGCTACTTCGCCGCCGCCAGCAGAGACGATGTCGATGTTCCATCCAGTGAGCTTCGCGGCGAGCCGCACGTTCTGGCCGCCGCGTCCGATCGCTCGTGACTGCTCATCCTCGCTCACGGTCACCATGGCGCGATGCCCTTCTTCGTCGAGCGTGACATCGAGCGGAATTGCTGGAGAAAGTGATTCCTTCACGAACTCCCTCGCGTCATCGCTCCACTCGATAATATCGATACGCTCGCCGCCTAGCTCGCTCATGACGGTCGAGACGCGGACGCCGCGCTGACCAACGAGAGAGCCGACGGGATCGACGTGAGGATCAGTCGAGACGAGCGCTATCTTGGTGCGGCTGCCCGGTTCGCGCGCAAGCGCCTTCACTTCGATGGCGCCGGTTGCGAGCTCGGGTGCCTCGATCTCGAAGAGCTTCACAACGAACTTCGGATGCGCGCGTGAGAGTCGCAGATACACACCGCGGAATCCTTCGTCCACGGCGTAGAGATACGCGCGAATACGCTCGCCCATGCGGTACCGCTCGCCCGGAATCTGCTCCTCGTAGGGAATGATTCCCGTGGTGCGGCCAAGATCGACGAAGATCGCACCGCGCTCCATGCGCTGCACGATGCCGCTCACAATCTCGCCTTTCTTCTCGCCGAACTCCTCCATCATCGAGAGCTTTTCTGCCTCGCGCACCTTCTGGATCACGACTTGCTTCGCGGTTTGTGCGGCAATGCGGCCGAAATCATCCTGCGGCTCGAGCGCGAAAATGATCTCATCACCGAGCGCTGCGCCGCGTTTAATGAGTTTGGCATTGGAAAGAAGAATGTGCTTCTCGCTGTCGAAGCGCGGCAACTCTCCTTCCGCAAGCTGCTCTTCTTCTGCGTGGAATGAATGGAGGCGTGTTCCGAGCTCTTCCTCACCTTCTTTCGGGAATCGCGCCGTTGTTTCATCGACGACGGCCTTCACTTGTTCAAAAGAAACGGTGCCAGTATTCAGGTCGAGCTTCGCACGCACGACTTGGCCGCGCTTGCCGTATTCCCTCTTATACGCCGTCGCCATCGCACTTTCGATGGCATCGATCATAGTCTCGCGGCTGATTCCGCGAGTTTCGAATTCTCCGAGCACCGTGTTGATTGTTTTCAGGTCGATCATATGGGCTGTGTATGTAGCACGTTTTTATAAAAACTTCTCGCACGCAAATCGAAGTTGTCCACAAGATACCAGATGCTCGCACCTATGTCAAATCACCCTATTTTTGTGCTTGCACTTCGAAGCTCCGTCGGCGGAGCGAAGTAGTGCGGGATAGGAGAATCGGACTCCTGTTCTCAGTTTGGAAAACTGATGTTCTACCATTAAACTAATCCCGCTTCGCCCTTCGAAGCTCGCCCATGCGAGCGAAGTAGGGCCTTCGCTGAAGCTACGGCGGGCACGCCCGCTTTCACTCGTGTCCCGCCGAAGCCCGTAATCGGGCGAAGGGGGATGATGCGAGGATACCATTTTTGCGTTACCGTAGAGAAGTCATGGATCGTGTAGCGCCATATCTTGGAATCGTTGCCGCGCTTGGCGTATTCTTTTTTGTCATCACGCATGTAGGCGTCGCGATACCGTCGCCCTCGAATATGACGGCCATCGTTGGTTCTTCCCAGGCAGAATTGACTTCTCCGACGCAAGAAATATCGTCAGACGTCGCAACCACGTCATCCTCCAGTGAGCAGGCGGTACCCGTGAAGGCCTCGACAGCTCGAACAGTTGATCCCGCCAAGCTTCATGCCGCAGCATCGAAGTTGAACAGCGCTCTCGTAAACATTATTTGTTTCGCTCCCAAGAAAAGCGGCGTACATTCTATCTCGGGGAGCGGTGTCATCGTGAGCAAGAACGGGCTCATTCTCACGAACGCCCACGTGGCGCAGTACCTCCTTCTTGTCGATCGCGGCGTGTCCTGCGATATCCGTACCGGGAGCCCGGCGACGAGCACCTATCGTGCTGCGCTTGCTTATATTCCAACGGCTTGGGTTCAAGAGAACAGCGCTGTTCTTACGACGGAACTGCCGAGAGGTACGGGCGAGCGCGATTTCGCCTTTCTCGCTATCACCGAGAGTACACAAGCGTCGAGTACTCTCCCGAGCGCTTTCCCCTACGTCCCTCTCTCGAGCGCGGCACCAGTCGAAGGAACTCCGGTCGCAATTGCCACGTACGGAGCGCAATTCCTCGAAGCGAGACAGATTGCCTCCGCGCTCTTCCCTACCATTGTCCTCAGTACCGTGAAGGGCGTTTTTACGTTCTTAGACAATACGATAGATGTCATCACCCTCGGCGGTTCGGCGGCGGCGCAGGAAGGATCATCGGGCGGAGGTGTTGTCGATGCGAACGGAAACCTCGTAGGAACGATAACGACGAGTACCGTGAAGGGTTTACTCACCGATCGCTCGTTGAGCGCGATTACTGCCGCATATATCCGCACCGAATATGCGCGTGAGACGGGGCAGCCACTCGATGTGTTCCTCACTAAACCGACCGTGACTGCCGTTGCCGACTTCGCTCCTCAAGCGCCCGCACTCGAAGCACTGCTAGTGGGTGCTCTTAGGAGGTGATTTAATATAGGAAGTTACTTAAAATACATAATTATGTTTTTCAATAAAGAATCATATTCGAGAGAGGGGTACGAAAAAGCTCAGGAAGAGCAAAGAGAGGTTTCAGGAAATTTGGCAGAAGTCGTAGAAGAAACTGGACAGTTTCCTGAAGAGAAAGACAAACAGAAGCGGTTAGACGCTGCACATAATTCATACGAAGCAGCAGGGGCGAAACTCGATCAATTGTTGAAAAGCGGCGCTAAGGATGCAATCGAAATCGATAAGGAGTACGACTTACTAATGAGTAAGAGAGACGATGCCGAAGATAAATTTGATTCAGCCAAGAAAGCATATCTGGCGGCACAACAAGAATACAAAGCAGTTACTGAAGAACTTGAGGATTTCAGACGGGTTAAATTAGGAATTGACGAGCCTATTACTCTGGGAGAAGAACGCGAAGTCCTGCAATAGGCATCCTTGTAACGCAATTCTGTCGGGGCGCCGAGAATCGGACTCGGTCTACTTGCTCCCAAAGCAAGTGTACTACCGGTATACTACGCCCCGCTGTGCCCTTCGAAGCACGCCAGCTGGCGAGCGTAGTAGGGTTATTGCACTGTAGCAGATTCAAACCAGTTGCGGCAGGTAGCAGACGCGCGCGATGCCATCGCGGCGCCGTAGCCAGACGAGGCAGCCGTCCACCTGCCACTCCCCTTCCCACTTTTTCTCAAGGACATACCATTCTCCCGTTCGAGAAACCTTCCGTAGCTTCGCCGCGTGCAAATTCAGCGACGGATCATAGTTGTCTTGCGTCGATTGCTTAACGGGAAATTCTTCTACGAGAATCGTCTTAACCTCAACGAAATGCAGTGTCCCCTGCTCCTCTGCGATGATGTCCAGCTCCCCTGTTTTACGTGCAAAGTTAGTGTCGAGAATGCAAAATCCGTGTCTCACAAGGTATGCCGCAGCGACCTTTTCGCCTAGGGCGCCTACTTCTTTACGGCTTTTATCTGTTAAGTCCACGACTTTTTTGAAAATGGCTTATTTACTTGATATTCTTTAAGACCGTATGTGAACAATCATAACAGACTTCTGTCCTTTATCCACTCTGCTAACAGCTTTGTCCACTACTATTGTCTTCCACAAAATGAATTTGTAGATAATAATATAGGTACATGACGTGGACGCCTGAACGGAGGAAAGAATATCAAAAAGAATATCTAAAGAAGAGAAAAGCTGCTTGTAAAGCAAGAGGGATTTGCCCTAACTGTGAGAAAAATCCAGCTGCCAATGGAAAAACATGCTGCCAAGATTGTCTCAACGACAAAAAATTGACACTGCAATTTGGTACGGCCGGACCATATAGACAGCTATATGCTGAACTATTTGAAAGGCAAGGCGGATTATGCGGAATTTGCCGCAATCCAATGCAAAGGCCAGTTCTTGACCATTGCCATAAAACATTGGCTGTAAGAGGTTTACTATGCTCGAACTGCAATAATGGATTGGGTCAGTTTAAAGACAGTCTCGAACTTCTCTCGTCAGCGCTCAAATACATTGAAAACAACGCAGGAATTGGCATTTTCATGAAAAGAAACAAGGAGTAACTTTACAGTGCTTGCACTAGGAAGTTTTAACGAAGCAGTGCGGGTAGGGAGAATCGGACTCCCATCCTCTGATTGGCAACCAGATGTTCTACCATTGAACCATACCCGCGTGTAGGCGACATCATACCACGCTGTTCACAATTGTTTCTAGTGTGCGCCGACCCGATAGAAGATCGAACCTATAAGCGAAAATGGCAGTCATTGATACTCAAAATGCTACGTTCCTTCGAATCCGAACGAAGCGATCATTTTCGCCGGCGGGCCGCTTGATCGACTACCAAGTCCGCATCTGCGTGTACTTTAGCATAGACGAATCGGGCCTCGCTCCAAGACCGGGAACGTTGCCGGATGCGTTAGTAACTTCAAGCACACCTAGGCGGCACTGCGAAGACCAACCCGAGTCCAAGCTGGCTGGTCCACTTTACACACCCCCTTTCTGGTCCCCCGCTTGTTCGCCGCCACTCATTCCAAGCCTTTCTTTTTCAAATATGGCGAGAGCGTTCTGGGCATCCGCCACCGCTGTAGCAAGCCGCTCGCGCTCTTCCTCTAGAGCCAAGGCATCTCCATGTCTCCATGTGCATCTAAGATCGTTCCACTGAGCGAATGGGAAGTTCGGCAAACGGACTCCATCTTCGATTCTTCGCGTCTCGTCGCCGGTGTAATTATCCCGGTCAGTTCGGAAGTTCGAATAGAACCCCGGCTACCGGCCATGCACGCTTCAGGCAGTTCTTCCCTTCTCCAGGTGGCGGCGAGTTCGCGATTGCTCCCGCCATCCGCTTTTAGCGCCGATGTCAGTGTCGCGCTGGTTACTCTCCGCTGTTCTCCATCGTGAGCTGACAATTCACATCCTCCGCTCGCCTCTTCTACACCAGCAACATCCACACCGCAAGCCACATCTTCCGCCTTGACTTATTGCTCGTACCGACGTACGCTGCCGCAGCGGTAAGCAGATATCAGCACGCTGCTAGTGCTGCTAGCAAATCTTCGAGCGAACGGTGCGATAGATGGAGATCAAAATGCACGTCATCAAGTCACCGGAAAACCAAGAATGGATTCGAGGCCCGTAAGAAAAAGGGTGGCTGCGTGACCAGCCACCCCGTGACCATAGGTCGACCCCAGCAAAACCGTAGAATGAGGATAACTTATGATCAAATTAAATCTATCACTCACGCTTAATTATTGCAAGCCGAAGCGTCCGCCGTTTGTCGGGAGACCGCCTTGTCCGGGGCTCGATTCACTTAACTCGATTGCGCTGGTACGCCGCCTCAACGAACTGCTTCGACAGACACCCCCAGAGAGCCCATGCGGAGAAGGCCGTTGGGCGTTGCCCGGCCACCTGAGCGATAGCCTGCTTCCGCAGTTCGGCTTCCTCGCCTATGCACCATCGCGACAATTCAATCGGGAGTACTCGACCGGGACTGGTGAACGGTTTTATGGAAGTATTTGAGTAATCATATATGGAGTACTTGACGCAGTCGCCATGTATACCTCATACTGACAGTACCGTGCGAAGGTTGCTCACTCCTTCGACCTCGGTAGTGGTAGACGGCGAACGTCAGCCCAGCCCTCGGATTTCGGTCCGGGGGCTTTTTTGTCGCTGCCTTTATGAGGAAGGCGTTGAGGTTTCTCTACCTACGCGCCTGGCGCCCACTGGCGCTCCTTTCAACCTTGCGTGGATCAAGCAGTGTCGTATGATACGCGGCTCGCGGGAGGGTGATCGTGCCGAGCAATAAATCCGTCGCCGCCAGCGATCGAACCTGATAACGGTGGCTCTGCAATAGGATACGCGGGCTCTCGCACAACCGCCATTAATTCTGGGTGCCCAGAGTATGAGGCAATTATAAGTATATTTCAAGACCGAAATTACATGGATAAAATGGCTCAGCAGTTGCTGTTTATCAAAATGCTTCAACGGGCGGAGGAATCTCAGAATGTATGAGGACGGGACGGAAATGAAGGGTCGAACCCGAGCATGAGGCTAATATAACCGGGGTTTTGAAATGACAAACGCTCCCGAGCTGGAGCGTTTGGATGGCATGTCTTTTTGGGCACCATCTCAATCAAGCCGTGCTACAGAATAAGTGAGTGGTCATTTCTCAGATTAATTAGGCTCTACCTACTCAGACAACTTTTCCAAGAAGCCAGTCAACTTATTGCGAGTAGATCTCCGAGGAAACAAGTACAATGTTATCCCAATGCTGTCTTGGCACATTATTCGTAATCACATCATTCAGTTCCTGTCTCTTGTTCCCCGGCACAATAACATAGAGTTTTGAAGGAAGTCCATTCTTGCTACGATTGGAGCACAGGCAATACTGAGTGATGGAGTGTTGTGTGCCGATATCACCTTCGCCTGTTTTTGCTTCACCTCGGGCGATACGCCCTGATGAAGTGTGCGTGCTGCAGATATCAGGTATTTTGTTCTCCCCATCTCCTATCGTGCCACTGTTTTCAATCACATCCGGCTTCTTATGACCCTCAATATCAATGGCGGTGATGGTATAACCGTCACGCTTCATGACTTGTGCGAGTTCAGCTATGAGGTCTACGTGCTTTTTACTTTCGGTCTTTTGCATAAATTGTTTATGCTACTAACTACTGATAGCATCATTAAGCTGGGAAAGGGATCGATCGCACCCTTCCCATTATGTCTGTAAATCACATTGATTCGCGCAGACAAACCCAGTGTAACTCTCTCGATGAGTCTGTAAAGAGTCTATTTACATTGAGGTGTGCATAACTTTTCTATTGACGGCAGAGGGCATTATAATGAGCGTATGGAGATGCACGAGACTCAGAAAAAGCTCTTGAAATACCTCAAAAATGTAGAAGACTTGGAAGGGATAAGTCTCAGGCATATAGCACGGGAGGTGGGTATTAATAACGCCCAAACAGTTTCCCATCATTTGAAGCAGCTTGAAAAGCACGGCTATATTCGAAGGAATTTCAGTAATCCAGCCCTATTTGAGATTCTCAAAGACCCTGTAGAAGATGTTGTTTACTTAGATCTTCTTGGTTTTGCTCAATGTGGCAATGAAGCGGAATTCTTTTCTGACGGAAATCTCAAAGAAAAGATTGCCATATCAACTAAATTGTTTGGTATCCGAGATCCACAAGATGCTTTTTTAGTGAGAGCAAAAGGAGATTCGATGTTACCAGATATTGTAGAGAGAGACTTGATCCTTTGCGATAAAAGAGACGACGTTGATAGCGGCAGCATTGCTCTTGTGATAGATGGAGATGAACCAAAACTAAAGAGAGTTATTAAGAAGAGTAGAAATGAATACATTCTCAATTCTATTAATCGGAAATATGACGATAAGTCTGTGAAAAGAGGTCAGGACTTTAGAATTCTTGGTGTCGGAAGAAGTGTAATAAGGGGTTTATAATACTCATATGGAAATAAACTCACCATTTCGATACCCGGGCGGAAAATTCTACGCCAGGAAACTCATAATGGAGTTATTACCAATACACGATTTTTATATTGAGCCATTCGCAGGTGGTGGTTCGGTATTTTTTGCTAAAGAAAAGGTAAAGGAGAATTGGCTGAATGATATGGATACAGAACTAATTAACTGTCTCTCTGTAATTCAGAAAAGGCCGCAGGATCTTATAGCAGCTCTTGAGGGTGAGGCTGCCACAAAGGAGCGACATAAATACTTCAAAAATGAATACCAACCTCGGAATCAACTTGAAAGAGCAAAACGATGGTTTTATTTGAATCGAACCTCTTACTCGGGAATAATGATGATGCAAAATTGTTTTTGGGGCTATGGAGATAAATATAGTATGCGTCCAGAAAACTGGCCCAGAAATATTCTTCGTACCTCAGAAAAATTAAAAGGAGTTAAATTAACGTCTCTGGATTTTGAAGATGTCATCGATCAGGCACCTGACGGCGCCTTTCTTTTCTTAGACCCACCCTACTTTAACGCAGACCAAGATAAGTTTTATACACATTCATTTGCAAAGGATGATCATTTCCGTCTCAGTGACGTATTGAGGAGACACGCGGATCGACTCACATACCTAATTACTTACGATAATTCTCCAGAGGTCAGAGAAATCTACTCGTGGGCTAATCATATCCTTGAAAAAGAGTGGAACTATACGATCAGTCGAACGGACGACCAGAAAACAAAAATAAAACGTAAGGGATCGAGGTCTAAAGGAAGAGAGATATTTATTCTTAATTATGGACCCAGCTATCAACAGGCTCCTTTATTCGACGAAGCCATCCAGTACGCGTACAGCATTGCTTAGATAATGCCAGGGGGTTTGAGGTTCTAACGTTTCCGTAGTAAATGTGATAACCGGATAGTTTGGTATAAATCCGCAATTACGTTTTTTGGTGCATCGTCGACGTGTACATCGCACCCCGTTGTTGGCCACAGCAAGATCAGAGGCTTTGGCAATGTACATTTGACTGAAGGCAAAATCTTTTAAAGGCATCTCGGGTGAAATACCGTACTTGGCTCGCAGTGCCTCTAAAAACGCAATTCCATCTGAAGTGGGGGTCCAAGTGAAAAAACCAGTATTCGGATCGGTTTCGTAAAAAGCGTTACCTATGGACGTAATAACTACATCAAAATCTCCAGGTAAA
Organism: Candidatus Kaiserbacteria bacterium RIFCSPHIGHO2_01_FULL_53_31; assembly: GCA_001781095.1. GTDB lineage: Bacteria > Patescibacteriota > Minisyncoccia > Phycocordibacterales > Phycocordibacteraceae > C7867-001. The sequence continues at coordinate 58,557 of MFKU01000014.1, forward strand.
TATTGGTCGTTGTGCACTTTTAGTTGGGCCTCGGTCACATGAAATCGTGGCGCCAATGCCTTGACCATCGCTTCACCAAGAGTGCGCGATCGCATGCACTTTACAGAAATCTCTGAAGAACCACTGGATTGATGCCGAAATCGACCTTTCCCAGCAAGTTTACATTCAACATTTATTGCTCGTCCGGATGAAAGGTGGGTGATATTTACATCGATGTCATGCGCTCCTTGTTGAGCGTTCATCGGAGTTTTGCTCACTCTCCACGTGTGCTCATCCAGTATGCCTTGTAGAGCAAGCAGGACAGAAAATTCAAAGGCCTTCCCGCGTATCATAGGTACTACTTTTGGCTCATATAGGGTGTTCGCTAAGTATTCAATCGGAATATCGTATTCCTTGCAATATGCCTCAATCCTTCGTTGCCATTCTTCCATTGTGGCAAGCATCGCATTTCTCACGATTATTTACAAACTCACAGTTGTGCGAGTAATCGATAGGTAAACCCTCATCAACACCGCTTATTCGCTTCCTGCTAACGAGTTTAAGTCGAATTGGTACATTTCCTCATTCGTGAGGTTTATTATCGTACGCAAAGGCATTATTATTTTTATGATTTATTGATTTTTATCAATCTTTATTCTATGGCAAAAGGAGGATACCGTCCGGGAGCAGGGAGAAAGAAAGGATTCAATGCTATCAAAGCTGAACAAGCCAGAGCATATGTTATTGAACGAATAACGAAAGAACTTGACTCTATCATCACAGCTCAGATAGAAGCTGCGAAGGGAATATATGTTGAGGAAGTGAACGAAAAAGGAGAACGGATCAGAGTATTCAAGAAAGAGCCGAATCTAAGAACAGGAGAATTCTTATTGAACCAAAACATAGGAAGATCGAAGGAAACGATAGAAACACACAAAATGCCGACAATAGACTGGGATGCTGTGAGAGCAGAATTTAGAGCTTGAAAGATGT
>MFKU01000015.1 GCA_001781095.1 Candidatus Kaiserbacteria bacterium RIFCSPHIGHO2_01_FULL_53_31
TGGAATTGTTCCGGCGAATGGCTACTTCGGCGCAGCTTCCCGCGAAGCATTTAACCTCTGCAAGCCAGTTGTAGGCACGCCGACAATTTCAGGTGTTTCCGGCCCAACATCTCTTCAGGTTGGCCAGCAGGGAACGTGGTCTGTGACAGCATCTGATCCAAACAACGGCACGCTTAGTTATAGTGTCGCGTGGGGAGACGCCCTCGGAGGTGCTGCTGCATCCACGGGTGCGCCAGTTCAGCAAACAGCCACATTCACTCATGTATATTCACAAGCGAGCACCTACACCCCGACATTTTATGTCACCAACAGCACAGGCAAATCAGCCAAGACGAGTGTGAGCGTAGTCGTTGGTCTCTCCACCGCACAAATAAATTCCATAGTTAATCTTCTCCAAGCATTTGGCTCTAACTGGTCCACGATTGGTACCGTGTATGCTGATTTGGGCGGTCAAAAGAATCTCCTCTCAAGTCGTCAGGCAACTTCCGTGTTGAATATGCTCAATGCGTTTGGAGCGGGGGCATCAATTATTGGTTACGTCTACCATGATATTGGCGGTACGCTTCCCACAGCTTTTACTTCCACTGCGATGCTTTCTGCCACGCAGATAAATAGTGTCGCAGGACTTATGAGTTCATTTGGGGCTGATCCGTCGACTATCGGCGTCGTCTATACTGATCTTGGCGGACAGAGAAAACCGCTCACATCGAACCAGATAAATGCTATCGTTTCACTGCTCAGGTCTTTTGGCGCCGTTGAGTCGATGATCTCACAGGTGGAAGCGGATCTTAAAGATTCTCTGTCGGTGCAACCCTCAATCACCATCATTAGCCCCAGTGCGTTCCAACTATATAGGCCGGGTGATCGCATGGTTGTCAAGTGGACAACGCAAAATGTCCCAAGTTATGCAACTTTCGATTCCATGCGGCTCAGGAATGTCAATGATGGTCAAGAGTATTCGCTTGAAACGAGGTTTTCGAACAGTGGAGAATGGACCCTGCAGGTTCCCTCTGTGCCAGCCGGGACTTATCAGTTGGATATAAAGTGGTTAATGGCGGAAGTAGAAGGAGGAGGCGTCATGATAGGATCAAGCGCACAGTTCACGATTGCACCTGCGTCAGTACAACCAAGCTACAGCGTCTACGACTACAACAACGATGGGGCAGTCAACGCGGCTGACAGCCAGTATCTCGCAAATGTAGCCATGGGATCCGTTGTCTGTCCTTCTGGCAAGACGTGCGATGTGAACGGCGACGGGATGGTCAATGTTTCAGATGTCCTCTCGCTAACGACTCTGATCAATAATGGCGCCACTGCCGCCATCACCGTCGTCTCGCCGAACGGGGGAGAGACGTGGCGGATTGGTGATAAACAAACGGTTCTTTGGAAACCCTATGATGCAGCTATGGGAATCAACACGGTCGCGAATAGGGCGAATAATACGCCGGGCGTAACCGCCGCTTTAGAGCAGTTAGTGAACGGTCAGTTTGTGTTGGTTGGCGGGATGATACGTGAATCTGGAGAAGCATCCATCCTTTGGGGTGGTGATCTTAACTGGGGCGATAATCGGGTATTTCAAGTAAGTCCAGGAACGTACTATGTGAAAGTTACGAATGGCAAAACTGGTCAATGGGATAGAAGCGATGCGCCATTTACGATTGCCACTTCAACGCCGACCTATAGCGCCTACGACTACAACAACGACACTCTGGTGAACGGCATGGACGTGGGCACGCTTATGCAAGTGGCCCTCGGCAACCAAACGTGCCAAAGCGGAAAGATATGTGATATGGATAGCGACAATCGGGTGACCGTCAGCGACATCCAACAGCTTGTTAATCTCGTATTGAACGGTTCAAATCCCTACGACTACAGCAATAACGGTGTCATCGACAAGGCTGACGTCGACTACCTTACACAGGTCCTCCTCGGCAACCGATCTTGTCCCAGCAATAAGAATTGCGATGTGAACAATGACCGGAGCGTGAACGTCGCTGACTCGATAGCGCTCGCGAATATGCTCGGGGTGACGGTGTCGACCCAACCCTCCATAACTTCTATCAGCTCGGTCCGGGCGTCAGCTGACAGTGTTGTCATTTACGGTTTGAATCTCATATCTGGCGGCGGTAATACGACTGTCGAATTTTACGCTGCCAACGGCACATTTGCCGGTTCAGTCCCGTCCTCCTATATAGATTTCTCGTTGTCACCTCAAGAGATTCTTTTCCATCAAGACGCCACATATGCGTCTGACGGTTCACCAGTAAACCTCCAACCAGGTACGTATCAAGTTGATGTCTTGACATCCGCCGGTAGAAGCAACAAATTGCCGTTTGTCATCAATGCTCCTACCACCTACACCTCCGACGGTCAAGTATTTGCCAAAGGGAACTCGTGGACACTGCGCGTGCCGCCGATTGCCGGAGCGCAGGTCTATCTCATGAACCTCTGGAAAATTGGCGAGAATACGTCGTTCTGGGAAAATAACGCCAGTGATCATAAGTGGAGTTACGATGGCACCTATACTATCGACCCAAGCAATCCGAAGTACCAAGAAGTGCCTTGCAACTCCGACGTGAAGTTCGAGAGCAGAGGATACACGCCAACTGGGTGGACCGATAACCGATGGGTGACGATTCACGTAGCGTGCCCAAGCACGAGCTATGTGGGAGGAGCCAGCCAGACCGCGACTGTGCTAGGGGCGGTTAGCGGACTAACCGCGAGTACGCCCGCTCCACAGTCGCGGGGTGGCTTCCAGTACACTTGGAACAACAATCTGCAGATCGGATCGCCCTACATGAACGACGTGAAGGCGCTTCAGACGGCTCTCGTCTTTGAGAGTGTCTACTATGGAGACGTTACGGGCGGCTTCTACAATGAGACCTTCGCGGCTGTGCAGCGATTCCAACAGAAATACGGCATCGAGGCGACCGGATTCGTCGGGCCTGAAACACGGGCGAAGTTGAACGCACTGTATTAACAAATCTGCGCCGTCAGATCGTGGAGCACAAAATTCACGCTTTAGGGTGAATTTTGTGCTGGGTAGATTATTCGGGCGGCTGTTCGTTGAAGCTGACCACTTTCCAGCCGCGAGTCTTCGAAAAAAATTTCCAGGGATGGAACTCGCAGATCGTGACGGTAGCGTTCTCTGAGAAGTTGAAGAAGGCGAGTTTGGTAAAGTCGGCGGCGTGCAATCTCTCGCGGTAGAGAATGTACGCGAGAAAGATCTTGAGGAACACGTGATGGGTTACGACGACCGTTTCGCGCGCGCCTTGGCGCGCGAGTAGATCTATGCATTTTCGCGCCCGCGCTTTCAGATCCATGAAATTTTCCTCGTCGGAGAAACGGTAGTCGTCGGCATGGTACGCGAGCTCGATCTGATCGACGATACGCACCACTTCAAGATCGCCGCGATTTTTGCCGATGATCTCTTTCGGGTTTCGCCGTTCAACAAGAAGCGGGGAGTAGATAATAGGTACCTTGAGATAGGCGTTGATAATTTCCGACGTCTCACGCGCGCGTTCGTAGGTACTCGAGATCATGCAATGAATAGGAAATCGCCTAAGATACCGCCCGACTTTCTCGGCTTGTGCCCTGCCGCTCTCGGAAAGTTTCCCCTCTGCTCCTTGTCGGACATCCACCGCATTCAGAATTGTCTCCCCATGACGAACGAAGTAGAACCGCCGCGGCCGCATACGGAGCGCAGCGAGGAGAATCGAAAGAAATACGGCGAGTTCGATGGATGATGCGGAGGGCATGTTGTTTCTAGTATAGTCGACTCCGCTTCTAGGAGTGCTCAAAACGTTTTGCACAGGGGACTCTTCAATCTTCAGGGAAGTAAGTCATACTGTGGGCAGCGGACCACCATTCCCGCTTTAATCATCTCTTATCCACATGAAAGCACTAAATCTCATCGCCTATATCCTCGTGATAATCGGCGGTCTCAATTGGGGTCTCACTGCGCTCGGGTACTTCGTGGGCGGCGACTGGAACGTCGTGAAGCTCATTCTCGGCTCGGTACCCGCCATTGAGAATATCGTCTACCTGCTTGTCGGACTATCGGCAATTGTTCTTCTTTTCACGAACAAGCAGGAGTCTTCCACGAGTGCTGCTCAGGGAATATAGGTTGCGCGTAGTGCAAATGCAGAAACGCCGGCCGGCCGGCGTTTCTGCATGTAATCTCTTTCTGCATCAAGGCGCCGTGTCTTTGATGCCGGCGCGTTGCAGATACTTCTTTAGTTCAATGAGCAATGCGCGCACATCAAGTGCGGTCGCTCGCGGTATCGGGGTCTCTTCAGTCTCTGAAGTAGCGGCACTTTTGTAAATCCTTTCCGTCAGCTCAGTAAATTTATTTACATACGATGCGTGATCCACAGTATCCGCGTGTGTCTCCACAAGGTGTTCCGACATATACAATCTCTATAGTACGACAAATGCAATCACCAGCAATCCTAAAACGATTCGATAATACCCAAACGGTTTGAAATCTCGATGTTCTATAAAACCGACAAAAAGTCTTATGACAGCGAGTGCCGTTACAAACGCGACGATAAAACCAACGAGAAGAACAATGAGCTGGTCAGAGGTAAGAACGGTTTTGTGTACGAGAAGACTGTACCCGGAAGCAGCGACCATCGTCGGGATGGCGAGAAATAAGGAAAATTCAACGGCCGCCTTACGGGAGACGCCAAGAAGCATTGCACCGATAATTGTCGCCGCTGCACGCGAGGTGCCCGGGATCATCGAGAGACCCTGAACGACACCAATGCCAAAAGCTGTTGCATAGGGAATGTCAACGACTGCATTGAAGCGGACAGGCAGGGGGCGGTTCTCGATGAGAATTAAAATGATACCGCCCGCAAGCAGTGCGGACGCAACAGTGAGGGGATTGAAGAGTTTTTCTTCGATTGTCTGACCGAAGAGGAGACCGAGTACGATAACGGGCAGCACGCCGATGACTGCCTTCATCCAGAGGATAGAGGCGGAGCGTACGTGGGCGCTGTCCGCTGAAAAAGGCCAGAGCGTTTTCCAAAAATAAGCGATAACCGCGAGGACCGCGCCGAGTTGAATCACAATATCGAACATCGCGGTGAACGGCCCGCTAAAACGTATCCACTCATTTATCAAAATCAAATGACCGGTAGAAGAAATTGGCAAAAACTCAGTTACTCCCTCGACTATTCCGAGCACGATTCCCTTGCTAATCTCGATGAACATAGAACTATCATACAGGAGAAAAGGGAAAGCGCCGGTCACGTCCCGTGACCGGCGCCTCAGTGTAACAACTCGCCTCGCTACGTTACTGGCGTCGCCTTATCATGACGCCGAGCGAAACGATTATTAACACGCAGAGTGTCACCGCGCCTCCTGTACCGAGTGTTGGAATCGGCACCGGTATGGTTGGTGTCACACGGGGTGTCTGTGTCGGAGTCGCAGTGGGAAATTCCTGCGTTGCCGTCGCGGTTGCTGTGACAGTCGGCGTCAGTGTTGCCGAACGTGTCGCTGTTTCCGTCGCCGTCCGCGTCACTGTCGGTGATGCGGAAGGGGTCGGGGTTGTTGTTGTCGTACTCGTCGGTGTTCGCGTATCCGTCGGTGTGCACGTTGGTGTCTCCGTCGGGGTAGCCGACGGACTGTGAGTCCAAGTCGGCGTGGCAGTTTCCGTCGAGGTTTTCGTTGGGGTCTGGCTCGACGTGCGGGTGGTCGTCACCGTTTCTGTCGGCGTTAACGTGCGTGTCGGTGTTTCCGTCGGAGTTATCGTAGCCGAACTAGTCGATGTAACCGTGGCAGTGCTCGTCACTGTCGCTGTGACAGTCGGCGTCAGTGTTGCCGAACGTGTCGGTGTGGCGGTGCTCGTAGGAGTACCCGTCGCAGTTCCGGTCGGCGTGTTTGTCGCCGTACTCGTCGACGTCGCGGTGCTTGTCGGCGTAACCGTGGAAGTCTCCGTTCTTGTCGCAGTATTCGTCGGAGTTTCTGTCGCAGTACGTGTCGGCGAGTTCGTTACCGTTATTGTCGGCGTCAACGTTTCTGTCGGCGTCGCAGTACTCGTCGGTGTTTCCGTCGGAGTGCTTGTTCGCGTCGACGTGCTTTCAGGTGTCGGTGTGCGAGTGCATGTCTCCGTCGGCGTACGCGTCAGTGTTTCTGTCGCCGTTCGTGTCGCTGTCTTCGTGACAGTCGGCGTCAGTGTTGCCGAACGCGTTGGTGTTCTCGTCACCGTTTCTGTCGGCGTTAACGTGCGTGTCGGTGTTTCCGTCGGAGTCATCGTAGCCGAACTAGTCGATGTAACCGTGGCAGTGCTCGTCGCTGTCGCTGTGACAGTCGGCGTCAGCGTTGCCGAACGCGTTGGTGTAACAGTGCGTGTCGGAGTATTCGTCCTCGTTGGGACGCACGTCGCTGGCGAGCACGGCGTGCACGTTTCCTCAGGCGTCCTCGTCGGCGCCCGTGTTGACGTTGGCGTCCTCGTCAGCGTCGTTGTCGGGGTCGGTGTAGCGGGGTCAGGCGCTTGTGTCCCCCGAGGCGGTCGCGTTGAGCGATCGTCTCTGGTAGGCAGTAACTCCTGTGCCCTCGCGCCTAGTCGCAGCAATGATACGAGTATCACCGCTGCTGCCAAAATACCCTTTCGCATCGCGGTTTCCTCCTTTTCTCGGGTTGTGGTTTGCGGTTTGTACTCGTCTTTCCTCGCTCACTGTAGGACTGGAAATCTATAAAGTCAACGGTCAGCCGTATGTCGCATAGGAAGTAAGAAATTGATGATTTTTGCAACCATAAAAGATGAGAGGCCGGTCTAATAGACCGGCCTCTCGTGAGACGTCGCGTCTCGTAGTCAAGGAAGAACGTTACTGACCAAGTCGACGGCGTATTGACCATCTGCCAATCGCGGTAAGCATCACCACGAGTGCCGCCAGCATCGGTGGAGACATTGTCGGTGCTTGGACTGGCGGGGGTGTCTTCCTCTGTGTTGGCGTAGGTGTCGCAGTGCCATGCCCGCCGGCTGACGTTCGCGTCGGCGTTACCGTTGAAGTGCTCGTCGGAGTCCACGTTGCTGTCGGCGAACTTGTAGGCGTGTTTCTTACCGTATTTGTCGTCGTTGGCGAACTCGTCGGTGTTGTCGTACTCGTTCTGGTCGTGGTGGGTGTGTCCGTCGGCACCGCAGTTGCCGTAGCCGTTTCAGTCGCAGAACTTGTTGCCGTCGCGGTGTTCGTTGGAGTCACTGTCGACGACTCTGTCGGAGTTTGCGTGGTCGAACTAGTCTGCGTAGGCGTTACTGTCTGGGTCTCCGTCTTCGATGCGGTGCTCGTCGGAGTCAGTGTTTTCGTTGGGGTCCGCGTTCGCGTCGGCGTACCACACGTTCCAGACTCGCCGGATTGGTTGTACGCGTCGAGAGTATCCTTTAAATCCAGACCAGTTTGCCGATCCGGATCCTCCGGGTCGGAATCTGGCGGTGGATACCCGCATGACCACGCTTTCGCTGCTTCCAGCGTCGGATCGATGTACGCCGGTCCGCCAGCTTCCCGGTTCAGCATTGTGGCAATAATCTGCTTAGCCACCGTGATTGACGCGGTACCTCCAACATCAGGCGAATTCAGAATATCCATCGCCTGCTCGCTGGTAAGCGTCAATGTGGCACAGATGGAAAAGCTGCTGAGCGACCACGGGATGTGATTCTTCCAGTAGCCGATCGTCTTTGGACAGGATGTTTCTTCTGTCGAGTCCTCTGCCGCCGCATTTCCCCCTAGCCAACAAAGCAATAGTGGTGTGGCCACCATCACTGCAATTCCTCTACGCATCTACAGTCCTCCTCTTCCTATTTTTAGTTTGTTTTGTGCCTCGTAGTCCGTTTTTTAGAGTATAACTAAATCCATAGAAAGTCAATACTTTGTACCGCAGGACCGAGATGTCCTCTGTACTGTTTGGCATATGTAAATGGGCGGGCCTTCGTGAAGGATGTTCGAACCCTAGTGGTCAGCGATCACACTGCGCTGACGTCAGCGCTTACAGCGATGCATATTATTGAGAATCAGTCTCAAGAAGAGGCGGGGCGCACTCACGCCGCCTGATCTGATCGACTCGCGCTCATAACTTTGGTCGCACCTCCCGAGAGTATGTGGAATCATATTTCAATAAAAGACGGGAAAACTTGCCGCTTGAGGCTACAACACACATCACGTACATCATGCTTGTCGGATAGTTGACAACCGTCTCTGACAAGATACTCTGCGTGCGGAGGTGATTCGTTGACAGTTGCTTTTAATCCACAATCTACAGGAGGACAGGATGCAAAAGATACAAAGTGAGTATGCAGAAGCAGTTGACTACACCAAGATCGAGCCCTTTAAGGCGGCAATGATGGCGACGGCCAAGCGAACCTCACGATTTCCCGAGGCGCGCCAAGTCTCTGTCATCACGGATGTGTTCCATGCCCACGGCGGAATCTACCAGTACAACGGGCGACATCCACACCTCTGGTGCCAAACCACGGAGGGCCTCGGCAACAAGAACTGGATCGCCGAGTGGATGTACCAGTTCGCCGGTACCGGCGAAACCTACTATCGCAACATCGGCATCGATGCGGCGATGATGGCGGTCAATGACTGCATCGCCCAAGGCGCTCTGCCGGTGGCGTATACCGACGAAGTCGCCTCGGGAGACAGCGAGTGGTTCCAAGACAAGAAGCGTTCAGCAGATCTCGCCGAAGGTTTCTACGAAGCCTGCAAGATGTCCGGCATGGCCCTCGTCGCTGGCGAATCGCCAGCGCTCAAGTACCTGATCCGTCCGGAACCGCCGGTCAAAAGTGCCCCATCGCTCAGCGGTTGCGTCACCGGCCTCATCGCGCCAGCTCGTAACCTGATTGACGGTAGCAAGCTCAAGACCGGCGATTTCATAATCGGCATCATGTCCTCCGGCTTGCATTCCAACGGCGTGTCGCTCGTGATCAAGCGAGCGATGGGTCTCAAGGATCAGTTCCTCACCCGTCTACCGAACGGCAACACGTTCGGCGAGGAGGCACTTATTCCGACCCGATGTTACGTCGGACTGATCGAGATCCTCTTGAAGAACGAGGTGGATGTCCATGCACTGCTCCCGGGAACTGGAAGTGGTGTGGGCAAGGTCGCCTTCGACCACCGACCCCATACCTATCGCATCTATGATTGGCCGGAAGTGCCTCCGATCTTCCTCTTCATGCGGGAGCTGGGGGTATCAGAACGGGACTGTCTTACCACCTTCAATTGGGGCGTTGGTTATTACGTTTTCGTCCCGGGGCACGAGGTCAGTCGTGTTCTGACAGCAGCGAGAATCGCCGGGTACGAGGCACTCGAGATCGGTCGTGTCAAAGACGGGGACCGCAGGACCGTCTTCGAGCCGATTAAGGGAATGGTTCTGCCACCGCCCGGCGAGTAAACACTGCGGAATTATCAAATATCCGCCCGGAGGCCGTCGCGCTTCTCGGGCGGCTTCTGTTTTCTCCATGATTTTGTATGAGGAATTGGTATTCCCGGCAAATTGTCCCGTCTTGACAGAATTTGCGGGCCTTCGTGAAGGACGTTCGAACCCTGGTGGCCAGCGATCACGCTGCGCTGACGTCAGTGCTCAGTGCCATCCGACGTATTGAAAATCCATCGGAAGACAAAACCTTCACACGCGCCGCGTGATACGATCACGCAACGCAGGCGTTCAGAGTATCAGTCCCAGTTCTGCAACAAAGACGGGGAATCTTGCCGGCTGTGGCTAGCTACTCGTTAGGCAATAAGGGTCCGCATACGTTGCCCCTTAAGATTGAAACCATTGCGTTCAAATTCAGAGACTAGGTTTCCTCCTACGTCTTCCACAAAGTTCCTGAAGCGAGACATACTTTCAAACGTGTATGGTTCTTGCTCAGCTTTGCCTGGGATTTGAAGAACGAATCCAGCATTGAATTTAAGACCTATGCCATGGACGAAGAGATTGCGTCTTTGACGAACAACGTCCAACTTCTTTCTCAAGTCTTCACTCAAAAGCCCGTGCTTCTGAATTAGATCTATTTTCCGCGCAAAACTGAGACTGAATATTTGATCCGCCAAAACCACGTCGCTTTTTTGAGACGGATCGAACTCTCGTTTCAGAATAATCAAAATGATTGCCTCCTGAAGGAACCATTCCAAGATGGATAGTGTACAAATCAGCCTGCCGTGTTCCTCGATTACTCGGGGATCAATACCATCTGAATTGAAGAAGAGTATTCTGTTCATCTGAAGTCTGTCACTTACACCTCCACTTCTTTCCAAACCAGTTCGATGGCATTGAAAAACTCTTTCGTGAAGTCAGCAGCGGCTTGTGCATCGAACGGTTTGCACGTGTAGCAATCGACGGTAAAAAGGGGTGGGTTTGTCGGATAGCTATAGAAAGCTGCACCAGAGGATTTCCAATGGATCCAGCCACCATAGCCCATGTCATGGGCAGAGTGAGCCTCTGGTGGCAACAACACTTCCATGTTGGTCACCTTCGCGAGTTCGTTGAGATAGGATTTGATCTGGCCCGGCTCGAGTATCTTTTCGGTTGTACCCTCAATTATTACTCTCTGTCTTACTAGACCGGGTGCTAGGTTTCTCCACATCGTTACCATTATAAAGCACAACGCCCATTTCTGGTTTGCTCTCGGAATCGCTCGCCAACAACTCATAAAGACTCAGAAGTCGCTGCGCGCACTCCTCGGCCTCTGCGTACGACAGCACTTCTCCGAACTCTGACTCGTAAATCTGTTTGAACTCTTGAATGTCTTCTTGTGTTAGTTGCATCCCAAGACGATCGGTCATTTGCCGGAATTGACAAGCAACTCTCTCAAAGGGTTCGAACGTCCTTTCACCCCTCTCAAAACTAGCCGAAAGTGACAAGTTTCCCCGTCATGAAAAACGCCCGCAAATACTGGCTAAAGTCAAAATGACACACTTTTCTCATCTGAAAAGACGGGGCGGAGGGGGAGGGATTCGAACCCTCGATACGGTTTTACCCGTATAGCGAGTTAGCAACCCGCCGCACTAGGCCTCTATGCGACCCCTCCGTATGTTGTCACGATATCAAATTTAATGCGCGAGAGCGAGCGGGATGATGCGCTTCGCCCCGGCTTTTTTAAGGGCACTCACCGCTGCCTGGAGCGTCGCACCGGTCGTGATGACGTCGTCGAGCACTATATATATGGATGCGGCCTCGCCGCCCTCTCCCTCATCAATTTGTAGGGGGCAGTGGAAGGCGCCACACATGTTTCCCTCTCTCTCGTCACGGGGAAGTGAGACTTGCGAGACCGTATCGCGCGTTCGCGCGAGCAGGCGCGGATGGAGAGAATAGGTGCAAATACCGTCCTCCTCTGTCAAAATGCCGATCGCCGAGCGCAGGATCTCCTCTGACTGGTTATATCCGCGCTCTTTGAGGCGTTTCTTGCCGAGCGGGACAGGGACGAGGCATAGTTGTGTTGATTTGTTTCTCATTTCGTCGATGTCACGCAGATAATCGGCAAGAACGGCGCCGAGGAGTTCGAACGCGTATCCGCTGCCGTGATATTTTGCCTCATGGAGGGCAGCGCGCACTGCGATGTGCGAAAAGGGAAGGAGTGCGACGGTCCCTGGCCGTGTGTATTCGACGAGGCGGGGAGCAGAGTGTGCGAGAAACGTATCGAGCGAAACGTCGCGTAGTGCCAATTCGTCCGCACGTGGAGGGAAAATGTAATCGAGTAGGCGCATCGTGCTAGTATTATCACATGTCGTTCCTCGGTAGTTTATTTTCTAAGAGGGAGAAAAGTGTTCTCGGCGTCGACATCGGTTCCTCGTCGTTAAAAGTTGTCCAATTGCGCAAGGAACACGGGAGAGCGGTGCTCGAAACGTATGGCGAACTCGCGCTCGGCCCTTACGGCGGCTCTGAAGTCGGTCAGGCCACGAATCTTTCGGCGGAGCAGATCACCGAAACGTTAAAAGACTTATTACGCGAGGCCAAGGTGACGACAAAAAGCTGTGCAGTCTCGATTCCTTTTGCACGATCCCTGCTCACGCTCGTCGATCTGCCGTATCGTAAAGATCCGATAGAGCAAAAAACGATTATCGAGCTTGAGGCGCGTAAATACATTCCCGTACCGGTGAGCGAAGTACAGCTCGACTGGTTTATTGTGCCTGAAGATGAACCATCAGAAAAAAATATTCAAAAAGAAACAGTTCAGGTGCTTATTATCGCCGTACACAATGATGAACTCAAACTGCTCCAGAACGTTATTGCCAGTGCAGGTCTCCAAGCGAGCTTCTATGAAATCGAGATCTTCAGTACTATCCGCGCCGTTGTCAAAGAGCCGGTAAAGACCGTCATGGTGCTCGATGTCGGCGCCTCTTCGACAAAAACCTATGTCGTCGAACGCGGGGTTGTTGCCTTCTCGCATTCAATCAGCGCCGGGAGCCAAGATATCACGCGCGCAATCGCTGTTTCAAGAAATCTCTCTATCGCGAGCGCCGAAGCGTTGAAAAAGAAAAGAGGACTCGAAAGCGATGACGAGAGCGGTTCTCCCGAGCTTGTCTTCGCACGCATTTTCTCGGAGGCACGGCGCGTTCTCATACAATATGAAACGGCGCACAAGAAACCGGTGACCTCAATCATTCTTACCGGCGGTGGGGGCGTGACCAAAGAGCTCGGCACATATGCAAAAAAGCTTTTTTCGGTCGATGTTCAAGTCGCGGATCCGTTTGTGAAAGCAGAAGCGCCCGCATTCATGCGCCCTATTCTCGAGGGGATCGGCCCCGAGTTTGCAGTTGCCGTCGGTCTCGCTCTGCGCAAGCTTGACGAGGTTTGACCTCCGAACACTTTTGATCGACGCGGTAAAGGTTTTGCACAGATGCGCTCAATCATGCTCATGCGGGTAGCGTATACCCAGCACTAACCGTTCGTCTCGATACGTGCGAAAAGTTTCGTAGTGGATAACAGTCATATACTATTCGGTTAGTGCTGGGTATACTGAAACAAAATGGCTCTTCCTCCGACCATACCCACATCGTTTGTTCCTCATCCGGCGTCTTCGGCATCGCGTCGTTTTCATATGGATTTCGTCGGTGCGTTTAGTTTCGTTTGTTACGTAATTCTCATAGGGGTCATAGTCCTCTCCATCAGTGTCTTCTTGTATGGCCGCATCCTCACTAGTGCTCTCGAGAAAAAGGAGGCGGACCTTGCGAAAGCGCGCGCGGCTATTGACGCCACGGCCGCCCAAAGCTTTGTTCGCCTGCACGATCGGCTCGCTTCAGGTAAGTCTCTGCTCGGCAATCACACTGCGCTGTCAGGCTTTTTCAGTGTAATCGAGGAGATTCTTCCTTCGACGGTTCGGTTCAACACTATGCATCTGTCATTTGGCGAAATGGGTGCCGCGACGGTCGATGGTACCGGTATTGCGAAAAATTTTAATGCTCTTGCGGCTGCATCGGCCAGTCTCGCTGCGGACGGCGAGATTAAGGACGCGATTTTCTCTCATATTTCTATCAACAAGGACGGTTCCGTCACCTTCTCCCTCTCAGCACTGCTCGAACAGAAATTGGTCACGTTCTCCGCTCCCGCTCCCGTAGCCGCGCCTGTCGCGACGACGACTGCGACGACCACGAGAACTACCGCATCATCTACCTCAAACCTATGAACAACCGCGCCGTTGCCCTTCTCGCCCTTTTCTTAGCTGCAGGAATTCTGTTCGGCTATACCTATCCGATGTGGGCCGGCAGCATCGCCGATACGAAAGCGGCGATCGAAAGAGACAATCAAGCGCTTGATGCGGCACGAGCATATGCAGATCGACAGCGGGAATTGATGGCTGCACGCGATGCGATCGATCCCGCTAACCTCGCGCGACTAACGAATTTTCTGCCTGACTCAGTCGATAATGTCGGCCTCATTGTGGATCTGAACGCTCTTGCCGCGCGCTCCGGGTTCTCGCTGTCGAGTATCGACGTTTCGGCGAGTACGGTCGATCCGTATGCCGTTCCCGATGGTAATCCGGTCGGTTCTGTAGAGTTGTCTCTTTCGGCAGTCGGCACGTACGGATCGTTTCAGAAATTCCTCAAAGGTGTAGAGGAGAGCGAGCGTCTTCTCGACGTACGTGATTTGAGCATCACTGGCTCTAATTCCGGTATGTATACCTATGATATGAGCACACGCTTCTATTGGCTGCGTTAATGTTGGAACGTATGAAAATTACCTCAAGCACACTTCTCATAATCATCAGCGCCTGTATCGTTGCGGCCGGTGCATACTGGTACTTCTTTACGGACACCGGGAATCAGCCACCACTCGAGACGACCACAACACAGAACGACGCACAGACAGAGTTCCAAACACTCGTTGGCGAATTACAGCCCGTTTCATTCGATACCAGTATTTTCTCGGATCTGCGCTTCAAAGCATTGCATGATCTCACGACACCGATCTCTCCGGAACCGGAAGGTCGTCCAGATCCCTTCGCACCGATTGCAGGCGTCCGTGCACAATAATGAGGAATGAATCTTCTCGGACTACTTGTCGATAAAGGGCTTCTTTCTGCGACTGATCGTGCAAGCGTCGAGGCCGACCTAGCGAAGCAGAAGCCGCTCCGAGATGCGCTTAGCGAGCACGGCATTACACTCGAGAATGCGCTTCTTGCTGCAGGGAAGGAGTACGGGCTGCCGACGCGCATCCTCGGTGATCCGCCGGTGTCTGAAGAAGTATTGAGCTATATTCCACTGACATCGGCCCGGCACTACGGTCTCGTGCCGCTTGCACTCGTGAATGGCGCCCTCGAAGTCGGCGTCACTGACCCAGATAACATCGAGGCGCTCGACGCGATGCAATTTATCTCGGGCCAACTCGGCATTCCCTATAAGATTTTCCTCATCACGCAGCAAGATTTCAAGCGGGTGCTCGATGCATACCAGAATCTTACGGGGGAGATAGGCAATGCGCTTTCTGAATACGAAACTACGGCAAAACCCGGCGCTCCCGGAGCGCCGGTCGACGAAGTTGCACCGCTTGAGGGAATGCTCTCGTCCGGCAGCGATTCCCTGAACTTGAGCGGTCCCTCGGAGACATTGAAGGAGGATGCGCCCGTGACGAAAATCGTATCGACTATATTGCGATACGCAATAGAGGGACATTCATCCGACATACACATCGAGCCGTCGGCTCAAAAGACGCGTGTACGCTTCCGCATGGATGGCGACCTGCACACGTCGCTCGAGCTGCCATCCCGCGTGCATGATGCGATCGTGGCGCGCATCAAGATCTTAGCGCGATTGCATCTCGATGAGAAGCGCAAGCCGCAGGACGGGCGCTTCTCAGCGACCGTCGACAAGCGCCGTATCGACTTCCGTGTCTCGACCTTCCCGACGGAATACGGCGAGAAGATAGAAATGCGTATTCTCGACCAGTCCGCTGCGACTGCGACGCTCGAATCGGTCGGGTTGACGGCCGAGCAGCTCGAGCAGATCCGCGACATGCTGAAAGTGCCCTTCGGCATCATCCTCATCGCCGGGCCGACCGGCTCGGGGAAGTCGACGACACTTTTCGCAATGCTTTCAGAAATGGATCGGGAGACGGCGAACGTTGTCTCGCTCGAGGATCCGGTCGAGTACGAGATCCCCGGGGTTTCCCAAAGCCAAGTGCGGCCAGAGATCGATTACACGTTTGCCAACGGTCTTCGTTCCATCCTGCGCCAGGATCCGGACGTCATAATGGTCGGCGAGATCCGCGATAAGGAAACCGCTGCACTCGCGGTTCAGGCGGCGCTCACGGGTCATCTCGTTCTCTCAACTATCCACACCAACAGCGCCGCCGGCGCCATCCCGCGTCTCGTCGATATGGGCATTGACCCCTTCCTCATCGCGCCGACTCTGATCGCCACTATCGGGCAGCGTCTGGTAAAGAAACTCTGCACGGGCGCGGGCGAGCCGTTTCCCATTTCGGAGAGCATCAAGGCATTTCTCGACCAGGAGTTCGCGGATTTGCCGCAGGAATACCGCAAGAAATTGCCGCCTTTTAAGGAGTTTTATCACGCGACAGCGACGAAGGAGTGCCCGAGCGGGATACACGGCCGCACCGCAGTCTTTGAAATATTGAAGATGGATAAGAAGATTGAACATGTCTTGCTTACGGAGCCCGTCGAAGAGAAAGTCTATGCCGCCGCACGAGAGGCGGGTTTGCTCACAATGCGCGAGAGCGCCATTGTGAAGGCACTTGCCGGGGAGATAGCATTCGAGGAAATCAACACACTTGGCGGACAACTTTTCCTCGAGGGTGGTACCATTTGACGTTTTATATGGTGTATACCCAGCACTAACCTTCGTGTAGAGTATGTAGGCATTTTACAGGGGATAACACGCATATGCGATTTGGTTAGTGCTGGGTATACTAACTAACAATGGCCTACCACATTTATTTAGTTGATGACGACCGTTTCCTTCTTGATCTCTACGCAGTTAAATTTAAGAACGCCGGTCACGAAGTAAGCGTTTTTAACAGCGGCGAGGAACTTCTCGCGGCGCTTCGGAAAGAGGGTGCCGCGATGCCGCAGGCAATTCTCCTCGATCTTATTATGCCGGGTATTGGTGGTTTTGAAGCGCTTGAGGCGATTCGGAAGGAGAATCTGGCCTCAGGAGTAAAGCTTATTGTCCTCTCGAACCAGGGCCTCGACTCCGATATCGAACGGGCGAAACAGCTCAAGGTCGACGGTTACATCATCAAGGCTTCGGCGATCCCTTCTGAAGTTCTCGCCGAGACCTTGCGCATCATCGAGGGCGGTGCGGCAGAAAAAACTAGCGTGTAGCATCGTATGATGGCTCACAAACGTCTCCAAGAGCTTCTCGATGTTGTCGTTGCGCAGGGCGGTTCAGATCTGCATATTTTCGCGGGCGGTGTACCGATGATCCGCGTCTCGGGAGCGCTCATTCCGCTCACCCGATACCCGGCTCTTACAAGTGAAGAAACGGAGGAGATGTTGAAATCAATCGTGCCAGATGGGCACTGGGAGGGCTTTGCGAAAAATCAGAGTATCGATCTTTCCTATGCGCACCAGGCGGATACACGCTTCCGTGTGAACGGTTATCGCGTGCAGGGTACGACGGCCATCGCGATGCGTCTCATCCCGCACGCGATCCGCACGTTCACGGAGCTCAATCTCCCGCCGATTCTCGATGTGTTCACACAGCGCGAACAGGGCTTTTTCATCGTGGTGGGGCCAGTGGGACACGGAAAGTCGACGACGCTCGCTACGATGATTGACCGTATTAATGATACTCGGGCGGAGCACATTGTCACCATCGAAGATCCCGTGGAGTATCTCTTCACGCCAAAAAAATCACTCATTCATCAGCGCGAGGTGTACATCGATGCACCTGATTTCCGATCGGCGCTGCAAAGCACGTTCCGCGAAGATGTGGACGTCATCATGGTTGGCGAGATGCGCGATTATGAGACCATCTCTGCCGCGGTCACTGCGGCCGAGACCGGCCACCTCGTTTTCTCCACGCTCCACACCAACAACGCCGCGCAGACAATCGACCGTATCATTGATATGTTCCCTGCAGAGCAGCAGGCGCAAGTTCGGGTGCAATTGTCGGGCTCTCTCGCCGGAATCTTCTCGCAGCGTCTCATCCCGCGCGTCTCGGGAGGACTGATTCCCGCCTATGAGCTCCTTATCAACAACAACGCCATAAGCACACTCATTCGAGATGCACAGACGCACGAGATAAGCTCGGTCATCCAGACCTCTTCGCAAGAAGGCATGATCGACATGGATCGCATGCTGGCCGATCTCGTGCGTCGCGGGGAAGTGACCGTCGAGCATGCCTACGAGCACGCGATGGATCCAAAGACCTTTGAACATTACTTGTAATCATGTTGTTTACATACAAGGCGATCGATCAAGACGGCCACGAACGCGAAGGGACCGTCGAAGCCCCGACAGAGGAGGTTGCCATCAGCGCGCTTCAGCGGCGTAATCTTATTATTTCGGTTATAGAATCGACCGAGAAAAACACTTTTCTTGAAACAAAACTGTCGTTCTTCAGTGGGGTCTCAAATAAAGATATAGTTATACTCTCGCGTCAGATCGCAACGTTGTTCGAGGCGCAAGTATCGGCGCTCCGCATATTCCGCCTCCTCGCGGCCGAGGTCGACAACAAGAATCTTTCCGATATTTTATCTGCCGTTGGTGACGATTTGCAGGCCGGCGTGCCTATTAGCAAGGCGCTCTCCCGACATCCGAAGGTGTTCGGGTCGTTCTATGTGAACATGGTTCGCGCGGGCGAGGAATCGGGCAGGTTATCTATGACTTTCAACTATCTTGCCGACTATCTCGATCGCTCCTATGAGATAACGAGCAAGGCACAGAATGCGCTAATCTATCCGATCTTCGTCGTCATCGTCTTCTTCGGCGTCATGGCGCTCATGCTCGCGCTCGTCATACCAAAGATTAGTGCCGTCCTCCTTGATTCGGGACAGGAGATTCCGATTTACACGCGCATCGTTATCGGCTTCTCGAACTTCATCGTCCAGTACGGCATATTCGTCATCATTGCGCTCATCGCAGGCGGTTTCTACCTCTGGCAATTCGGGAAAACCGAGCGGGGCAGAATTGTTCTCGACAGTCTCGAAATCTCGATACCCTATATAGGTGACCTCTATCAAAAGCTCTATCTGGCGCGCATCGCCGACAGTTTCTCGTCAATGCTTCTCTCGGGCGTTTCAGTCGTCGAGGCACTCGAGATCGCGGCGTCCGTTGTTGATAACGCCGCGTACGCTGGCGTCCTCGCTCAAGTGGAGCAAGACGTAAAAGCGGGCTCCACGATATCAGACGCATTTGCGCGGCACCCCGAGATACCGGGCATCATGGTCGCGATGACCAAGGTCGGCGAGGAGACCGGCGAGCTGGGGAAAATCCTTACTACCCTTACCAAGTTCTATACGCGGGAAGTGGCAAACGCCGTTGACACGCTCGTGAGTCTCATCGAGCCGGTAATGATTGTCTTCCTCGGACTTGGTGTCGGGACCCTTATGGCGGCGGTCCTCCTCCCGATCTACAACCTCGCCGCGGTCCTATAGTGGCCTATCCACACCCTGCTATCTTACGCGGGAGTTATGCCGTACAATATCTCTATTAATTAAATAGGATATTTATGCACAAAAATCGTTCCCGCGGCTTTACTCTTATTGAACTCCTCGTCGTGATCGCAATCATTGGTATCTTATCTGCGGTTGTTCTTGCGTCACTTGGTACCGCTCGCGATAGGGCAAAAGACGTTTCAGTTCAAACCTCATTGAGCGGATTGCGTGCTGCAGCTGAATTATATGCGGGCAGTCATTCTAACAAATATCAAAGTGGCACAACCGCAGTTTCAGCATGCAATGCAACGAATACCATGTTTCTGGACACAACAGATGGAAATGGAAAGGGGCTTATTGATGCAGTCTCGAAAACAATTAATGGGACTGCTGGAACGTATACTCACTCAACATTAGGCATCACCGTGGTATGCACTATAAACGCCGTTGGCGATGCTTGGGCCGTATCCGCGCGCCTTCCTTCAAACCCGTCGACGAATCCTTTCTTCTGTGTTGATAGTGACGGTAAAGCCCAGACTCAATCAGCAGCGCACGCAACGACTAATTTCGCCTGCCTGTAATATCTTGATTGCTGGATCTTGTCCACACACCCACTCACAAACAGACTTGCATGGCGTACAATACGTCCATTAGCCACATATAAATAATTATGAATAAAAATCGTTCCCAAGGTTTCACCCTTATTGAATTACTCGTCGTTATCGCCATCATCGGTGTGCTCTCGGCGGTCGTGCTCGCGTCTATGAACACGGCGCGTTCGAAGGGCCAGGATGCAGCTATCCAGTCCGATATTACAGGCATCAAGACGCAGGCCGAGATATACCGCACTGATAACAGTATGTATAGTAGCGGTCTAGCTGCCGACACAACCGGTTGCACAACTGCGGATACTCTCTTCGCAGATGCGACAATCGCGAAACAGATAGCGGCCGCTGACGAAGTCAACGGAACGGCGGGTGTTGTAACCTGCAACGTATCAGAGGACGGTACGGCATACGCCGTAGCGGCTCAGCTCGTTGCTAACACCAGTGCCTACTTTTGTGTCGATAGTACTGGCACCGCAACAACAACAACAACGGCTCTAGCTACAAGCCCTGTTGCCACGGCGTGTCCGTAGTAATAGCTAGTTGTTTAGAAACAGTCCAGAAGCCCGTCTGCCGAAAGGCGGACGGGCTTCTGGTATGATGAACGCATGATTTCCCCCCTCGCGGCGATGTTCTTCGCCCTCGGTGCGATTATAGCAAGCTTCGCGGGAGTAGTCGTCGCCCGATTGAATACCGGCCACAGTTTTGTCTCGGGACGTTCACTATGCGATGCGTGCGGCGAACCCATCGCTCCGCTTGCGCTCGTACCAATTATTTCTTTCTTCGCCGCAGGAGGACGGGCGCGGTGCTGCGATACACGTCTCTCTCTCTATGCGCCCTTGACTGAGCTCTTGTTAGGTGGGCTTTTTACGCTCGCGTATATTCGGCTCGGTCTCGTACCTGCGCTCGGAACGCTATGCATTACTCTTGCGCTCCTGCTCGCGCTCGTTCTCTATGATGCCAAGCATCAGGTTTTGCCACCCGTGCTCCTCTGGCTCTTTGTGGCGTCTGCGGCTCTGACTGGCTTTCTCACGGCGACTACTATGGGTGGGTTTGGTGCCTCGATGCTCGTCGCACTCCTCATTGCGTTCTTTTTCGTCGCTATCCATGTTCTCTCGCGCGGACGCGCGATGGGTCTTTCCGACGCGCCGCTCGCGTTTGGCCTCGCACTCCTCACGGGGCCGGAGTTCTCCTTCGCAGGTCTCGCATTCTCCTTCTGGATCGGTGCCGTAGTTGGGATAATCATATTGGCAGGGAGGCCTCGCGGCTCTAGAATGGGAGTAGAGGTGCCGTTCGCGCCATACCTCGCTGCCGGCTTCCTTCTCGCATACATTATCCAATGGAACCCATTCGCTCTTATCATGGCACAATGACGGCACGACTGAATCCTTGCCTACCGGCAGGCAGGCGCGGTGTGACACTGATCGAACTCTTAGTCGTATTCGCGATTATTATGATATTGGCGATGGTAATTATTACCAGTCAGACCGCATTTAATAAAACACTCTTGCTCGCGAACACTGCCTATGACGTCGCGCTCACTATCCGCTCTGCCGAAACCTTCGGTCTCGGCAGCCGCATCACAAGCGGCATTATAGACAAGAACACGGGGTATGGCGTACACTTCAAGAAAACAACGCCCATAAAGTCGTTCATGCTCTTCGCCGACACCTTCCCAGCTCTCACTGACCCTGTCGTCGTAACTTGTCATCTCGCATCGGGAGCTGACAAACAGAGGCCGGACGCAACCCCAGGTAACTGTATCTATAACAGTGCAGAGGAAAATGCTACCGCCATGACATATAGTCTCGGAAACGGCATGACTATTAGTGATTTCTGCGCTTACACTTCAGCAAATGCCGCGTCGTGTGCTACCGCCCACAATGCAGGTCTTGATCAACTCGACATCGTCTTCTCGCGGCCAAACACAAAGACATTTATCAGTGCGAACAGCCTGTATAGTTCGACGTACACGAGAGCGTGCATCACTCTCACTTCACCTCAGGGCGGTCTTCGTCATATCCGTGTCGAGCAGTCGGGAGCGATAAGCGTGAGTAGCATCCCATGTCCATGACTCGCACTTTTCGCGGATTCACCCTAGTTGAACTCATCGTCGCGGTGGGCCTTTTCGCGTTCGTCATGATGCTCGCATCGGGTGCCTATCTTGTCATGATTGGCGCCAACCGAGATGCCCAAGCAATCACCACCGGTATCAATAACCTTTCTTTCGCACTCGAGACAATGACGCGTGATATCCGCACGGGGATTAAGTATGGCTGCGGTACGTTTGGCACTGATTGTACGGGCGGCGGCGAGAGTTTTGTTTTCATGGACGCAAATAATAATTCTATTACGTATACAAAAGGAACGAACGGTCTTACGAAGAACAACATAGCCATTACAGATTCATCAGTGGAAGTAACGTCACTAAAATTTTACGTCACCGGTACAGTGAATGCACGAGGCAGTGATTATGTTCAGCCCAATGTTGTTATCGTCGTCTCCGGAAAAGTGTCTGCAGGTCCCGGGAAGTGGAAGGAGTTTTATGTGGAGACAAGTGCGACGATGCGCGGTACTGACCTATGAGCATGATTAAGACAAGTATGAAGTATGAGATACGAGGTATGAGCGGGTTCACTCTTATTGAAGCATTGGTCGCTGTCGCAATCATCGCTATTTCGGTCGGTGGCCCTCTCTATGCGGCGAGCCGTGCGCTTGTCGCGGCGCAGAACTCTCGCAATCAACTCACGGCGCTCTATCTCGCCCAAGAGGGAATCGAGTATGTGCGCTTAGTGCGTGATAACGAGTATCTGAAGTCATATCAACGTGGCGGTTCTGATATCTCGACGAACGCCTGGAATGCATTCGACACGGTTATCAATCCATGCACCGCATCCGCAGGATGTACTCTTGAACCTGCTCTCAATCCTGGTGTCGGAAGCGGCCTCGCGCTCACCAAGTGCACGACGGTCTGCACGCCACTGTATCTAGACAATGGGAGTCACAGATATTCCCAATACGGCGGCAGTAACAAAACACTACAGCCCTATACGCGTACTATTAGAGTTGAAGATGTCTCAGCTGACGACAAACGAGTCATATCAGAAGTTATTTGGAAATCACGCGGACGGGATTTCTCGGTCTTGATTACGGACCATCTCACTTCATGGCAATGAAAGATAAAAATCGTGGATTTGCGCTCCTCGTTGCAGTCATCTTCATGACGGTGATGCTTTCTTTCGGCCTCACGCTCGGCTCTCTGGGCTATAAGCAGCAAGTGCTTTCTTCTACGGCAGTCAGTTCGCAGTACGCGTTCTATGCAGCCGATGCCGCCCTCGAGTGCGTTCTTCTCGCCGATCAGGATTCGCGCGACAAGTTTTTCGAACGCCCCGATGGTCCTCGCTCGCCTGCTCGACTCATGACCTGCGATGGATCACCGGCGCACTATCCGCCAGAATATCCTAACGACGGGATAGTCTCAGACACCGCATCTCTATGGGCCGTCGCAGAACGTCTTGAGCTCGATGGGGGTGCGCACTGCGTGGATGTATCAGTCTATAAATACACCTCGCCACAGGGACCTGGCAATTTCACCACCTATCTGTTCGCCCAAGGCTACAATGTTCCTTGCGACAAGGTAGAAGCTCGAGAGGGGCGCTTCTCTTCGCGCGGACTCCAAGCGCATTACTGATACAATGGCCGTATATGGCCGTTTCTAGGGCAATGACCGAACGCGCAAGGAAGCTCCGAGAGCTGCTTGCGCACCACGCGCACCTCTATTACACGCTCGATAAGCCCGAAATCTCGGATAGTGCCTATGACGCGCTTTATCGAGAACTGCGCTCGATTGAGGAGAAATACCCGGAGCTCAGGGACACGAGTTCAGTTACTGAGAGGGTCGTCGGTGAGGCGCTCTCATTTCTAAAAAAGGTACGCCATGCGGTGCCGCAGTGGTCATTTAATGATGCTTTTTCTGAGGAAGAAATTAGGGCGTTTGACGCGCGTGTGAAAAAGGTACTCGGCGGCAGCGCGCCCACCTATGATCTAGAGCTCAAAATCGACGGGCTTAAGATCGTATTCACCTATGAAAAGGGCGAACTCGTATTAGCGGCGACGCGCGGCGACGGCGTCACGGGCGAGGACGTCACGCATAATATTCGTACAATCAGAGAGATTCCAGAGAAACTTGCGCGTCCAATTGATCTTATTGCCGAAGGCGAAGTGTATCTCACCCGCTCTGGGTTTGTAAAGCTCAATGCCCATCGACAAACTCAGGGCGAATCAGAATTCGCGAATCCGCGTAATGCCGCGGCGGGATCGATTCGTCAGCTCGATCCGAAGATTGCGGCCGCTCGCCCGCTCGGAGCATTCTTCTACGATGTCGCACGTTCGTCGGAACATATTCCTGATACACAGAGCGCGGAGCTCGCGTATCTTAAGCAACTTGGTTTGCCAGTTAATCCAGAACATCGACATGCCGCTTCGCTCGAGGAGATTTTCTCCTTCTGGCAGAAATGGCAGAGCGAGACTACACGCGGGAAGGTGGATTATCAGATAGATGGCATCGTGCTTAAAGTGGAAAAGCGTAGTGACCAGGAATTGCTTGGGTACACGGGCAAGGCACCGCGCTTCGCTATCGCCTACAAATTTCCGCCGGAGCAGGTCCAAACCGTTGTGGCGGACATCACCCTTCAGGTCGGGAGGACGGGGAAGTTGACTCCCGTAGCGCATTTGAGGCCGGTCGCTGTTGCGGGCTCTGTCGTCGCGCGCGCGACCTTGCACAACGAGGATTTCATACGAGGCAGGGATATTCGCGTGGGCGACACGGTGATTCTCCAGAAGGCAGGCGACGTTATCCCAGAGATTGTATGTGTAGTGAAGGAGATGCGGCCGAAGAGTGCGAAAGAGTGGCACTTCCCGACGCATTCGGCGCTGTGCGGTGGCGACGGTAGCATCGAGCGCGTGCCAGGCGAGGCGGCGCATCGTTGCAGAATCGCAGGGTCATTTGAACAGCAGGCAAGGAAACTGATTCATTTCTCTGGCAAACACGCGCTCGATATAAATGGTTTCGGTCGCGAGACGGTGAAGCTCCTCATGGAGCACGATCTCATTGCTGATTTCGACGACATATTTGAATTGACGAAGGACGAACTGCTCGCGCTAGACGGTTTTGAAGAGACGAAGGCGACGAAACTGCTCGCGGGGATTAGAGCGGCTCGCAAGGTTCCGTTCGATCGACTGCTTATCGGGCTCGGCATATCGCACGTGGGCGAGGAGACTGCGTTTCTGCTCGCCCAGCACCAAAACAGCTTTGGTGCTGGGCTCGCGGCGCTTAGTAAAGCTAATGAAGCAGAACTTTCGCGTATAGACGGCATCGGCCCGATTATCGGGAAGGCGGTTGCAGAATGGTTTCGCGATCCAAACAATCACGCATTGCTCGGTCGGCTAAAGAAATATCTGAAAATAGAGGCAGTAGAAGCGCCTAAGGCAGGTCCTCTCGTGGGACAGACGGTCGTTATCACGGGGACACTGCCGACGCTCTCCCGCGAAGAGGCCGAGGCACGTGTGAGACATGCGGGCGGCAAGGCGGCTAACACAGTCTCGAAGAATACGTCCTTTGTTGTCGCGGGTGAAGCGCCTGGCACGAAGCTTGTCAATGCACGGCAACTCGACGTCCCTATTATCGACGAAGACGAATTCCTGAAAAAACTGGCTGTGGTAGAGTAGGAAAATGGCGACGGCAGCAGAGGTAGCTAAGCTTGCGGCACTGGCGCGTATCAGCGTGTCAGAGGAGGAATTGCCGAAGTTCGTCAAAGAATTTGATGCGATTCTCGAATATGTGGGGAAGCTTGAGACGCTCAAACTACCCATGGGCGAAGATAGGGAAGCTCCACTGTTGCGCAATGTGATGCGTAAGGACGGCGAACCGCACGCGCCCGGGATCTATACCGAAAAGCTCGCAGAACAATTCCCCTGCTTCGCTAAAGCTACGCAGGGCAAGCCCGCAACGACTCAGCCTTCAGGTGATGAGGAAGGTGTATTTTTGGAAGTGAAGCAGATCATTACGCATGACTAAACCGAATGAGATGACGATTGTTGAGGCGGCCCGCGCGCTTCGCGCGCGGGAGATAAGTGTGCGTGAGCTGTGGGATGCGTGTGCTGCGGTAGCGGCAAAGAGAAATCCAGAATTGAATGCCTATCTTGAACTTTTCCCCGCAGACGAAGCCGCAATTTCCACAGCGCAAAAGCGTATTGATAGCGAAGGCAACGCCGCGCCGATGCTCTGCGGCATTCCGCTTGCGATGAAGGACAATATTTTGATAGAAGGGAAGATTGCGAGCGCCGCATCGAAGATGCTCGAGAACTATCGCGCGACCTATGACGCAACCGTGGTGACGAAATTGAAGGACGCGGGCGCGCTTTTCCTCGGCCGGACCAATATGGACGAGTTCGCGATGGGTTCATCGACTGAACATTCCGCATTTGGCAAAACGCTGAACCCAATCGATACAGCGCGCGTGCCGGGCGGTTCGTCAGGCGGTTCAGCTGCGGCGGTCGCCGCTCATCTGTGCGTTGCGGCACTTGGCACCGATACGGGCGGCTCGATTCGCCAGCCGGCTGCATTGTGCGGGCTCGTCGGCTTGAAGCCCACCTACGGCGCCGTCTCACGTTCGGGACTTATCGCAATGGGCTCATCGCTTGATCAGGCGGGCCCTCTCGCCAAGTGCGTTGACGATGCGAGAATCATTTTCGAAACGATTCGCGGGAGAGATCCACTCGACTCAACTACTCTCTCTGATGATCTATATCCTGCCCGCGATGTGTCAGAGAAAGTGAGAATCGGTATCCCGCGCCACCTGCTGACTCAGGGCGTTGATGCGGATCTGCTCGTCACCTTTGACGCCATGCTGAAGAAAATCGAGGCAGAGGGACACTCGGTCGTCGATATCGAGCTGCCGACGAGTTCGTATGCGCTCGCGGCTTATTACATCGTTATGCCCGCCGAAGTCTCGACGAATCTCGCGCGGCTCGACGGTATGCGGTATGGATATTCGGTGCGGGGTGAGACGCTTCTTGAGGATTATGTCCGCGCCCGGACAGAGGGTTTCGGAGCAGAGACGCGCCGTCGCATTCTCCTCGGCACGTTTGTGCTCTCCTCCGGCTATATCGACGCGTATTATCACAAAGCGGAAGCGGCGCGCGCTGTCCTCCGCAAAGAATACGATAAGGCGTTTGAGAACGTCGATGTCATAGCATTCCCGACAACCCCATCACCGGCTTTTAAGTTCGGCGAGAAGACCGACGACCCGGTCGCAATGTATCTCGAGGACGTATTCACGATTACCGCGAACCTTACCGGCATGCCCGCACTCTCTGTCCCTATGGGCCAAGTCAAGCGTGAGGGAAAGCAGCTTCCCGTCGGTATTCATTTCACCGCGCCGCATCAGGCTGAAAATGTCCTATTTTCTATTGGGAAAGCCGTCGAGGGTTCAGAATAATGGTTTATACTAATAGGTGATGCGTACCGAGCAGATTAATATTGAATATTTTTTTCGGCTCCTCTACAACCTCATTTACGGTGCGCACTCCGAGGTCGACTACGCTTCGTTTCAGGCGCTCGTCGCGCACATCTGGCTGTGGATCGTCGTCATCGGGTACGCGCTCTCCGTCGCGGGGCTCTTCATAATCGTCTACTCGATGATGCGGCTTTTCGATCTGCGCAAGCGCGAGGCAGAATATTATGGGAAGCTCCTGCTCGCGCCCGAGAAGGCGGGCGGTATGAATCCGCGTTGGCAACATATCCAATCGCTCATGGCGAGTGACAGCCAAAGCGAATGGCGCGAAGCAATCACCGAAGCAGACATCTTGCTCGAAGACATGCTCACGCGGCAAGGGTATCAGGGCGAGGGAGTGGGCGAGAAATTAAAGAGCGTCGAACCGTCTGATTTCAGTACACTGAACGATGCATGGGAGGCGCACAAGATCCGCAACCAGATCGCGCACGAAGGGTCGTCCTTCGATCTCTCCGAGACTCTGGCGCGCCGCACCATTGCACGTTATGAGGCGGTCTTCCGCGAATTTAAAGCCATCTAAAAACTCGTACATAAATTAAAGTTGCCCCATATATTTAAGCGTGTATACTTTTCTACAGCGGGGTAGAGGAGAGGTACCTCGGGAGGCTCATGTGAAAACGTGACCCTATCCGGTAACGGGT
>MFKU01000016.1:0-57212 GCA_001781095.1 Candidatus Kaiserbacteria bacterium RIFCSPHIGHO2_01_FULL_53_31
TCGAATAGATGTCTAGTTTGTTGTTCACAGGAGTGGTCGTCCCGATACCGACGTTGCCTAGCGAACTGATGAAGATAGAAGAGGTGGCTTGAGCGGTGCCCGCATCATTCCCCACGATAAAGTTTCCTTTGGCGAGAGCATTGGATATGGGAGTGAAGCCGAAGAGCGATGAGGAAGCGACTTGATACAACGATCCGCTGTTCCCTGCGATGAGGCCAGTGAGTGAACCAAGGACAGGAGTGTTGGTGAAGGTTTGGGTCCCGCCCCAGAGATTGGACGTGGTCGTGCCGAAGGCGAGCGAGAGGTGTGAACCGGCGGTGCCGAGACCCGTGAGCGGGTAATCAGCGGTGACCGAGGAGAGACCACCCAGTCCTGCTACAGAGAGACAGGTGCCGTTGATAGCGAAGCAGCCGGATCGCAGGTCGAGACCATGACCAAATGTTGAAGTTGCAGTGGCGCTGATGTTGATGGTGTCGGCACCCGTGTTGCCGAGGGAGAGGAGGGTGCCGGGCGAGGTGGTGCCGATGCCGACTCTATATCTAAATGTTGATGCGACGCTCGTGGAAGTTGCCACGAAGTTGGCAGCATCCACATACCCCGTAAACCGACCCTGCCCCGTAACATCCAAATTGTATTTGGCATTCGTGTTATTGATGCCCACCTTCCCTGCGCCACCAATCGGATTTAGGTATATATTGCCGTCAGCGATTCCCGTCTCGAGATTAAGACTTTTATCTCCCGTATAATCATAGATTTTGATACGGCTCGAGGCATCATCATTAAAGATAATCGTGCTGTCTCCTGCAGTATTAAAAAGAATGCTTGAGAGGGTATCACTCAAATATAGATTCCCATTCACATCGAGTTTCCCACTCGGCGCAGCTGTCCCAACACCTACGTTCCCACTCGCCGCGATGTAGAGAGAGTTTGCAGATGCTGTTCGGTTCACTGTGAACGTGGCGTTGTTGCCGGCGGTAAAGCCGCCGGCAAATGTTGACGTCGCGGTGGTGGACGTCGCAATGTATCGCGCTGCAGTGGGGGTTGAGGTTGAGATGAGTGCGCCGCTCGCGTTTGTTGCGGTCAACATGTTCGTGCCGAGCGCGGAAAAGACCGGCGCATTCGTGAAGGTCTGCGTACCACCCCAGAGATTTGAAGTGGTCGTGCCGAAGGCGAGCGAGAGGTGTGAACCTGCGGTGCCGAGACCGGTGAGCGGATAGTCGGCAGTCACGCTGGAGAGGCCGCCGAGACCTGTGGCTGTGATACACACGCCGCCGATGGCATAGCAGCCATCTTCGAGATTGACACCTTGTCCGTAGAAGGTTGAGGTTGCAGTGGTGAAGTTGGCGACGCCCCCGATTGAGAGCAGCGATCCAGGCGTCGTCGTGCCGATGCCGACGTTCGTCCCATCGAATACGAAGTTTGCCGAGTTCGTGAGGGTAGTGCCGTTATAAAATTCGACGCCGTTTGCCACACCGCCGGTCGTGGTACCCGTGCCTCCATTTGCGAGAGGAAGCGCAGTACCGCTGTACGTGACTGCGAGGGTACCGTCCGATGTGATAGGTGAACCAGCAACCGACAGAAACGTGGGAACAGAAAGGCCGATCGAGCTTACTCCGCCTGCATTGCTCCCACCCCCACTCGCCGCCTTCGAAGAAATAATCAGATTCTGCGGTGTACCCGCTATCGTTACGTTCTTCCCTGCAGTGATCGAATTGACGATGTTCGATGCAAACACGCGACCGGATCCAGCCGTAATGTCTGCATTGTTCGTACTGATGCCGCCGGATGCCCGGATCTGCCTATCGAATGTTGATGCGCCACTGACCCGTAATGCATTATTGATAGTGGCCAGGCCTCCTACGGTCACCGCGTCACGAATAGTGACGCTCGTATTGAAACCGAGAACGGGGTTCTCGAGCGTCGATGCATTAGAGGCTGCAACCACACGGAGCCGATCTGATCTCAGCACGGCACTCGCGTCGGGTGAACCGGATATCCCCGTACGAAGAGACGTCCTCGACGCAGTCGTGCGAGCCGCAGGAGGTGTTGACGATGATACCGCGTTCACGTTGTATCCCGAAGTGAACGAACTGATAAGAGAATTAAACGCGATCGTCATCCGACCGCTGAGTGTCTCGAACGCTCTGAAGAAAAGATCGCCGACTTCGGCGAGAATACCCGCCGCTCCCAGTGTCGACGCAGTCACCGTTGATTCGTCATCAAGATTTCCATTTATGGCAATCTGTGACAGAGTACGAGCGTTTGACGCGATCGAACGAAGTTCCCCGATAAAGTCAACCGCGTAACTAAGATTTTGAACTGCATCAACATTGCGCAGGAGACCTGCTGCCCCGCTCGCGAATAACACGACACCGAAAACAGCGGCCAGCGGCCACAATTGCCGTACACGATACGATGACTCTGAAATCGGAGGATACTCGTCAAATGAAGATTCGACTGCATATTCAATTTTACGCTTCTGAGAAAGATTGTCGTTTCTATTCTGATTCAAGTGCTTCTGCGTTTCAACGAATTTATTCAACGACCCCTCGTCGACATACCATGCATTACCAATTTTGTCACCACGAAGTCTTCCATCCCGACACAGTTTTGAAATGTAATCGTTTGTAAAACCAACCCGACGAGCTGCCTCCTTCGACGAAATCATTTCTCCCCGTAAAAATTTAGATATTTTCATCGTGTTCGCGAAAACGAATTATCTATATTCTATCAGTTGATTCTCGTTCGTCTGACACATATTTCTGAATGTGTGGATAATGACAGAAAATGCAGCCCAAGTGTTCAAAACAAACACTGAGAATTGATCCTATGTACCATTCGCGCACACCATTTGCATCGCCTAGGAGCAGACATTTCGCTTTGATGCAGTGTGTTTATCTGGATGTTTTGACCTTATGCATTCAAAAAGGGTGCTGAAAGTATTTTCTACGTACTCTGCTGCCGATGTGTTTTATGTAATCTCGCCGATATATGTTGTATACACAATATATCTCGTCTCGACGAGATATATTGTGTATTTTAAAGTTCTGCGTATATTGCTACCTTGTTGTAATTGACTACGATGACGGCATTTTTATATTTAAGCGTCTTATTTCCAGTCGTTGCAGTCCTTACAACGATGGGGGTATTTTTGATTATCGTCACAAAGTTCGCATGCTGGGGCAGAATGTCGAACTTTCCTGCGCTATTTTCTGATGAAACGCTTACGGCCTGCCCCTCCCAGAGACGTTCGTCCGGACTTATTACTCTAACAGTGAATTCCTTTGCCGATGTGCTCATACGGGCCCGCTATCGCTTTTCTCAAGATCTTTGGTAGTGCCAATGTACATAAAGTTGTCTGCCGGGACAGAATCAAATTTCCCTGCCAATATAGCCTCAACATCTGCAATCGACTCTGTACGCTTCACGTATGCGCCCGGTTTGCCCGTTTGATTCTCGAGCGTGAATAATTCTTGCGTCATATAGTTGCGCAGTTTGGACGCGCGGTCGAATATCAGGCGATCTTGCGCGGACAATTCATCTTCTCCGATGATTGAGACGATACGCACGAGACGTTCATATTGATTCAGTATTTCTATCGCAGCGGTCAACACTCTGAAGTGCGGGTTGTCAGCGCTCGCGCGCAGAGTATCGAGAACGGATGATTTGGATTTAAGAAAGTCGATGGCCGGGAATCGACCTTCTTGATGCATCTCCCGTGATAGCACGAGCGTCGCTTCGAAATACGGCAGTGCTGCAGCTACTGCTGGGTCTACGAGCTCGTCAGCAGGCACATAGACGGTTTGTATGGAACTTATCGAATTGTCTTCAGTGCTGACCAGACGATTTTCGAATAACGCTATTTCTGATTGCAACGTTGATTGGTATCCAAACTCCGACGGTATTTCTTCAAGCAGGGTTGAGAGTTCATTCCCTGCTTGCACGAAGCGGAATATATTGTCAGCAAAGAAGAGGACGTCGATCTTTTCCTCATCGCGAAAATACTCTGCCAACGTGACCGCAGCTGCACCAACCCGAAAGCGTACGGCGGCATTCTCGTTGATATGGGCGAGGATGAGCGCTGTCTTCGCAAGCGCACCGGTTGTCTGCAGCGAATCCCACAGCTCATACCCTTCGCGAATACGCTCGCCGATTCCGGCAAAAAGAGTTACACCAGGATGTGTTTGATTCAAATTATGAATAATCTCGGTCATGACTGCGGTCTTCCCGACGCCGGCACCGCCGATAATGCCGAGACGCCCGCCTTCGACCATCGGTGCAAAGAAATCGATTATTTTTATACCTGTCTCGAGTAATGAATGCTCCTGATTGACTTTGAGCGTCGTCTGGTGCGGCGTTCCATAAATCGAACGTGCGTCGGTGTATTCAAGCGTCTTGCCCCCATCAAGCGGCTGCCCGTAGAGATTAATGGCGCGGCCAAGCACTCCCTTCCCGACCGGTATGGAGAGCGTTGTTTCAAGAGCGATAATCCGCATGTTCCGAAACAGATCTTCCTTTGAGGACAACAACAGACAGTGAAGCAAATCGCGGCCATAGTATGAATGCACTTCCATGCGAATCTCGGGGATATCCTCCGCGGTAAGCAATTCGCGAAGTGCGGGACGATAGTCGCTCTCGCAATGCACCACGACCACTTGGCCGCGTACGGCGCGTACACTCCCGACAAAAGGTTTTGTTATTTTTTCCATTTTGAAATCATTGAGAACGATTCTAGGAGGCGCAAATCATTGAACGTCTCGATGCTCTGACGGATCGCGCGCCGCAAAACAACGATTTCTTCATCAGCGCGATCTTGTGCCCGATTCATCGAGAACAATCGCGATGCGGTCCTCGCAAGCTCCGACTCGAGCATGACGCGCTGAAAAAGCAGATACCGTACGCGCGTCTCGAAGAATTCAAGAATCTTAGATAGTTCGGGTTCAAAAATATAATCAATCTCCATATTCTTCGTCATCGGCTCCCCCTGCGATGCATAGGTAATATCCTGTGCGGCGACTTTTTGCGCGAACACGTTAACGAATGATGGATAAAAGGCTAGCACTTGTGTGTACGGTACGACGTTTTTGAGAAACTGTGCGATTTCCTCTCTTGTCGGCTCATCGTTTTCAAAAGAATAATAGAGAGGAAGCTTCTCAAGGTCGGGATAATTTCCCATGAGCGTGCGCCCTACCTTCCCGATTACCATGTAGTCGGATGTCGCTCCAGACCGCATGTGTTCGACAAACGTGCGGATGACTTCAGAATTCACGGCGCCATAGAAACGCATATTTGACGTGAAAGCAACCGATACGATTCGGACGACCTTCCCCGTCTTCTCGGGTAACTCGCCTCGCCCGGATGCCGTCAGCTTGATTGAGTGATAGAGGTACGCAATATCGTCATAAAACGATTTATTCTTCTCAAAAGCAGTGCGCAAGCGATTTATTTTCTCAGCGCTCAAATCGAAAAGTGCCGACGTAATAAACCGGATCGTCTTCACGTCTTCCAGCTCCCTCCGTTGATTCGTTAGTGCGGTTGACATAGTGATTGCAGACGAGGAACGGCGCTTTCAACTTTTCTGAGGAATTGTTCGAGCGATACCGTACCGCGCCGTACGCTCGCGCGCAGCGGTTCCAGTTCGGGATCGCTCGAGATCGCGGAGGCGAGGACTTCGCGGTTGCGTTTTACATAATCGGCATCGGTACCCTCACCCAGCTTCGTAAAGACGAGCGCGAGCAGAATGACTTGCACTTCAAGCGATCGCGCAGCGGTCGATTCCTGATCGAGAAATACCTGAAGAGATTCTCCCTGTTTGATGAGCCCGCGTGTCTGCTCGGACAATTGTGTCCCGAATTGGCTGTACCGCTTCTGCCGTTCATACTCGGCAATGAGTGCATGAACGCGTATGGCGAGTTGTTTTGTAAGATTATTCTGCACTTTATGGCCCACGCGCGTAACCGATTGCTGGGGAACGGTCGCCGGGAAATGCCCCTCTGCGTACAAGGTTGGCGAGAAAAAGAGGTGCCCGTCAGTCGCCGACACCATGTTGGTCGAGACGAGATTAGTCATATCTTCAATGTTCGTCTCAAGCACGGGCAAGATCGTGATGCTACCGCCCCCAACCGTTTTATTAAATCGCCCGCCGCGCTCAAGTAAGCGTGCTTGTTGGTAGAACATATCGCCCGGGTATGATTCTCGACCGGGAACTTCACCCGAGAGCAACGCTATTTCGCGGAAGTACTTCGCATGAGTACCGAGGTCATCAAGAACGAGCAATACGTCTCTTCCTTCCCATGAGAAATACTCAGCGAGTTCGAGTGAGACGATCGGTGTCAGATATATTCTCGGAGCAGAATCGTTTGAATAGGACGCCAAAATGATGCTTTTATTATTGCCATGTTCGCTCATGAGGTGAGCGGTAACGTCTTCGATATAGCCAATCGGGCGACCGATAAAGGCATAAATACATATGACCTCAGAGCCACGTTGACGTGCAAGCACACTTTCAAGGAAGACCGTCTTCCCGCTTGATATGGGACCGATAACGAGTTGTCGTTGCCCCTTTGCAATAGGGATAAGCACGTCAACGGCAGGCATGCCGGTCATGAGTTGTTCTGACAATTCGGCGCGTGCGTTCATACTCGGCGCGTCAGCCTGCATCCGGAGTGGGACAGTACTCTCGGGGAAACCGCCGAGACCATCAATCGGTTCTCCGAGAACGTTCAGTGCACGCCCGTATAAATGCTCGCCAAATGAGAACTGGATACCACGAGTATCGATGACAAATTGATCGCCTGCCTTCGGTGTTCCGCGATCAAGCAAGTAGGCCTCGACACTATCCTCGCGCAGAGCGGTCACGAGCGCACGTTCCCCTTTCTGGTTAACGATAACGGTATCAACACGCGCTGATGGCAAACCTTCAAGGGTAATTAGATACTCCTTCGCTTTGATAACGAAGCCCGTTTCTCCTTCGATGATCGTATGCGCGCGAGTGTCCATGATCAGGTGTGAGGATGCGCGACCGACATGCTCTGTTCGATTTTTGTATGAATAGACGTACGGAGCGCAGTCTCGTGTTGGGTAACGTACTGATCAAATCCGAAATCGTGGAGCTGATTGTTCCAAATTATTCGACAACCTACCGAGACGGTCCGATCGATATCAACGGTGATCATGAGTGAAGAACTGACGTTGCGGCGTGCCCACACTCCGATCGCATCCACATCCGCGCGCGCGAGAACAACCGGCAGCGTGAGTGACAGCGTTTGCAGCTGCGTGCACTCTTCTGCGAGTTGATCGAGTGTCGCGTAGAAAGATTCTTGCGTGAAGGTCTCGAGGAACGAGGACGGCAACGACTGCAGGTACGCAATGTCGGCTGTCGGATTATTGCTATGGGAGGCAAACGCCCCGACCACCTCACGACTCGCTCGTACGTCGCGTTTGGTGAAAAAAACGAACTCAAGAAATTCTCGTATCAGATTGAGCCGGTACGCGAAATCTGATCGGCTGTACGTGTGTTCGGTGAGAGTGTCGAGGAGTGCACGTGTCATGAGGGTGAGCCGAATATTCCTTGTTTCTTTGCTTCGGCGAGTGCATCAAGGATAATGCCGCGGTGATCAGCGAGCGAAAGCGACCTGTTGAGAGCGATGCGAGCCGCGTCTTCAATGAGCGCGACAATTTCTTCATCAAGTATCGCGAACCGTTCCTGCTTATACACTTCGACCGCTTTTCGCGCGGCCGTAATCTCGTTCGCAAGCTCGTCTGAGACTTGTTTCTTCGCGTCGCGAGCGAATGTCTCATATTCCTTCTCGAGGCGAGTAGAGATGGCAGCGAACGTTTGTTTCATATGCTCAGAAAGTTGCGGAATAATATCTGCCTGCTTATTCAAAAGATCTTTTGTATGTGCAGTTATTTCTTCAAGATGCTTCACCTCTTCGAGACGGAATCGTTCATCTTCTTCCTTGCGAGCAGTGAATATCTTCTCGGCTTCTATCTGTGCCGTGGCTCGCAGCGTGCGACTCTGAGCCTCTGCTTCTTCGAGCATATGCTGTGCTTTCTCCTGCGCCTCGTGCACTATCTGATCGAAAACGGGAGTCGCAAGATAGCGCACGCGTGTCTCGAGCTGAATGACGACAACCGCGAGAACCGCGAGCGCCAGGGCGACGAGCGCGAGAATGATGATCAGCACTGACACAAGCGGAGCGGAGAAGATCGTCGACCACAAAGATTGGATGGTGTTCATAGTAAGTGTTATAGCGGAAAAAAGAGGATTAAGAGCCCGAGAAACAAACCTGCAATGCTTACGAGGATGATAAGTACCGTATTCAATACCACCATCGATTGAATGGAAGCCTTCGCGAGCGGATTGCGTCCGATTGATACGATACTGTCCTTCAAGTTAGAACCGAAATTTCGAAATGCGATGAAAATCGTACCGAAGACGACCATCGCCGCAAGCAGATACTTGATAAGAACGGCGACGGGCGCGGTGATGCCAATGTCCTCCCCTACCGTGACCAGCTGCTCGGTCTCGGTTGCTGTTTCGTCTAAAACGGGTGGTCCCAGAGCGAGTTGCGCCCTGATAGAACCGGAGTCTTCTGCCAGCCCGCTTAATTCTTCCGTTGCGATGGTGCCGCTCGGGAAGGAATCAAGAGCAGTACCGATGACGAAAGAATCTGATGTGTCGGCTTTTTGGGCCTTGCCGGGAACAGCCGACGACGTGATGTAGTCACCTACGCTGATCGTCCCATTCGCATTTGTCACGTTCACCGTGACCGTGCCAGTGCTCACAACGGGGACGCCTCCAGGGTTCGTATCAAGAACGATCATAGGATCGGTCACGACCACACCGAGGACATTCGGATCGCCGGCCTCTTGCGCAAGCCGAAACGTCTGGGTCGTTTGATCAAACGACACGAGATCACCGGATAGGGCGGCGTCGTCGGAAATGATATACGTCTTGGCGATTGCGATCGTGTCAGGTTGCACTTTTGCAAGGAAAGCGGCACCAAGCTGGGAATCCGAAGAGGGTGCAGGCTCGGGCGGAGCAGAAGCTGTTTCAGCTACATCTATCTCTTGAGCAATTGCTGCCGCTACGGCATCTGGAATTTCTTCTGTAGCGGGCAGAGGAATATCATTCGCAGTCGGTATGATGGCCGCTGCGAGCTGAGGCGAGGGTGCGCGCATCATCGCAGAGAGATTCTCCTTGATTTCGAATGCAAGAGATCCTGCTGTTTGAATAGTTGCAAGATATTGTCCGAAAAGATCGTTTGACAGAGCCGTAAAATAACTCGCCGTAGAATATTCGTATCCCCACACGGACGCTGCCATTGCCGGCGCAATGCGAGCAGGAATTGCTGTTGTCAGAGAAAAGAGCCGAGCTGCTGCGGCAGGAGAGCGCTCCGCAACACGGAAAAGGACTTCGCCAAGTCCGCCAACAGACAGCACAATTCTACGGGCCGTGTCGGGAGACGTGGTAACGAAACCATAGACGATCATCTCATACCCATCGATTATCGACCGCTTCGCATCGACGACCGTTAGCCCAATATCTGAGAGAGTCTTTGCAGCGCGCGCTGTCATTCTTTCGCCGTTATCAATAATTCGTACACCATCAGTTACCGCGGCAAGCGACGTGAAATCGATCCTAGAAGCCAAGTAGGCTGTGCTACTTTGGATATATTCGCCGACTGCATATGGGAACGTATACGCGATCGCTTCAATGCGTGGGGTGAGTGACGAAAGTGATAAAGACTGCGCTGTCCAAAACGCGGATGCTACGACGAATAACGCTGCGACTACTGCTAGCACCAAAGAGCTTGCGGTCGCCGGAAGTATGTCAGAAACCGATTCGCAGCGGGGCGATTCAAATGCACGTTCATATTCTTCCTTATATTTGCTTGCCCGTTCGCGCGCCTTCGCGTCTTTTCGCGCATTTTGATCTACAACGAACTGTTTGAGAGATTCTCTATCAATAAGAAGCACTCGCCCAGGTCGAGACGCGCGAATTTCTCCGCGACGTGCGAGACGCGCAATATAGTCTGGCGTGTATCCATATAGTTTAGAAGCGTCTTTCGTCGATATAAGGGTGTCAAGATAAGGAGCAAGCATGTTTACACCGAATTATACAGTGAACACATGAGTATTTCGGCGGTTCGCCATCATGTAGTGGATAACACAAGTAGACTCACTGCGACTTCTAGCCATTCACTCACACGCCACAGTAGTCTGCGCAAAATATTTCGTTGTAGCGAGCAATGAGGGACGCCTTGCAAACTCACCTATCGACACAATCTGCATTACACTGTAAATGAAAATACTCCCAAATACTACAAATAGATCAAACTTTCGTTTAAAATTAGATTCCGTCTAGGAATATTTTTGAATTATCAATCCGAGACGTGATAACACGATATTAAGCTATTTATTATACTCAGAAATACCAGTGATTATGCTAGCTCGGCTGACCGAGATAAGATATTGGTCTAGATATCCGCTCCCAGCCACAGCAGCTGTCGTCATTGCTGCTGCAAGCAGAACTCCTATGATCTTGACTAGTCGTACTGGCATCGCTTTATGAGGTCGCCCTCTTCGCGACGTCTCGGTAATTATCGGCTCCATGGCTGCATCTTCTGCCATGCTGTGTATCGGGATATTTATCATTTTGTCCCTATGCTCTCGCTGGCCGCTTTCTTCTTCTGCTAGCGCTGGCCTCGTGTGCTTAGGCGGCGTGATGTCCATGGGTTGCGATGGATACATGTTGCCATATTCAGATTGCTCGGCGCTAGTTACATCGATGCGTCCGCGTTGAGTAGTATCCGGCCATGGCTGACACAAGTCTACGACTTCTTGTTCTGACTCGCCGCTTGCAACGTATGCATCTTCATTCTTTTTTTCCTCCGTCGCGGCGAGTCGATTTATAGAAGGAAGACGCTCGCCAGATGAATGCACATAGCGCGGTGCTTCCCATGTCCGCTGAAACGGAGTTGCTGCAAATACTGGCGCTGGATGTGACGCCGGCTCATCCTCGATTTCGTTTGCGCGTGACGATGGTAAATGTGGAGAAGAACCAAAGCGATGATCCTGAAGAGCGCTCTCGAGAACGTACCAGCTACGTCCAACCAGTCGCGCTGGCACGCGACCCTCTCGACATAACTGGCCTACATAATCCTTGGCATACCCTGTAACCTTAGCAGCTCGTTTCGACGATATGTATTTCTTCTCGTCTATGAGAATCTCGTCCATATAGTGGATAGTATACGCACATCTCGTCTGGCGCGGAAGTGCCTATTTCCCCACCTCCTCAATAATCAACTCTTTCAGAATAGTAGGGTTACCTGATCCCTTGGTTGCCTTCATGCTTTTACCGATTAAATATTGTAGGGCGGCATCCTTCCCTCTACGATATTCCGCAACCACCTTTGTCTCCTCATTGAGCACTTGCTTCACGACACTTCTTAACGCCTCGGCATCATGCACCTGGATGAGTCCGTGTTCTTTTGCAATCGACTCCGGGTCACCTCCTCTTTCGACGAGAACGGCGAGTGTGTCCTTCGCACCGCGCGAGGAGAGCGTGCCGAGAGCGACGAGACGAATCAGCTTAGCAAATGAATGAGGGTCGAGTGTCGAATATTCTTCCTTCCCGTTCTTAGCAAACAAGCCGGCGAGGTCAGAAACGATGTAGTTCACCGCGAGAGAAATATGCGCGGCATCACTGTCGAGCGCATCGATAACAGCATCAAAAAATTGACTGCGCTCGGGTGTCGCCACCACATATATGCTGTCACTTTCCTTGAGTCCATACGTCTGCACATACCGTGTACGACGCTCCCACGGGAGCTCCGGCAATGATGCACGCAAATTTTCAATAGAGAAATCTGGGATCTCCGAGAGATAGAGCTTCGGGAGATCCGGCTCAGGGAAATAGCGATAATCGGCGCTGCCTTCTTTAAACCGTTGGTGAAAGGTCTCCTGCTTCGTCTCGTCCCAGCCGCGTGTCTCTTGCACCACTTCCCCATCCGATTCAAGAAGCTTCGTCTGACGGCCTATTTCAAACGCGATAGCACGCTCAACCGATCTGAATGAATTCAGATTCTTAATTTCCACTTTAGTCCCAAGTCCTGAGTTTATTTCGGATTTCGCGCTTCGTGCTTCGGATTTTGCGATGCTCACATTAGCTTCAATACGCATTTCCCCCTTCTCCAGATTCGCCTCACTGGCACCGAGAGTGCGGAGAAGGAGCTGCAATTCTCGCGCGAAACGCCCCGCCGTCTCGGCATTGTGAATAACAGGCTCGGTGACGAGCTCCATGAGCGGAATGCCGGCGCGATTGAAATCGACGAGGCTCTTCCCATCGTGATGAATTGAGCGGGCAGTGTCTTCTTCAAGATGTACGCGCGTGATCGCAACTCCGCCGAGTTCGCCACCCATGACGAGTGGGTGCTGGTACTGACTAATTTGGTACCCCTTCGGAATATCGGGATAAAAATAACTCTTGCGATCGAATTCGCTAAAATCTGCTAATGTCTCCCCAACAGCGCTGCCGAGGCGCAGAACGTGTCGGATAGCTTCGTGATTAATGACCGGTAACGTGCCCGGGTGCGCCAAACAGATCGGGCACACATTCACGTTTGGTCGGGTTTCGTCCGGATCGTTTGTGCAGTCGCAGAACATCTTGGTTCGCGTCTTGAGCTCTGCATGAACTTCAAGACCTATGGTCGGACGGTACGACATACGTAATATGACTAGTCTAACCCTTTTTCAGCACGGTTGAAAGTTTATCTGAGAATCGTTTAAGAACATCATCATCTTTTACCGAAACTGCCAGTACTTCCCTATCGGTTTCGCTCGCGAGTAGCTGCGCTTTTATTTGACATTCCTCAGCCGAGACAAGATCTGTTTTCGAGAGGACGACGATTTCGCGCTTCTTTTCGAGTCCATGCCCGAACGCATCGAGTTCTTTGCGCACTTCCCTATAGGCCGCGAGTGGGTCTTCTTGGGCTGCCGAGATAAGGTGGAGCAAAATTCCAGTGCGTTCGACATGTTTAAGAAATTTTATACCGAGCCCGCGCCCGAGAGAGGCACCCTCGATAAGACCAGGTATGTCTGCAAGAATATGGCCATAAAAGTCTCCAAGAAACGGTTCGAGCGTCGTGAAAGGATACGCACCGATCTTCGATTTAGCTCGCGTAAGAGCGTTTAGAAGCGACGATT
Organism: Candidatus Kaiserbacteria bacterium RIFCSPHIGHO2_01_FULL_53_31; assembly: GCA_001781095.1. GTDB lineage: Bacteria > Patescibacteriota > Minisyncoccia > Phycocordibacterales > Phycocordibacteraceae > C7867-001. Next base: position 13,213 of record MFKU01000016.1, read on the forward strand.
TCCCGGCGTTCGGCAGGCCGATGAGCCCAGCGTCCGCAATTATTTTCAGCGTTAGCTCAATATCGCCTCCCTTGCCCGGCTTGCCCTCTGTCCTCTCAAACGGATTTTGGTGTGTCGAACTCTTAAAACGAGCATTGCCCTTGCCGCCTGCACCGCCCTTAAAGAGGACCACCTTTTGCCCTTCGCGCGTGATTTCGTGTTCAGTCCCTGTCTCCGGAACGCGCACGAACGTGCCAACAGGCACGTTAAGAATGACCGGATCGCCATCGGCGCCGTGTTTGAGCTCGTTCTTGCCCGCCCCGCCGTCTTCCGCACGAAATTTCTTCTCATAGCGATAGTGTGCAAGAGCCGACAAGTCGCGCACGCCCACGAGGACGATATTTCCGCCTCGACCACCATCGCCGCCGGAAGGACCACCGCGCGCCGTCTCTTTCGTGCGGAGCCAACGCACGACGCCGTCGCCACCTTTGCCAGCAGATGCATGTATCGTCATCTCATCGACAAATGCCATAGGATTATGAACTTACGATTTCCCAGCCTTGTGTCAGAAATGCTTCGGCTTTTTTGAACTTGAGTGTCTGAGTCTCATCGCCTTTCCTAATGATCACCATGTCGTTTCTGCCGGGAACTGATGCTCTGACCACAGGGGCTTGCGCGGCATCTTCTTCTTTTCCGGCAGCCACAAGCGCTGCGCGTGTTTTCTCCTCTTCTGCACGAATTCGCGCATCATCCGACGACACCAGACGCGGTATGACGTCATTCATCGTCGCTCTGATATTCGCCTCCAACTGTCGGAAGCGTATAAGACCCTCGCGTCGGTACTCGATGAGCGGATCGCGCTGGCCATAGGCACGCAGTGATACCGAGCGGCGCAAATAGTCCATGGTTTCCAGATGTTCCAGCCAGAATGTGTCAATAACTTGCAGAAGAAGACGGCGCAGCCCTGGAATAAATGCCTCGCCGAGCTCGCTCTGCTTCGCCTCAAATGCTCCGTGCGCGGTCGAGGTGTTTTCAAGGAGATCTCGGACTATGCTTTCGACTTCAGCATCACTGCCTTCAAGTGCCGCACGTCGGCGCGCATAAATCGCGAGGCGCTGCGTATTCATGACATCATCGTAGGCAAGAATCTGCTTACGCGCGTCGAAGTTAAAACCCTCGATGCGTTTTTGCGCCGTTTCAAGCGACCGTGTAATCATCGAGCTCTCAATGGGTTCGTCTTCAGGAATACCGAAACGGCCCATAACCTTCTTCAACGTCTCCGAAGCGAACACGCGCATAAGTTTATCTTCAAGCGAGACATAAAAACGCGTCTCTCCGGGATCGCCCTGACGACCCGATCGCCCACGCAGCTGATTATCGATGCGGCGCGCGTCATGGCGCTCAGTGCCGATGACCATGAGCCCGCCTTTCCCGAGCACAGAAGCTCGTAGAGCTGCGTCGGCAAGCGCGCCGCCGAGCTTGATATCGACACCGCGACCGGCAAGATTGGTCGCGACCGTCACTTGCCCCTCCTTCCCCGCCTCTGCGATGATTTCGCCTTCTCGTTCATGATTCTTTGCATTCAACACTTCGTGTGGGACGCCCGCATCCTGCAAATACGAGCTTACGATTTCGTTATCCTCGATAGAAACGGTACCGACAAGCACCGGCTGTCCCTTCTCGTGTCGCTCGGCAACGGCACGTGCCACGGCATGGTATTTCCCTGCGGCTGTCTGAAATATCAGATCGTCATGATCCTTGCGCGCGACCGGCTTATTGGTCGGGACGACTATCACTTCTAGAGCGTAGACGGTATAAAACTCCTCTTCAGAAGAGAACGCCGTGCCGGTCATGCCGGCGAGACGCTCGTACATGCGGAAGAGGTTCTGGAATGTTACGCTCGCGTAGGTGCGCGTCTCTTCTCTGACCGTCACGCCTTCTTTCGCTTCGATTGCCTGATGCAGACCTTCCGACCAGCGCCGACCCGGCTGCATTCTCCCCGTAAACTCATCGACGATGACGATTTCACCGTCGCGTACCACATATTCTTTATCGACGTGGAAGAGTGCTTTTGCACGCACCGCTGTTTCAAGGTGGTGTGCATATTTCACGCCCCCTTCGGTGTAAAGATTTTCAATACCAAGCGCCGTTTCCGCCTTGTGCATCCCTTCTTCGGTAATCTGGACTGCTTTCTGCTTCTCGTCGACCGTGTAATCTTCCCCTTCGTTCATCTGCTCTACAATGCCGGCGAAGCGCTCATACAACATCTGCGAATCGCCGGCAGGACCGGAGATGATAAGCGGCGTGCGCGCTTCATCGATCAAAATAGAGTCGACTTCATCGACAATGGTGTAGTAGAAACCGCGCTGCACGATCTGCGACGCATCATAGGCAGTGTTGTCGCGTAAATAATCGAAACCGAGTTCGTTATTGGTCGCATAGGTAATGTCGGCGGCATACGCTTCCTTCTTATCAACCGGGCGCAGATAGTCGTAGAAAATTCTGAACGCCCCTTCGGCATCGCGTTCAGTATCTTCTTCATGTGCGACATGTGATGCATCATAACGATACGCGCCCGTCGAGGTCACGACACCGACCGTGAGACCAAGGAAACCATAGATCTGTCCCATCCAGGTACCGTCGCGGCGCGCGAGGTAATCATTCACCGTGACGATTTGCACGCCGCGGCCTGCGAGCGCATGGAAGGTTGCAGGAAGCGTGGCAACAAGCGTTTTACCCTCGCCCGTGCGCATCTCCGCAATCTTCCCTTCGGTAAGCGCGAGACCGCCCATAAGCTGCACATCGAAATGGCATTGATGGAGCGTTCTGCGCGCAGCCTCGCGCACGAATGCAAACACCAGCGGGAGATCATCTTTTGCGGTGCCGGCTTCTCGCGCACGAGCGTGCACGGTGGCAAAACGCGCGCGAATCTCCTCATCTGAAAGAGGTTGCAACTCCTCTGTTAAACGATTGGTAGCCGCTACGATAGGCGCCGCCTTTTTCAAGAAGGTCGCGGATTGATTCTTTGAAAAGAGATGAGGTAACCCGAACATTCCACGCACTATACCATTCGGGCAGAAAACGGCCAAAAACAAAAACATCCGCCAGGTGGCGGATGTTTTTGCTAGTTTTAGAACTAACGGCGCTTCTTGCCAGCCTTGCGCTTCGTTGCCTTGCGCTTGGTAGCCTTCTTCGCAGTCTTCTTCGCGGCCTTACGCTTTTTTGCCATGGTATTTTTGCGAATTAGAAATGATGGTTGATATGTCGACCTGACTGGAGTAATTATCGCGCGTAAAAAACTTTTTGCGCGGCGAAAAAATATAATGTGTGGATAACTTTTTTTAATTTCATTTGTGATTTTATTTTTCTTTCTCAACAGCACCAACGTATTCAACTTCTCGCTCAAGATGGATGGAAAAAATCTGCTCGACGGCAGTTTGCATATCATGCGCAAGGTCCGCAACTTCGCGCGCGCGCGCACCGCCCACATTAATAAGTGACAACTGATGCTTTGGCGAGACACCGACGCCACCACGCACATATCCCTTTGAATACTCGGTAAACTCGAGCAGGAAGCCGGCAGCTACTTTATAGCTGCCATCGCTCTGCTCCCAGGCCCAAGGACGTAGACGGCTCTCGAGCTCTGGATTCAATGCTCGTGCTCTTCTTTCAAGCTCTTTATACTCAGCCACCCCAAGATAGAGCGTACTAAAGAATGAACCGGCACTTTTAAAAGCACCCTGCGAGACGCCTTTCTGTTCTCGAATAGTGAGAATGCTCTCACGCACAGAAGCGAGGCTCGGCTCATCCTGCGTCACGAACGCAAAGCGGTGATCCGTGTAATTCACCTGCGGTTTACCATGAGGGACGAGTGTAAAACTTGCATTGAATATAATGTACCTGCCGGGGTTTTTGTTAAAAATGCTTCCGTGATACGAGAACATGCACTCTTCCTTCGTGAACGCGCGGACTCCCTGCGTCAGGTTTTGTGTATCGAGAACAAGAGCATTCGCGAACGTGTCCGATACTTGAGCCCCATAGCATCCAATATTTTCGACGATGGCACCTCCGACCGTTCCAGGCACGCCGGACATACATTCGAGACCGGCGAGGTCTTTCTCCACGGTCTCACGTGCGAGTTCATCCCAGATCACTCCCGCTCCGGCAGTGACGAGTACTCGTTCTTCGTCATTCGTATATTCGCGATCGAAACTCTCGATCTGCACGACGAGTCCTGCAAATCCTTCATCAGCCACTAAAATATTCGATCCGCCACCGAGAACAAAAAATGGAATACCTTTGCTCGCCGCGAACTGCAGAGCTTCTTCAACGTCAGCCACGTTCTTCGCGCGCATAAAGTAGCGCGCACTGCCGCCGATATTGAATGTCGTGAGGGGTGCAAGAGGAACGTTCTCCTGTATCGTCATTGCACGGTCGTCTTCCCTTGTATCTGTTGAATCGCTGCAGCGCCGGAAGAAGCTGCCTCCGGATACAGTGCGACGGCCTTCTTAATGGTCGCAATAGCGTTTTGCTTATCTCCAGCCGCATAATACGCTGCTGCAAGTGAGAACCACGTTTGAGCGCCTACGCCGGAAGCACTCGCGCGAACTTTCCACAGGCGTATGAGAGACGGCCAGTCCTTCGTTCGATAGTACGCGACCGCGAGAACATCGCTGTCGATAGTCGTCGTGCCATATGCGCGCTTCAAGATGTCGTTTGCTGCAGGAACATCGCCCGCAGCGATATTCCCAGCGGCGGCGTACACGGCAAGACGAGGAAACTGGGGTCCAAGTGCATATGCCTTACTGAAGGCGGCCTGCGCTCCCTTCGCGTTGCCCACATCCCACTCGGTCGCGCCAATTTCAATCCAAATATCCTCTTTGTTTGGCGAGAGCAGTGACGCGGCTTTAATCTCGTCGAGCGCGTTTTGAAAATCTCCTCCCGCGCGATATGCATAGGCGAGCTGCAACCGTTCGCGTGCGTCATCAGGGTATGCGGCAACCTGTTTTTGCATTTCAGAGACGGCGAGGGAAACTGCTTGCTGCTTCTCTGTCGTCGGCACCGACGGATTTTGTGCCACTATAGAGGCGAAAGCGACGAGCTGCTCGCGGATCTCCTGTGTCGCAAAAGCCGGATGAGTGAGAAGATCAGCAAACATCGAAATATTCTGCGCTGGACCTTCTGCTGCGGGCGTCATCGCGACAATTAGTTGTGTCGCCGCCTTCATTCCAGGAATATTTACCGACCAGATAAGTGCAATGAGAACGACCGCGGCGACAGGGAGCGCGTACGTCGCGCCTTCCTCGGAAGTCAATTCCCTCTGATTATCGAGCACTGTGCGCCTCGCAACCTGCGAGTCTATAAGTGCGAGTATCGCGAAGAAATAGATGTAGGAGTACAGATTGTCGAAGACAAAGATGTTATGAAATGCGTATCCGGCAAGCGCAGCGGTAAGCGCAATGCGTTCGGGCCGCGAGAGTTCCGAGTTTCGCCACAGAAGGACGATAGCGGAACCGAAAAGTGACAGGTACAGCACAAACGCCGGCACTCCTCCTGCCGTAAGCCAATCAATGAAGGCGTCGTGCGCGCGGTCAAACCATGATTCTTGTCCGTAGAGCGACGGCTGGTAGTGCTTGTTAAAAATGTAGTTGAAACCTTCCTGACCCCAGCCGGTAAGAGGGCGCTCGCCAACTCCGCGAAGAGCCATGCCCCAAATCGTAAAGCGCGTCTGTCCATCGGAGAGCGAAATGGAGGCGATGCGCTGAAGCGTGTGATTCTCTTGGACGAATGCAGAGTTGCGCGCCGCATAAAAGACACCTGCAACAAGCAATAACAACACAAGCATCCCACCCGCAAACCGGCGAGCGCGCTTCCCCGCAGTGAAGGCAGTTAGAAGCGCCCCGAGGAATAGCGCGCCGACAAGCCCCAAGACAGTGCCGCGCGTCTCGGTAAAAAAAATGAGCACCGCTTCAAGCACGGCGAGCGCGATGAGCGACCATTTCAGCCATAGCTGCTGTTCGGTAAGCGCGAGCCACAGCGCAATAAATACATTGAAGAGGAAATATATCGCGAGATATGCAGAGTTACCAAACGACGCGTCAATACGCGTTGAACCCTGGTGAATGGCCAGCGTTCCACTGAGCTGCAATAGCGCGTAGGCGGAAACAACGACAGAAACGGTAAGCGACATGAGGAACCAGGCGCGCCACTTCTTCTCGACGCGCAGAACGGCGCTCGCGGCGAAAAAGAACCCGAGGAGATGCGCAAGAAGCACCCATCCTTCCATGCGCTCAAAATTGCTCCAGAACGCCTTCATCACATTGTTTGCGAAGATGTCCGCAATAAACATCCAAACCACGAAAGCGACGAATGCGATGCCTATCCACGAGAAACGCGGACGGTATTCTTTATCAAGTAACGCAAGAACCGCCCACGCAACGACGGCCACTTCAGTAAGAATGCGGAAGAAAAATGCCTTGCCCGTAATGAATGGGAAAAAGTAAGGATCGGCGACGATCAAGGGCGCAAGTGGGATGAGAAAGAATGCTCCAAGCGCCGTCCACCGCGCAATCTGCTTCGCTACTCCGTCGCTTCGCATGATGGGGACTACTATATCACACTTGCTCCAGACCTTTTCGGTGAGCGCTAGCGCAAAGATCGTTCATGATCGCATCAATATCGTACGTAAGCGCCCACTCGGGATAATGCGATTTAAATTTGGAAAGGTCGGAAATATACCAGATATGATCGCCCATTCGTGGTTCGTCCTTGTACGTCACTGCCGCTTTCTTCCCCAGCAATTTCTCGGATACACCAATAGCTTCGAGCATCGAGATGTTGCTCTCCCTTCCACCGCCGGCGTTATATACCTCTCCCGGTCGAGGTTGTTGATGAAAGTGCCAGAACATGTTGACCAGATCGTGCGCGTGGATGTTATCACGCACCTGCTTGCCTTTGTAACCGAAAATCGTATAGGGCGTACCCGTCGCAACGCACTTTACCAAATAGGCGAGGAAGCCGTGCAGCTGTGCCCCCGAGTGGTTGGGCCCCGTGAGGCATCCACCACGAAACACTCCTGTATTCATCGCGAAATATTTGCCGTACTCCTGCACCAGCACGTCAGCCGCGACCTTAGATGCCCCAAAAATGCTATGGAGCGTCTGGTCGATGGACATAGATTCATTAATTCCTTGCGAAAAAACGTGGTTGTCTGCAATCTCAAAACGCGTTTCTTTCTCAACGAGCGGCAGATAATTCGGCCGGTCTCCGTATACTTTGTTGGTTGACGTAAATATAAATGTTGCTCGTGGAGCATACTGCCGCACGCTCTCAAGCATGACGAGCGTGCCTCCTGCATTGACTGAAAAATCAGTGTACGGTTCTCTTGCCGCCCAGTCGTGCGAGGGTTGCGCGGCGGTATGGATGACAATCTCGGGCCGGTATTTTTTTACAATCTTCTCGACCGCAGAGCGGTCCTGAATGTCCGCGTCGTAGTGTGTATATCGTTCCCCCAGCTCTTTTTTGAGCTGCTCGCAATTCCAGCTTGTGCTCGCCTCAGCACCAAAGAAATACTTCCTCATATCGTTATCGATGCCGACAATGTAGAAACCTTTTGCGGCAAAAAAACGCGTCGCCTCAGAACCAATGAGCCCCGCCGAACCAGTAATGAGCGCTGTCTTCATACTCTAGGTAAACTTTATTTTACGTGCGGCAAAAATACACATCCTAAGAAACAACCAACCATTTGAGAAGCGCTTCATCTTGGTGTCGCCGTACGTCCGCGCATAATACCGAATCGGCAGATCAATGATCTTGAGGTTCTGCTTTGCTGCGCCGAAGAGAAGATCAAAGTCGCCAAATCGGTCAAAGTCGCCGAAATAGTCCCGGTGCGCGGCGATGCGTTCATAGTCGGTCTTGAGAAGCACCTTGGTTCCGCAGAGCGTGTCCTTGATCGACTGGTCGAGTAGCCAGGAGATGAGGGTAGCGAAGAACTTGTTGCCGAGCGTGTTGAGAAATCGCATCGCATCCCTCTCCATCGGGTACACAAGCCGCGAGCCGTTGATGAAGTCCCCTTTACCATCCTCCGCGACCCTATGGAAGCGCGGAAGATCTTCCGGAGCGACCGTCATATCGGCATCCAGTATCATCAGAAGATCGTTCCGTGCGGCCGCGAATCCTTTACGAACGGCGTCCGCTTTACCCGTCGCGCTGTAACGAATGGCTACCACTTCCTTCTTGCCGCGATAGAGCGCGGCCACACGCTGTACCTCTTCCCAGGTACCGTCGGTGGAATTATTTTCGACAAAGATGATCTCTTGTTTTTTACCGAAGTCGGGCGTACGCCGAACGATCTCCTCAATATTCCCTCTTTCATTGCGGGCCGGCACGATGATTGAGACACTCAATTCTTTGGCTTGTTTGGGGATGGGGCGAGCGATGAGATATTGCGTTACGCAGAGCCGATTTATCAGGGGAAGCCGGCCGAGAGTGTTCAACATGCCGCTCACAAATGGGACATAAATCGGGCAAAGCATTCTTCGGCCGCTGCGCACAACCTCGAAATCCGCCAGGTATAAAAGATTCTTTACATCGTTCGGCGAAAGCCAATTCTGTGTACCTGGGGAGGCCTTGATGCGCAACCGCTGTAACAGAACAAACAACGGCTCCCAGAGATAATTGTGAAATACCACTATCAGCCTCCCATGCTCGCCGACTCGCTGTCGCGCCTCCCTGAAAGACTTCTCAACGTCAGGCATAGAGCCTGTCTCATTGACCATAACGGCGTAATCCGATGCGTCGGACGGAACGACGAAAGACAACAGCTTCTCTATATCGGCATAGTAATATTGGTATCGTTTTCGAAAATCCGTCATATCAGTGTTCCTTTTGAAAATAGTAAATCCATATGTTGTAATAATCAATTGCCGACATTCGTTTTTGTTCCACCTGTCTCGACTGTTGCTTTGATCCCCAATGCCCAACTGTCAAGGGCATTGTCAATCGTATATTCAGGATGCTTTGCTCGCCAACGCGATATGTCGGTCCACCGAAGTCCGTGGAATCCGAACTGGTTCTCCCATGTGACGCCATATTTCTCGCTTCCTTCCATGCTGAAGCGCGCCGCAACCGACTCTGGAGCAAATCGTACGCCTTTGCTTTCGAGAAAAGGCCGTGCCGTTAGAGAGATGTATTTGTCTTCGGGGTGCAGTGTCCCTCCTAGCGTTCGATAATTATCGTGGATGAGTTTTATTAATTTCTTGCTGCGCAGACAGAAGCCGCCATTCCCCACGTCCGCGCCAGGCACATGTGCCCAGGGCGCTCCAATATAATCATACTTCAGGAATGCATCTGTCCACGCAGCTGGATTTAATATGAATCCGTCGTGCTGAATGATGAGTGCAAAATTTGTATCAATGTAGCGATTCAGTTTCTTGATCATGAATTCTGAGTATTGCGCAGTTGATGACACCTTAGGGATTGTGATGATGTCTGGATGCGTACTTCTAATCGATGTAAGCAATTTCACTGCTCCAAAGATAAAATCCTTTTGACAAATTTCGGCAGCTAGCAATAACCGATCGATGTTTACACAATCAAGACCAAACAAGGTTACCTGAGGCAATGCTTTCATACTTGTTCTAGGTTATGCAACACTGCCGCAGGTTCTGCGTCTCGCGCGCCCCGCGTGCAGTAAACTACGTGCGCGTGGCGCGACAAGAGAGATTCTACGGTACGTGCATTTGTCTTTACGGTTTGCATCCACGTGCGCAGTTTCTTTTCACCGCCCTGTACCCGCGGACTGTTGAAACGGTTATGTGCAGCCGCAAAGCGTCCGAATTCTCCGCCACGCACGCATACGACTACCGGTGAGAGCGGTGTCACCATAAGGAGGAACTTGATGTGCCGCTCACTAAGCGGCACATCAAAGACGGTCAGTATGCGCTGCAGTACGCCCTCATCAATGAACGCTATGCGAGACTGGCTGCTCTCGGCTACAGCTCGTGCGGCCATGCCTCGGAGCAGCAGACCTAGTTTATAGCGGAACAGACCGTTCGCGTGGACACCAAGCTCGGCCATCCAGACAAGGAAACAAAGTGGGTGACGAAGCGCGAAGCGCGAAGCGCCGCGAGTAATCTCGTGGCGCGACAGTGCACGAGCTTCGCACGCATCCGGCATGCGTATAATCAATTGCCACATGAGATGCGTTTTCCCTCCGCCCGGGATGCCGAAGAATTCAATGATCATATCTTTTGCGCGACAATCAAAAAACTCTCCGAAATATATTTGAGCAAGGAAAGTGGCACGAGCGAGCGAGGCAAACGCAACGATACTCGCTGGAGAACGTCCCATATAAAACGCATCGGCGCGTAGCGTATCCTCTTGCCAATGATGGCAGGATATATGTGTGTGACCGCGAAGCCACACTCATGAAGAAGCGTTGTAAGTGTCGCAACCGGTATCTGACCGCCATGAAGCGCTTTACCGTCAAAATACCCCTTCCAATCAAACTGTGGATTCTTCGTTGAGAGAATGAGCGTGCCGCCTTGCCTCAGGGCTCGAGACATTCGCGCCAGCACCGCCGATGTATCTTGCATGTATTCAAGATTCCGAATCGAGACTACCAAATCGTACGCAGCCGGTTCTGGCTCCCACTCGAGGAAATCTGTATGCATATAGCGGATATTCTGGAATCGTGCGAGTTTAGACTGCGCCTCTCTCAACATTTCTCCTGAGATATCGAGGAAATCAACTTGCGCAGCCCGCGCCGCGAAAAAAGGCGTCCATGCCCCGCCGCCGCCGCCGACTTCAAGCGCCCGACCCATCTTCACCGGTACTGTTGCAAGCGCCCGTAGAAGCGCTCGGCGACTCTGGCGGTAGTGGAAGCGGGACACGACATTTTCATTCCAACGGAATTCTGAATAACCTTGGGGCAGTTTCTCGAGCAGTGTGTCGTATGTGTCTCGCACGAATACTGAATCCGGTGGTTTACGTTTATCACTGTTCATAATTTTGGAGTGAGAGCAGACGCTTTCGGGCATACGCAAACGACGGATCCGGTCTCGCCGCTATATATATGTGGGGCGCAATTGCCGTTATAAGCGAATCAATACTCCGATTGGCAAAATGGAACGAACGCGCATCGGCCACTATCCATCCGGCTGCACGCGCTGTTTCGATAAGTGTCCTGCGAGTGAAGAAGTTTATATGCGATGCCGCAAATGCTCCGCGGAATTTCTTGAGGCGCTGTAAGAAAGGCGGCGGCAACACGGGCACGCCGAGAATGAGCACACCTCCCGGATTGAGGAACTCGCGCATATGCGTAAGAAACAGATGCGGCGAATGTAGATGTTCGAGGAGATTGTTCGCCCAAATCGCATCAAATTTCTCTGGCAACGTAAACGCAGGATCTTCAATGTTACCTTGAATAACGTTGAGCCCTTTCTGCCGAGCCAGCGTAACGTGCTCGGGGATAATCGTGACGCCCATGCTCCCCTTCCCAAACCGCTCCAGGTAGTGGCCCTCAGAGCTGCCGATATCGAGCACCGCTTTTTTATCGAGCGCAAAATGGCTCCGCACATGAGAAAACGTGCGCTCATGCATGTGCGACTTCCGAGCAGGTGCTACCATTGTATATCGATATGTATAACACACTTAAGAATAAGGGGGTTGCCTTCCTGCGTTGGAGCGAGCACTACACGAAGACCGATATGCTCTACCTCACGGAAGGCGGTTTCTGGCTCACACTGTCTCAAGTGATCGGCATTCTGACCTCGCTTGCGACATCGGTCGCGTTCGCAAATTGGCTGCCGGAACAAACGTATGGCGTGTACCGCTATGTTCTCTCGGTCATGCCGATTCTTATCATTCCAACGTTGACCGGCATTGATACGGCGCTCACGCGCGCGGTCGCCCAGGGCAAAGAGAGCACGGCGTACGCGGCGTTGTCGCTCAAAATGCGTTGGGGCATGTGGGGCTTGGTCGGTTCGCTCGTGCTTGCGGCCTACTATTACGTGCAGGGTGATGTGCGTTTGATGTTCCTCTTCTTGATCGCGGCTGCCTTCGTACCGCTCATGGAGCCATTCAATCTGTTCGTAGCATTCCTCGCCGGACGAAAAGACTTCCCTCGACGGACACTATATGGCGCCTTCACTCGTGTCGTGCCGACAATCGTACTTGTGGCAATCGTGTTCTATACGAGCAATATCTTTATCCTTGTCGCTGGTTATTTCATCTCGTATGCGCTCACGCGCTTTGTAGCGCTCCGCATGGTTCTACGCGAAGTGCCACGCGAGGGTGCAGTCGATCATGCAGCGCTCGGGTTCGGGAAGCACTTGAGCTTGATGGGCATTGTGAGCACAATCGCCACATCGCTCGATTCGATACTTATCTTCCACTACGGCGGCGCAGCAATCCTTGCCGGATATTATTTGGCAACGATTCCCTATAGTCAGGCATTGAATGCCTTCTCAAATCTCACGACGCTGGCATTGCCGAAGTTCTCTCTCCAAAGCGCAGAAAATATGCGGCAATCGTTGCCGACCAAGATGGCTAGGATGTATTACGTTATCCTCCCTTCCGTACTACTTTATCTCATCGCCGCGCCGCTCTTATTTTCAATTCTGTATCCGAAATATGTGTCGTATGTTTTCATCTCGGACCTGTTTATGGTGCAGTTGCTACTCCTACCCACGGGATTATTCTCGACCGCGTTAACTGCACTGGGCGAAAAAAAGAAACTGTACATCATTTCCGTAACCTATGCTATCACTCGTATCCTCCTACTCCTTATTCTCACGCCGTTGTACGGGCTCATGGGCACTGTGGCGGCCATTGTTATTTCGGGAATCATGATCGGTTTTCTTAAGACCTATCTCTTCTACCGGCTTTGATACGCATAGCTCTGACGCGAGCAGTTGACATTTTGGATTGATGGTGTAGATTTCATTCAGAAAATAGCACACAACCAGTCTCCTTGACTGGCCAAAAAAGAAGGAGGTGCGCAGTGAACATTATGTTTGTGGCGATGGACGCAGGTCCATCGCAGGCACTCGGGATTATTCAGAGGGAAGTGCTCCGCCGCGGGCATCCAATCGCGACCGAGCTCGGGATGGGGACGCCGTTCCACGACGGAACGGTGGAGCTGGTGGAGAAAGATGCGGCAAGCTGTATCGGCGGGAAGATCCTTATCGGACTTTCCTCGAGCAAGGAGCGGTCCCGGGAAGAACTCGCGGCCGCCGAGACGGCGAGAAGCATGGGAATCCCCTACGGGTTCATGTGTTGCAATTACGGCGAATTTCGCCGTCCGTGGTTCCGTGATGTGATTCGTGATTCTAGCTTCCTCTTCACCGTGTGTGAATCGGATGCTCAAGCCGCGAAGGAGTTCGCCCCCAAAGCGACCATCGTCGGGTCTGGAAACCCGGTGTGGGCATCTTTCTTTGAATGGCCGATGAGCCGCGACGAGGTACGTTCTCGTCTCGGTATTGCGCCAGACGAGAAGCTGATTCTCTGCTCCGGGACGAAAGTCGTGGATATCAATCTGGCGCAATGGGAATCCGTTGCGCACGCTGCGAAACGTCTCCGTAACCTGAAGCTCCGGGTCCTGCTCTCTCGACATCCGGGCGAACAGAACCCGCCGAATGATCGGTATAGCGAGTTCGTGCTCAATCCAGCCATTCAGTTCTTGTCCGGGCTGAACACGTCTCAAGCTCTGTGCGGCGCCGACGTCCTTATTTCCGGGCATTCCCTGACTGGCATCGAGTCTGCATGCAAGCGCATCCCCATGATCGACTTCGTGTCGGATGCGGAAGAAGTAGAATGGCGACGGCTGAGCGGGAGTAATGACTGGCCGCCAGCCGAACAAGGAGCGTCCATCCTCGCAAGAGACGCTTCCTACCTTGCTGCCACAATGCGAGAGCTGCTCAACACTGAGTCGCCGATGGCGATAATCATGAGGGCAGCGCAAGAACAGTCCTTTTCGCTCGAAGCGGTCCAAGGTGCGACGAAGAAAATCGTCGACACCCTGCTCGACACGTGACCACACCACTTTCCGCTCGTTGTGCTTGCTCCGGCGCCCTCGATCCACGAGGGCGCTTGTTTTATACAGATAGAGGCCAGCACGTATGTGCCGGCCTCTGCTCAGAACCACTTTAGAACGTTTCCAGTGTTTGCTCCACCTCCTCCCGGTATGGAGCGCCGAGTCGCCCACCGAATGTACGACATTTGAGCGATGCCGCCACACAGGCGAAATGTGCTGCATGCCTTATTGGCTGTCCTTCGACGAGAGCAAGAATGAATGCTCCGTGGAACACATCTCCGGCAGCGAGTGTGTCTACGACTTGCACTTGCAGTGAAGGGACCCTGTGGATTCCGCCATCCTGCATCCATAGGAACCCTTCCCATCCGATGGTCGCACCGACGAAGCCGTTCACATCGGTAGACACAATGTGTAGTGCTTCCGCAACAAGCCCATTGCCGGTGTAGGCGAGCAACGCTTGTTTTGAGAACACGACGTGACTGGCGAGCGGAACGAGCTTCTCGAGGTCTTCGTTCGGCGCAGTGTCGGCATCAAGCATACCGATGACGCCTGCTTCTTTTGCCGCTTGCAGTACTGCCCCCGCCCCCTCTGGCCAGCGAACATCGACCAGACAGCCGTCGTAATAACCCTTCCTTATCTGGTCGAACGGGAGCCAGCTTGGATCAGCGGGCATGTGCGGGTCTTTGTACGTGTACAGTACCCGTTCACAATCTGGCGTCACGACAATCGCTGACACTTGCGTTTGATGTCCACCAACTACTCGTACCCCGTTGGCCCACACGCCCTCGCGCCGCATGTCACTGAGAAAAATCAGCCCCGCGGGATCGTTGCCAATTCGCCCGTAAAATTCCGCGGAACCGCCGAGTCGGACGATTGCAGTCGCGGCAGATGCCGCCATGCCGGCGCCAACTTGGACAAATTCCCGGGCCAAGACCTTTGCGGAGCCCGTCGGGATCTTTTCAACCCCATATATATTGTCCAGTGCTGCGCTTCCCAAACAAAGAATTCTTTTTTTCATACGAGCCCTTTCTTCTCTTTTCGAATTTGTGTTTGATCGGAAGGACCTACCAGTTGTGAAAATAGCATAATGCGTAGATATGTCAATTGCTGCGAATGAAGCTTATTAACGTAGTTGTTTCTCACTTGCTTGTCCTATATTATTGGTCGCATGACTACCAAACAGAAGGTGCTAGGTATCATTCCCGCCCGGCTCGGGTCGACACGGATACCGGAGAAAATGCTGAAGGACATTTGCGGTAAACCGCTCATTCAACGGACAGTGGAGCGCTCGCTAAAAGCAAAATCTCTCGATGCACTCATTGTCGCGACCGATTCAGAGCAGATTGCCGACTTTGTGCGCCCGCTCGGTGTGCCGGTCATCATGACGCCGTCTGAACTCCCGACTGGGAGCGACCGCTCCGCTGCCGCCACCAAGCTCTTTACCGACTTCACTCCTGACATCATCGCGACCATCTGGGGCGATGAGCCGCTCTACCCCGCCAACGTCATCGATGGAGTTGTTCAGCTTCTCCTCGATGACCCCGATTTGCAGGCAGGTATCGCGGCCGACAAAATTAAAGATGAGGAAATGTGGCGGGAGCAGAGCGTCGTGAAGGTTTTGACTGACCTCAAGAATAATGTATTATCCTTCTCCAGAGCCCCCGTTCCTTATGATTACAAAAATACCCATGCGCTTGATCTCTATCACGTCATAGGCGTGATGGTGACCCGGCGCGAGTTCTTATTCCAGTTTCTCGAGATGCAACAGACGCCACTTGAAATACGTGAAGGCGTTGAACAAATGCGCATGCTCGAAAACGGTTTCCGCATGCGCGTTACCAAAGGTGATTACGGTAGTCTCGGCGTGAATACTCCCGCCGAGCTTGAAGAAGTGCGAGCAATGGTAGCCGCGCGAGAAGGGAGAGGAAACAATGAAAAAAATAAGTGATGAAGACCTCGAACTAAGAGCGCGGAATCTGAAG
This sequence comes from Candidatus Kaiserbacteria bacterium RIFCSPHIGHO2_01_FULL_53_31, assembly GCA_001781095.1. Lineage (GTDB taxonomy): Bacteria > Patescibacteriota > Minisyncoccia > Phycocordibacterales > Phycocordibacteraceae > C7867-001. Next base: position 29,209 of record MFKU01000016.1, read on the forward strand.
GAGCTCTGGTTCGATGTTGACGGGGTGATGACTCCGCAAGGTAGCCTCGTCATTTATGACTTGAGTTCAGAATCGGGCATCGTCTTCGAACGATATGACGGGGTACGGAGTGTGCGGCTTGTGCCCTGCGACGAGCATGGCAAGCCGCTCCAGAACGTGGTGGAGTACCTCGCTGGAAGGGCCGAGGAGCCGATTTTTGAAGGCTATCGGTACGATACCCGAGATGGGAAAGTAATCGAAATTGCGGTCAAATCGGGACTGCGAGTGTTTTTCGTCAGCGGACGGAATTCACCAGCTATGTCTAGGCGGGCTGTCAACCTTGGAGCAATTCCCCACCTGGGGATCAAGGACAAGGCTGCAACGATTGTGCGGGAATCAAGGTGTATTGCGAGCGAGCGATGCTTCGTCGGAGATGGTATTCAAGACGTCGGGGCATTGCGTGAGACAAAGGACGGGCTTGCCGTCGCACCAGCAGACGCAGCGCCCGAAGCCCACGAAGCTGCCCACTGGATTACCGAGGCACGCGGAGGAGAGGGAGTCATCCATGAAGTTCTTCGCGTAATCTTTGCCATTCGAGGTATCGAGGTCGTGTGAGTATGTCGCGTGTGCGACTGGACAGCCCAGTCGCCGCGCGGCATTTTTCTATGTCATGTTCTCGAATTGCTCGTGAGTGTGAATCGTAGCGACAGGCTTCCCTTCCAAAAAGCCGGAGATTTTTTCGATCAATTTTCTATTTGAAGCATCAATGAGTCCCTCAACATGGCTGATGGAAGCCGCGAGATGAGACGTGAGGAAAACGTTTGGCAGACGGCGTAATTCATCGTGACGTGGCAGTGGCTCCTCGTCAAAGACGTCAAGGCACGCAAATATGTCGCCTTTCTTGAGGCGTGTGAAAAGTGCCACTGTATCTACTAACCCTGCTCGCGCGGAGTTGATAAACACGGTCCCGGGGCGTAGCGTGTTGATTTCGCGTTCACCGAAGCTCCTCTCGGTTCTCGGCGAGAGTCCTCTCTGAAGCGATACCACGTCCGCGCGTAACGCTTGAGCGAGAGAGGCCTTCTCTGCCCCGAGCGATTGAAGCGTGTCCCGATCTGCGTGTTCCGAGTCCACGAGGACACGACAGCCGTGCGCTACGAAGAGCGGAATGGTTCTCTTCGTAATTTCTCCGTACCCAATAATCCCGATTGTGCGCCCCTGAAGCATGTGGGTACTCAGGCCTGTTGGGTTACCGGACGCTGACTGTGCTGGCCGTACAAACTTTAACGCATGCGTAAACCTCGCCGGCAATACCCGTTTTACGACATCGCGTACGCTCTTTTTGAATTCCACCGTTCTGTTGGACACAGAAAAATTCCATCCTCCCCGCCGCATAACGTCATGAGACACGCTTGCACAACGCACTCCCACGAGTGCCTGCATAACGATAAATTCTGCTACCGCGTCAGCATACACATCGGCGGTATTAATAATCGGTATATGATGCTCGATCGCGAGCGCCCCTCCCCACTTCTTGACCGATGCGCCAATCACGCCCAGGACTGAAACGGCGGGCAGTTGCGCGAGATGAGCTGTGTCGAGTGGTTTGCCGTGCGGTCCGCCGGTAATGACTGCAACAACCTTCTCTCGTGCTTCCTTCGAGAGCGTCCCGAGATTCCCCTCGTAGACGATCGTGAACCTGCTCGCAAGACCTGGCAACTCCTTTTTCATCACTGAAGGATTAAGTACCAGCACTGAAGGGGCGTCCTTTGTGGGAAGCACGCGTCTGATGTTGCTCTCTGAAACAACCGCCTGCGCGGCCGCTGGTACCGCTGAGGTCTCGCCAAGAAACGACCAGTTAATAGGCCCTTGGTGCCCATTCTCGATAAGCTCCACGAGATGGAGCGCCGCAAGCGCGTGACGAAGCGCGTGCGGGGGCAGCGTACCGGATACGATAGCGTCGAAAAAAGACTCGAATTCATCGTCAATGCCGCCATCCGCACCTGACGTACTTTCGATCTTTTCTTCTTTCCCTTCTCCGCTTCGATAGATGTGGAGCGACGACCCGTCACAGACAAACGATATGCCGTAGCCATGAAAAGCATACCGCTCAAGGCGAGACCCGGCGGAATTATTTGCAGAGAATGTCGCCTGCCGATCGCCCCATTCGATGAGTGCAGAGAAATTCTCTCGCGACTCGGCACTCCCACCATTACCGACCGAGTAGAGTGCCGTCGGCCGCTCCCCCATGACAAAACACAGTACATCAAGCGCATGAATAGAGTTGGCGCCGAGCCATGTTCTCATGCCGAACGGGGCCGGGACGGTGGCATTCGGTTTATTAAATACGGCCTCTGCAGTGAGGAGCGACTCACGATCTATTCGTTTCGTTATTTCTTGAATCGATCTCTGAAATCGGCGATTGAAACCGGCTACGGCGGTAAGAGAGCGTTTTTGCGCAGCATCGCACATTTCTTTAAGTTGACTCGTATTCTGCGCCGGCGGTTTTTCTACAAACAGGTGCTTGCCGGCCTTAAGTGCAGCAAGACCGTACGAATAATGCACATCCGCAGGGCCAAAAACACACACGGCATCAATGTCATTGCGCTCGAGAAGTGCCGACGCGTCGTGCGTAACAAAAGGGATTCTATAGGTTTTGCCGGCTTTCTGGGCGGCATCAAGGTTGATATCGCAAATCCCCTGCATCACACATTTTCCTGCCGCGCATAGGCGCGCGAGCGCCGGAAGATGCCTCTTTACCGTCATATGTCCGACGCCGATAATGCCGAGACGAATGGGCAGTGTGTTTTGCATTTGAGTAGGCAAAGTATATAGTAATCTGCACGATGGTTAAAGCGCTCCGGACTATTCTCTCGTTCATACGCTATTATCTCGATACGCTCCTATTGTTTCTCTACCTCGGCACGATCGGATTCATATTCCAAAAAAATCGCGTCCTGCTCCACCAGTTACGTAATAAATTCGTCTTTTTCAAGGCGCCTCCAATTGTCCTACGACTACCAATCATAACGCTCGCCGAAGCGACCCAAAAGGAACAGACGGTTCTCATGTCCGAACCGGCGATCATCCAAGGCAACGTGTCATTGTATGAATTGCTGGCGCTCAATATGTTTGTAAAAACTTTCGACCCTGCAACCATCTTTGAGATCGGAACCTTTGATGGGAGAACGACGCTCAACTTTGCCCGCAATTGTTCTCCCAACACAAAAATCTATACGCTCGACCTGCCGAAAGATGAAACCAGTACCGCACTGCTAACAGTCGCGCGAAGCGATCAGAATCTCATCAACACGAACATCACCGGCGCTCGCCTCCTCCGAAGCACCGATACCATGTCGAGGAAAAAGATTACCCAACTCTATGGCGATTCTGCAAAATTCGACTTTACTCCCTACTTAAATTCCATCGATTTCATCTTTATTGACGGCGCACACACGTATGAATACGTGAAGAATGATACGGCAATCGCGCTCAAGCTACTTCGCAATGGGAAAGGCGTTATTCTATGGCACGACTATGATCCCTTGCATGAAGGTTCTGTCCGCGCCATAGAAGAACTCCAGGCAGCGCATCCGTCGTGGGATGTGCGCCATGTCGAGGGGACCAACGTGGTCTGTCTTGTGCTCAAGTAGACGCAGCCTGTTTCCTGATCACAAGCAAATTCTGCTTAGCATCGCCTTTCTCATCGCGCTCGACAGTGAGCCCGTAACGAGCGCCCATGTCACGGAACCATTCGTACGGATAGAAGAAGTTTCGCCGCATAACCGTGTCATAGATCGAACCGGTCTTGCTCAAGAAAACAGTGGCTAAAAAGACGCTTCGATCTCCCATGACCTTGTGCAGATTCGCAAAGAGCGTCTCGATGTCCTCGGGCGGCATATGGGTCAAGACGCTGATCGCCAGAAGATAGTCAAATGTTTTCCCCTGAACCTCTTTGAACTCGATATTGTCCGTGTAAAAGAGGTTCGGCCGCTTGCCTTCGAGACTCGCCCCGCGGAGAAACTCGCGTCCCGCCTCCAGAATTTCTTCGCTTATATCGACGCCTGTATAGTTGCCTGTCTCAAGATACTTAATGATGTTCAAACCGCCGCGAAGGCTGCCACAGCCCACGTCAAGCACCGTGTGCTGTGGCATGAGCCCATAGCGCTGTAGTAATTCAATTTGACCTTTCGAACCCATCTCCCACCGACCGCCGACCGCATCTCTGGGATTCAACTTCGTCCGACGCTTCATGACCGCCCGGTAGTATTCCCTGTAGGGACGACGACGATACCGGAGCAATAGTATACTGTCGCTCAGGCGCTGTAGCGCAGAAGCAATCAAGGAGGGAAATAACATAGCGCTATCGACAACGACTAGGCGAAGAACGTGGTCCCACTCTGCCATTTCGGGACCTTGCCGATAGAGTGTAGTGCATCATCGGTCGTAGAGAGATGCTTTCTCCGCGAATACGGCCAATATTTCATTGTTGTGCGATCGGCCTTAGCCGTTTTACTCGTGAATTGCCCCGAGCCGCTAAAATGCGTCCCCTCCTGCAACCCTATGCCCGAGGAGATGACTTCTCGCGCTTCCGGAAAATGCTGGAGTGCGTAGAACGTCGCATCCAGACCGGTGGAGCCGGAAAGCCACAGCATGTCTCTCTTGCCGAAGAAATCGGGCACCGCGTCTAGAAGCAGATATTTCAATCCTCGAAACCACAGGCGCTCCATCATGACGAGAATGATGCGGATGCCGAGCGCTCGCCACATAAGCTGGTTGCGCGCGCGAAAATTAATAATCGTTATTACGACATCAGTGAGGCCGAGGGTGCGCACGAACTCGCGATCCGTGCCAGTCGCTGACAAGAGCACAACTTCGTCGGGATGGCTCTTCTTGAATGAATCTTGTATATGCTCGCGGTTCCGTAACTCCTCGATGGGAACAAACGCAATAATCTTCGACCCGTATTTTTGCCGGTACAGTACGCCAAGTTCACAGGCGTTATTAGCCGTCAGCACAAACGGCACTGCTACGGCGGGTAGCGCGGCGTTTGGCTTCGAACCGAGAACGACGATCTGGGCTTCACCTATGGTATTGCGCGAACTGTTCATGATGTATGCTGTGCTGCTTTTATGAATAATTGATTACATGCGTTCGCATATCGCTCCAGACTAAAGCCGTCCGCGGTACGTTTCGCACGCTCTTTCATTGAGTATAGCTCCTCCTTCGATAAAGCCGCAATTTTCAGCATCTTTTCTGCTATATCGTGCGGTTCGGGTTCAAGGAAGAAACCGTTGTTGCCGTCCGCGAGGTATTCACAAATGCCAGCTACCCGCGTCGAGAGAAGCGGTAGCCCAAATGCCATCCCCTCCATGGAAACGATCGAAAAGCCTTCATACCGTGAGGTCATAAGGAAAAAATCGCTCATGCTGTAGAAACGGTGGAGATCTTTCCGCTCTCCGACCATGATGACCCTGTTCTGCACACTGAGCTCCTCTGCGTGCCGCAGAGTCGGCTCCCTAAGCGCCCCGTCGCCGACGAGTACGAGGCGAAAGTCAGCGCGTGATCGCGCCGCCTCCGCAAACGCATCAATCATGAGTGAGTGGTTCTTCTGATAGATAAAGCGAGCAATGCAGAGAAATACCACGTCGCTCGTGCCGATGCCGAATTCGCGCCGAATGCTCTCCCGCTCGGGACCATAGACGCACTGTGATTTTTCAATCGCGGCTAGATCAACGCCGTTATATATGACCGTTAATTTCTCCGGGCTGTAGCCCGCGCTGTCTGCGAGTGCAGCGACGACTTTCTTTGAGTCTCCAATTGTTGTATACGTTACCCTGTCGAGAATCTTGTTAATCAGCCTATGGAGGACGCTTCGTTTTGGCACCGTCCCATACTCCGCTGCAATTGCCCGAAATCCAAAAAAAGGTTGCAGCGTGCGGAATATCGCATTGCCGAAGAACCCGCTCGATTTGACGATGTCAGGTCGAATGCGGCGAAAGAGTGCTATGAGCTTGCTCCACTCTGAAATATCGTGCCAATTCTTAAAATCCAACCTATGCACCGCAACCCCAGGTGGCACTAAATCGTAGAAATCACCCTGAAATGATACATGCGAAAGTGTGATCAAATACACATCAAATATCGACTTGTCGAGAAGCGTCAGTTGGTCAATAGCGAGCCGTTGCGTGCCGCCAATATTCAAGTTCTTCTCTCCTATGACCACTTTGATTTTCGACATGGTGATATTCAATCTAACGTATATTCTGCAGGACTGTTTGCGCATCCTCTTTTCCGAATCCGCGTGGGTTGTTGCCGGCTCGCTCGAGAGACATGCCGTCGACGAGCATTGGGATATCTTTCTCCTGTATGCCGAGCTCATGAAGTCGGGTGGCAAGACCGATATCTTTCATAAGATCCTCGACGGCTTTTGCCGCCTCTTCAGCGTTCGCTGCACCCAGAAGCTCAATAATCTCCCTATTGTTGTTGAATAGAATGATCTGTGGGAGCGTGAGCGCCACGGCATGGCCGTGCGGAATACCATAATGGGACGTAAGCGGATAGGACATGGCATGACAAGCGGTTGTCTTGGAAATATTAATGGCTTTGCCGGAAAGATGCGCGGCTTTTGCCATGCCGTTCCGAGACACGTCATCGGGCCGTTGCACCGCATCTCGTAGATGCTGTAGCGCGATCTTGATCGCCTCGGTCGCATATTGTTTAGACTCATCTGTCGCGCGTACCGACCAGTATGACTCGATGCCCTGCGAGAGAGCATCCATACCGGTCGTCGCCGTGATAAAGGAAGGCAATCGATTTGTGAACTGCGCATCTACTATTGCCCAGTCTGGAAGCATCGCTGGATGCGCGAGCGAATACTTCCGCTCGTCAATATATACGACGGCAAAATGGGTCGCCTCGCTCCCCGTTCCCGCGGTCGTGGGGATCGCTACAAGCGGCTTCCCCGGACATACCAGCGCCTCCGTACCCGTTACAAAACCTCGCGCGGTGCCAACGTTATTGGAAAGGATGTTGACGCTCTTCGCCATATCTATCACGCTACCGCCGCCGACCGCGATCACAAGATCGGGAATCACTTTTTTGAATCGTTCACACTGTCTCTCGACGTCCTCAAGAGTCGGATTAACCAAGAAATCGGAAAGTCGTGTGACAACAAATGATGTGAGTAGTGGGTCAATTAACCTTGACGCTCCAGAATTTTCATACAGCGTCTTGCCCGTAAAGAGACTGACCCGATGTGGCGCTACTTCAGCCAGTATTTCTTCCAATTTCTGTATGCTTTTTCGGCCAACATACTCTTTTTGCATACTTATTTTGGCGTTATGCGACGTAGAAAGCTCATAAAGTCCTTCTTATTTTCAAGCGGCGTGCGCGTTGGCCGCCCGAGGTCGCTTCTGCTCCCCTCTTTTATCCGTATTTCAAGAAGCGCTGGACCGTGGAGCTTCTTTACACGAGTGAGCGCCGTGCGCAATTTCTTTGGATCTGAAACGACGGCTGCGTTCTTATAGCCGCACGCCCGTGCAATGTCTTCGAAATGCGCTATGTATCCTGCCGTTGGCTGGCCGCCCACCGACTCATGTACTCCGTTGTTGAACACGATATGTTTGAAGTTTTTTGGTGCGGCTTGGCCAATGACTACCCATCCCCCAAGATGCATAATTGCCGCGCCGTCGCCGTCAAAGCAATACACAGGGCGCGCGGGCTGCGCGAGCGCAATGCCGAGCGCGATTTGCGATGCGTGGCCCATTGAGCCAACGGTGAGAAAATCCTTTTCGTGCTGGCCTCCCTTTCGCTTTCGCAATTCGAACAACTCTCGCGAAAGTTTGCCCGTAGTCGATACCACGATCGCCTTCTCTTCAATGGCGGAGACACACATTTCGAGCGCGGCCTCGCGCGTTAGCGGATACCGACTTATCTTTTTTGCCACTGATGTGTAGGGCGCAAAGGTTCCTTCACGAACGACGATGGCCACTGGTCGGTTCTCTTTTTTTGCTCGTTCGTACATTTTTTGCGCGACTGAAACAGCCTTCGCATCGGTCTGTGGGAGAATGGCGTGCGGTATCTTGAGCGTGGTGAGCAATGGTAGCGTGAGTGGCCCCTGTGTGAGATGCTGTGGTTCGTCTTTTATCCCGGGCTCTCCTCTCCAGCCGATAATGAGTAGCATCGGTATGCCGTAAACACCCCTACCGGCAAGTGACAAAAGTGGATTCACCGCATTGCCAATTCCGGAATTTTGAAGATAGACGACCCCGACTTTCCCCGTGGCAAGATAGTGTCCGACAGCAAGACTTATCGCGTTGCCCTCGTTTGCCGCGATGACATGTAATCGCTTATTCGTATGGTCTGATACGTATGCGCAGAAATTTTTTAAAAGTGAGTCTGGCACACCCGTGAAGAAATGCCCGCCCCCCCCTCGAAGCGCGTCGAAAATAGTTTTAGGATATACCATTTGTTTTTCGCTCGATAAGCGTGAGTATCTCTTTGATGGGCATGCAGTATTCCTTTGCGGCCTCATGTGCCCGTCCATGTTTCAAAATACGCTCCGCGGTCTTAAGCATCGCCGGATAGGCACTGCGAAGCAGGTGGTTCGCATAAATCACCATGTTGACTCCAGCTTTCTCTAGTTGCGACTCGGTAATCTTGTCATAGGTTGAAGGTACGACGAGAAGCGGGGCGCGGTTTTTAAACTTCTTGTACTCCTTGCAGAACACCAAAATCTCTTTCGCATCTTTCTCCTTGCTGTGAATCATAATCCCATCAGCGCCGGCATCGATATAGGCCCGCGCACGTTTGAGTGCATCGGCAAGACCCTTGCTCGCAATAAGGCTCTCGATTCGAGCGATGATATAAAAATTATTGGTGACTTGAGCCTGTTTACCTCGCCGGATTTTTTCACTAAATTTTTTAACGCTCTCTAACTCTTGTTTTACGGCCGTGCCAAAGAGCGAATTTCGCTTTAGTCCACATTTATCTTCAATCACCACAGCCGACACGCCGAGTCGCTCGAGCGAACGAACGGTGTAGGGGAAATGCTCAATGGAACCGCCAGTATCACCATCAAACATGATGGGCTTGGTCGTGACTTCAAGAATATCAGCAACCGTACGCAGTCTCGACGTGAGGTCAACCACTTCGATATCCGGCTTCCCTTTGTTCGTCGAATCTGTTAGGCTTGAGATCCAGAAGAAATCGAATTCCTTCCTGACGCCCTTTTCCACCACATGCACGTGCTCTGCAATGAGTGCTGAGAGCCCGCTATGTGCTTCAATACCGCGAATGATCGGCCGCACATTAAGCAATCGATGGAATCGCTCGAGTCGCATTTGCGGGGTCGTCCCAATTTCTTTCAATGCATCATTGAGTGCTGTCGAAGAGATATTCGTTGTGTACTGCGGTTCTATAAGTCTGCCTCCCCACTTTTTAAGAGTATCGATGACTTGCTGCCGCGTTTCCTGCTGTACTCCCGTCTTCCAGTCGTCGCCGTGAACGACATAATCTGGTTTGAGTTTTTTCAGATTGGGACGATAGTCGAGAACCTCTTGGGAAATAACACGAGAAACCCCCTTTATGCTTTCTATGATCGCACGACGCTGCTCATAATTCATATATGGCAAGCGTTTGTAGCTCGCGATCGCCTGATCAGTCAGCAAACCAACCACCACGTCTCCTAGCTTCGCCGCTTCGTTGATGATATTCAAATGACCCGGATGCACCAAATCCGCGCTCATCGCGACATAGGCAATCTTCGGTTTCCTTGATCTTTCCATACTATGACTCCTGATGTAGAGCCCTTACTATACTCCAAACCTCTTGATTTTGCATGATATATACTAGCGAGGCAATGCGAAGGATGCGAACAGGGGGAGCGATAGTGACGGGTTGGATAATCTATTTCCTATCCCATTTCGTCCCTCGCAGTAAAAGGATATGGGTTTTTGCCGGCTGGCATAAAAATGCTGAACGGCAAATCTTTTCCGACAATTCTAAATATTTGTTTCTGCATGTCGCAAACACTCGGAATGATGTCCGCGCGGTGTGGATCGGGAGCGACGATAAGATAGTCGATATCTTAAGAACGAGTGGCTACGAAAGTTATTCGGTACATTCCTTATGGGGTGCGTTTTATTCGCTGCGCGCCGGATACACGATCATTGACGCCCTCATGCAGACCGAACATTGGCGCTATTGTGGACGATCGCACGTGATCCAGCTTTGGCACGCGGACGGACTTAAGACACTCCATCTGGGAAGTACATGGTCTCCCAAAAAATATAAAGAGATTATCTTCTCTCCGGGACTATTTAAGAAATTGCATTTTTGTATCGCCTCGTCTCCGTATATAGCAGAACATTTCATCGGCCCAAGTTTTGAGGTTCCGCGGCAACAAATCCGCATTACCGGTTTGCCGCGATATGATGCGTTCTTCGAGAAGATTCGGGGTGCAGACATTGACCTGCATACTGAACTCAAAACGAAACTTGACGCAGTACAGGCATCTCATCCCGCTAAAATTATCTTTTATGCCCCAACGTTCAGGAGGGGCCGAGCCGCTTCAGCGCAGCTGGATCACTTGCGACTCGACGAAATGAATACATTTCTTGTACGGAATAATTTCTTCCTTTTTGTCTCGCTTCACCCAAAATTTTCGGCGAGCCAGTGGCTACAGAAAAATCTTTCCAACTTGTTTTTCATCAACCCGGACTTTGACAAGTATCCCCTCCTTCCTCGCTTCGACGTGGTCATCACGGACTACTCCTCAATGTGCCTCGAATTCCTTCTACTCGACAAGCCGTCGATCTTCTACGTGTACGATTTTGATGAATACCGCAAAGCTCCCGGCATTCCGGAAGAGTTTTGGAATCTCGTCCCTGGTCCGCGCGTGCGGACATTTGAGGAGTTATTGCACGCACTTGTAGCGCCCGATATTCTCGCAGAGGAACGCGGGCGTGTGCGCGATATTCTCTTTACTTTTGAAAAGGGTCAGTCGGCCGAACTCGTGACGCAGAGTCTGCTGCAAGAAATTAGCGGGCGGTGATTGGTTTCCGTGCGGTGACGATATATCCGAGAGCATAATCAGACGATTCATATTTCTTGCCGATGGCGTGCGCCACACCTGCGAATGCAACGTCGAAAAGGCGTACGAGATAGCGCAGGGTGTAATAGCTGACGAAGCGAAGCGCGCACGGCATCAGGCGATCGATGAAAAGGTAGCGCGCGGCGTAGACACCCCCGCCGAGCGGTAGGATACTGACATCTTCCAAATGGAGCATCTCAAATTCTTTGCGCAGCGCTTCTTCGGTAAAACGCCAATAATCATGTGGCGATGGATGTGTGGGGAACAAAAAAGGTACAACGGTGATGATATTCCCTCCCGGCTTCATGACGCGCGCGGATTCTGCGAGTAGCGCGTGGTACTGAAAAATATGCTCGAGCACGTTGATCATCATAACCGTATCAAATGAGGCGTCCGCGATCGGGAGCGGCCGTTCCAGGTCATGCACGATGTCCGGCCGCGAAGCAGGATCAGCATTGACGGTAGTAACCGTGTAGGTTCCCATGCACAGTGATTGATAGGCTGATCGTTTATCGCCGCCGAGGTCCAGTACCGTTCCTGAAAGCGTTATACGACAAAGCACGTCATGTTCGGCATCGCGCAAAAGTGAAGGGGTAGACATGACTTCAATCTATCCCCCGCGCCCCGAATCTGCAAAACATTTCCAATTGGAAATGAGCGCGAATGCGAAGCGTGGGTATTTCCGGGCTATAATCGGGCGAACTCCCTTCGATGCTATGAGATGTACAAGATCGCTTGCCACCGCAAATGCGTCGCGATGAGCGAGATGAAAGACACAAGCCTTCTCAAAATCATCCAGAAAAGCGTGTGTCTTGTACGCCATCATCGGTACGCCAAAACCTTTCTTTTTCCGATAGATGAGATCGGGAGGAAGATAGCGCTCGAGCACCTGCTTAAGGATCTTCTTGCCCTCCGTTGCCTTTCGAATATCGACCGCCCGTAAAATGGCGCTCACCTCGGTTTGCAGATACCGATCGACAAGCGGAACACGGGCCTCGATGGATGAAGCCATCGAAGCGATGTCGCTTTTCTGTAGAAGGTCATTCGGCAAATACGCGAGCGTGTCGAAGGCTAGAGATGGCGGGATGCGTGGATCATATTCGGCTTCATAGAACGCCGCGAGTGTATTCCGTACAGCTGTATCAGCGAGTGGGTAGTCTATGCTGCGCGTGCTCGCGAGGTAGGCGCCGACGAGATCATTTACCATGCCGCTCCCGAGAAGACCCGCGCGTATGCGTTGTACGAGCGGATTAGTGTACGAGAGACCAAATCGCTGCGGGAACATACCGGCATTTAGTACGGTATTGAACGCGTCCGTTTGGTCCACGCGAGTATGCTGCGAAAGAAGTCCGTGCCGGAGATACCCGCCGAAGAGTTCGTCTCCTCCCTCTCCGCTTAACACGACTTTTGCTCGACCCTTGATACGCCCATAGACAAGCGCCGTGGGTATAATCGAAATGTCTGCCGTTGGTTCGTCGAGAATGTCCCACACCTTCGCATACTCGTCTGTCAAAGATTCTTCGGAAAGTTGCTCGATGATAAGCGGAACGCCGAGGTGTTGCGCTATATCCGTCGCATACTGCGTATCTTCGCTTCCCCGGACGGCGATGTGATAAGCAGTCGGCTGCTTATCGAGTTTTTTCGATATCGCCGCAATGATTGACGAATCCGTCCCACCAGAAAGGAGCAGTGAGACGGGTACATCAGCAACATAGTGCGCTTCTATGGACTTTGTTAGAGAGTCATCAAGCGCGTCGAGCGCCTCCGCGGGAGTACACAGTGTCGGGAGCGGTATCCCGTCCATGAAGCGCGATACTCGTGCGAGCTCCAGGTACGTCGCATTGTCGATATCCCAGGACATCACTGACCCGGGGCGGAGTTTCGAAACGCCTTTATATGGCGTCGCCGGAGCGACGAAATAACCGAGTGCATAGAACAGGTCGTATGCGGCGGGATCCGGTTCGAGCGGGAGTCCGGCGGCTTTAAAACATTTCAATTCAGATGCGAAGTAGATATCCCTTCCCCGAATCGCGTAATAGAGCGGCTTGATACCAAACGGATCGCGCGCATAGACCAGCTTCCCGGCGCGCACATCATGCAATACGAAGGCCCACATGCCACGCATGCGATTGAAGAAATCCGTCCCATGCCGATCGTACCCTTCAAGAACTACCTCTGTGTCGCTACCGGTCACAAACAACGCACCCTCAAGCTCGAGGCTGCGTTTCAACTCTTTATAATTATAAATTTCTCCATTAAAAACAATGGCCACATGTCCCGAGCGGCTCTTCATCGGTTGGTTACCGGAATCTGAGACGTCGATAATTGCTAGGCGTTGATGACCGAGCGAGACTATTCCATCTCGCAGTATTTCCGTATGGTCCGGACCGCGGTGTGCGACCGCGCGCAGTCCCGCTTCTATGTTTGCACTGCCTGTGCCGGCATGACAAAAGATTCCGCACATACCCTATGAGGGAGAAGTAACGGCCATTCCCTCAAACCGAACTTCAAGCTTCTCGACTTTTGTGCGGCGCTCCATACGGTAGATGCACATCAGTATACTCCGTGCGTGGTACTCTTTACATCAATGAAAGAAGCCGCCAAAGTGCTCGCTATTGTTTTTCTGCTGCAGATTGGTTTGCTTGGTTCACTTGTAATCTACCTGCAGAGCTATGGCGGTAGCGTGGCGCACTTGGCGCTGACCCAAGATACGAAAGGATACGTGCTGCTTGCCGAATCACTTCTTGCAGATGGCGGCTATCATCTCCCTGGATTCACTGTCCCCGAAACGTTTCGCGTACCCGGGTATCCTTTCTTCATTGCAGTCGTGTATAAGCTTTCCGGCAATTCTATTTATGCGCTTCTCGCAGTACTCGCTCTCGTTGGATCGCTCGCGAGCGGGCTTGTCTATCTCATCGGTCGGGAGCTTTCTCTTCCACGGTCATGGGCATTTTGTGCAGCTATTCTCTTCGGGATAAGTCCCGCCGTTGTCTGGGTTCCTGTCTCTGGAATGAGCGATATCACATTTGCGTTTCTCCTCTTACTCGCCCTCTATTTGTTAGTTCGCATTCCACGCGCTAGAAGAGCCTGGTTGCATGCCGGCCTCATCGGCCTCGTGCTCGGCCTCGCGACACTGAACCGCTCCGTCGGTCTCTATCTTGCTCTGATTCTGATCATCTCGATTCCCTTCTTCACAGATGCACACTTTGTCAGCCGCAAGACGATTGCGCTCTTCGGCATCGCACTGTTAACATTCAGCCTATCGGTTGTACCATGGATGATGCGGAATCAAGCGGTTGCGGGACATTTCGCTCTTTCTTCGCAGTTTGCCTTTAACCCTTTTTTTTATAACATCCCCGCATTCTTAGCATGGCAAAACCATACGAGTGAACAAGCAGAACGCGAGAAACTCATGGATAGCGTTGGCACGCGAGATGAATACGCGCTTGTGAACGGTTTCATCTACTACGACCAACTCAAGACTATTGATAAGAGATTCCTGAAAGAACACCTCGGCCCGTACACGTATTTCCACGCTATAAAAACTCTGCCCTTTTTCTTCGGCAGTGGGCTGAATGCGGCGTACGCTCTCATCACGAATGAGATTCCAACTATGCCTGATGTTGCCTTCTTTCCGCGAGCCGATCGCAACACTGCGTCGCTTTTTTATGGAGGCGACTTCATTTCGGTCGCGAAAAATCTTCTGTACTTCTGGCCAGCGACTGTCGAACGAATCCTCTGGCTTGCGCTTTTCGCTCTTGCGTTTATTGCGCCCTTCGTCACCCGCGGGCGCCAGCGAACGTTTGCGATTTTGGGAGTTATTGTAACTTTCACGATCGCGCTCTTCGCGATCCCGATTGCCCAGCCGCGCTACCGCATCCCAGCCGAGCCATTTATCTGGCTTTCGGCCGCACTCACTCTTTGCGCATTTAGCCATCGCCATTCAAAGGTGCTCTCAGAATCACAGCACAATACAGAAATAGAGAACAATCGAGTCGCCTGGGGGAAGAAACCACTGCTTCAGCAGTTATATCGCGATTTCTACGAAAAAATGTTTGCATTCGTTCGCACGGATATTTCCGGAAATGTCGTTGAACTGGGTTCAGGGTTAGGCGCTTTCAAGGCGGTATATCCTAACGTGATAACGACCGATCTTTTCGCGAATCCAGGTATTGACCGGGTCGAAAACGCGTACCACCTGTCATTCAAGCAGGGCGAAGCATCGAATCTCATTCTGTTTGATGTCTTTCATCATTTACGATATCCCGGCCAGGCGCTCGAAGAATTCGCGCGCGTCCTGCCGCGCGACGGGCGAGTGATTATGTTCGAGCCATATATCTCGGTCTTGGGGGCGCTCGTCTACGGTCTCTTCCATCATGAATCAGTCGCTCTCAAACAGAAGATCTCCTGGTTCCCTCCCCGGGACGCATCAATGGACAATTCTTACTACGCAGCACAAGGAAATGCGACACGTATATTTAGCGTCTCGTCGCTCTATAAAGAAGATGTGCAAAAAAACTGGCGGTTGATTAAGAAGGAAAAATGCTCCGCGCTCAGTTATGTATTGTCCGGCGGATTCAGTAAGCCGTGCCTCTATCCTCTTTCGCTTCTACCAGTGATTCGCGGAGTTGAACGCGCTTTGGATTGCTTGCCGCTCCTGTTCGCCACTCGAGTCCTTATTGTTCTTGAAAGGAAGTGAGTGTTGTTCGTGATATCTGTTAGCGGGCGACGATAAAAATTCCAAGGATGATGATAGCTACTCCGGCGATATGGATCGGACTAATAGTCTCGTTGAGGAAAAAACGCGCGGCCAATAAAGCAAGTACAACATTCAAAGAAAGTCCGATCGGATAGAGAATGGAGAGCGATGTTTTCGATAGAAGCCAAATCCAGAGCAGCAATGCACTGCCGTAGAGGAAAACCCCCAGGATGAAACTTGGTATCGCCAACAATTCTATAAGTCGGCGCGCGAGTGGCTCTGAAGCGTGGTTCGTCATTACCGTTATCGTCCCCTGTTTAAATAATATTTGACTCACCGCGGTAGCAGCGCTGGCGATAAACAAGGTGATGATCATGCTGCCTGAGAATGACATAGGGTTGTTATTGCGACTTCACATATATCATACGATATTTTCGGGAATACGCTTCCATGAACAGACTTTCGTAACGCTCGACGGTCTGTCGGATAGAAAATCTCTTCGCGGTCTCGCGCGCACCTTGTGTGAGTTCGCCCTTCCCGACAACGGTAGCCGTGGCCGTAAGCGCCTCTTCGACCGCTTTCGGAGTTGATTCCGTAATACGATACCCGTTCAGCCCATCAACGAGAAGTTCGTCGGTGCCAGCCGTCAGTGTGGAGATGACTGGGAGGCCGGCCGCAAGCGCCTCCAAGTACACATTGCTGAAGCCTTCAATCAATGAAGTTGAAACGAGCGCATCTGCCGCTTTGTAGAAACGCCACACGTCGCTTCGCATACCGAAGAATATGACGTCTTCCGTAAGCCCGGTGTGACGCGCCTGTGCTTCGAGTGCTGGTCGCAACGAACCGCCACCGACAATCAGAAGGAGAGAGGTCGGATGTGTTGCATGAAAAGCTGCGAATCCTTCCAGAAGAAGTTTATGATTCTTCTGCGACGTAAGCCGCGCGACATTCAGAAACACCGTTCTGGTAGGTGGCAACCCGAGTTCCTTCCTGAGTCCCTCTTTCTCCGGCAGTCGCCCGAGGACATCCTGTGCCCGCGCAAGGTCGATACCGTTATGTATGACAACGAATTTTTCTGCCGCTATTCCCTCCTGCGCGGCAGTGAACGAAGCGACCGTCTTCGATACGGCGACGATCCTATACGAGACGTGCGCCAGTATTCGATCAATGTACTGCTGCCAACGTGGCTTGTGTATGTAGGTGTTGTGTTCTCGTGCGATGGAAACATAGCTGAGGAACGGACTCAATATGCGAAAAGCAGTATTTGCATAGAAAAGACTCGAGACGACAATGTGGGGCCTGATCATACGCAACAAACGGTAGAGTTTCCACCACTCCCGTATGTCCCACCAACCCGTAAACGAGAGTCTATAAACAGGCAGATCGACCGGTAGTGCCGCATAGAAATCCTCTTTCTCACGAAACTGAAAAAGAGTGATGAGAGAAACGTCGAATTTCTCCCTATCGAAATATCTGACCAGCTCGGAGAATTGCCATTGCATCCCGCCGACTAAGAAGTCGTTGACACCAAAGACGATTTTTATTTTCGCATTCATGCTACTGCGGACGTTAGCATTTGGAATCGGAATGGGCGATAAAGAGCAGCCCGAATGCAAAAATTTGCGGGAATGCCCGTGCGAGCCAGCCGAGACGGCCGTACCCGACAATTTCGACCAGTGCGAATCGTGCGCGAAGCGCGTCCCGTAATTCTGCGATAGTGAAGTGGTTTATATGCGTCGGATCTTCGAGCGGCGTGCCCTTTTTGCGCATCACGAGATATCGGAAACGATTTTTCAGCGAGAATGCGTTCGGCACAGATCCTACAAAGATCCCTCCTTCCTTCAATACACGCGACACTTTCCCGATCACTAGGACCGGATAATAGAGATGTTCAAGGACTTCCGCTGCTACCACAACATCATAGGATGCCGGGTCTATTCCCCATTCGCCATTCAGATCAATGTGCTTCGTTTCAATGCCGACTGTTTTGCGCGCGCGTATAAGCGCCTCCGAGTCGATATCTACTCCAACGACACTGTTCCCTTCTGAAAAAGACTTTGTGAGCGCCCCGTCGCGACACCCTATGTCAAGAATGCGTTTCCCCGTGCCGATACTTTTTTTAAAAAAGGATCCGCGGACATCGCCGTGGAGAACAAAAAATTCGCCACGTTGCGCCGTATGATGCGTCCCATAGAGATGTTCAAGTGAAGTTCTCATCGTTTGCCGATTATAACGCCAACGAGCTTTTCGGCGAGCCTCGTCAGACTGTTCTCTGTTGCCACCGCTGAAAGCGACCGACCGGATGAATTCGCCAGAGCTTTGGAGAGACGCTCCGCGAGTTCTGTAATCGAATTGAAATGCGATTCACTGCCGGCAAGTAGAGCGAAATCGTCACTCGACGCGAGAACGGTGCAGCCGCATGCGGCAGCTTCGAAGATTGTTTTATCGAGCATGCCGGAAGGCGACGTGTTCACGAATATCTCGTGTGAACAGAAGATACGGGGCGCGGATTCTTTAGTCACCGCAGGAAGGAATGTCACCTTTCCATCGAAACCGAGTGTCCCTGCGCGACCGACAAGGCCTTCGTAGTATGACTCATCACTCGGCAATGGCGATCCAACAAAATTCGCAGTAAATTTGATACCATCGCGTGCGAGCTGTGTAAGCGCATCGAGTAGCATATCGGGGCGCTTACTCGGCGACATGCGCGCGAGAAATAGTATCGAGTGCGATATGCGTTTCACCCGCTCATCTGGCTTGAACCGCTCGGTATCAACGCCGACCGGCATACGGATTGTCTTCTTATATTTGGCAGTATATGAATGCTTTGAGGTGCAAAATACGCAGGTGCAGAAAGCGGCGGCCACATCGGTGAGCCACGAGCCGGCATAGTGATTGCGCCAGAGGTAGATACGCTTACCGAGCAGTCTCCATAGCCAACCCGCGAGGAGCACATACTCCTGATTCATGTGTACAAAAACGGCATCATAATCGTGTCTAAGCCGCCATACGAGTTTCAAGAATCTTACTGCATAACGTATTCGTGTTCCTGTGCTCTTCGTAGCTTCGGCGGAGTAGGGTTTGCCAAGCGAGTACAGTCGCGCATTCTTGGGAACATCGGCCTGTCCCATCTTGAGGCAGATTATCTCGACCTGTTCAGTCTTCTTTGCGAGTTCTTCAATCCATGCCGTGAAAAAGCCGAGCACCGGATCATCTTGATCGACTACTTGTGTCACGATGAGTAGTCTCATACCAATGATTCTCTCCATTGCTTTCCCCATTCTTCGGCCGATGGTAAATTGAGCAACAATTTTCCACGAACAGGATTGCTCAAAACATCACTGACTTTCGCAGCCAGTTCGCACCGCGGAACAACAAACGCCCCAGCTTCGCGAGCGATACCTACATCCGGCGCTACCACGGGCACTCCCGCGGCAAGTGCTTCGACAATAGAGGCGCCGAACGATTCATGTGAAGAAGTTGAGACTACGACATCGGACAGTGCAAAATAGGGTCCTGGATTCTGCCAACCAGGGAATTCTATAGGGAGATCTTGTGCGGTATCCTTCACCTGCGACTCGAGCGAACCGCTGCCAAGCATAATAAGTCCCGCAGTTGGATATGTCTTCAGTACCTCTCGCAGAATCTCCAGTGCTGCGAGAGGATCCTTCTCGCGCTCAAATCGGCCTATCCAAAGAATCGTTCTCGCAAATCGCGGATGTGATGTTCGCGTTTCATCCTGCATGCGATGCACCTCAATGAAAACTGGCAGCACTGTAATTCGCGTCCGCACATTGAGCCGCATCACCTGTGCTTTAGTCCGCTCTGAGACCACTCGAATTGAATCCGCACGACGAAGGGAGAAGCGCGCCAGGAGGCGCTTAGACAGCGATTGCCCGTCTAAATCAGCGTGCAGTTGCAGATTGAGCCGCGCACCAGTCCCTCGTGCGACAAGCCAGCCAAGCATACCCCGCCAAAATGGATCTTGAGCCGTAATCACATCGTAACGATTCTGTCGCGCAGCTCGCCAGATTTCGGCTATGCCATGTGCGCTCGGCCAAACAAATACGTCAAGACAACCGACAACGTCAACAAGCATAGAATGCCGCTCACGTACAGCCGACCCATTCTTGAGCAAGTTCGGATCGCCACTGATCATCAAGACTTTCATAGAGAATTAAGTAGCTCTACTGTCGCGGTAACCATTTTTTCTTCAGAAAATTTTGAACCATTCTCACTCCTGGGCCGATGAGTCGCCACTAACGCCTGCACGAGCGCATGCGTATCGCCGACGGGTACCAGCATACCGTTCACACCGTTCTCGATAACTTCGCTGTTTCCTCCTGCATTGGTCGCAATAACTGGAACCCCGAGCGCGAGCGCCTCGATTAACAGATGTGAGAGCCCTTCGTACGAAGAATTGAGGACGAATACTGCTGCACTCTGCATAGTCGCGAGCGTATCCGCGTGTGAGAGCTGGCCCGTAAAGACGAACCGGCCAGGGATTTTCTCTTCAGCTTGCTGCGTGAGTAGAGCGCGTTCCGGCCCATCGCCAATAATGGCGAGTGATGCAGACAGTGCTTCCGCAGCATCTATGACACTCCCTATGTTCTTCCAGGGCACGAGGCGCCCGGCCGTTACCACGAGGGGTCGAGGAAGTTTTGCGACGGCATCTGGTACTGTTCCCAGATTTTCAAGCAACACGGCATTATAGATAACTTCGATTTTCTCGCTTGGAATACTCCACGCTGCAACAATTTTCTTCAGATACTCGCTCGGCACGATCACGCGCGTCGCGGTTGCCGCGACACGCGTTTGGACCCATCGCAGTACGCGTACCGCAAGCGGCACATCGTTTGTCTTCACGAACTTGTCCAGACTCTCTGCGACATCGTATCGTTGCCTGCCCTGCTCCCACGCGTAATCGCCCACTATTTTCACTATGAATGGCTTTCCTGCTCTCTTGGCCGCGCGCATTGCCGGCAATCCCACAGACACGGGATCGAGCGCGAGAACGGCATCAGCGACGCGCGCGGCCCGCAATACGCGGCGATAGTACGCGCAGTGCCTAATTATCTTCGGGAGATGCCTCACACCGCTAAACGTGATGAGCTCGACCTCTATGCCTCTTTTTGGCAGAGCTTCAGCAAGGATCTTTGCATATGTTGCGGGTCCGCCAATCTCCGGCGGATACAAGGGTGTCGCGATAACGATCCTCATGCGAGTATGGTACTTGCTTTACACACCGTTTCAAAGAGCACATGCATCTGCCGCGAAATGGTGTTCCAGTCATATTTCTCGCGAACAAGCGCGAGGCCATTTCTTCTCACTCGTGTCACTTTCTCTGGGTTTGTCATAATGTCTTTCACTGCATACGCGATTTGTTCCGGAGAATTAACATCAACTGCCCAACCCGTGGTCGGTTTGTTTGGATTCCGCTTTTCATCAAATAGGAAATCCGCGATGCCGCCTTCCTGCGTCGCGATGACCGGCAGGCCAACTGCCAGCGCTTCGATGAACGCATTCCCCATGCCTTCAGAACGCGAAGGACGAATGAAAATATGAGCAGTCGCAAATGCTTGCGCGAGTGCCGCGTGCGCGATGTATCCCTTGAACAATACACGGTCCGAAACGCGCAGCTCCTCGGAGAGTCTTTGTAATTCCGCCTCGTCGGGACCGCTGCCATAAATAACGAACTGTATGTTCTCTGGCAAAAGTACTAGAGAGCGGATCACGTCATCGAGAGCGTTCTTATGCACCAAACGTGACGCCGTAATCAGATTGACAACTCCTGCAGTCACGAGAGAAGGATGCCGCATTTCGGTAAAACGACTGAGGTCAACGCCGTTCGGAATGACCCCAATCTCCTGCGCGAAGCCCATACGCGCGGCCCATACAGCCAGAAACGTCGATATCGTCTGGACACGGCACGCGTGTCTGAAGCCAAACGAGAGAACAGGGCGCAACGGAAGGATAAACCATCTCGTAAACATGCGCCCCCAGGGATCCCCCTCCTGCAGAGAGAGCAGATAAGGCGTGCGTATGCCGCGATTGCGTAGCAGCACGATCGGGAACAGCATGTAACTCATCATTGCCCAGAAAGCATCATAGTGATGCTGTTGATTGAGACGCGCGGCAAATCCTGCCGCACGCGGCACAAATAATATCTTCTGAAGATATGAAGCACCGTTTCCTATACGATGCACGAGCACGTTACCCATACGTTCCTCTTGTTGTTCGTTTTCAAAACGGAGTGTGATGAGATGAAATTCGATATCGTCAATGCGATCAGTGATTTCTTTAATGGCAATTTCCGCACCGCCTACGTGCGGGAAATACGCGAGAGAGAAAATTAATATCTTTTTCATCGCTTGAGGCGACTCGATTACAAAACCAGAAGTGCGCCACCCGCAAGCGCGATGACACCCAGGAATCCCATGACCCATGGAGATCGGAAAATACCCGACGTATCGCGAGCGGGAGGGGCGACAAGAGCCGGCTCTTCAGAGACCGGAGACGTTACCGCCCCAAGAGCGGCGAGCTCACTCGTCGCGCTTGGGGCACTCACTTCTTCAACATATGCTTGTCGGGTTATGTTTATAGCAGAGCCGACGCTTTGGCCGTTCCCCTGATTACGAGCCGCTCTGGGATCGACCGTCTGCTTAATATAAGAACTCGAGACAGCGGAAGAAGGTTGCGCCGCGTGCTCACTCGACGAGACACTTGCGCTCGCTTGCAGTGCTGGGTACTGGGCAGCGATACCGCCACCCGGATACGCGAGAATCGCGGTGGACGTCATTGACAATTTGGTAACGGTCGAGGGAAAGAGGACATCGGTGTTCGGCAGGAGCATCGTGCCCCGCGGCACACGGAATGACCCTGGACTGGCGAAAAGCGCCCACCCCGAGAGATCAAGTCGCTCGTTTGATTCGTTAGCAACGAGTATGCCTTCACTCGTCACGGAACGAATTTGCACCTGCGCGGGACGTACCGTCACCACCAATTCGTCGCGGCCCGTGGTCGGGCCGTCGACGGCTTCAGCGACGATCAGATAGGTTCCCGCATAACGATAGGTCTTCGTCGTTTTGATCCCCCTTCCCGAAGATCCGTCACCAAAACTCCAGCTGACGCGGGCCGCTGGATCGATGATACCGTTTTTGGTCTTCGCGCTTGCCGAAAGTTCTAGGGGGACCGCTATGAATGCGTTCGGGTCGGCTGCAATTTCTACGGTGAGCGCTACAGGTGGCGTTTTAGATGAGGACGTGCCGGATTTCTTTGTAGCGGCAGCGCCGGACTCTGTCGACGTAGCTGCCGCTTCTGTTTCGGAATCGGCGGGCTCTGGCGTGTCAGTATCGCCAACAGTAATGAACGCTTCGAGCGCCGCATACGTACTTGGACCGATACCGCTCACATTCTGTATGTCCTCTTTCTTGGCGAATGAACCATGTTGCGTGCGGTAGTCGATAATTGCCGCTGCTTTGGCGGGACCGATGCCGGGAAGCGTCTCGAGGAGTACTGCGTCGGCGGTGTTGATGTTCATTAGCGCCGCCTGTGCGCCAACCGGCAGCATGAGAAGTAGCAGAAGAACAACCAAAAAGTAGGTGCGCATGTGCATTTCGTTACTCAAGCGCCTCACCCTTCAGTATCTTCCGAAGCGTGTCCTCGGGAACTTCAAAGGGCTTCTTCTCTGAAGTGGCAGGAGCGTGTGAGGTACTTCGCGGCGGCGGTGTAGGTTGACCTGGCTCTCTGGCTGGTTCTTGTCTTGGATGTTCGTCGCCCTGCTTTGACTTTTGGCTGCGTGTTATCACGTCTGATAGTGCACCTTTCAGTGACTCTTGATTCTGTGTCTTTGTCTGCTTTTTCTCCGCGCTGTCTTTGGTCGTCATCGCACGGAGAATAGACTTCAAATCTTCCGCTGACTTGCCCACCGGAGTCGACGCGGCCTTGGCAGTCGTCACTTCAGGTTTCTGTATCTCCCCTCGAGGACGTTCGACGGGTTGGTATTGCGGTCGCGGCGCGCGAATATCACTCTGCGGTCGCACTGCCATTTCTCGCACAGGAGCGCGGGTGATAGGCCTTTTTCTCATGCGCGCATCGGGTGGTGCCTCAGACGCCAAAGCATCTGCGAGCTCCTCCATAATGCTGTTCTCTACTTGCACCCGTGGGGCGGTGAATGCTGCTCGCGACGCTTCAATGACCTTGTCGCGATATGATGCCGGCGGCGCTTCTATGGGCGGAATGGTAACCGCTGAGAACGGTGCCGAGCCGACGCCGTCGATCATGAGCGAAAGGTAGACTTGCCTCTTATCGAGGGCCACAACGTCTTCTTTCGTAAACTTCGGCATGAATACTGTCTCGAGAACTTCGGCGTCAAATGGACCGACGCGGAAGGAAACCGTCGTGCCGACGTTGCCGAAGACCGCATCGCGCACCTCCTCTTCCATCTGCTCGATGTACTGATTAGTGATTATGAGGTCGAGCTTATATTTACGCGATTCGGAGAGGATCTCGGCGAAAGTCTCGTTCGCGAAGTTCTGAAATTCGTCGACATAAAAATAGAAGTGCGGGAGTTTCTGCATCTCGCTCGAGGTGGTGCCTGCACGACTCATCGCGCCCAGGAAGATGCGCGTCGTGAGCATCGAGCCGAGGAGACGCATGTTCGTCTCGCCAATAAGTCCTTTTGAGAGATTCATGATGAGGATCTTCTTCTCGTCCATCATCGTCCGGATGTCGAACGAGGACTTCGGCTGACCGATGATATTTCGAATGAGCGGATTGCCCGTGAACTGGCCGACCTTATTTTGAATGGCAGGCGTCGCTTCCTGGGTGTACCGATCGCCATAGTTGGCGAATTCCTTCGTCCAAAAGTCCTTCACAACCGGATCCTTCACGTTGTCCACCACCTTCGTTCGATAGGCCTTATCGGTGTACATGCGATTCACTCCGAGAAGCGTCGCATCCGGATATTCGAGCAATGCAAGCAGTGTGTTCGTGAGGATGTATTCCATGCGGGCGCTCCACGCGTCCTCCCATATCTTCTTGAAGGTCGCCATGAGGCCGGAGACGACGAGGTGGCGCTTATCGTAGCCGACGTCTTCCATCACGTTGAATGCGATGGGGTGCTCGAGATCGAAGGGAGCGAAGTACACGACATCTTTTATCCGGTCTTCGGGGATATAGTCGAGAAGGCGCTCCACGGTAGCGCCGTGCGGGTCAAGGAAGGCGATACCTTCCCCGTTGCGGATATCCTGAATCGCCATGTTCTCGAGCACCGTCGACTTGCCCATGCCCGTCTTCCCGATGATGTACATGTGGCGGTCACGATCCTTCGCTTTAATACCGAACGGTATGTTCTTCCCGCGCGAATCAGTGGCCGCGAAATAGGTTACGCGTTCTGGATTCTCCATCGTTTTTAGTATAGCAAAGTGCCGCGTATGAAAGGCATACAAACTCTTGCCCAATGTGCACACTAAATGGGGGAAATATTGCGCGGTGGTTCTAATTCTGCTGGCTGATCTGCCTTCTGAGGAGGAATGGTTGGTATCTCTATTGACTGCTCTTTGATTTGTATTCCCCGCGTCCGGAGCGAGAACCCAATACCGAGTACGCACACACCAAGAACGGTAGTGAGGAAAGAGCGGATAGGACTCGGGAAGCCCGAAATAGGCACGAGGATGGTGATGACACCAAGAAGCATAAGGGTTCCTGATCGAGACATTAGAAGCAGTGTATCAGGGTTCGATTATGACCACAAATTCACCCCTCACATGGTCGGGGTGAGCTTTGAAATATGCCTGCACATCTCCAACGGTTCCCGAGGTTACTTCTTCGTGAATCTTGGTGAGCTCGCGGGCGATGGTGACACTGGAAATACGCAGCGCTTCCAACTCATCGAGCAATTTAATAATGCGGTGAGGCGACTCATAGAGCACAACAGGGATATCAGAAGATGCTAATTTCTTGAGCGCTGTTTGACGACCTTTTTTATGCGGTAAGAATCCGAGAAAGGTAAATCCCGTTGTGTCTAATCCTGCAATAGAGAGCGCGGTGGTAAGTGCAGATGGACCCGGTATCGCTTCGATTGTTATTCCAACATTCTTGAGAATGTGAGAATGTTCTCGTACCGCTCTCACCATACGTGCGCCCGGATCAGAAATGCCGGGCGTGCCCGCATCGCTCACATAGGCAACATGCTCCCCTGCTTCGAGCCGTGCGATTATTTCGTCGGCTTTCTGCATTTCCGTCGCTGCATCAAGCCGCTGGAGGGGCTTCTTTATTTGATATCGCGCAAGCAGTTTCGATATAATCCGTGTGTCTTCAGCATAGATAACGTCGCACTCTTTCAGCGTGCGTAGCGCGCGCAGCGTAATATCCTCCAAATTTCCTATTGGTGTGGCGACGATTGAGAGAGTTCCTGTGTTGGTCATATAGAATGCATGACGAGTTTATCCGCCACCTTATATATATCGCCCGCGCCCACGGTGATGATGGTGTCGCTCGCATTTGCCTCATTTAGAGTGTGCTCGATTGCGTCAAATGAGGGCAGTGCCTGTGCATCGACGCCGGTGGCGCGGATGCGCTCGGCAAGTATTTCATTTGAAATTGAACCGTCGTCGACTTCCCTCGCAGCATAGATAGGCGCAATGAAGACTTTGTCGGCATCCGCGAACGCAGTCGCGAATTCATCGAGCAAATCACGCGTGCGGCTGTAGAGATGCGGATGAAATGCGACAAACACTTTTCCTTGCAAACCGTAAGGCGTCGCCTTACGGTTTTTCGCACGAAGTGCCTTCAATGTTTCTCGCACTGCTGTGGGGTGGTGTGCATAATCGTCGTACACATCGGCTCCCTGAGCCGTTTTGCCCTTGTAATCAAATCGACGCCAGGTGCCCTGGAACGATGCAAGTGACTCCATTATCTGAAAGTCCGAAATACTCGGTAGCACTGCACGCGCGGCCGCAGCGGCCGCGCGTGCATTCATCTCATTAAATCCTCCAGGTAGTTGAAGCGTATACGCTGGCTCTGCCATATAATCAATTACCTTTACTCTTGTATTCGGTAGCAGAGGCACAATATTTGGATTATGTGTGTCAGTTACAATTGATCCACTTTCTGGTACTTTTTCAATCGCTTTCGTAAATGTCTCTTGGACTGCCTCAAGTGAGGAAAACCAGTCTGTGTGATCCCACTCGAGATTCGTAATCACGAGCACCTGCGGCGAGAGCTCGAGCAAGTGATCTTTGTATTCGCATGCCTCGACCACGAATAAATCTGAATCTCCGTGTACGTAATTAGATGCGAAATCCTTCATGATTGAACCCACAACCACTGTCGGCGACGCTCCTGCATCTTTCAATATCTTCGCCAGCATGCCGGTGGTCGTTGTCTTCCCGTGCGTACCAGCAACGGCGACTGTCTTCTTTCCTTCTGACACTTTTCCTAACATCGCAAAATAAGAGAACTGTGGAATACCGCGCTGGAGGGCTTCTGTGCGTTCTGGATTATTTTGGGGTACTGAGTCGCTATACACCACGACTGTAACGTCGGCAGGTACATTCTCGCTCTTTTGTCCGATAATTACTTTAATACCTTTTCTTTCCAAAAGTTCAGTCACCGGACTCGCCTCTCGATCTGAACCAGTCACCTGTTTCCCTTCATGCGCATAGAGCTGCGCGAGCGCAGACATGCCGATCCCCCCAATGCCAATAAAAAAGACTTTTTCTGCCTTCATAATCTCGTACCCGCAGGATATCAGAAATCTGGTAAACTGCCCTCATGAGTCGAGTCTATGGCAAGGCCTACTTCTGGTCCGAGATTGTGCCTATCGAAGATGCCGCCCTTTCAGTCACCAGTTCCGCCATTCTCTATGGCCTTAGTGTCTACACTGTTCTACCCGTCTGCGTCACCAAGGATGGCCTCGCGGCCTTTCGCATTCCTGAACATTTCAACCGATTGATCCAATCGGCACGGGTTATGGGCATCGACACGTTTGAGCCAGAATGGACAGAGGAGAGATTCACTGCCGCAATACGGGAGCTCGTCGCTGCCAATGACGTCCGCGAGGACGTGTTCGTACGCGCAACGGTGCATGTGACTGCGAAGGTGGCAGGGGTTCGTTCTCGCGGTCTCGCCACGACGCTCAGCATCTTTATTTATGAAGCAGCGCCAATATTGCCGCAGACAGGTGCCCGATTAAAGACGAGCGTATGGCGTCGCGTGTCAGACGCCTCGATC
>MFKU01000016.1:57350-57436 GCA_001781095.1 Candidatus Kaiserbacteria bacterium RIFCSPHIGHO2_01_FULL_53_31
ATCGTCCGTGGTGGTACGCTCCTCACGCCTGGGCCTTCGAGCGACATTCTCGAGGGCATCAATCGCCGCACCGTCCTCGAGGTCGC